>SKSD01000046.1 GCA_007118145.1 Halobacteriales archaeon
ATCCGGCCCTTGGCTTGATTCGATCTGTTTAATTCACCACCACGATTTGATACGCTGATGATAGATTCAACGGGATGCTCGGGATGGTGATCACAGATATCGCTGGCATCGGTATCCTCAACGATATCGGATCGTATGGTCGAACACATCCGGATCTCGATTTTTGAGACAACCTCGTAGCGTTGGCACTTGAGCCTACCCGGTCTTCTGATTCGTGATCTCACCATTATCCAGTAAGGAGTTTCAGTAAGATCCGCATCGGTCTGACCGCATAGTACACGCCAAAGAGCCGACCTGGTAGCGGGAGTAACCGGTACTCAGGGACTGATGGGTGCAATGGGCGGCACATGATTAACGCCCGAAGGCGGTCGTGCCATGAATCGCTCGTGGCGAGGGTGTAGCCCAACCGCTGTGTCGACGTCGGTCGTGAGTTATCTCCCCTGATGATGAGCTCGGCGGTCGAGTCGATCACCGAATGCAATCGGTGGTCATTCTCGAGGATATCTGAGACCGACCGTGGCAGTGGATATCCGAACAAAGAGGCACGAAGGCCCACGGCGAGCACGACTCGACGCAGATTGCCATTGCTTGTGGAGGCTTCAAGGATTTCTGGCCACGACCGGTCAATGGTTGCGACTGCGGCGGAGAAGTCACTGACCCACTTTAGCTGGTGCCATCGGTGTTTCGTCCCGTGAAAGGCGAGCATCTGGAGCCGGTCGACAGGGTGGAGGACTGGAATCGTCGCACCATCTACCGAGACCGACCGTCTGCGGCGCCATAGGTCGTCAAAAAGCGGTTTGAACGGTCGGTCACTGTCGCCGATACGCCACCGGACTTCCAGTTTGATGTCGTCTCGGAACAGTGTGTACTCCTCGAGCATCGGAGGCCTGACGATTCCTCCATACATGCCCGCTGTGGGTGGTGGGAGTCCCGATGCCGGTGCGAATCCGATGTCGGTCAGGGCGGTGACGGCACTGACGAGATCAGTTTGTGGGACGAGAACGTCGAGATCGCCGTAGTCACGGATGGTATCGGTCGGGTAGACCGCAGCCTCGAGGGCCGGTCCCTTGAACCCCAGCATGGAAATCCCAGCAGATTCGAGGTGATGGGATACCTCGCTGAGGGTCCTGGCGAACATCAGGTTCCTGGCGGCGACAGCGTGATTGTGTTCGTTGAGTCGTTCGATGAAAGCCTCGGGTGCGATGCCCTCAAGCCCTCCTACAAAGCGAGAGAGCAGCGGGAGCACACCATGGTCGACACCTAGATCGAACACCCGATCCCACTGTACTGATGCGGTGTCGATATCAGCAAGCTGATTGCCGTTGACGGTCTGGATCGTCGGATCAGCATACTGGATGAGCACAGCCATCTCAGGGGATGACTGCTTCAACATTGTGTGGCACAACGTGCTTGGACCAGGTCAACAACAACCGGGAGCACATCGTACCGACGTCGTCGATGGAGCCGGTCGACTGCGACAACCTCCGCAAGCTGACCACACTGGCTGAAGTTTCGCCGGCGTTCGACCGGGTCTCCAAACAAGCCAGTAGTGTAGGTGTTACGAGCAAGCGTCACGACCCGTTCACCAACATCGAGCGGTTCGACCGCCTCTTTGTCATCATCGGTCAGGAGGAACACCCGTTCCAGTGGAAGCCGGTCCGAAGGTTGCTCATGGGGGAGTCGGTAGAAGTGACGATCAATCCGGTAACTCGGGTTGATCGGGTCTCCTACCGGCAGATCGAACCGTTCGACGACCACTTCGTCGAGTTTGATAGCGGGATAGCCTGTGTGCACCATCGGGGTCCCATCGACAAACTCGATGGCCGCGACATCGTCGCTAACAACGCGGTGTCCTGCCTGCAGGCAGGCCAACGCCATGGTGCTTTTCCCCTGACCAGATTGGCCTAAGAACGTCACCGTAGATCCATCGAAGGCAACGGTGCTAGCGTGGAGGACGAGCAGTCCCCGTTGGTGAAGGAGATGGTTGATCGCAGGGCCGAGGATCACGTGTCTGATGACCTCTGGTGCCACATCATCTGCGTGATCGACGACGATCGTTCGTCCGTCGTGGATGGCGATTGAGATTGTCGCAAAGTGGAGATGGATTGTACCATCTGTGGTGATATATGAACTCGAGGACGGACGAATCTCCTCAACCGTTCCTCGTCGGATCACCACATCCGATTCCTCGTCGGTGTCCATTGGAGGTCGCTTGAGCTCAGGAAGTTCGATCGCCGAGTCGATGGTGAGACCGAACGCCGAGGCGGTATATCGGTCAGCCGGTTCCATGACGGTCGTGTTCATCTCGGTTGATATCGTTGGTGAACCCTCGAGCAGCATCCGAGGCGACTCCACTACCGAGTCTCAGCGAGTGGATACGCAAAGTTATAGGAGTACTACTCTCAGCCAAGCCACCACAAGGCGGATTGCGTTGTAGCAACTGCTAGTCAGAGTGAGTACCAGCCCAATGGTGAGCCTGGGTTCGAATGATCAACTCGGCCGTGATCCCGGATGGCCCTGACACAGGCCACTCGGGAGTCAGACCGCGTTGTCGTAATGATGGTCGTGGGTGAGTTCTTCAACGGAGCCGTATGTTTTGAGTTCGGGTGTTTTGTATCTCATAGGGGGCTTAGACCCGCTCGATTGTATTCATCAAGTATGCATT
The DNA here is from genome assembly GCA_007118145.1 of Halobacteriales archaeon. Lineage (GTDB taxonomy): Archaea > Halobacteriota > Halobacteria > Halobacteriales > SKSH01 > SKSH01. The sequence goes on from SKSD01000046.1 coordinate 2,666, forward strand.
GTAAGTCTCAACATAATCCTCATCGACCGCAAACTGGACTTGACGGTGTGGTGTCGAGCCTCTGTGCCATCGGATAATACGTCATGTCAACCTGGTCGAGCGAGTCATGGGATATGTCGGTTCAACTCCCCTGCGGTCACCGTGAACGTGGATAATTATGCTGCCAACACCCGATTATCACCAAGCTGACCGGTCGTCCTCATCTCGTGAGGGGGTGGAACCGATCTGGGTCCTCCTCGGCACCGATAACCACCTCACCAGCGTGTTCGACCCATGCATGAGCGAGCAGTTCGCCAGTCTCCTGTCTGATTCCGAATTGAATGGTCGACTCATAGCCGTGTGCCTTGAAAAGGGCATGGCCGACTACCGCCCTTGGGAGACAAGTGATTTCTACCGGTGTGACATTGGCACCAGCCCTGACCGCCCATGCGAGCTGGGTATGATCGGTGACGTGTAGTCTCGCTGTCCACCGAAGCGCGCGCATCGACACCCACTGGGTTCGCTCCAAACCGACCATTGCAATGAGTAGTTTGGTCAGGAGTAACGCGACCGTTAACGTGATCAGGAGTGTCTGCTCAGTACGGTCCAACCGGCGGAACTCACTGAGCAGGAGTATCCACCACCTCGATGAGGTTGACACGGTGTAACGCCTCGATGAATCCCGTTACCTCAGCCTCCCAATCTTCGGGTAGATTGTCGTACTCGTCTTCGATGGTCTCGAGTATCTTGGACACTGGCATCGGCTCATCGAGCAGGTCCCAGACCGAAGGCCCGATACCCGTAAGACCCTGATACTCACCGGTCGTCTCGTTCAGGAGGACCATCTCGTCTCCAATCGTGGTCGAGATGACCGCATCGGTTGTTGTGATCGTGGTCGACGAGTCTATGTCGGTCATAGGCGCACTTGGACGACCCATGGATTAAGTAATCACCAGTTACCGACGTCCGAGCCCAATTGGAGCGTTCCGCCTCCTACGTTATATATAACACCTGATAGAATCAGTACCCATGGAACCACCGGCCGTACCACCTCCCGTCGGGGAGAACGATCGAGTAGCGGTGGCTGCACCTGCATCGACGGTTGATGGAGCACTCCCCGAGAAGCTCGAGTTCGGGCTGTCTGTGATGCAAGAGCACTTCGATCTCGATGTGGTCGAGTTACCGACGACGCGTCGGTCAGGGTCGTACCTCTTCGAGCATCCTGAGGAACGAGCAGCGGATGTCAATTCCGCCTTTGAAGATGACAGTATCGCAGCGTTGGTCTCTCTCATCGGCGGCAACGATCAGATCCGTATCCTCCCGTATCTCGATGAGGAGGTGATAGCGTCTAATCCAACCAGATTCCTCGGTTTCAGCGATAACACGGTGCTTTGTGCGTACCTGTTCGAACGTGGTATCGTCAGCTACTACGCTGGTGGGTTGTTCCCAGAGTTTGCCGCACCCGACCTGCATCCATACACCGAACGGTACCTCAGTCGTGCAGTTTTCGAGCGGCGTCTCGGTGAGATCGAACCAGCAGACGTGTTTTCTGACGACGTTGGCAACTGGGAAGACCCAGCTCACCTTGACAGCACTCGCACGTTCGAACCCCATCCCGGACGCCAGTGGGCACATGGCGACGGGAGTGTCGAAGGTGTCATCTGGGGTGGATGTCTCGAGGTGATTGATACACTGATTGGGGCCGATCGATGCATCCCATCGCTTGATGTGTTCGATGAGATCGTCCTCGCACTCGAGACCTCCGAGGAGCTGCCGAGCCCTGATTATGTCCAGCGGATGATGCTGGCACTGGGTGAACGAGGAATCCTCGAGGCGGTGAGTGGCGTGATGGTCGGTGCTATCGCAGCTCGGTCCCATCGTATATCGAGACCACCAGACGAGCGAGCCGCCTATCGTTCGGCCATCAGGGAGACCATCGAGAAGGTCATGTCGGTGTACGCACCGACCGTCCCGATCGTCTTCGGTGTCGAGTTCGGCCACGGTGCCCCGAGGGTTCCACTGCCCATCGGTGGGATGGTTGAACTTGATAGTGATGCTGAAGTGATACGCTGTCTCTGAGCGGTATATTCTCAATGCATCCTCAGGTATCACCCACATCTGTCGATAGCGGGTTCTCTGATCGGCGTGGTTCAATCGATTAAACTGATCGGTGGACTCGATTTTCCGGTTGAAACTTCTCACCAATCAGAGAAACAGCGATGGTTCGAACTCGACGATACCTTCTGAGCTGTTGAAATGCACCCGGTGGTCCTCATTGATGGTCAGGGCGACGCGAGCCCCGTCGACCGCCTCAGGACGTTCCATCCTGACAACCGCAGCAACGGGGGGACCTTCTGGATGGACGATACTTGATGTCTGCACGAGGTAGCCGTATGCATGCACCCCATAGGGGCGCTCCTCGGCGCGGACGACGACTGGCCGTCTCCGCCGAGTGAGGAACCATGACTGGACGTAGAGGATAACCTCCTCATCGAAGTCCACGTCCTCGACGATCGGCGTTGTCCAACCGCTGAACCCGTCCAACCTGTCGAGTTGATCCTGCGCTGAGATCAGGTCCGTAAATGCAAAACGTGAGACCTCTTCCTCGGCATCTTCGCCATCGACGAAGAATGCCTCGATACGATCCTCGACATCATCCGGGTCGATCCCCTCAGGGTGCGTGATGGGATCTGTCTCCTGGTCGATAATGTCTACGGAGGGCTCTTCGGGGATACCGCTTCCCCAGATATGACCGTCCATCCGCCGTTCATCCTCCGGAGGGAGGTGATCTGGTTGCGTGACCCGGACCGGCTCAGCTTCGAGCTCCTCCATCTCGACATCATCGATACCGTCGCCGATGCAACCTGTGAGACTTGCCCCGACGAGGAGTGAACCAGTGGTTGCGAGGAAGTGACGCCGACGGTGTTTCCAGGTCATGATTGATTGTTGCCCTGGATGTTAAGAAACCTTTTCAGTTCCATCGGTTTGATAGGTCGGTCACTCAGGATGAATGCCTGACCACGACGGCCTTGCATCGACATCGAGAGATGGCGGTGTGTGGATGTCGCGATGTGAACTCGCCAGTCCATGGGCGTGTTGTGCTCAATCACCTGTCAAAAGATATCGCCAAACGTGAAATCTCATTTTAGTCTCATCCCATACGATCCGAGCGATAGCATCCTAGATACTCACTGGTATCCGGTGTTGTCTTTGCTATGAGAGTTTGTCCACGCGTAACTCGATATCCGATGCCGGGGCGAGCGTGGCTGCAAGGCGTGGTGTCGGTGGGTACTCACTGACAGCTTCAAAACGTACTCGGCGGACGAGCGTCGCCACTGCGAGTGTGAGAAACATCATGGCAAAGCGCATGCCGACGCAGTGGCGAGGACCTCCGCCGAAGGGGAAGTACGCGTACTCCGGGACCGTCTTGAGCCGGTCCTTGCTGAAGCGGTCGGGATCGAACGAATCGGGGTCTTCCCACCAACGCTTATCGGCGTGGATGATATACTGTGGGATGGCCACCTTCGAACCCTTGGGGATAGTGTGACCATCGATCACCACGTCTTCCTTCGCTGTTCTGAAAAGGACGTACACGGGTGGATACATCCGCATCGATTCTCTGACGACTCGCTCAGTCAGGGTCAATGAACTGAGATCTGCGAAGGTCGGATCACGATTACCACACACCTCGGTCACCTCATCCGCGATGGCACCTCTGACCTCTTCGTGCTGTGCGAGCAACATCGAGGCATACGTGAGGACGAGCGCTGTCGTCTCGTGACCGGCGAACAGGAACGTCACGAGTTGATGACGTATCTCCTCATCGGTGAATCCTGTCCCATCTTCACCCGATTCAGCGAGGACGAGCAGCGTGGAGAGCAAATCGTCTTTCGCGGTTGGGTCAACACGCCGTTCTTCGATGAGTTCGTCAACGAGACTCCCAAAGCGTGCCATTTGACGGTTAAACCGTCGATTTCGCCGTGTTGGGATCCATGCCGGGAGGAACGCCGATATACTCTGTGTATCGACCCTATCTGTCAGCGTGTGTCCGGCCTCAGTGACGATAGCACGTCGGTCATCGAGGTCGAGGTCGAACAGTGTCGCCGACAGCACTTCGAGGACGAGATCAGAATATACACGATTCGCGACGATGGTCTCACCATCACCCCACGAATCGATAGTCTCGTTCAACGAGGTGACGATGGTATCAGCGAAGGGGGCGATGTTAGCCGGTGCGAACGCTGGTTGCAACGCCTTTCGTTGTCGACGCCATTGCTCCCCCTCGGTGAAGAACAGTCCTTCCTCGACAAAGTCGAACCCGAGTTCGTCGAAGGTGTAGCGCTCAAAGCGATGGGCGTCAGTCACGAGGACACGCTCGACGCAGTCGGGGTGAAGGATGGCCGTCCAGGTGTGCCAACCCACCCGATAGCGCACCACATCTCCGTATGTGGGAAGTTGTTGGTAGAATGCCACGGGGTCGCGAAGGAACCGCAGCGTACTCCCGATGACAGGGGGTTCGTCAGGTCCAGGTGGTGTGGAGGGTTTGTCACCCAGCTCTGCTCGCCGCTTGAAGTATGCTTTCGTCTTCCGTCTGCCCTCGATGATGAATCGCGCGGTATCGAGCCGGTTATGGTTCCGAAGTGTGGTTGCACTCGCAGGGTCGTATCTGGAGGTGTCACCCTCGACACGAAGACGCCCTCGGATGACACGTTGTCCGAAGTAGACGCTCGCATCGTCGTGCCAATGTAACAGTAAGCAGGCAGGTTGCCCGTCAGCTGGCGGCATATGCAGGTCTGGTTCGAGTAATGCCAGTCCATCCTCACCTGTGTTGATGTGGCTGAGTGGTTGAACGATTGGGTAGCCGTCCTCGCCAACGTAGGTGATGACACCTCGCTGGTATCGACTCGCTTCTGAGTAATCCATGTCGACCGCGGGCCAGCTCGAGAGTGACCCAAGTGACGTTCCATCACCCAGGCGAAACACCCACCTCGGCTCGATCTCGATGATGATCCGCTTGCCAAGCCATCCGACGATGGCATTACCGAGACGTGAATCGATGAAGGCGTACTTCTCCTCGTTCGCAGCTCGTTTCGGTGTTGGTGGCTCGTTGTCGTTGAGTTGCCGGATGTATGTGGCGTTCGTCTCCACGTTGTCATCGACACGTGCATCCCCGATGACGAGATAATCGCCAGTATCATCGTGGAGCAACATGGCCACCCGGGAGTCACGTTCGATCGCCCTCGCCTTGCCAGCGAACGCAACCGGTGACGTGACCACGATGGTCCCCCGGTCCTCGTCGAAAAACGGTGTGAGCGGGAACATGACGGGACGTCCACCACGCGCGATGGCAAGTTCACCACTCATCGAGCCGTGGATGAGTCTGGGGAGTATTTCCTGATCTACCTCGCGTACATTCGGTAATCGGTTGTATATATCGACGTTGACATTAGCGGTTTGCATGGTGACTCTACCACGATCTTGGTCAGGCGGCCGACTTCTGGCCAAAATCGACTATCCAGCTAAAGCCCTCATGTCAGCATAAATGTTCGTTCGCACGCGGTGAGTCACTGTCGAGCATCGAGCATGCAGTTCCATCCATCCAGTCTGGTGCTAATCGGAGTATACACTACCGCATCTGCAGCGCGTTACCCAGAAACAAATATCAATTCATCAACGTAAAATGTGTTCAGGGAAACGTTTTGCCTCGATACAGTATATACCATTCATGACCGAGACGGGTTTCCCCGATTGCCGGTTATATATTGGCTCCGGCGACGGTATCCGTGTTGCACATCTCGGCGAGGAGACCCTGACGATCGAGCAAACTGGCATCGAAGGACAGAACGTTCGCGACATCGCTGTCCATCCAGATGACCCAAATGACGTGTTCGTCGGGTGCGGCCTCCGTGGTTGGGGGTTGCACCATAGCACAGATGGCGGTCGATCCTTCGATACGCTCGGGTTCGAAGATCGCTGGGTATGGGGTGTCACAAGACATCCAACTGACCCACGGACTCTCTACGTAGGAACCGAGCCACCGATGCTCTACGTTTCCACCGACAACGGCGAGACGTTCGACTCTATCGACACCATCGAGGAGGTGGACAGTCGTGACCAGTGGACGTTTTTTCACGAACCGTTCTATGCTGGACATATCCATGGGATCGATATCCATCCCGAACGCCCTCAGCGGATCGTGGCCGGTGTCGAACACGGTGCACTGCTCATCTCCGAGGACAAGGGTCAGACCTGGCGGGAACGGCTTGTAGGCCAGGACCTCCACCGGGTACGGAGCCATCCTGCTGATCCATCTCAACTGTTCGCTGCGACTGGTGCAGGCCTATATCACTCCGAGGATGGCGGAAAATCATGGTATTCGGTCGAATCGCTCAGGGGCAGGTACTTACACTCGATCGTCTTCGATTCAACACGGCCACAGCGGCTCTATGTCTACGCCGATCGAGATGGCGAACCACTGTATCGGAGCGATGATGGTGGTGCGACATGGTCCCAAATCGGTGAGGGACTTCCAGCCGCCCGTCCTGCTGACAATCTGCGGCTTCACCCGACAGATGCCGATACGATCTTCTATGCCGGTGATCGCAGCGAGCGGATGAGTCAACTGTTCGTGAGCACTGATGCAGGTGGATCGTGGCACGAGATCGGTGAACCAGTGGAGAAGGTATGGCGAGTCGCACTCGCGCCTCGGAAATAGGCGATTGTGTCGTGTCAATCTCACATCGAGTAAAATAAAAATTGTACCTAGAAGGTGACTTTTACCGTTTCAACCTCACCTATCGGTCATGCAACGTCGCCGTTTCCTCGCAGCCATCCCCGCGACGGCTGGGTTGTTCACCGCTGGTTGTCTCGAGACACCGGCTTTCGAATCGACAGATAGAGAGGTATCCTGGCAATCGTTCCAGGTGGATGCTGGAAACACCGGTTTCACCAACGCATCAGGACCGGATGGGATACCGTTCGTCCAGTGGCGATCATCGACCTGGGGTACACCGAGCAACCCGGTCGTGGTCGACGATGTCGTCTTCTTTGGCACAGGACTGCGTCACGAACAGTTACTAGCGGTCGATATCGAGTCGGGTGAGGTGCTCTGGGAGGACGACATCGACGGCGATGTGAACCAGGCACTTGCCTATCACAACGGACTGATCATCACCGGCGACCGGACAATCGAGGCCCGTGATATCGAGACGGGTGAGGTGGAGTGGAGCGATCACATACGGTGTCGGACCGGATTCGCCATCGATGGTGATACCCTCGCCTTCGGTGCGAGTGTGGGTGATAACCTGCGCGTTTTGGAAGCATCGACCGGGGAGGAGCGATGGAGCGATGATACCTTCACAAGGAGAACTCCCGCTATTTACGAGGACAGTCTCCTCATCCCGACGATGGATGGTGTGCAAGCCCTCGATATTGCAGATGGTGCAACGCTATGGACCTCACCGTTCGATGCCCGTGTCGAGTCTCCACCGACCGTTGATGATGGGCTGGTCTCGGTCGTGACACAGACGGGTCTCCACGTCGCCTCGGCTGATGATGGCGATCAATGGTGGTCAGTCGAGGGCAGATTCCGAGACTCGAGCCCGGCTGTAGATGGTGAAGTAGTGATTGTGAGCGGTCGGCCAGCGGACGAAGATGCGATGGGTATCTGGTGTTATGGTCACGATGATGGCGAGGAACAGTGGCATGTCGAGGTCGGCGATACCACCCCGGCACACCCAGTAATAGCAAACGACACCGTCTACGTCGCCACCCGTGACAACCGGCTGTTCGCCGTCGACCGAACGTCCGGTGAGGAACGCTGGTCGATGACGTTCGAATGGGATCTTGGCACACCAACCATCATCGATGACCGCCTTTTCGTGACTGTAGGTGGCCGTCTGTATGCCATCGATGGAGATGAGCAGATCACGTCTGGCGAATCCCAGTGGAAGGATCTCGTTGACACACCAGGGTTACCTGATGAGGTGGGGGCGACCCCATCGCAGAGTGACTTCTATTTCGGTAGCCATGGCTACGATGTCGATGGCATGGCTACGGTTGAGGTAGCCGACGACGCACCCTTCTCGTTCGATGTGACGGTGACGGGAGACACAGTTTCTGTTGCGGAGGATGTGTTAATCACGTTCACCTTCCGGAATGAGGGCGAGGAGAAGCTCAACGTGCTAAGTGGTCCACCAGGCCCGTTCGGTGTGTTGAACCTCGAACCGACCGATGAGGACGATCCTTGGATCACGCCATGGCAACCTGGCTACGATAGTGGCCACGTCTGGTGGTCACCACTGCACGGGATGCGTGGTATCAACTCGATCCTGCTCTCTACCCCCGTCGAACCTGGTGAGACCATCGAGATCGACCATGAGTTGTCGCTCTCGACGAATGGTATCCGCCCGGGTACATACTCGTTCGAGCGATCGTACACAGTGAAGGATGGAAACGATGCTGACAGGTCCTGGTCGATGGATACCGAGATCGTCATCGAGATCGAACAGCCAGCGGCAGAAAACGGAGAGACCATCTATGATATCGAGGTGATCGATACCGACGAAGCACCCCAGGAGTTCATGGGGAGCTTCGAGGTATCAGCAGTCGAACCGATCACCGAGTCACATCCAGGGATGCTTGAACTCACCATCAACAACGTGGAGGGCGAACGTGGTAGCGTTTCGACGCCCGGTGCCTGGCCGTTTGCAGGATACGTTGGGCAGGCGGAAGATGGTACACGCATCGTCTTACTTGAGGAGCAGACGTATGCGCCGGGTCTCATCGACAAGCGTACCGTCGATGAGACCATGCATTGGCAGCCGACCCACCTGCCGAATAAGCATCACAGGCGCGGTCGAGGGTCGCGTGCGTTCGATGCCGATGAGGTGGCCACGCAACGATACGTCGTCCTCGCCCATCCTGAGAATACAGGTCCTATCGGGGGTAAGACGTACGTCTTCGAACAGGGATACGCCGATAACGATACCGAGTTCACGTGGCAGTTCACCGTCGCTATCGACTGAACATCCGAAGGCGTTCTACTCACAAACCAGTCTGCATTTACTGCTGACAGGCGTAGGGTGATGGGATGGGTAACTTGCGGGGAATCCACATCGCACTCCTCATCTGCATGGTTGTGGGTGTCGTCTTCATCGGTGTCTTCCTCACCGATCCCGGCACGACAGATCCCGGCCCGGTCGATTTCGACGATACGGTTCGGATTGGACTCACCGATGAGCAACGTCTCGATCTTGATCCCTCGGTGTCGCTCCCTCGGGCTCAGGTCTTTTTCAGTGACTATCGCTACGTGGTTGGTTTCTATGGCGTCGAACGGACCGTTGACGAACTGAACGATCCTGCGAGACAACTACAATTTGGCGAGCCACTCACTATCTACGTAACCGATTACTCTTCTGCGAACGTTGCGCTTGATGCCGATGGCTACCCTGTGGTGGACAACCCACCTCGATGGCGTACCGCGCAGGACCTAGTGTACGTTGTCGATAGCGAGGCACAGTCACCTCGGGGTGAGACGATCATCCCGTTCGTCGACCAAGGTGAAGCCACTGACTTTGTCGAGACATACGGTGGGACGATCATCGATTGGGATACACTACGATCGATGACGTTCGATACCCTCGATGATGCCGTGTTTCGTGAGACAGCGATGGCGAGAGGTGTCGATGCGACCAGTCGCATGGCAACTGCCGAGTCACTCCGTGAGCGTCCGATTGGTGCTGTCGTCGGGGAGGATGTGCCCACTATCCAAGATGGTGTGGACAGCGTACCTGAGGGGACGACCGTCCTCATCCCTCCAGGTCAGTATGAGGAGATGGTCACGATCAACCGGTCGGTCACGCTCATCGGCCATGGTGCGACCATCAGTGGAGATGGCAACGGTACCGTCATCCGGGTGAACGCCGATGAGGTCGGGATCATCGGACTGTCGGTCGACGGGGTGGGCGACCAGATTCGAGACCCTGATGCCGCCATCGACGACCCAGATACCTGGGACCATAATATCGAACTCGGCTATGGACATGGTGATGCTGGCATCGCGTTCGTCGACGTCACAGGTGGCTTCGTGGCGGACACCGAGATCGATACGCCTGCCAATGGCATACTGTTGCGAGACGCAGCCGATATGGCTGTCACGAACGTGACGATTGTGGGGAGTGATGAGTGGCGTGACGGGTTCATGGGGGTGATGGCGATGCGCACGTCGGGTGTGCTCGACACCCTCGAGGTGACAGGTGGTCGCGATGGGGTCTACATGCATCGGTCACACGGGTTGGTCGTCCAAGATAGCGCCATGACCGGGGGCCGCTTTGGCATCCATCTCATGTACACCTCTCGGACGTTACTCGAGAACAATCACATCAGCGATCAGGAACTCGGCGGTATCGTGCTGATGACCGACCCGGAGGGTAACGCCATCGTCGGAAACGACGTTCGACGAAGTACGAACGCTATCACCACGGTCGGGACATCGAACTACGTCGCAGATAACGTTGTCACCGATAACGACTTCGGCATCCGGATCAATGACCACAGCTCACGGTATGAGTTCAACACGGTCGCTGGTAATGAGGTTGGCATACTCGCAGGTGGGTTCGTCCCGACGAACACTGTGGTGCGTAATGACTTCATCGGGAACACCAGACACGTCAGGATGGGCTTTGGCCCGTTACAGGTATGGTCATCGGAGGGTGTGGGTAACTACTGGGATGGCGCTGTTGGATCACCTGAGGATGGGGTTCTTGACAGGAGATATATTCCGACCGACCCCATCGACAGCCGACTCGATCGCGTCGATGGTGCGGCAACACTCGCGCACTCACCAGGGCTGACCGCAGTTCGTGCCTTCGGCGATACGGTACCGGGACTCCGAACGGGCGTCGTCGACCTACATCCACTCGCCGAGCCAACGAATCCCGATCGACTTGATATGTTAGACATCAACGTGAGCAACCAGCAGGAGGGATCTCCATGAGTGAGGAGGTTGAACCGATCCTCACCGTCGAGGACATCACGCTTACCTTCGATGATATCGTGGCGGTCGATACGGTCAGTCTCGAGCTACCACGTGAGAAGCTCGTGGCGATCATCGGTCCGAATGGGTCAGGCAAGACCACCCTCCTTCGCATGATGGCAGGGTTGGTCAAACCAGACCGGGGGACGATATCCCGTCTCGATGATGGACCTCACCGACAAAACGGGTACCTTCCACAAGAGCCACGGTTTCGACAAGGGTTCACCACGAGGGAGACGCTAACATTCTATACGCGTATCGCAGGCTCAGATCCGTCGGTGGTCGAATCGCTGCTCGAGGTGGTGGGTCTGACCCAGGCAAGCTCGATGCGTGTCGAAGAGCTCTCGGGAGGGATGCTCGGTCTGTTGGGTATCGCTCAATCGCTCGTTGGTGATCCCCCGCTCACCATCCTCGACGAGCCGACCACTGGGCTCGACCCGGGTATGCGAAGGCACGTGTTCGAGGTGATCGACGGGCTGGTCGAAGATGGCCGTGGTGTCGTCATCGCATCACACGACCTCGAGTTGGTCGAGCGTCACGCTGATGTGGTTGGAATTCTCGATGGTGGGCGATTGGTGGCAGAGGGTTCGCCTGAGGTACTCATGGAGGAGTACGAGGCAGACTCATTGGATGCCGTCTTCGACACAGTGACCGAGATCGAAGGAGCGGTGACCGTCCGTAGGGGAGGGACATGAATCTCGAACGACTCCGTCCGGCACTGGTCATCGCAGAGCGCGAACTCTGGACGGTACTTCGAACACGGGCATATCTGTTACTCGCGATGGCATTCTTCGTCGTGACGGTCGGTCTTGCCACACTCACCGATGGCCCCACCCGGGGATATGTCCCGACGGAACTGGATCTTCTCGTGCCGATGGAATTGCTCGTACCAATCGTTGCCATCGCCCTCGGCTATCGTGCCATCCTGGGTGATGCCACCAGGGGTGAACTTGAGATGTTGCGAACCTATCCGCTCACTGCGGATCAACATGTCATCGGCTCATTCGTCGGGAGGGCTATCGTGCTCACCCTGATCATCACGGTCTCACTGGCCGTGGTGGGCATACTCGTGGCGGTCACGCCACCGGATGTGGTCAGGATATTCGCTACACACGAGACGGCCGATTCGCCGCTACTGTTCGTGAGGTTCGTCGCGCTGACGGTACTGCTTGGCCTGGTCTTTCTGGCGATCGGATTGGCCATATCAGCGATCGCTCGCTCGAGTCGTACCGCGATTGCCATTATCGCGGCGTTCCTCGTGCTCGTGATACTGGGTTTCGAGGTACTACTCGCCCGTGGCCTGGCTGGCGGTTGGATCGCGGATGAACTGCTCACCAGTCTCCTTGCACTCGCACCTAATACTGCCTATCGAGGCCTCGTGTTGGAGATGGCTGTCGGTATCGAGTCACCTGTTGGGATACGTGCAGCTGCGCCGATATGGAGCATACTGGGGATGTTCGCCTGGCTTGCCATCAGTCTCGTGATTGCGCGGTTTGCTATCTACCGGCGGTGAGTGACCTCAGCCACGCAGCGAGGCGACAAGCTCTGGTGTGACCTCGTTGTGTGCATAAAGCGATCCGCCGTACGTCTCGGCGAACCCTTCTGCCTCGTCGGGATTGGAAAATCCGATCAGATCAGGACCCATCGCTCCGATGAGTTCGCTCCCGACGACGAGTGTGAGATCGTCGGCTCTGGCGAACGTCTCAGCTTCGAG
>SKSD01000082.1 GCA_007118145.1 Halobacteriales archaeon
CGGGCCGGGAGGGATTTGAACCCCCGTCCGTCCGGTTAAAAGCCGGACGCTCTTCCTAACTGAGCTACCGGCCCCAGCATGGACTCCGTCGCCGAGGTGTTTTACCGTTTCCTTCCAGATGCCAAAGAGCCTTGAGCGATTACCTCGCAGGTAGGGTATGGTGATCGAGACGGAACGCCCCCCTGAGGTGCTCCGGAACAAACGGTCTGCCACCAGGTTTCAGATCCTCGCCACCGTGGCGGATAACCAACCGGCGGTCAGCCAGCGAGAGATAGCTGATGTGATCGGTATCACCACCCAGGCGGTCAGTGAGTATCTCAGAGAACTCGCCGAGGAGGGACACGTGAGAAAACACGGACGTGGCAGGTATGAGATCACGAAAGAGGGGGTTGACTGGCTGCTTTCGACATCGGACGCCCTCGAGGTGTATCTCAGTCGTGTCACCGAAGAGATCATCGACTCAGTCGAGATGGAGACGGCCATCGCCACCGCCCCGATTGATGCGGGAGAGACCGTCACCTTGTGGATGCGAGACGGAGTGTTACACGCCGAACCGGGAACCGCAGAGACAGGTGCCAGGGCGGTGGCCTTCACGGGTGCCAATGCCGGTCAGGAGGTCGGGGTGACCGACTGGGAGGGCGTGATCGACTACGAAATCGGACACGTAACGATCGTGGTGGTACCACCTGTCAGTGATGGTGGTAGTTCGGTGGTCGATGTGGATTCACTACGACAGGCAGTTGAGTCGGCTGATCTTCGTGTTGCGAGTGGGGCGGAGGCGATCGCCGCACTCGGCAGGATTGACTGCGAACCGGAGGTGAGATTCGGCACAGCTGCGGCGGTACAGGAGGCGGCAGCCCGCGGTCTTGATGTCCTCCTCGTCAGCGTCTCGACCTCACTCTCAGCGCATATCGACCGGTTGAACGAGCTCGATATCGACTACGATCTCATCGAGGCGTAATCGGGTGTCTCTCGTGTTGCAACACGGTTCGCCATACTTTTGCCTGCCCATCGGCTCGAGACTGATATGGCAGGATACATCGTCGTCATCGGCGACCCCGAAAAGGGCACCTCTCACCAGTTCGAGGTGGAGGATGTCGATTGGAGTGGTCGTACCCTTGGCGAGACGGTTGATGGTACAGAGATTGGCCTTCCGGGCTACGAACTCGAACTGACAGGTGGCTCTGATGCGGCAGGAAGACCCATGCGGGCTGATGTCGAGGGTCGTCAACCGACAGAGGTACTCTCCTCTGGGGGCACCGGATTCCACCCCAGTCGAAAGGGTGAGCGCAAGCGTATCACGGTTCGAGGCAATGAGATCGGAGGTGATACCGTGCAGCTAAACATGAAGATTACCACTCGCGGTGACCAGTCCATCGAGGAACTCCTCGAGTAATCGGGTCATGCCCGACCGCATCACGCATGAGCATCCGACTATCGACACGATTCGAGGCCGGGTGGCCAGACACGGTGGGTCACGACGCCGTATCGACCTCCCCGAGGGGGCTGACGCATCTGTCGGTGGCCATGGATCGATCCGGTGTGTTGTCGAGGAGCGAGACCACTTTGCGCAGATCGATTACCATGGAGACCACCTCGCGATCATCGGCCTGTATACATCACTCGATCAGGCGGAGGCAGGTTCCCCAGCCGGTAGCAAACTGACCGATTGGCTGACATCTATCGGGTGCAATTCGGGCTCATCGATTGCGATCGATATCATCGATTCAGGAGAGCGCATCGGCTTGCGCCGATACGGCTCGCGAGGCGTCTACACTATCGAGTCTCAGCCCAGTGATACACTCCGTGATCTTGCAGACCGTTACTTCGGTTGATCTTCAGTGACGGTCTCGAACGCCTGAAGGATGAGGTGCTTCGAAGTCGCTCCCTGGGTGACCCAGTGCTGTGCGAAATCGAGCATGTCATCGAAGATCGCCGGCTTGCACCCAGCTGCCTTCGGGTGGCCACCACCCCCGAGGCGTTGGGCGACGACATGACACCTTTGGAACGTATCGGTGCCTCTGAGGCTGATCCCACCAGATGGTTTGATCACCGCTGCCGCATCGGCACCCTCTTGTCGAAGTGTCTCAGCCACCTCATTCTGTGAACATCGACCATAGGTGATCCCGATGACGAAGCCCTCGATCTCGTGGAACTCAGCCCTGCTCACGGCAAGATCGATGAGTGACTGTTTCTCCACCCGACGCTCATCGAGAAATTCGAGCACATCGGCGGGGAAATCCGCACCGTGTTCACTGATGGTTTCGATGAACTCAGCTGGGTTCGACCAGTACGCGAGATCGGCGACATCATCACTTCGTGGATCCTCACGTAGCCAGAGATCGTGATCACGGACAACGGCCACAAGATCGACCCACCGGTCATCGAAGTCACCATCGAGTTCGTCGAGAGTCACGTCCGCTGTACATACCTCATCTGATGCACCGATGCTGAGATTTACCCCAACCTCTCTCACGGCGTTTGCGGTCGATTCGTCCCACTCATGATGGTCGAACCAGTATAGCTCCGCTGTCGTATCGACCATGCTTGTGATGGCCGATTCGATCGGCTCGAACGCATCAGGACTCAGGTCGAGGATGTAGACAGTCATCCCCGGTTCGATATTATTGACTAGCTGTTCGACCGTCCGCTCAAAGCGGTGTGGTTCCGTTGGAACGAGGGCGATGTCGTCATGTACGTCCTCGACCAGCGCTGTCGAGGTCAGCCCATCTGCATCCGGGTCAGCAATAACGACTACCTCTACCCCGTCGAAACGCTCTTCATCGACGACCGGTTCATCCCGGTCGACCTGGAAGAAGCCTTCCCCGGGTATGAGCGATTTCCGGGGTAGGGGTATGGTATCCCACTCGAGATGTTCGACCATACCTCGCACATCTCGCCCACGGACAAGAACTCCTCGGTCGGTGTGGGCGGTTATCGTAGTGAGCAGGGGACGCAAGGGGCGATCAGCATGCTCCCATCAGCTACGCTGGTGTTTCCTCGGTGACGGTCGTGACCGTCACGGGTCCGTTGAAGTTGAGGATGAGGCGCTGAGCCCGATCACCGAAGATGGCCTTACCGGTGGGTGAGCGCTGTCTACCAGTGACGAACAGGTGATCGCAGTTGAACTCATCTGCGACAGCGAGTACCTCATCGACCTTGTCTCCGAGGCGTCCGATCGCCCTGAAGTCGACATCGAGCCCCTGGAGCACCTCATTACCGACATCTCTCGCGAATTGTCCGGCACCGTCACGTGCTCGGGTGACGTCATATGAGACATCGACATCGGGTATCTTCGCGAGTGCATCCGCACGGTCGGCATACTCGTCCTCGGTGGTGACGTGTACGAGGATTAACTCTGCACCGACACCAGTGGCAAGCTCGCCTGCCTCACGGAGTAGATCTTTTGTCGCAGCCGTCGCTTCGACCACAACCAATGCTCGTTCCATGTACCACGAGGGGCATCGATTCCCCGTAAAACAATCGATTACCGCTGCTCAGACCGCAGGACCGATATCCCCGGTCACGACCCGGGTAATGACATGGCCATCTCAAGATCGAATCGGTCTGCCTGGACGGTCTCGAAACCGACCGACTTGTAGAGCTCGAGTGCGGGGAGGTTCCAACGCTCGACCGTCAACCAGATGTGTTCAATAGCCTCGACCTGGGCGGCACCCAACAGGTGGCGTATCAACGTCCGACCGTTCCCGGCACCCTGGTAGTCTTGATGGACGAAGATGGCCAGCTCGTGTGAACCGTCACTATCAGGCACGAGCATGGCGTGGGCGATGACGCAACCGTCATGGCTAGCGATGATGTGGACACCATCATCCAGCACCGTCTTGAGCCATGGCTCGATTCGCTCGGGATGTGCAGGTGGGATACCCTGTGCGCGTTGGGCGGGGTCGAACGTTGCGTACATGTCGACCAGCCCCTCAAGATCATCGTTCGTGGCGAAGTCCACCACGATCTCGCGGCCCTCCCGGTCGGTCGAGGTGGCAGGTGGGGCAGGGAACGGTCCCGTCTCGGCCATGGGATATCGTCGTGGTGCACTCATCGTTCGAGTCTGACGGTGACATCGGCGTTCAACAGCACGTATTCTGAGATACTGCCGAGGTATCGCTTACCCAGTGGGGTGTCTCGCCCACCGCCGATGACGAGTTGATCGAACCCTTCTCGCTCTGCCATGGCGACGAGTGAGCTCGCTGGATCTCCCTCGATGCGATGGATAGCCGCATCGATCCCTGCGGCTGTCAGTTCGTCACGGACGGTCGCCTCGATGTGGTCGATGTCCTGATCGCGCTCATGCTTGGCGAAGATCGCCACGGTGAGTTCATCATCCGCCTCGAGAGCGCGCTCGATAGCATTTCGCAACACGGTCGACGATTCCTCACTGCCCTCGATCCCAACGAGCACGCGCATGGTCGCGAGTTCATCCCGCACTCACCATAAGGGAGTCGTTCCATGCGCGCAACGCTTTTTGCCCGCCTGGGGATACCACCATGCATGCCCGAGGATCGCCCGGCGAATGTCGACCCCGAGGAGCCTATCGACGAGGGTGACGATGAGGAGGCAGCAACCGAGGTCGAACAGGTCGACCTCGAGGACGAGCATGGCGAAGCGGTCCCCGTATCGGATCGAGACGATCCGGATCTGGAGACGGGAACACACGAGCCTGGCGATGTGACCGACCAACCCGATGAGTTCGGTGAAATCGATGATGCGAACGCTGTTACCGATGAGTCTCCGGACGCGTACGTCCCTGAGGATGTACAACGGTATGCACGGTTCACCAAGCTCGACCGGGCTGAGTACGATCGTGTCAACCAGTTCCTCCGGAATCGGACGTACATCACCGCACGTGAGTGGGCGATCGCTCGGCTCTGTTCGGATTTCAGGACCGAGACAGGTATCGAGATGACGAAGATCGGCAATCATCTCCCCGAGCTCGTCCCGTTCATGACTGAAGAATATTCACCGCAGGCGGTCAACCAGGCACGCCACGCCTTCGAGGAGAAGGTAAGAAAATCGGGGTCTACCTTCCTGTACGGGGCGATGTGTGATTTCTTCACGGCCGAGGAACTGGACGACGTACTCTACGAGGCGACTGAGGTGGCAAGATTCCTGTTGGAGGTCGAGGGTGTTGAACTCGATCTCGAGGAGGAGTTCGGTGCAGAGGAGCGTATCGCCACGGTTATGCGCGAGGTGCGAACCTCGAGCGATGCACTCAGACACGAGGGTGCGATGTGTCCGAACTGTGGTCACGAGTTCGAACCTGAGCAGACCACCGAGGAGTAGGTATCACCCCGGTGCGGTCGCTGTTATGGCGAGGGGTCGCGTACGTTGCGACCCTCGGGTGCACCGAAGCGGTCAATCTCGAGATCGGTGGGGAGTCGCAATGACGAGGTGGGGTCATGATAGACGATCGACCCTCGTCTGATGGTCAGTTCGGGGAAGATACCGTCCCAGCCATCAAAAGGTGTCCACCCACAACCGGTGACGAGACGCTCAGCATCGATCGGCTGTATCCGGTCGAGATCGACCAACACGACATCTGCATCGTAACCTGGCTGAATGTATCCCTTCCTTGGCAAATCGAACCGTGTCGCAGGGGCATGGGCGGTGAGCCGAGCGACCGCCTCCAGGGTCAGATGCCCAGCGTCCACTTCTGCGAGTAGCAACGGGAGCATCGTCTCAACCCCAGGTACGCCACTTGGTGCCGACCAGATGTCGGTTTGCTTCTCGTCGATCGTGTGCGGGGCATGGTCGGTCGCGATCATCGTGACAACCCCTGACCGCACACGCTTGTAGAGCGCCTTTCGCTGAGCCTCCGACCGGAGTGGGGGGTTCATCCGGCCGAATGTACCCAACTCGTTGAGGTCATCGTCCGATAGGAGGATGTGATGTGGGGTAACCTCACAGCTCCATCCAGCTTCGACTGCACGATCGACCGCGGTTGGGGTACTCGCATGTGCGAGATGCATGGCGGCATCGTACCGTTGAGCGATCTCGATCGCCTGCTCGGTGGCGGAGACCTCAGCCTCGGCCGTGCGGTACGCTGACCACGCCCGAGCGTCACTCCGGTCTCTCACGGATACATCGAACTGCGAGGCGTCTTCAGCGTGTACGGTGACGAGCAACCCGTGGGCTGTCGCCAGTTCGACAGCCTGCTCAAACAGTTCAATACCGATACCGAGATCACCTGTTGAATCGGCCATGAACACCTCGCCAAGGGCGGTGATCGGCTCAGCTAACAGCCCCTCCGGATCCCATCCCTCCGTCACACCACCGTTGATGCCGTAATCGACGATAGAGCCACTGGCTGCCAATGCAGCCTTCGCCTCGAAACTAGCCCTGTCGATCGTCGGTGGGTCGGTGTTGGGTTGGTCGATGACGGTCGTCACCCCACCAGCCGCGGCCGCTCGCGACCCCGTTACCCACGTCTCCTTGTGTTCATGTCCCGGCTCACGGAAGTGGACATGCACATCGATTGCACCGGGCATCGCCAGTCGACCCGCTGCATCGATATCGGGCTCGCCCAGAATACTCGAACTAATCGCCTCGAATACACCATCCTCGATGAGAAGGTCACACCGCGTGCCGTCTGGCAACCGGACATCACCGATATGCATGGTGTGAACCTCACACTCAGGTTAACTAAGTCGTTCGACCCGCATCGAACAGTCACTGTTTACGAAGTCGTCGATGCGATGAGTTGATCGAGTTCGTCCACCCCGACAACGGAGTTGACAGCGCCATCGACGAGCGTTCGTTCGATCGCCTCGATCACGACCGCTGCATCGTCCGGACCGCCTGCGTCGACGATACTACCGACACTCGTTGGGTCGAATGCGACACCGAGTCGCTCGTACACAGCCTCGAGAACGGTTGCGATATCACCAGCCTCATCGACGATGACGATACCAGATACGATCGCTGCTGAGGCGGTCACCCGCTGGGCAACCCCGACGATCTTGCCGGCAGCGGAGAGTGAGTGATCACCCGGGCAGAACGAATCAGGAGGTTCGCCATGTTCGACCGCGATACCGAACCCTTCGAGTGCCGATGCGAGCAACTCGAGCGTGTATTCATATCGGTCCGTGAGACCCGTCCGTGGGTCGCTGATTGGTAGGCATCTGGCGAATGCGACGGTCGAGCCGGTGTATGCAACGGCATGGCCACCGACCGAACGTTCACTCGGTGCGAACCCATGTTCGCGAGCGGCCTCGACAGCTTCGTCGTAACGTTCATGGCGGACATCACGTGGCCCGAACGACACCTGTCGATGTGGGAGCCACACCCGTACCACGGTGCATCCGGTCGCCGTGGTGAGATTGAGGAGCTTACCGGCGACTTCCTTATCGGCGGCGATCGAAGATGCCTCCCCGCGAACCACGTACATCGGCGTTCGCTAGGCTGGTGAGACTGATAAACCATTTATTCTGATCCAGATCAGATAGCCAATGCCAAACGTCGTGCCCTCCTCCGGGAGATGTATGGTGCTCGTCCCTACGGTGGTCATCGAGCAATACGATGCGTTCACCTGCTACAACTCACCGTACGTGGCGCACGATGATGGTCGTGCGATTGATCTCTATCCCGCTGGTTCGACTGCACCCTCGCCGGTGAATGGCGAGGTGATCGATATGCACACCGTACGGGCACCACCAAAGCCCTATGCCAACGAGTTTGATCATATCCTCGCCATCGATACGGCAGCTGGTGGGGATGCCATGTTCCAATCGGGTGGTGGCGAGCCGACGATTGCAAGGATACTTCACGTAGAGCCGACAGTGTCTGTTGGCGATCAGGTGGAGATAGGCGACACGTTGGGCGAGCTCGTCCGGGCCGGTTTTTTCGCCCCGTGGGTCGATAACCACATCCACCTCGGCTTCAGACGACGAGAGAGTGATCTCAGGCGAGCCAGTGGTTCGCTCGAGCTGGCAATCGACGTACCGATCGTACCGATTACCTGGGATGGACATGGACAGGTCCGCTCGCTCGGAGAGACGTTCGTGATGCTCGATGTATCGGTGGACACGCATGGGACACCCAGACCTCGCGACTGGGTCGGTATGGCCACCGGTGAAGGAGCCATCCTGGATGGCGGGATGCCACACTATGCCAACGGTGGGTTACTGGACCGCCTAGCGCCCGATGCACTTTCTGCATCGGATGTGGCGGTCAGTCTCCTTGATACTGAGATCGGTGTCGCCACAGGTCGGCGGGTGAGTTGGCATGCCCTGAACGTCTATGCAAATGAGACGGTGATTACAGGTATCTCGTTTTACTGCTCGCGTTGGTCGGACCTCGGTATCAAACTGATCTGCCCTGCACATGACTTTCACGTGGGACAGCATGTCGATGTTGAGATCCGACGGGAACCGATCGAGGGTTGATCAGTCAAAGTTGAGCTCGTCACTCGGGATCACCTCACCGAACAACCAGTCGGCGTGTTCGAGGGCGTACGCTTTGTGTTCCTCGGTGATGTATCCCACCGCATCCTCAACGATGATGGGCCGGTAGTCACGGAGACCGGCCGAACCAGCTGTATGTAACACACAGACGTTCGCCAGCGTCCCACAGATGACGAGGTCATCGAGTTGACGAGCGGTAAGCCAGCCGTCGAACTCCGTTTGCTGGAAGGCGTCATAGGTATGCTTCTCAACGATGTGGTCCTCATCAGCAACGCGGAGTTCATCGACAATCTCGGCCTCCCATGATCCCTCGAGGACGTGCTCACCCCACCGTTCGAACTCATCGTAATAGTGAGCCTCATCGAACTGTTGAGGCGGGTGCACATCGCGGGTGAAGACCACCTGGACACCCACCTCGCGACAGCGGTCGAGTAGTCGAGCGATCGGTTCGATAGCTGCCTCACTAGGTGGAGCGTATAACGACCCGTCCGGGTGACAGAACCCGTTTTGCATATCGACAATCACGAGCGCTGTCCGTGCTGGATCGAGATGCATATTCGCACGTCCGATACGCGTGACGAAAAGCCCATGGGTCACTCCAACAGCGGGCTTATGGCCGTCGGTACCTTTCACGTCTGTGTATGGGTCGCCGCGGTATCGTGATTGCGTTTCTCATCGTGGTGTTCGTCACCACCGGGGGCGTGCTCGCACTTGCTGATCCTGTCGCAGGTGATATCGAGAGGAACGCGACCACCACCGACCCACCACAACTTGGTATAGAGACGTGTGCAGCGGAGCCTCCTGCTGACTTCTCCGACCCCGAGGAGGATGTCCTCGGCTGGTATGATGGCTACTGGTACAACGAACCTCTCGGATTCGATCAGTCAGATGGATTGACAGACGATGAACTCGATGCGGTCGTGGCCCGAACGAAGGCACGTGTCGAGGCGCTGCGGTGTCTCCCATTCACCAAACCGGTCGATGTCTCTGTGATCGACCGCGAGACGTTCCTCGATCAGCGTGGAACGCCCGATCCAGCGCGTGACACCAGGCTGTTTGAGAACGCTCGTGCACAGGCACTCTTCCTCGTGAACGACTCGACCGACGCCGTGCAGGTCGAGGCTGATAACCGTGGGATGGCAGTGTTGGGGTACTACTCCCTCGCGAGCAGTGAGGTCGTACTCATCTCTGAAGCGGACGGCACATTGTTCGTCAATGAGGCGACCCTGGCACACGAGCTCGGTCATGCCCTTCAAGATCAACACTTCGGGTTCGAGGTCTGGAACCGAAACACCACGGATATGCGCTTAGCCGAGCTTGGCCTGATCGAGGGTGACGTGATGTTCTTCCAGCGTGCCTTCGAGGGACATTGTGAGGCAGGTGCATGGGAGGGGATGTGCCTTGAACCTCCGGAGCGCGAGCCAGTCGAACTCGCCAATGTCGGTCTCTACCTGCTCAGCTTTCAACCCTACTCCGATGGCCCGAGTTTCATCGAACACCATTACGAACGTGGCGGGTGGGATGCCATCGATGCGATGTATCAACGATTCCCCGATTCAGCCAAGGAGATCATCTACCCCGAGCGATACGGTACGTTCGAAACACAGCCGCCGTCACTTACAGACCGATCGGATACCGACTGGAGACGCATCTCACCAACCCGTCATCCACCGTATGACCAACTCGGCGAGCCCTCGCTCTTCGTATCGCTCGTCTACCCCGGTCTCGAGTCGGGCGATGAACGATACGTCATCGAGTCCGATCACGTCTTCAACCGCGGCCCGGATGGCGAGCTCGACCCGATGAACCCGTACAACTACAGCCATCCCGCGACCGATGGGTGGGTGGGAGACCGCTTCATGGCGTATACCGAGCCTGATGACCCCGGTGACTCAATAGCCTTCACGCAGCAAATCGCATTCGCCGATGCCGACCACGCCTCACAGTATCTCCATGCATATCAGCGCCTGCTCGAGGTACACAATGGCGAGCACCTTGAGGGATACGCGGTTCCAGAGCAAGGAGCGATCTATCGCATCGAAGATGGCGATGATTTCTCCGGTGTCTACTGGGTCCAACAGGCGGGTGACACGGTGACGGTCGTCCATGCGCCCACTGTAGGTGAGCTCACTTCGGTCCATGCCGATGTCGAGTACACGGACGTACCCGATACCACACTGACGCCAACCCCGGGGGAGGTGACGCCAACTCCATCACCCACACCGGCCGATGCACAGCCTGGCTTCGCTGTGCTCACAACGGTTCTCGTCATTCTCACGAGCCTCCTCCTGCTCCGGTGGTACCTCGTCAGACGAGACTGATATCACCCGGTTTTTTCGAGTTCGCACCCGTGTCGGCCACATGGACCAGCCGTTTCTCACCGTTCCACCCTCGATGATCAAGGACGGGACGGTCACCGATGCGTACTTCAACCGGACCGATGAGACGCTCGCCCATGCCGGGCGGAACCCGAACGTGGTGGCCGAGGTGACCGCCGATCAATTCGGGGATGGTACCTTCGAGGTGCTCGCAGGGATGAACGAGGTGGCTGATCTCTTTGAGGACATCCCGGTTGATGTCGACGCCCTACCTGAGGGCACACTCTTCGATGGTGGGCCAGTCTTGACGATCGAGGGTCCATATCGATCATTCCTCCGCTATGAGACGGCATTGCTCGGGCTTCTCTCACAGGCGAGTGCCTTCGCCACCCGTGCACTCGCCGCACGGGTGGTCGCCGGCTCGACACCGCTTCTCAGTTTCGGCTCGCGTCATCTCCATCCGGTGCTTGCAGCTGTCGTCGAGCGGTCCGCACTCATCGGTGGGTTCGATGGTATATCTAACGAGGCAGCAGGCGAACTCCTCGGACGAGAGGCGAGTGGGACGATGCCCCACTCGTTGTTGCTCATCTACGGCCAGGATCACATGCCAGAGGCCTGGCTGGCATTCGATGAGGCAGTCGACGATGACGTGGCCCGCATCGCGCTCTGTGATACGTTCACCGATGAGCGGGTGGAATCACTGGAGGCCGCGCGCACCCTCGGTGGCGCACTCGAAGGGGTCAGGCTCGATACCACGGGTTCACGCCGTGGTGATTTCAAACACATCGTCCGCGAGGTGCGATGGGAGCTCGATGCGAACGGGTTCGAACACGTCGATATCTTCATCAGTGGCGGGATAGGTCTCGAGCTCATCGACCGGCTCAATCCACATGCAGATGGATTCGGTGTCGGCAGCTTCATCACGAGTGCACCACCGGTCGACTTTGCACTCGATATAGTCGAGGTCGATGGCACATCGACTGCCAAACGTGGTAAGCTCTCAGGTCGTAAGCACGTCTATCGAACCGAGGCAGGCGAGCACGTCGTCAGCCGTGTCGATATCTCGCCACCACCGAATGCGACGTCACTCATGGAGCCACTCGTTCGTGATGGCGAGATCGTCACCGATGCCGATATCGATATCGCGGCCGAACGAGCCCGTCAAGAGGCAACACGCGTCGCCTTCGACCCTTGGGACCACACCTGAACATCTCAGCGAGGTGACCGAGGTGTTCTTTGGTACTCGCCACCTACGTGGTGATGATAGAGGAAGGCTGGCTCCCGTGTCCGTCATGGACATGAGGAAAGTCCCCCCACCATCCGGACAGGTGACCGGGCGCAAGCCCGGGACGGGCGACCGTCGGCAAGGGAACAGAAACGACACGGCGTCTGGGGACCGATGACGTGTGTGAACCGGTCACGATAAAGGCTCACGCCGATCAAGTGACCGGGCGTTAACCACACCGAGGGTCGATCCAGGCGCACCGCTGGAACGGCCACCCTCACCGGTGCAAGTCCACGCTGTCGATGGTAGTCCGGGATGAGGCGTGGATGCTCAGCCGAATGCCAGCTTGAACAGAAGGGGGCTTACTCTCCTCTATCATCACTTTCCGTGATACGAATCTCTTTATTACGAGCGATGCCGGCGTAGATACCAGCTAGCATGCCGATGACCAGGACGAGTGTCGCACCGAGCCACGTGCCCATATCCTCACCCCAGAGGACATCGGGATCGACCAGCCCGGCCTCGATGCCGATAAGCACACCAGCTGTCGCGACGAGACCACTGGACACGATCACCAACGCGAAATCGATGAGTCGATCCTGGAGTGGTCGGGCGAGGTACGCATCGGTGTCGATACCTCCTGGTGAGGTCTGTACGTAGACGTGCCAAGAGAATAGCACAACGGCCAACCCGGCGGCAGAGATACTGAGACCATAGGCAGCCGGTACAGCGAGGGCATCGGTGAGATTCGCCGAGATGACCGTCATGGCGAATAGTGCTACGATCGAGATGATGATGAACCGCCGCCAGTCCCGTGTGGCCATGGGGTAGGCGTCTACGGGATTTGAGAAAAAGCTGGCGTCACGGTAGAGGGTTTTTCATCGCCGGAGGCGTGTATGTGACAACGAGGTGTGGTGTGACCGAATCGATTCGACTGTCCGTCCCGGAGATGGACTGTCCCACGTGTGCCGGCAAGGTAGATCGCGCACTTGAGCGTGTTCCAGGTGTCATCGAAGCACAGCTTCGGCCAACGACGGGTGGCGTGGACGTGACCTATGATCCACAGGTGATCGACCTCGACGGGATCATCAACGCGATTGAACGAGCAGGCTATCCGGTGGCATGGGCCGGCAAGGGTGCACCACAGCGTGTCATGCGCCCACCAGTTTGGCGAACCAGACGAGCCGGTCTGACCGGTCTCGGTGGTCTACTCGCATTGCTCGGAGCCGTCTTGCAACTGTTCGTGATCGATCTCAACGTCGAACTCTGGGCAGCACTGTGGTGGTCACTGACGACGGCACAACTCGCCTACCTGCTCGCAACGATCATCGCCGGCCTGCCGATCTTGCGCGATGGCTTCTATTCACTTCGACAGGTCAACCTCGATATCGATCTCCTGATGAGCATCGCCATCATCGGCGCTGTCGGCGCATCCCTGCCGTTTGAGGCAGCGATGTTAGCAGTGTTATACAGTATCGCAGAATTGCTCGAACGCTATGCGATGGACAATGCTCGTGCGTCACTTCACGAACTCATGGAACTCTCACCGGAGACAGCCATGTTGCTCGGACCCGCAGGTGAGGAGACCGTCTCTGTTGAGAGCCTCGGTGTCGGAGACCATGTCGGCGTCCGCCCAGGTGAGCGCATCCCGGTCGATGGAACGGTTATCGATGGTACCTCGGCTGTCGACCAGGCACCGATCACCGGGGAGAGCGTCCCGGTGGATGTCGAATCCGGTGATGAGGTCTTCGCAGGGACGATCAATGAGACAGGTTACCTCGAGGTGGTGGTCGACCGGGTGGCTGCGGACTCGACCATCGCACGTATCGTCGAACTCGTCGAGGACGCAGAGACGAGTCAGACCTCCCATGAGCAGTTCGTCGACCGTTTTGCCGCGGTCTACACGCCGGTAGTCGTCGTCATGGCGGTCATCACAGCGATCAGCCCACCACTTCTCATCGGTGCCGCGTGGGAGACCTGGTTCCTCCGGGGGCTCACCCTGCTGGTCATCGCCTGCCCATGTGCGTTCGTCATCTCCACACCGGTGAGCGTCGTCTCGGGGATCACGAGTGCGGCGCGAAATGGCGTCCTCATCAAGGGAGGTAGACATCTTGAGGCGATAGCTGAGGTCGATACCGTCGCGATCGATAAGACCGGCACCCTCACGACAGGTGAACTGAGCGTCGACGAGATTCGCCCACTTGGGACGGACACGGAGACACTCCTTCATCGCGCGAGCGCGCTCGAGGCACGAAGTGAGCATCCGATCGCATCAGCCGTTCTCACGTACGCGGCTGAACAGGGGATCGACCCACCGGTGCTAGAAGAGTTCGAGGCATTTGGAGGCAGAGGTGTCGCCGGTGAGATCGAGGGTGAGACATACTATGCCGGGAGTCCAGCCTTCTTCGAGGAGCTTGGCGCCGATCTGGGTGGACTGGATGTTCATACCGATGGAGGACGTTGTATCAACGGGCAGGCGTGTGCCACCGATACCCACATCAACCTCGCCGCTGACATCATCCCCACGTACGAGGATGCAGGAAAGTCGGTCATACTCATCGGCCGGCCTTCGCGTATCGATGGGGTGATTGCGATCACTGATACCGTCAAACCGAACGCCGCCTTGGCAATCGAGACATTACAGCGCCGAGGTATCTCGCGTATCGTCCTGTTGACCGGTGATAACCGTGGGGCAGCGGAGCACGTCGCAAACAAGGTCGGTATCGACGAGGTGCACGCTTCGTTACTTCCCGAAGAGAAGGTCGAGATGATCCATGACCTTGAGGCTCGCTACGGGCGGGTCGCGATGGTCGGTGACGGTATCAACGATGCCCCGGCCCTGGCGGCAGCCACGGTCGGGATCGCGATGGGAACCGGTGGGACAGATACAGCGATCGAGGCGGCCGATATCGCGCTGATCGGAGACGATCTGATGCACCTCCCATATCTCACCCGGCTCTCACACAAGGCAGATGGGATCATCCGACAGAACATCTTCTCGAGCCTCGCTGTCAAGGCGATCCTCGCCATCGGAGCACCGTTCGGTATCGTGACGGTCGTGCACGCGGTACTGATCGGTGATATGGGGATGAGCCTGGGGGTTACCGGTAACGCCATGCGCCTTTCGCGACTGCGCCCATCAGCCAAGTGAACGATAGGCTTACCCACGAAACACCCGTAGCGACGCAACGAACGCATGCTCAGCCCGGTTATGGAGGATTATCTGAAGGCCATCTATAAGCTACAGCTTGAGCATGACGGCCGGGTATCGACCTCTTCGATCGCAGAGGTGATGGATGTCACACCACCGACGGTCACCAGCATGCTGGAGAAGCTAGAGGCGCGAGAATTGATCGACCGAGAGAAGTACGCCGGTGTCCGCCTCACGCCCGAGGGGGAGCAAGTCGCCCTTGAGGTCATCCGTCATCATCGATTGCTCGAGACGTTCCTCACCGAGCACCTCGATTTCGATTGGTCTGATGTTCACGACGAGGCTGATCGCCTGGAACATCACATCAGTGAGGAACTCGAACGACGGGTGGCAAGCCGACTCGAAGATCCCACGGTCGATCCCCATGGTGCACCGATCCCGAGTGCAGATCTCAAACCACTCGAGATGCGTCCGGGGAAGACCCTCACCGCGTTCGACCCCGGCACCACCGTCGAGGTGCGACAGGTTTCTGATCATGATCGTGAGATTCTCGATTACCTTGCAGATCATGGTATTGTCCCTGGTGAGCGACTCACCATCGTCGAGATCGCCCCGTTCGGCATGGTAACCGTCGAGACGACCGCTGGCGAGTCCGTTTCGCTGCCTGAGGACATCGCGGCCACCGTCAGGGCGAGTGAGTGCCAACTCACCAATTAGACCGATACTATTTTA
Source organism: Halobacteriales archaeon (assembly GCA_007118145.1). Lineage (GTDB taxonomy): Archaea > Halobacteriota > Halobacteria > Halobacteriales > SKSH01 > SKSH01. The sequence goes on from SKSD01000082.1 coordinate 15,844, forward strand.
TTTTTAGACGTATCTAATCATTCATAGTAACCAATGATACGTGATTTCGAGCCGTTGTCACTCTCGAGACGACAGGTGCTTGGCGCAGGATTGGGAGGCTCGGCTATGTTACTCGCTGGATGTATCGGTGATGATGACTCCGGTGGGGGTGGTGGCCCATCAGCCGTGGCAGGATCATTCTTCGTACTGTACGATTTCGCCAGGCAGGTGGCGGGGGATCGATTGATCGTCTCCGACCTTGTCCCCGTCGGATCGCATGGTGATGACTACGAACCGAGCCCTGGGGTCGTCCTCGACGCAGCCGCATCCGATATCTTCCTCTATATCGGTGGGTTCCAGTCATGGGCAGATAACCTCGCCTCCACACTCGAAGATGACTATCCTGATATGGTAGTCCTTGATGCCGCCTCACGTATCGACTATATCGAGGGTCATGGAGACCGTCCGCTCGATCCACACTTCTGGTTGGATCCACAACGGTCGATCACGGCCATTGAGACCATCCGCGACGGGTTCATCGACGCCGATCCCGACGGGGCGACAACTTACGAGGATGGAGCCGAGGATTTGATCGACCGCATCGACCTACTCGATGCTGATCTCATCGATGTGTTCGATCGCAGAACCCGTGATATGATCGTCGTCGCGAGCCACAACTCGTTCGGGTACTGGACGGAGCGATATGGCATCGAGATATATTCACCAATCGGGCTCTCACCAGACGCAGAACCCACCCCACAGGCACGGGCTGAGGTATCCTCGATCGTTGAGGAGTATCACATCGAGTACCTGCTGTATGATATGTACGAATCGACCCGGTTGGCGGAGCAACTCGCCGACGAAACGGATACCGATCTCCTGCCACTCTCACCGATTGAAGCCACGACACAGGAACAGTACGATGATGGATGGGGATACGTGGAACATATGCAGGAGATAAATCTACCAAGCCTCTACGAAGCGTTAGGGGTTAATGGTGAATGACGTAATACTCTCCCTCGACGACGTCAGCTTCGGCTACGGTGATGAACCGGTCGTCGAGGAGATTACCTTCTCGGTCGAGCGTGGAACCTTCCTCGGTCTCGTCGGTCCGAACGGGTCTGGTAAGTCGACCGTGCTCAAACTCGCCCTCGGTCTCCTTACGCCCGAGGATGGTGAGATCAGCCTGTTCGGCGAGCACCCGTCCAGCGATGATGTTCGCAGCCGAGTTGGTTATGTTCCCCAACGAGGCTCAGAAATCGATCGGCGGATGCCGATCACCGTCGAGGAGGTGGTCACTCTCGGTCGGGTCCCGACGGCCGGTCTTCGCCCTCTCCGACGGAACGACAGAGAACGCGTGAACCAGGCGCTCAGGCGTGTCGGAATCGAATCACTCAACGATCGTCGGATGGGTTCACTCTCGGGTGGACAGCGTCAACGTGCTCTCGTTGCACGTGCACTCGCTGCTGACGCAGAGCTACTCGTGCTGGATGAACCGACCGTCGGTATCGATGCCAATGCTCGCTCATCGCTTTATGACCTGCTCGATTCACTCCACCACGATGGGATGACGATCGTGTTGATCGATCATGACCTCGGGACACTCGTCGAGCATGTCGACATGATTGCACAATTGAATCGCCACCTGGAGTTCTTCGGGCCACGCGATGCGTTCCTCGAGGAGCTCTCGGTCGTCGGTCAGCTCGCAGGTGGATGGTGATGCCACTCGACATGTTCTCCGAGATTGTTACCACCCCGTTCATGCAACGGGCGATCCTGGTCGGAATGTGTATCGGCGTGGTCGGCCCCTTAATTGGGTCGTTCCTCGTCCATCGAGAGATGGCACTCATCGGTGAGGCACTCGCCCACACCGCATTTGCGGGGGTGGCCATCGGTATCGTGGCCGGGACGCAGATGGACTGGGGTGGCTCACCGTTGTTCGTCGCGTTAGCCGTGGTCATCCTTGCTGCCCTCGGGTTGCAGTACCTGTCGACACATACGGATGCGTACGGTGATGTCCCGCTGGCCATCCTCTTGACGGGTGGGTTCGCACTGGGTATCGCCGTGATTACCTGGGGTGTCGCCTTCACCGCCCAGATCGGGCAGTATCTCTATGGATCGATCCTCGCTGTTTCATGGACCTCGGTGTATCTCATGTTCGCCTTATCGGTGGTGGTGATCAGCATCGTTCTCGTCACGCACAAACAGCTTCTCATGATCACGTTCGACCGTGAGGTAGCCCGTGCCTCTGGCATCCGTGTTGCCGCCTATGATACGATCTTGATCGTGATGACAGCGATCGTCGTTGTCGGGGCGATGCAGATGCTCGGTGCGATACTGGTCGCCGCCATGTTGGTCGTCCCTGTGGCAGCTGCGATGTCGCTAACCGCAAGTTTCTACCGCAGCATCTGGTTATCGATCGGTGTGGGTGAGCTCATGGTATTGCTCGGCATCTTCCTCTCCTATGTGTTCGATATTGCAACAGGGGCGATGATCGTCCTCGTCGGGATCGGTCTGTACCTTGTCGCACTGGCGATTGGTCGGTGAAAGACACTCATATCGATACCTGCATGGTCGATAGACAGCTCTGCAAGCAGACCGATTCTTGCTGTTACCGGTGGGTGTTCGCGTGACTGGTTCGAGATGAACGATCCGAGAGTGACACCGCTATCGGCCTATCGTGATCGATTACTTCCCAGGGGGATGTTCACAATCGTGGATCGGTCGCATCTCGGATCGCATCCCCGGTGATCGTGACCGAGAGCAACATCAGGATCAATAACATCGCTGGTACGAGCCATGCCCACCAGACATCAAAGATGGACACACCTGCTGCATCGAATGCTCGCATGATGTCACCACCGAGCGAGACGACATCGGGGGTAGGGTCGCCGAGTCTGAGAAAGCTCAGTGCAGCCTCGAATATCATGAATGTCGGTATGAGCATCGTCGCTGCGGGCAAGACGGTGTTGGTCGTGTTCGGGAGGATATGTCGCTGAAGGATGTAGCCGGTCGATGCACCGGAGGCCTCTGCTGAGACGACGTAGAGTTCCTCGCGACGTTGAATCACCTCACTACGGACCAGACGGGCGATACCACCCCAACTCAGCAACCCGAAGACAAGCGTCATCACGACGAGATCACCCTCTGCCCCCATCATGATGGCTGCGAGGAGGGCGTAGACGAAGAACGCTGGAATGGCGTGCATGAAGTCGACCATGCCCATAATGACCGATTCGATCCACCCGCCGACGTACCCGGCGATCGTCCCGAGGGTCGTACCGATGGTGACGGCGATGATCGTCGCTGTAAAGCCGATATAGAAACTCGTCTGTAACCCGTACAACGAGTACGGGAGGATATCACGACCAGCGGTCTGTGTCCCAAGTGGGCGCTCCCAGGTACCGTGACATTGCAGGTCTTCCACTGGCCCGATACAGCTGTTGATCTTATAGGACTCGATGGTGAACCCGGGCGGTGGCTGAAAACGGTGTCCGATATCGACCACCGGGAAGCTCACGAACATCGGACCGAGGGTGGCGAGAGCAAACAAGATGAACGCAATAGCACCGAATACGAGCGCAATCCAGCTGCTGGCAAATCGCTGCCAGTAGATTCGAATCGCCCCTGGAGAGCGGATCATGGCACCGAAGAGATACAGGCCGAGGAACAACAGTGACATCAGATACATCCACTCGTTGTTTGCAAACTCCCATCTGAGCAACGAGATCGAGCCTGTGTCCGGTCCATAGAGGTCATAAATGACCGGGACGGTCATGGCCAGGAACAGCAAGAACATCACCGGGAGACGAATCAGTGTCAACAGTCCCAACTGACGCTGGCCTCCCCAGTCGATGTCTTCGAACTGGTCGACCTCGGCTGGCGTTGAGGGGTTCGACTCCTCAGATCCCATCGATTAGTTGCTCACCCTGAAATGTCAAATATAAGATAAACACCCGTCAATCACTGCATGCTGTGGGTGTTCCCCGAACGCCAGCTCCACGCAAGATGCCGGCAAGACGTGCGCTCGATCCTGCTCTATCCAACATGTTCCGTCCCACTGTAGCACGGTTCAACATTTAAACATTAGGCAAGCTTCAATCTCGATTTCACACAGTTGTAAGGTCTTGAAAAACCTGATTTACCCTTGTTCGCACATCTGAGATCAGTTTGCTGAAAATCCTGTCTCCCAGACAAATGACCCCTCGCGATAGACGACTTCATCATCGATCGAGAGTGTTGCGTCCTCACTCATGTCCGCGATCATATCGACATGGACTGCACTCTCGTTGCCAATCTCACCCTCGGGGAGACACGCATCGTAGGCACGACCCAGGGCGAGATGGAACGTGTCACCCATCTTCTCGTCGAAGAGGATGTTGTTCGTGTAGCGGTCGATATCTCGGTTCATCCCGATGCCGAGCTCACCAAGACGTCGCGCACCATCATCGGTCTCGAGGATCCCCTCGATGGTCGCTAGCCCCTCGGCTGCATCGACATCCACCACCTCACCACCTTCAAACGTGAGATGGACATCGCGAACCGGTGAGCCGTACAGCGTCATCGGGACATCGAAGACGACCTCACCCTCTGTCGCATACGGTGCGGTGAACACCTCACCGCTGGGTAGATTGTGCGAGTCATAGGCAACCGATGCAGCACTGTTCACCGCGGTGCGACCCTCGATGCGCATAGAGATATCCGTGTTATCCGTGATGATGCGGACCTCATCACCCTTGTCGATGCGTGTCTTGAGTCGGTCCATCTCCCCTGCCAAGGACTCCCAGTCACGGATCATCGCTCGATAGGCGAACGCTCGATACTCCTCGGTCGCCATCGATGCCTGTTGAGCTAGCGATGGTGTAGGATGGATGGTCGACACCCAGTCGGTATCGTATGTAGCCTCGCGGACCTTCTGTCGTGCACGTGATATGGCCTGACGTTTGTCCATCGGTACGTCTGCCATCCCACTGGTGTTGCTCCCACCCCTGAGTCGCAAAAAGACATCCGCCTCCTCGAACAGTGCGAGTGCATGCTCAGGATCGTCAGTGAAGTCAAGCGATGGAAACGAGTGAAGATACGCTCGAGAGAGCTCGTCACTGTTGAAGGTCACGACCATGTTCGCCTCACGCTCACCGAGACACTCCGCGACGGCGATACCGAGTGGGATCGACCCTTCGTCAAGCTGGACGATGACGTTGTCCCCAGCCGATACCTGTGCACTCCAGTCAACCAATACCTCGGCGTGCTCACGAATGCGCGGATCCATATCGGTATCGCCGTAGCATGAGGGGTTAAAAGCTCTTCAACCGATCCACTGGCTAGTTATCTGAACGCGCTGGCTCGCTCTGGTCTACGAGTGTTCTCAAGTGGTGCATCGAGTACGCGGTCGAGGGTCGTCTCGATCGTACCGTGTTCGATTAGCTCCGTGACGGTCTCAAGCGCAGGGGCGATGGGACGGTCACCGGCGAGTGGGGTCACCTCGGTTCGGATTTCGGTCACGACTGCGTCGGTCCCGACCCCGAGTTCAACGGTCTCTGGAAGATACACGGCCGCCTCGCAGGCACACACAAGTTCGGTCGCGATTGCACGTCGTGTCGCCTTGAGGGTCTCTCGTGCACGAAGTGCAGATTCAACACTCATACTCACGTGATCTTCCTGATTCCCACTCACCGTGACGTTATCGAGAGAGGGCCGACCGATCGAGCGTGCCTGCGCACCCATTGCCGCACTCGTGTATTGTGCGAGCATGTATCCGGATTCGAGCCCTGGATCGCCTGCGAGAAACGGTGGGAGATAGTCCTCTTGCGCTGAGGGGTTCAACAACCGATCCAGACGGCGTTCACTGATGGTCGCCACCTCTGTGAGGGCTCCTTGCACATACTCCAGTGGGAGTGCCAGCGGTTCGCCGTGGAAGTTGCCACCGGAGAGGACAGCCGCGTCTCCCGACCCTTGCGCACGTTCATCGACGGCATCCCTGGCGAAGACAAGCGGATTGTCAGTCGCTGCGTTCAACTCCACCTCGATCACCTCACGGAGATGGACCAATGCCGCCCTGACCGCACCATGCACTTGCGGGATACACCTGATGGAGTAGACATCCTGCACGCGGTCGCAGTCATCGTGTGCGTCAAGTACGGATGATTCGGCGGTCAGTCGGCGTATATTGGCAGCCACAGCGGCATGGCCATGGTGTGGTCGCACCGCAGCGATCGCCGGGTCACAGTTCGACGTGGTCGACATGGTCACCTCGGTCGTCAGCGCGCCGGCCACATCTGCTGCGTCGAGCAGGCGTTGCATATCGACGACCAACAGTGAACCCACCGCGAGTGACAGCTGCGTCCCGTTGATCAGGGCGAGCCCCTCCTTAGCGTCGAGCTCGATCGGCTCGAGACCAGCAGATTCGAGTGCCGATAGGCCATCCATTCGTTCCCCATCGACCTGCGCTGTCCCCTCACCGATGAGTACCAGTGCGAGATGTGCCAGCGGTGCGAGGTCGCCACTCGCACCGAGACTGCCACGTCGAGGTATGATCGGGTGGATACCGTGATTGAGCAGGTCGAGGACTCGGTCGACGACGACCGGTCGAATACCGGAGAAACCCTTCGCGAGTGCGTTCGCCCGTGTCGCAAGCATGCCTCGCACGATCTCGACCGGTAGTGCCTCGTCAACACCAGCTGCGTGACTGCGGATGAGGTTGGTCTGCAGTTGCCTGAGTTCTGAGCGGTCGATCCGCTTGTCGACGAGTCGCCCGAACCCGGTCGTCACGCCGTAGACAGGCTCACCTGACTCAAGGACGGTCTCGATTCGTTCACGAGACCGCTGCATCGCCACGTGAGCGGGTTTGGAGATGGTCACCTCGACACCATCTCGGGCGATGCGCTCGACATCCTCCGGTGTCAGTGACCTGCCATCGAGCTGCACCAGCTCAGTCATGGACGACCCTCCCGTCTTTGATGACCGCCTCGACCGGGTTGATACCGAAGCTGTAGGGGAGGTGGAGGCGAGAGGGACTATCGAGGATGATGAGGTCGCCAGGTGACCCCTCATCGAGTCGGCCGAGGTCGGGTCGGTCGAGCGCATGCGCCGCCTCGGCTGTCGCCGCGCGTAACGCCATATCAGGCGCCATCCCCATCCCATGCGTGGCGAGTTGGACCGTCATCACCATAGACGGCGAGTGACAGTTTGGATTGAAATCTGAGGCGATCGCCGGCCAGGAACCGGCGTCGGTGAAACGCTCGAAATCTGCATACTCCACACCGAGGGTGAACGCAGTCCCGGGCAACAACGTGGGGACGACACCAGCATCGGCCAGCGCCTGTGCATCGCTGTCAGTCGCCTGCAGGAGATGATCGGCACTGGTCGCATTGAGGGTCGCGGCGAGTTCGGCACCGCCGAGTCTGGCGAACTCCTCGGCATGGATCTTCAGGCCGAGACCGTGCTCATCAGCGACGCGAAGGATACGCGCTGATTCATCCCGGGTGAACGCTCCCTCGTCGCAAAAGACATCGCAGTAGGTAGCTAGTCCAGCATCGACCACCGCTGGGAGTTGCTCATCGATCACATGGTCGACGTACTCATCACGGTCCATCTCCGGGGGGACAGCGTGTGCCCCGAGGAACGTCGCCACCAGCTCGATTGGGTGTAGTGCATCGGCGGCGGCGACCGCTCGAAGCATCTTACACTCCGACTCGGTGCTCAACCCATATCCCGACTTGACCTCGACCGTCGTCGAACCATGAGCGAGCATGAGGTCGAGGATGTCGAGAAGATTATCTCGTAACTCAGCCTCCGATGCCTCCCGAACCGCCCGAACCGTACGCAAGATACCGCCACCCTCAGCGAGTATCTGCTGATAGTCCGCACCGGCCAGACGGGCTGCGAACTCGTCAGATCGGTCACCGGCGAACACGGCATGGGTATGCGAGTCAACCAGCCCTGGCACGACGACCTGGTCACTTGCGTCAATGGTTGTGGTGGCATTCTCCGGGGGAAACCGCCGTTCGATCTCTTCCGTCTGACCAACTTCGATGATCACCCCCTCCTCGATGACCACAGCACCGTCCTCAATCACCTCGAGGGGATCATCCGTCCCTGGTCCACGCACGAGTTCCTCGGCACCGTGCACGATGGTATGAGATCCTTCCATGAGTCGTTCAATGTAGATAGCCGAGGCGGTAGGCCATTAACCTGCGGTGTTCACCGGTATTCCCAACGCTTGAAGTACGGTTCAGACGCTTGTTTACACACGATGCAACTGGTACAGTGCGTTCCGAACTTCAGCGAAGGGCGGCGCGATGCCGTCATCGAGAAGATTATCGAACCGCTTGATCGGTTCGATGTCGAGGTCTTGGATATCTCGCCCGACCCTGATCATAACCGTACAGACGTGACGTTCGTGGGTGAACCCGAGGCGGTCATGGAGGCAGCACTCGCCATCGCGATGCGTGCAGTCGAACATATCGATATGACCGAACACGAGGGTGAGCATCCTCGGATGGGTGCGATCGATGTCGTCCCGTTCGTCCCGGTGCGTGGTATCTCGATGGATGAATGCGTCGCACTCGCCAAGCGCTTTGCCGAGCGGTTTGCCGATGAGACTGACGTGCCGACGTTCCTCTATGAGGAAGCGGCGACACGACCCGATCGGGAGAACCTCGCCGATGTCCGTCGAGGTGAATTCGAGGGGCTTCGTGAGGAGATCGGTTCGAACCCCGACCGTGAACCTGATTTCGGGCCATCGAATATCCACGAAACGGCCGGAGCGACCGCCGTCGGGGCGCGGTTCTTCCTCATCGCGTTCAATGTCAATCTCGGCACTGACGACCTTGAGGTGGCCAACGAGATCGCCCGTGCAGTGCGTCATTCCTCTGGCGGCTATCGCCACGTCAAGGCCATGGGTTTTGATATCGCCGACCGAGGTATCGTCCAGGTATCGATGAACATGACCGATTTCCGCAAGTCACCATTGTTTCGCGTCTTCCAGTCAATCGAGGCCGAGGCGGCGAGATACGGTGTCTCCATCATCGGCAGTGAGATCGTTGGACAGGTGCCGATGGCCGTCCTCGTCGATATCGCCGAGTACTTCCTCCGTTTGGAGGATTTCGATGCAGAACAGGTGCTCGAGAGCAGACTCCTGGAGGCGGGTGCATGAGCTTCGCGAACCTCTCACACCGTGATTTCAACGACCGCCTGGCCGATGGCTCGCCCACACCGGGTGGTGGCTCGGCTGCGGCGTTGAGTGCGGCGATGGCCGCCGCAGCTGTCGAGATGGTTTGCAACCTCTCTATCGACAAGACAGACGATGAGGAGGTCGAGGCCAACCTCAAGACGGCTCGTGATGAGCTGCGATATCACCGTGACGTGCTCGAACAGTTGGCGGATGATGACTCAGAGGCATTTCAGGAGGTCATGTCCGCATTCCGTCTCGAGCAGAGACCCGAACGGACCGAGGCGATACAGAGTGCGATGAAGCATGCTGCTTCCGTACCGATGGATACGGCCACACGATGTCTGGCGATCACCGAACTCGCCGTCCAGGTGGCTGGTATCGGTAACCCGAACGCGATCACCGATGCCGGTGCAGGTGGGCTCTTCGCCCACGCGGCAATGGAGGCGGCGCTGTTCAATGTCGAGATCAACCTCGCCAGTATCGATGATGAGTCGTTCGTCGAGGAGATGTCGGCTGATGTGGCCGACCGGCGCGATGCAGGTACCGAGGCAGTCGCACGGCTGACCGATGTCGTCAGGGCGTCGTTCTAGTCGACCGGGCCGTCCATCGGTCGGTTGAGCCCGGATTGTATCGCCTCATCGATCGCATCTTCATAGCCTGCATCAGCGTGGCGCATCACGCCCGTGCCTGGGTCGGTGGTGAAGACACGACGCGCCTTCCTCGCAGCCAGGTCGCTCCCATCGAGGACGACGTGGTTGTTGGCATGTATGGCGTTACCGATACCGACACCACCACCGTCGTGGACACTGACGATATCTGCACCAGCGGCGCAGTTGAGCAATGCGTTGAGTATCGGCCAGTCAGCGACCGCATCAGATCCATCGCGCATGGCCTCCGTCTCGCGATTCGGTGAGGCGACGCTCCCGGCATCGAGATGGTCGCGCGTCACAACGATGGGGGCGCTGATCACCTCATCAGCAACGAGATCGTTGATCGCCAGCGCGAACTGTGCACGCTCAGAGAGTGCCTCTCGCTCGATACCGCTGACGTTACCGCCAGCCTTGGCATCGAAGCCCAACCAGCAGACACGACTTGGAAGGCCCTGGAACTCGACCTGCTCGTGGGCGAGTTCGATCCAGCGTCGGAGGTGTTCTTTCTCGGGGAATAAATCGAGGACTACCTCATCTGTCAGATGGATATCTGCAGGGTCACCTGAGAGGGCGACCCACCGAAACGGCCCCTTACCACGACAGAACTGCGGACGGATGTACGCTGGGACGAACCCGGGAAAGTCGAACGCGTCGGTCACATCGCGATGTTCCATGACCTGCCCCCTGATGTTGTTACCGTACTCGAAGGCGATCGCCCCGCGGTCGCTGAGCTCGAGGATGGCACGCACGTGACGAGCCATGGTATCGAGACTCTCCACACGGTACCGTTCCGGGTCGCTATCACGAAGCTCGTCTGCCTCAGAAACCGTGAACCCGCTGGGGTAGTAGTCGAGCTCGTCGTGTGCACTCGTCTGATCGGTGACGATATCGGGGATGACATCGCGGTCGAGGAGTTCCTCGAGCATGTCTGCGGCGTTCATGTGGACCCCAACGCTGTATGGCTCACCCGACTCGAGTGCCGCCACAACCGCCTCGAGTGCCTCGTCGAGCGATGACGCCTTCTCCTGGCAGTACCCGGTCTCGATACGGCGGTCGATCCGTCGCTCGTTCACCTCGGCGGCGAGACACACCCCTTCGTTCATCGTCACAGCGAGTGGCTGTGCACCACCCATCCCGCCCAACCCACCGGTCACCACGAGGCGCCCGGCGAGCGAGCCATCGAAGGACTGCCTGGCACACTCTGCGAGTGTCTCGTACGTCCCCTGGATGATGCCCTGCGTGCCGATATAAGCCCATGACCCGGCCGTCATCTGGCCATACATGATCAAGCCCCTCGCCTCCAGCTCGTGAAAGTGCGACCAGTTATCCCACTTCCCGACGAGATTCGAGTTCGCGATCAGCACACGCGGTGCCATCTCGTGTGTCTCGAACCGCCCGACCGGCTTGCCGCTTTGGACGAGAAGCGTCTCTGTATCACCGAGATCGCGCAGTGCGTGCACGATTGCGTCGTACGCCTCCCAGCTACGTGCTGCACGGCCGCTACCCCCGTAGACGACCAACCGTTCCGGGTCCTCACCCACCTCGGGGTCGAGGTTGTTGTTGAGCATCCTGAGTGCAGCCTCCTGTCGCCAGCCCTTACACTCGAGCTCGCTCCCAGTTCTCGCACCCATGTACCGCTCGCGCCAGATACTGCTCGGCTCGCCGATGTGATCATCGCGGTCGATCCTGCGTTGCTCGCTCATGCACATGGGATACGGACGGCGTGGCCAAAAGTGGTATCGCATCCCCGTCAGTATGACGCAGTCGGGGGGAGGGACGTTCCTCGGCGGGGCTTATCTCCTGCGGGCTGTCCCCTGTCGATTGTCGAAGATCGGTACGGGTATCGGCCACATGATAGCGTATCTCACGCGAGGTTATCTCCTCCGCGAGCGTCTCAATATAGCGGTGACAATCCTTGACAACAAAAGCAACCAGTGAGCGAAGCATCGACGTAACCCGACAATTCCTAGAGACGGTCATGAACGGCCACGATCTCGACCGAGCGAGCGAGTATTGGTCGGAGGAGTTCGTGCAACACGGTCCGTTCCCAGGCATGGATGTCGACGCCGAGGAGGCACTTGAGACGTTGCGCCACTTTATGGAGGCATTCCCTGACATGCAAGCGACCGAAGAGTTCGCCTTCACCGATGGTGAGTACGTCTGCAGCCGGTATCGCTACAGCGGCACCCATGAGCGCGAGCTGATGGGTATCGAACCGACCGACATGACGGTGGAGATCTACGGCACCGTCATCAACCGGATCGATGGTGGAAGCATCGATGAGGCGTGGGTCAACATCGACCTCCTCAGCCTGTACCAGCAGATCGGTGCGGTCCCCGACATCGAGACCCTCGGCGACTGATTCTCCACGCGCCGCGGTTAACCAACGTTGTATTCACGATTGATGCGGCCATTGATATACGATCCAGACAGCTCTTATCCATCGCCGGCTGAGCCATCTCCCAGACGGTCGTGATCTACCTCGTAAATGGTGATATCCTCCACCGTAAACGCCACGTCGATCCCCTCGATAGCCGCGAAATCACGTAACCCTTCACCATAGCGCTCGTGCTCGTTCGACCCGACCCAGATGTAAGCCACCTCGAACGAATGCAGGAGATCGATCGCCGCAGACTCCTGACCTCGATAGATGATATCAACCTGGTTCACTCGCTCTTCGTATACCTCGATACCGCGATACCCACGCTGGTGTTCCCAGCCGGCGACGGTCGGTAACCCGGTGAACGTACTCGCGGGATTGACCCACGTGTATGCTCGATCACCGGGTGCCTCGACGATGACAGGCGTCCCGGATCGGTCATCAAGCCAGTAGATGGCCTCCATCTCCTCAGCCCGCCAGCGATCGTTCCCCTCCAGGGCATCGATGGAGTGACCCGTCACGTGATCGCGTGTGACATACTCCCCAACCTCGTGACCGGTCGCGAGCAGAGGGAAGGCGGCCATCCCGAGAAGCACGATCACCAACACACCAGCAACCGAGATCGATCTCCAATCGGGCTGGATCCGAACCCGGTCGAGTACGTCACCGAGGAGTGCAGTCGCGACAGCACCGGCGGCAAGTGCACACAAGATCCACGCCTGCATCGACACCTTGTAGGTGGTATTCCACCGCTCGCGGTCCGGTGGCCAGACATCGGCATAGACCAATTCCATCGCCATGACGAGACCGAGACCACCGATGAGGACGACACCGATATAGCCGATGCCGTACTCCTCTCTGACCAGCCACCAGCCGAGGAGGATGAGCGGCACACCGATGGCGACGGCCTCGAGGCCAAGGAGACCCAGGATGAGCGCGCCTACGATCGTACCACCCAGTACGGCGAGAGCGACCCTCGGTGTCTCCTCGTCTGCGTGTCGGTCCCACGTGACCATCGCGAGATAGACCGCGAAGAGGGCGAAGAAGCCACCCCAGACAAGTACCTGTGTCTCGATCGGGCTCTGATCTGGGAAGAAACCGATGCCATCGTTCTCGGGGAGTTGAAACAGGATGAACGGTGCGATCCATGCAACCCCCAGCATGCCGATCACACCGGCGATTGTGGTGGCAAGCACGAGTCGGATAGCCTCTGAGAGCGGACGGGCGACGGTCTCCACCCGGTCGACCACCCAGTCGATCGATACCGGCCCTAGCGTCAGTGGATGTGCCGGGGCGAGTGCGATAGCGAGCCAGGCGATACCGACCGCCCCGGGTAGTGACCAGGTGTTCATCCACCCAACCGCACCTGCCAGTGCGGGCAGCACATCAAAGGCGATGAGGCGTCGTCGCCAACGCTCCTCGGATGGTGTGATAAAGTAGGCATAGCCGACCGCGGCGATCAACACCATGAACGGGATGGTCGTCACATGACCGTGCAGATCTGCCTTGATGAGCGAGTACAGTGGGAACTCCTGTAGCGTCCCCAAGACGACGTATCGGTCGTGCCACCAGAACCACGAGAAGATCGACCCCTGCTCGGCGAGTGCCTCCTCGATCGACCACGGCTGTCTGATCGCTCGGAAGGCGAACGCACCATGGGCATGTGCGACCGACTCCGGGAGAGCGCCGAACAGGATGCGCACCGCGGTGGCGAGATTACCAGCCAGGACGAGGAAGAATACACCGAAGATACCGCCGATGCGACGATCGCGGTCTATGTCCACAGCCAACGCGCCGACCAGACCATACGCACCGGCGACGGCCAGACCGAAGACGAGTGCGAGGCCGAGGTTGTACGAGATACGTGGCTCGACGAACGCGAGGCGGGCGACCTGATCGACCAGGACGTGACCACCGTAGTAGTAGTTGACCGACTCACCGGCGAACCACATGTCCTCCGGTGGGAACTGTGTTGCACGACCAACAGCGTTCAACAGTCCGTAATGGAGGAACTGCTCGCCACCGGCCGGTCCGATCGTGTTACGCGGCAGTCTGAATATGATTGCACCGGCGAAGCCGATGAGGAAGAAGAGGTACCCCTCCCCGACGCCCCGCCAATCGGGTTCGTATCCCCCGGAGAGCGCAAGCGCACTTAGGCAGCCGATGACGAACAACCCGGCGAGCAATGCCAGCCAGCCATACCGGAGGTGACCGATCCAGAAGCTCACGACTAACAGAACCATCAAGCTGATGTGGAGGGCGAACGCACCGCCGCGAGCAGGTAGGCGGTTGAATAACGCTGCGGCGAGGGGTGCGCCTGCGATGGCAAGGAGGGTCGTGACGGTGACCCACCTCACGATGGGAAACCATTCCATTAACGGTAGATGCGTTCCGTGAACAATCGGTAAGAATCTTTTGTGTCAGCGTTATGCTAATCGGTAACGATTGCTCGATGGCTCGTAGATTTCGCCGCTTTGTTTCATCTTCGAGAGCTCGTGTTCGATACGGTCGGCGTCCATCCCCCGTTCCTCACCCTCCTCGAGGAGTCGGTCGATCGGGACGCCCTTATCGTACTCTTCCTCGAGGTGCTCGAGAAGGTGTCTGAGACTTCGGATGCGGTCACGTTGTGTCTTCGGTGTACCCGTCTCGATCATGTCGACATCGAACGCACCTGTCTCTGGATCGAGGCCGATATCGCCCATCGACGCCTCGACGAGACGTATCACGCGTTCGGCATCCTCACGAGTCACCTCACCGGAGAGTCTAATGCGAGCACTCGCCTCAGCGAGTCGGACAAGTGCCTCGAGCTTGCGTGCTGTCATCGGGACGGGTGAGTCCTCATCGACACCCTGGCCGCGAAGGTTGAGATAAAAGTCCTTGATCGCCTGACGTGCCTCGTCGGTCATCATCGGTACGCAGGTTTGCGTGGCGTAGGCGACGTATTTTCGAAGCAGCTCAGGCTCGATCGCGGGCGTGACCACCTCGCTCACTTCCTCAACTTCCGCAAGCAGAGCACCATCGCTCACTTCGATCTCACGTCGAGAGTTGAGTTCGCCAGCGTAATTCGTCGTGAGGATATGGTCGGCGATGCGCTCGTCACGATCGGGGTCTGGCAGGTCGTCGACGGTGAAGATCAGGTCAAATCGCGAGATGAGTGCCGGCTCGAGCTCGATCTGCTCAGGGATCGGTTCGTACTGGTCAAACCGACCGTACTTCGGATTGGCTGCTCCAAGTAGCGCACAGCGTGCCTGAAGGGTGGCATTGATGCCAGCTTTTGAGACACTTACGCTTTGTTGTTCAAGCGCCTCGTGCATCGCGCTGCGGTCCTCTGAGTTATGGACGATGATGCCGTTAGCGACGTAGTTGTGGGTACCAGCGACCGTGAGGTCGTACACATGCTCGTTGTTGTTCGTGATCGTCGACACCGATGTCACGGTGGCGACCGTCACGTCGGGCGAGCGACCCGAACCATCTTCGGCGAGTGTGCCTCCATCGGGTTGCAGACGATGACCATCGGTCGGAACGAGTACCTTATCACCGACCTCAACTGCCTCGGCTTCACGCTGTTCGACGGTCCCCTCGGCTACCACGAGATGCGGGTGATCTGGCGTCGATTGAAGCGTCTCACCTGAGATCACTTCGACTTGGATGAGTGTCTCCGGCGGGTCGTACTCGTGAATCGCCCTGACCGGGCGGGTCGTGAGACGCCGGTCGTCAGTCATAGTCCAGACCTCCGCATCGATCCCACGGATCGTTCGGCCGTTGGTGAGTTGTTCGATCGCACCCATGGAAGCGGCCTTTTCCGCCAAGGATCCGATCGATTGTGATGAACCATCCGCCAACCGAACAAGGGTATCCCCGGTCACACATCGCATCTTATCCAGCTCGTCTACGGCCGCGATACCCTGATCGGCCAGCACGAGCGCACCGGCCTCGAGCGACCACTGCGAGCCGTCGCCGAAGTCATCGCGGATCGCCGCCGCGGTAAGCCCGGCAGCCGAGGAACCCTTGCCCGAGGTGTACACCGACCGTGGAGCGATCTTCGTGATGTACTGCAGCAACTGTGAGTTGTGCGAGACGACACCCTCGCTGACGTACGTGTGCGTCCCAGGGACCTCCAGGTCGTACACCCACGTATATGCTGGCTTGACGGCCTCGAGTTTCGTCACTGTCGTCCAGGCGACGTCCGAGGCGACCTGCCCGCCGTCCGCCCTGAGGGCGGCTGGGACGCCCTGTGAGATCGCACCGCTGGGATCGATTGCCACCTCCATGCCGACCCCGAGGTGTTCGGCCCTGACGGCGACCGGTTGATCGATCTCTCCACGGGCGAACAGCGGGTGGCTCGGCGTCATCTCGAGCTCGTGTCCGTGTTCGGTCGTGATCCGGACCATGTGATCCGGTGCCTCTCGCATCCATACCCTGAGGGCATTTCTGGTGTCGAGCTCGCCTGCGTGCGTCATCGTCCGAAGGGGGATATCGGCGTAATCCCAGACACCGTCATCGACCGGTGTCGGCTCGACGAGATGCTCCTCGACGAGTTCATCGATCGGACACTGTTCGCCATCAGCCATCGTGACGAGCGTCCCGGGGGCGACGCATTTACCCGTCCCCGGGTCACCCACCAGGAGGACGTGGATATCGCCCCTGACACGCGAGCCATCGGGGAGCGATTTTCGCACACCAGAGAACAGCTGCAGCGCCATGGCGAACTTCTCATCATCGTATCCCCAGATCGACGGTGCGATCGACTCGACGACGCGTTCGTAGATATCGCCACTCGCGGCAAGCTCCTCGATCAGTTCGATATCCTCATCATTGATCTCCATCACCTCGAACTCCTCCTCCTCTGCCTCAACGTGGACACCCTCGAGGAAGACATCCAACACGGGTGAGGTGACGCCACCGCTGGTCTGTTCGCGCAGCCTGAGGATACCCGTCGCCGTGACGCGGTCGCCAGGGCTGACTACACCGGTCAGGTCGTCCTCGAGATGGATATCGATGTTCTCCGGTGTCTCCCCACCGCGAAGGCCCTCCGGGCTCTCCTGGACGCGAAGGCGCTGTGAGTCGACAAAGCGTGAGCGCTCATCGAGACGGTCGAACTGCGTGTTTCGCTCGCAGTGTGGGCAACGATTCGGCTCACGAAGCTCATGTCCTCGCTGGACCACCTCTATCTCACCCGCACAGGTGAGACACTCGTAGATGGCTACCTCGACCTTCGGTCGAACCGGGGTTGCCTTGCGGACGATACCGCGGACGGCGATCAGGCGGTTGACGTGTTCGGCGCGGAGATCGCGTATCTGCGTGAGTCGAGGGTAACCCTCGACCAGGACGGCCGCCTCGTCGAGGTCGACATCGACCGGGAGGTCGAACTCTCGAAGTGCCAGGGTGGCATCGGCGATGACGCGTTTGGGGTGCGCGCGAAGCTCGTCGGCCAGGTCGGGATCGAACTGATACAGGTCGTCCCAGTGAATCGTGAGCGAGCGACCCTCTTCTGGGTAACCTCGGGCCAGTTCGAGGATACGCTCACGGTAGTATCGTCGGAGGAACTGCTCGAACTCGGCGGTGGTCATCGATACTACCTTTCAGCACCCTTCTGGTTTAGTCATTTACTGAGCATAGTGGACATGAAATGAAGGGGGGTTCGTACCTTTTAAGGTGGATATCGGCAGTATCGCCACAAACCTTCTGGCCACTGACCTGACTACTCCTCGGCAGGTGATTTTCGCTGAGCAATCATGATCTCGCCGTGGCCGTCGCGACCGACAGATGCGGCGACAGTCCCGACGAGCTTTCGTCTGATGACAGACTGTTCGGTTGCCCCAAGCAGGGTAACATCGAACTCCGCAGTCGCGTCGATAAGTGCCTCGGCAATGTCCTCGTGTTCGAACACCTGTGTCGACACCTCGACCGCGTCGAGTCTGGCTCCAGCTGTATCGAGGAGTGTGGTGACCTCATCGTGTGTGGTCTTGGCTGTCTCCGGATCGACGACGTGTGCGAGTGTCATATCGGCATCGTGACACCTGGCGATCGACCCGCCGAGATCGACCGCGAGTTCGTTGTGTCCCCCCGGTGCCACGGCAACGAGAACCGAGGATATCTTCTCCGGTCTCGATGAGGTCAGTCGCTTGACCAGCACGTCACACGGAGTCTTGCGAAGTACCTCGTCGAGGTAGCTCCCGAGGATGATGTCGCGTCGTGGTGGCCTGCCGTGCCAGCCCATGAGGATGAGGTCAACATCACGCTCTTCTGCGACACTGACGATCCCGTTGGCGACACTGCGTGCATAGCGGATCGATGCGTCGACCGGTATTGATGCCTCCTCGACGTGAGCGGTTGCCAACTCGAGGATCTCTTCATCCTCTTCGTCGATCACCTCATCCCCACTCGTCAGTGGTAGCTGTGGTGGGACACGCACCACGTGGCGGAGCATAATCCCACAGGAGCGGTCACGGGCGATATCGATCGCCGTCGGGAGCAGGCGTTCGACTGTGTCGGTCTGGGAAATACCGACGAGGACGTACCCCTCGGGCTCGGACGTGCTCATATGTGCACCGCTTCGTGTGCATGCATGATAACAGACTGGGATTTCGACACTGTGGGCGAGCTCACCAAGCTGTGTCGCTCCGTGTGGTGTCACGAACGGTGATGTTGGCCAGGATGAAGTGATCACGAGTGAACCGACTATGGACACCGTCAGTGTCCGATACGGTCGCGGCCATCACGTGTTGCGAGACAATTAAGTCACGAGCC
Organism: Halobacteriales archaeon; assembly: GCA_007118145.1. Lineage (GTDB taxonomy): Archaea > Halobacteriota > Halobacteria > Halobacteriales > SKSH01 > SKSH01. The sequence goes on from SKSD01000082.1 coordinate 34,775, forward strand.
GAGATACGGGTAGCCAGCGGGTCGAGCTCGGATGGGAGGTACACCAAGATGTACCTGGTGTGGCAGGTCAGATGGTACATTGACGCATCATCTCTACCAGGTCAAGGGTCGATTTGGCAGACGGTATCGGTCAATACATCTACCCGTTCACCCACGTCATAAGCCGCAGCTCGACCGGGAAATCACCCGATTCAACCGCTTCGGCCTGTTGGTCACATCTCTCATCATATTGCTCAGCGGTGCGATCACCGCGGTGATGATGGGAGCGTTCCTACACGGTGGTGTGACAGCTGAGGTGATACTGTTCACCCTGTTTGCGGTAAGTGCGATGGGTGTCACCTATCTCATCTTCCCATTCGCCACGCCCACCACCGTCGATATCATCGGGATGAAGTGGTCCCGGCGGATCACCCGCGGGCTGGGTGGTGTCCTCGTGTTGATTCCCATCGTGGTACTACTGCATGACGACGTATCGATTCTCGTGAGCACACTCACGTGAAGACCGAACAGCCATTCGCTACGAATATCGCCCAACAATACCGCTCTCGATAGACGTACTCTCTGGGAGAAATGGCATGGGACCGCTCGGATTTGAACCGAGGTCGACGGCACCCAAAGCCGTAAGGATACCAAGCTACCCCACGGTCCCGTACACTGGTACTAGAGCTATCGAGCGGTAAAGCGTTTCGTCACGCATCAGCGGTCGCTCAATCGTACCTCATAGCGTGCGATGATATCAAGCGGGTTCGTCCCTCGTTGCAGCTGATCTCGTAACCACCCCATATCATCCGGTGGCAGGAAGTGCACACAGGCGACCTGTCCGGTCGGCGTCACCTCGAGCCCGTCGATGAGTCCAGCATCGAGCAGGTACGCGATCGCTCGCTGGGTATCCACCTCACCGACCATCCGCTCATTGACCGCCTTGGCTCGCCGACCGGAGACGACGAGGTTGGCGAGTGTCTCCTCAGCGGCCGTCTCGGTGCCATAAACCGCCTCAACCGGCCCCATCCCACCCTCGAGGAGCTCAAATGCCACCGCCTCTTCGCTGCGTTCCATCCCGGCATGATACACGCCACCGGGTTCGACCAGAAGATACACGATACCCTTGTCGTGATAGTCGGGTCGACCCGCACGGCCAAGCATCTGCTCGAACTCCTGGACCGTCAGCCAGTCGATACCCATGGCGAGGCTCTCGAAGATGACGTGCGATGCTGGGAAGTCGACACCAGCACCGAGTGCGGCCGTTGTCACGACCGCAGCCAGATCACCATCTTGGAACCGGCGTTCGATATCGTTGCGCTGCTTTGAGGACAACCCACCGTGATACGCCGCACTCGGTACCGATAGCTTGCGCGTCAGCTCGTGACAGCGCCGTCGTGCATTGGTGAAGACGATGCTCTGGCCGCGATAACCCTTCGATGAGCGCTGATTGAATGCTCGGGTGACGATCCGATCGATCACGTCAGCCTTGGCAGGTGCGGAGGTAGCGAACGTGAGGTGGCGTTCGATCGGCACGGGTCGCTCTTCGTACTCGACGAGACCCGCATCGAGGGCTCGGGCCAGTTCCTGCGGGTTACCCACCGTCGCAGAGAGGTAAAGCCACTGTGTGTTGTACCCTCGGTGTTCACAGTGGTCGTGCAATCTGGCGATCAGACCATCGAGACGCGCACCACGTTCACCCTGACCGATCGTGTGCACCTCGTCGATGACGACCGTCCCGATCTCGCCGAGGTCACGACCGGTGCGTAGAGCGTGATCGATTCCCTCGTACGTTCCGACGATCACGTCCGCAGTCGGGTCGAACGACCCGGCCGGGTCGCGCAATCTGCTGCGTCCGACACGAAGTGAGACATCGACAAGCTCGCCGTACGTATCGCGAAGATCCTGATACGTCTGATTGGCGAGTGCGACCAGTGGAACGAGAAACAACATCGACCCCTCGCCCTTGAGGACGCGATCGATGCCCGCCACCTCGCCGATGAGCGTCTTTCCCGTCGCGGTTGCGCTCACCACGAGCAGGTCTTCACCCTCGAGCAGTCCGGCATCGACGGCCTTCGTCTGGACGGGGCGTAACTCGTCGAACCGTTCGGTCAACAGCATACGCAACGGCTCGACGACATCGAGCTCATCCGGATAGCGTGCCTCGATCTCCTCGTCGGTCGCAGAGATCTCGTCGATACGCGTGAGCTCCGGGTCGAGTTCGCCATCGAGAAGGCGACGTACACGAGGAAGGTCCTGTACCTGCTCGAGGAGGACGGTGAATCGCTCCGCGACCGCCGGGGTGGCCACGTCGTGAAACGTCAGATCGCGCTCAAGCTGTGCGGTGGCACAGTCGATGCAGAGCTCGCCCCCATCGGTCGCGATGGCATTGTCGTCTGTAAGTGGGGAGTACCTCCCTCTGGCCGCACACGCCGGGCAGGTGCGCACCACGGCCGCCTCGAGCTGGTAGGCATCGAGCATCGCGTCGAGTTGCTCTCGCATCGACACCGGTGTCTGTACCGAGATACGGATACGATCGGCGGCCCGACAGAGATCGATGATCGCTGAGGGATCGTCTGGCTCGAGGTCATCGCCGGTCTCCCAGCGGAACAGTCGTGGGCGAGGCCCGGCTTCGGTCTCTTTGAGCTCCAACCGGGCGGTCATCACCTCGCCATCGGTATGGACCTCGACGATGACGTCATCGTCTCGGCCGTGAAGGAAGACGAGGGACACCTGCGTACCATCGGTGAGCACGTTCTGATGCGAGGTTGGGCCAACAGGCACAATAAGGAGCCCGGTTACGATGGCTCTCGCTTAGACAGTGCGGTGCACTACCGTGCACGGTGGCCGATGTTTCCCTCTTTCAGCAGGTGGGCATAGGTTCGAGTCGAGGCAGCCCCCTTGGAGTGTACGGACGGTACTGGTAGGTCAGACGCTCGCCTCACATCCGCGTGACATCGGTGACCTCGAGTTGGTCGTCGACGGCTATCCGGAGCGTGTCGTCCTTGCCGTGCCATCTGAAGGCACCCTCGAAGGGATCCATCGAGATCACCTCATGCGACCACGAGGGTCGCTCGGCCGCCGTTGCGGTGACCGGGTTGATCCCCTCCTCGAGGAGGTACGCCATCCACGGCGAACGTGCATAGAGCATGTAACCGAGGTCACCACCCATTCGCAAGGTGCAGTTGGTACACTGGCTCAGCACGCTGATCTGATACGGACCATTCATGACACCACATGCATCGCAGATGCCGTCTCCCTCCAGGTCATGTTGCTCGCAGATGTCAACCTCGTGGGTAAGCCGTGCACCACAGTGATGGCAGACGCTACACGACCGATGCATCATCCGCAGATTGAGCAGGACCTGTCCCGTCCGGTAGGCCTCCTCGAGGGTACGTCCCCCGAGTGCCGCCGGAGGTAGTGGCAACGTGCCGCTGTATCCCCGCTCAGCGATCGTTCGCTCACCTTCGACGATCCGCGAGCCGAACGCGCCCGAACAGGAGAGGCAAAACCGTGCGAGGCCCCGATGGGTCACCTCAACCTCGATGCGGTCGCCACACAGCGGACAGGGTTGGTCGATCTGCTCCATGCGGCGGTCTGGATAATCGGTCAGCACGCCCGAGTAGACGGCGAGGACGACGTTCCTCCCAGCCTCGAGGAGGGTGTAGCCATCGTCGGTCTTCCTGAGGAAGTGCCCCTCGAGCTCGCCGAGGTGGTAGTTGAACCGACCCGAGTCTTGGATGCCGACTCGAGACCAAAGCTCGTTGAACCTGACCGGTCCATCGGCCTTGGCGAGCTCGTGAAGGATCGACATTCGCACCTCGTTCCCCAGAAGGGCGAACGCATATTCCGGAGAGAGCCCCTCCTCTGGTTCGGATTCACCTCGATCGAATCGATCCATGCCGAGCGATGGTACTGCTCGTGACAAAAGTTGCGAGGATGGGGCCACCGGAAATAATTATCAACGAGATAACAGAAACGTGGTTCTGATGAGCTATATGCCGAACCCCCCGGGACCTTGCAATGGACATCTGACAACCGATGTGAACCAACCATGGCACGTGAATCCACGACTACTACAACACCGAAACACGGGCTCTACCTCGCCAACAGCCCCGGGTACTGCGCTGAGCTCGCAACTCCATCGAACATGGTCGAGTATGGCGTTGCCGCCGAGGAGGCTGGGTGGGATGGCGTCTACATGGCGGATGCGTTCGGCAACGAACCCCCCGAAATGTTCATCGAACCCTACACGACGCTCGCGGCGATCGCGACCCGGACCGACCGCATCAGCCTGGGTACATACATCTCGCCGGTCCCTCGCAGGCAACCGTGGCAGC
>SKSD01000038.1 GCA_007118145.1 Halobacteriales archaeon
CTAATGGATTCCCCATTGTCCAAGCGAACTTCAACTAACTCTGCATCTTGCCTTGTCATTCGTGGATGTCTGATTTCACCAATGCCAATCCGACCATCGTCCTCAACTGTGTAACAATAGTGAGTTTTACCATCCTCGTACTCTGATACTAATTCTTCGAATGAAATTGTCCGTCCAGATGGTAACGCAATCTCTGTCGAGCCGGTAAAGCACCCTCCAGCGCTGTCCCCCTCGACAATAAACAATTCGGCCTCGTCAGGGTCTCTCGTCTGGCAATCTGCGAGTTTACCAGGGAGTGCTGTTGAGTGTAAAGCGGACTTCCTTCGTGTCAATTCCTTGGCCTTCTTCGCGGCCTGTCGGGCCTTCGCAGCCTCGACCGCCTTGAGGATGATCGTCTGAGCGACATCCGGATGCTCCTCGAAGAATGTGCTGAGGTGTTCGTGCATCGCCGACTCGACGATACCCCTCACCTCAGAGTTGCCAAGTTTCGTCTTGGTCTGCCCCTCGAACTGTGGATCTGGATGCTTGATGGAGATGACGGCTGTCAACCCCTCGCGGACGTCCTCACCGCGAAGGTTGCCATCGATAGCATCAGCGAGAGCATGTTCATCGGCATAGTCGTTGACGACGCGTGTCAACGCCGTCTTGAACCCGGTGAGGTGGGTACCACCCTCGCGGGTGTTGATGTTGTTGGCAAACGAGTGGATCGAGCCCTGAAACTCCTCAGTCGCCTGTATGGCGATCTCGATGGCGACGCCATCGCGTTGGTCCTCAAGGAAGATCACCTCATCATGCAGTGGTGATCTCGTCTCGTTGAGGTAGTGGACGAACTCGCGGATACCACCCTCGTACTCGAACGATTCACGCTTGCCGTTGCGCTCGTCGATGAGCGTGATGGCGACACCGGAGTTCAGGAATGCCAGCTCACGAAGGCGAACCGCCAGCGTTTCGAAGTCATACTCGATCGTCTCGAATATCTCCGGATCAGGTGCGAACGAGACGACCGTCCCGGTCTCCTCGTCATCATCGAGCGGCCTGACCTGCTCGAACGCGTCGGGGACGGGTTCACCACGCTCGAAACGGTGTCGCCAGACGTGCCCGTCACGGCTGACCTCGACCTCGAGCCACTCGGCGAGGGCATTAACGACGGAGACACCGACACCGTGGAGCCCACCTGATACCTGGTAGGCCTTGTCATCGAACTTCCCACCGGCGTGTAAGACGGTCATGATCACCTCGACTGCTGGGAGATCGTAGTCTTCGTGGGTGTCGATGGGGATACCACGACCATTGTCTGCAACGGTGATCGTGTTCTCTTCACCGATCGTCACGGTGACCCGATCACAGTGGCCAGCAAGTGCCTCGTCGATGGCGTTATCGACGACCTCGTACACCAGGTGATGCAGGCCGCGCTCGTCGGTCGACCCGATGTACATAGCGGGCCGCTTGCGCACCGCCTGCAGGCCCTCAAGGACCTCTATCTGACCTGCGGCATATTCACTCTCGTTTGCCATAGAAGGACGACCAAAGGTAGTGCCTCAAGCCCCATAAACCCTTTCACGCGCGCGTACGCGCGCGTATGACATGTGTCAGACAGCCGCAAGCCAATCGCGGTTGTGTATCACCACGCACGTCATCACCAGCCGTAAATATCAAGTCAAACCTGACCGCTGTGTATTACTTTCGACCCGGTGTCGGTGTGGTTTTAAGAACGGCTACGGAACATAGAGACCATATGCCGCCGTCAGGGTCGTCAGTGGGTGACGAACAGGGCATCGCTGAACGCCTCGCAGAGGGCCAGCGTGCCATCTCGATAGCCGAGTTCTTCGAGAAGAACAAGCACATGCTCGGCTTCGATAGCGAGGCCAGAGCACTTGTCACGGCCGTCAAGGAGGCCGTGGACAACGCATTTGATGCAGCCGAGGAGGCAGGTATCCTCCCAGATGTGCTCGTCGACATCCAGGAGAACGGTGACTATTACACGCTCATCGTCGAGGACAACGGCCCGGGGATCACCAAGGAACAGGTGCCGAAGATCTTCGGGAAGATGCTCTATGGATCACGGTTCCATAAACGGGAACAATCGTTGCCACCCGGTCAGCAGGTGCTACTGGACCGTGACGGACGTATCGAAACTCTCGGCATCGGTGAGTTCTGTGATGCCTATCTTCCACCAGCAGGTAACGCTACGGTTCCAATCGACGAAAATGTCAGAGCACCGGTATTCAACCATGATACACTCGAAGTCAGTTGGGAACCCGTCACCCATGCTATCCGTCATGAAACGACCGAAACGGTCTACCGCATTACGACCGAACGAGGTCGGACGATGGAGGTGACAGGTAACCATAGCCTGTTCACCCTCGATGGGAGTGGGACACCAATTGAGCTGAAGGCAGCAGACCTCGATCCGGGTGAACTAGTATTGGCTCCAAGCCAGATTCCACAATCCACAGAACGGGTAACGTCGATCAACCTCCTCGACCATATCCCCTTCGACGAACTCGACGGGAGGGGAATCTATGTTTACGGCATCGACGAAGACCTTCTTCGAAGGATTGAGACTGGTGAGGTCCACCGAAAGAAACCGAACCCAGATAGTCCCAGGCGTCGGTATTACTACCAGTACAACGGTGTCGACATCCTCAGGGACAGTTACCGGCAGTACCTGGAAAACGGGTTTCTCCCCGCCAGTACGGTCATCCGGTTGGGTTGGGTGGAGGAGGTGGCCGATTGTGAGTTACGGACCTATCAAGTCGGGGGGAAACAGACGAGTGTTTCGGTCTCGCTACCAGTCAACGAGTCATTTGTGGACCTTTTAGGCTTCTACATATCCGAGGGGCACGCTTGCGACCGTCAGCTTGGCTTCAATTTCGGTGCCCACGAGGAGGAACTGATCGAAGCGACCGAGGCGGCAGTAGCAAGCGTCGGAGGGAACACGACGACGGTCGCTCGTGAGCGAAATTCTGTCCGCGTCAAAGCGTTCGGCTCACCACTAGCCATGGCACTCAAGACAATGTGTGGGGACCGAGCCCAAGAAAAGCGCATTCCAGAGTTTGTGTTCCATATCGACCCAGACCTCCAAACTCGATTTATCCGCGCCCTTTACCTTGGTGACGGTTCTGATGCTCATCCCCAGAACGAGATTGTACACTCGACCACGAGTGAAACTCTCTCGAGGCAGCTCTCAATTCTCTGGAACATGCAAGGTGTTGTCGCCAGTACTGCTGTAAAAGAGAATGCTGGAGGATACGTGGACGATACCACTGTATACCATACGAAAGTGTTTGGTGCAGACATCAATGTGCTCGAGGATTACACCGAGGTAGGTAATACAAAAGGGCCAAGGTATAATCGAGTCCCGACTGACCTCCTCTCGGGCGTTCAAATCAATGAGGTCGCGGCGAGAACGGTACCAGATTCGATTCCAGGACTTATCATGGGGACGGGAATCGGGAGCTCTCTCTCCCATGCCGAGCGGTACCAAGAGGTAATCGAATCGGCAATCGAGGGTGACCTTCCGGATGTTCCTTATTATACCCACAATCTTCAGCAATACGGCCTCCTTGATGAGAATCAAGAGCCCACAGAGTTACTACGTCGACTTTGGTCAAAAATCAACAATCTCCAAGGTGTGACCGACGGGGATGTCTGTCTTCTCACAGTGAAGAACGTCGAAGAGATCGACGCACCACAGTACGTCTACGATATCTCGGTCCCGGGTGAGACCGGTGTTGATGAGAACTTCGTCGTATGCAATGACGGCGCCCTCTTCGCCAAGAACAGCCGGGGTCAACAGGGTATTGGAATCTCGGCTGCTGTTCTCTACGCACAACTCACCTCGGGTAAGGCCGCGCGAATCACCTCACGGCCAATGGGATCCGACACAGCCCGCTACTTCGAGGTCATCATCGATACTGATGAGAACGAGCCAGAGATCAAGGCCGAACGAGATACCCAATGGGACCGTGCCCATGGCACGCGTATCGAGCTCGAACTCGAGGCAAACTTTCGAGCCCGTCAACGCCTGCACGATTACATCAAACAGACTGCAATCGTCAACCCCCACGCACGGATCGAACTCCGCGAGCCGCGACTCAGCGAGCCGAAGAAGTTCGAACGAGCCACCGACCAACTCCCCGCTGAGACCAAAGAGATCAGACCACATCCCCACGGCGTCGAACTCGGTACGCTCATCAAGATGCTCGAGACGACCGATTCGTACAGTATTTCGGGGTTCCTCCAGGGTGAGTTCACCCGTGTCGGCAAGAAATCAGCTGCCGACATCATCGCCTCCTTTCGTGACCACCACTTCGGCCGAGAGCTGACCTGGACACCACCGGGTGCAATCGAGGGGGCGGACCTCGAGGGCGCACTCATCGATGCCGTAACGAGAAAGGGAAAGGGCCCGACACAGACGTTCGCCGACTACGTCACCGACGCAGTGAAC
>SKSD01000011.1 GCA_007118145.1 Halobacteriales archaeon
ACCACACCCTCACGAACGTCCCAAAGAAGCGCGCACACACCCGCAAGTTGCCTCCGTGGAATCGGCATAGCCGAACCCCCAACGGAGGAATCCTCGCGCTTTAGCGCGGGGAGGATGTCAATCTCGTCTAGAGCATCTGGGTCGACTCGAGTGAGTCATCTTTGCTGTTCAATGGTGGGGGTGCCGTCCTCACCGATCCGTACGACCGTGTCTGCCCAGGCTATGAGTCTCTCAAGAGCGCTATGTTCTTGCTTCGAGATCGGGTCATCGACACCGAGTGCGGTACCTTCGTAGGCATTCATCACCACGCACGCTGCGGATGAGCAGTACTCGATGAGCTTGTCTAATGGGTTCTCAGAGACATGTGTGGCGATCGTGACGTCATTGACGAACACGGCGTTCGGGTCGGCCGGTGCAGCATCGATGAGCGCACGAGCCCCCTCTGCGTTTTCCATGGCCAGGCGACGTGCCTCTGTTGGATCTCGACTCTGAGCCCGAGGTGCGTTGGCGTCGAGCGTTCCGTACCAAACCCCATCGGGGATATCGGTGAAGCGGTCGATACGACGGCCTATCAACTGCCCATCGTGGAGTATCTCAGGACCGAAATCGAGGATGGTGATGCCGGTCGGGCCATGATGTGCGACATAGCTCATTACCGCCCTCGCGGTCATATGTGTCTTCCCGACACCTGATGGACCTACGATCAACGTCGATCCATTGAGTGTAAAGGGCAGTTGCTCAGGTGTCATCTGGACCTCATCTGGATGAATCGAATGAGCAACACTGCCGTGGCGAGCCCAAAGATGATGGCGAATACTAGCACGAAGATATCGAGCGGTTGATTGAACGGTGCCAGGTCAACGACGAAGTTACCGGCAATGACGGATGCAACGGTGATGAGCGCGATTCCACCCAGATTGATCGACCGCGATGCTGGTACGTCTACCGCGGTCTCGTCGTTCGCCAGGTACAACACCAGCATGACGGCGAATGGCGTACCGACCAGCCCGAACGCGAGCACCAGAACGAGCAATGGGAAGAAGGCCCCCTCGATGAAGGCACCAGCTCCAGAGATGAGGGCGACTGCAACGAGCAATCCACGATAACGCCAGTCGGTGACATCGCGATCGATGCCGAGCTTATCGGCGACCACGTACGGTGGTACGACAGTGTTGCCACCGAGTGTCGAGATGGCCGCACCGAGCAGGCCGAACAGGAAGAGCCAGTGGGCGAACGCTCCAAGGGTGGGGGCGAGGGCTTCTGCGGCCTCGATGACGCCGATCTGGACGATCTCCTCGCCAGGCTCGTGCAATACCGCCGCAGAGACGATGAAGATGGCAAGTGAATATGCACCGAACGCGAGCAGCATCGAGGTGAGCACGTCGAACGTACCGAGCCCGTACTCATCACTGGTCCACCCCCGCGAACGCATGGTGTATGACTGCATCGTCACGAGCGTGACGTGTACGGCACCACCGAGGACACCAGCCGCGATGAGCGCGCCGTCAACACCGGCTGGGATGGTCGGTACCAATCCAGTCGTTGCCTCACCAGGATCGATTGGGACGACAGTCACCGTGAGGACGAACGATATCACGATACCTGCGACGAGCAACTTCGCACCCACCTCGAGGAAGCGATAGCCACCGATTCCGAGGCCGACCGCGAGTGCGATCGCCCAGGAGATACCCCATATCCGTGGGTCGATGTCCGTGAGGTGTGCACTGACATCTGCCAACGTCTTCATGATGATCAACTGGGCCAACCCTGCCGCGAGGATGATATCGATGACGAGAAGCCAAGCCCAGTGCGAGCCGAGTCGCTCCTCGACGAGCGAAACGAGCCCCTGCTCGGTCAACAGCCCGACACGCATGGAGAGATACTGTGCGAACGCACCGAAGACAGCCGCGAGTATCACCACCCACAAGAGACTGTAGCCAAAGCTCGCACCGGCGGTGATCACGGTCGCCATCGTCGCCGGTCCAGCGGCGATCGCCCCGGCTATCCAGGTCGGACCGAGGCGTTTGAGATACCATCGAATCGGACGGTCACGAACCGACCAGACATCGTAACTCATCGCCACCACTGCGAGACCCAGCTTGATATAGAAAACGAACCTCGCACACGGGGCATCTCGCCTGGCCAATGTAGTTGATCGATCATCTGATCAGATGCGCCGTTTGTTAGAGGTGTGTGAGTGCGGTCGATCTCATAACGTAGAACACGGCTATTCAACCTCCATATATCACCCATCGGCCGCCCGTGTGTCTCTCGACACCCGAGTGCACGGATATCGCACGCACGTGTTCAGTAACCGAAGCCAACCTGGCTCAAAGGAGGCACCAAAGGGCTCGTCTCGAGCCCATCGATGACCGTTGGTTGGTTGAACCCACGCGGTGCGACATCGTTTGGCCCATCTGGATAAAAGACAGAAGCGAGCGTCTGGATCTGGCTGCGCCCCACACCGAGTTCGAACTGTCCACCTCCGTACATGGTGATGTCGTTTTCATAGCAGTATTCGATCACGTCGAGGACGGTCGATATCCTTCCGAATCGAGACGGTTTGATATTGAGCCAACCTGCGTTGAGCGGTCGGTCGCGAACCGATTCGAGGCTCGTCATCGGGGCGTCCCAGGCGATGCGGTGTTCATGCCCCTCGAACAACGGCAGGGTCTCCTCGTCGAGACCCGGATCTTCGATGATGGCCGTGGGGAATGACTCAAGTAACCTGCGGTAAAGGTCAGCATCCGGCTCATACCCAAAGTCCGTCCCGTGATAGGCGGCTTTACAATCGAGGATGCGGACGACCTCCATCCCAGCGATCTGCTCGATCAGCTCATCACTCCAATCTGGTGTAGGATCGAGCTTGAACTCGAGCGATGGGTACTGTTCGAGTAGCGACAGTATTCGGTCCGTCGATGGTGGTTCCCCAAGACTTGTACTGACGACGAACGTGACAGGGTTGAACGTCTTATCGAGACCTGATGCGAGGTTGGTGTCGGCCTGTCTAAGTGCCAGATCGAGTGCGGCACTTTCGAACGCCCAACGCCGGTAGTTCTGATATTCGGCTCGATCTGGGGATGATGGGAATAATGATACGTTATCAAGCAATTGCGAAAAACTCTGTACAGTGCCGGCAAAAGGGAGTGGCAACTCAGGGTGCCACTCCGGGAGATATTCGTGTTCGTCGGCATCGTAGATCACATCCTCACCGGAACCTGTATGCCCAGTACCTTCACACCTGACAACTGTTGTGACGCGTGTGAATCCACTCGAAGTGTCCATAGCTAACCGATTGTGAGTGATATCCTCGATGTAGACCGGGAGATTCAGCAGGTCAGACGTGTCCATCATTTCTTGAAGGGTCGACGTTCCCGTTTGCCATGAGGGTTTACATATCTCACAGAGACGACTGAAACAGTTCATACTCCAACACTCTTTCATAATCGAATCGAGTGAGCCGGTCGTGGTTCCTTGTCGCTGAGAATGCTCCCGCCGTGTGGCACAACACTTTGTGGATGCCTTGTGTGAGACATTGATGATGAGTCTAACTGTAATCGTTGCGGGGATTGGGGTGATTATCATCCTCACCGTGATCAGTGGGTTCTTCTCGAGCAGTGAGCTGGCGGTTTTCTCGATCTCGAGACACCGTATCGATACACTTGTCTCAAGTGGTGAGCCAGGGAGCGATGCGTTGGCAGCCCTCCGAGCTAACCCGCATCGATTCCTCGTCACCGTCCTGGTGAGCAACAATGTGGCGAACATTGCAGCCGCAAGCGTGGCTACGGCAATGCTTGTCCAATTCACCGATCCAGGTCAGGCTGCAACCCTGGCAACAGTGGTCACAAGTTTCTTCGTCATTCTGCTTGGTGAGATCGCACCAAAATCGTATGCGGTTGCACATCCCGAGCGTCATGCACTACGGGTCGCCCATCCGATATCGATTATCCAACGACTGCTCCGGCCGTTGCTGTTCGTCTTCGAACTCGCTATGAACGGGATCAACCGTCTCACCGGTGGTGAGATGAATTTCGAGTCATATCTGACCCGTGAGGATATCGAGACGATCGTCCTGAGTGGTGAACATGTAGGAGCCTTGGATGCCGATGAAGGAGCGATGATACGAGGAGTACTGGATCTTGAAGATACGATCGTCCGGTCGATGATGGTTCCACGGACCGATATGGTCACCGTGCAGGTTGAAACACCATTGGAATCTGTCATTCAGCAGTGCTGGAAGGCGAGTCTCACACGGCTGCCTGTCTTCGGCGAAACGCGTGATGATATCAAAGGTATCGTTGACCTTCGGGATGCTCTCAGGGCTCAAGCCGAGGGTCAGTCGCTCGAGGATATCATGACTGAGGCACGATTCGTCCCGAGTTCAAAACCGGTGGATGCGCTATTGAACGAGATGCAACGGGATGGTCATCGGATGGTGATAGTTGTCGACGAGTTCGGAACAGTCATCGGATTGGCCACTTTCGAGGATGTCATCGAGGAGGTGGTTGGAGAGATTATTTCGGTCGACGAGCTCGATCCAATCCAACGCGTTGACACTGATTCGGCGGTGATTCACGGCTGGGCAACGGTCGAATATGTCAACGATTCGCTTGGACTTGACCTACGGTATTTCGGACCTTACGTTACCCTGTCCGGTCTGGTCGCCTACCACGCAGGTGGTTTTCCAGCCGAGGGTGATCGAATCGAACTTGGCGATGTGACAATCACCGTCCTCGATGCCAGCAATCGACGGATTCACCGTGTTCGTCTCGATTGGAATGAGGAATCTTCGTCGGGGTGAACCTGGGTTCAAACCGAAAGGAACGGATGGAATTATTTGCCAAGAATGTGAATATTTTCACCAATGACCGACCTTCAGACCGTGTTGTTGGTGACAGTAATCGCTGGCTCTGCGACCGGTCTCGGTGCATTGCCGCTCTTTTTCCGCAAGCGGTTCAGTCACCGTACCTACGATTCAGCCCTCGGTCTGGCAGCTGGTATCATGATCGCTGCAAGCGTGTTCGGCCTCATCCTGCCCGGTCTCGAGGATGGTACACTTCGCGAGGTCATCTTCGGAGTCTTCCTCGGTCGTGTTGCACTGCTTGTCGGGAACCGTCTCATCCCCCATCTCCATACCCATTATCTCGGCCTCTTCGGCGAGGGCCCATCGCGACCACGTACCGATGACGAGACCTCGAACCTCCGGAAGGCTATCCTGATTGGTGGTGCGATCACGCTACACAACGCGCCGGAGGGACTTGCGATGGGTGTCGCGTTCGCCTCCGGCCTCGAGGAGGTCGCCTTCTTCCTCGCGATCATTATCGGCATCCAGAACGTCCCCGATGGATTCGCGTTCGCCATCCCCATCGGCGAGACCGGTATCTCGAACCCTCGGGTGTTATTATATACCACACTGTCTGGGTTGATCCCTCAGGTGCTCGCCGCAGCGTTCGGTTTCGGCCTGGTCTCTGTGTCAGTTGGTATCTTCCCGATAGCCGCGGGGTTCGCAGCCGGGGCGATGATCGCTGTTGTCTTCCGAGAGATGGTGCCGATGTCACACGGACACGGATACGCTGATGCTGCCACGATGGCGTTCCTCATCGGGTTCGTCATCCTGCTCATCGTCGAGGAGGTACTCGGATGACTCGACGCTTTCTGGCAAACAAGTATCGCTCGTGAGATGGTCAACTCCCTGTGTCTGTATATCATGGTAAGTAGACACATCACTGGTACATGGTAACACGAAACTATCGTTACTCCCGGAAAACGGGAATTTGAGTCCTTCTTAAAGGATGTCTACCGCCAATGATAACATGTAAAGAGGTGAATACAAATGTCAACAACTACCACAAACCGACTCGAAAGCAGATACGCAGGCATCAACCTAACCGGTGAGACCCACGCACTCAGTGCCTGGTTTGTCGTCACCCTCAGATTCATGATGGGTGGCATGATGCTCTTCGCGGGTCTGGGCAAGCTCACGTTTTTCCGTGAAGACCCGTTCAACGCGACCGGTTACCTCGTGTATGGTGTCGACTCTGCGAGCCCCGTAAGCGGTATCTACGCCGATATCGCGGCGAATGCAGTGCTGTTGGATATCATCAACGTGCTGATCCCGTCGACGCAGATACTCATCGGACTCGCACTCATCGTCGGTGGATTCGTCAGACTCGCCGCCTTCGGTGGTGCACTACAGATGCTGGCCTTCTACCTCGGTGGCTGGGAGGGTGAATGGCTAGGCTTCTTCGACAACACGCTCGTCTACATGGTGTTGTTCCTTGCCATCGGAGCGTTCGCAGCTGGTCGGTTCCTCGGTGTCGACCGCTACATCGAACAGATCAACGTCGGCGGTCAACCACTCATCGAGCGCTACCCAGCGATCCGGTACCTCCTCGGCTGACCCAACTGAGCGTCTGGCTGTTTTCTCGATCTTCTGTTTTCCTACCTCCACAATCTATCCACAAGATTACCCCGATGCACATGGTGCAGGGACGCATGCTTCGAATGAACTGACGACACATGCCGAGTTAGATCGGGTGATAAGGTGTGCCGCAATGCAATATGAAGAGTGCCCCTCACAGGCATGATCCGTTCGGAAAATCATTCCACTGTTCCTGGCTGATACGATCGTACCTCAGGGATGCCTATTCCGGCCCGAGGTCCATCGGCTCGACCTGTTCTTCCTTCTGAGCGATTGGCCCGATATCGAGTCTTCCCGCGTGGTACTCAGAGAGCAGATACACAAGCGCGATGAGGATGACAACGCCGACGACGAGCAGTCCACCAGCTGCGAGTATCGAGGTACCCCAGACGTACTCCATACCGATACCCCAGGCGAGGAGGAGTAACAACGCGACGATGGCAACGGTCACCGCGTAGTAGAGCTGGGTTCGGACGTGATCGATGAGGTCAGCACCGGTGAACGTCGCCGAGAGGACCGACGTGTCCGAGATGGGTGAGGTGTGATCACCGAAGATGGCACCGGAGAAGATTGCGCCGACGATCACTGCGATGAACGTGTGATCAGGGACGAGTCCCCAGGCAACCGGGATGGCGATGGGTGTGAGGATACCCATGGTTCCCCACGAGGTACCGGTCGAGAAGGCGATGAACGCTGCGATGAGCAAGACGATCACCGGGAATATCTCAGGGGTGAGGACTGCCTCGGCGAAGTCACCTACGTACTCGCCCGTCTCGAGGACATCGACAACAACGCCGATCGACCAGGCGAGGACGAGAATCGAGACGGCGGTGAGCATCAGTCCAAAGCCATCGATGGTGGTGTCGACGCTGTCACGCATGGAGATGAGGTTGTACCGGTAGCCGAGGTAGAACGTCGATGCGACCATAGCGAACGAACCGTAGACGAGGGCAGCTGCGTAATCGGCCTCCGTCACGATTTCCCAGGGCTCTTCCGCGGCTGGATAGCCCGTCCATAGCGCGGAGATAATGACACCGGCGATCAACACGAGCACGGGTATATAGAACACACCAAGGCGTGGATCTTCGACATCGGGCTCGCCGAGGTCTGCCTCGATATCCTGCATCGGAACTGCCTCCTCCCGGCTGATGAGTCCATGTTTCCACGATCGGTGCTCGGCGACAAGCATCTCACCGTAATCTCTGCCGGTATAGACGATGATACCGACCATCACGATGGCAAGGATCGAGTACATGTTGAACGGGATTGACATGAGAAACACCTCGAAGAACGACGGGTGGTCTTGCTCTGCGAGTTGATCCTCGGGGATCGCCCCGTAACCCACCTCGATCATGCTAATCTGGAAGGCGACCCACGATGAGAGTAAGAGCGTTGCAACCGGTGCTGCCGTCGAGTCGACGATATAGGAGAACTTCTCCTTCGAGACCCGGAGGCGGTCGGAGACGTCCTTCATCGCGCTGCCGACGATGGCCGTGTTGGCATAGTCATCGAAGAACATCACGAGCCCGAGGACGAACGTCGCCAGGCCGACTTGCTTTTGTGTCTTGAGCCGCTTGAGTGCCCAGTCGCGCATGGCGTATGAACCACCAAGGCGCCAGATCATGGCCACCGCAGACCCGAGTAAGAGTGTGAAGATGAGGATCTGTGCATGGAAGACGCTCGCACCGATCGATTCAGCGATCCAGTCAAACGCCTGAGGGATACCCCATAACGCGGCAGCGAAGATAGCGAAGAACCCAGCGACGATGTCGAGGACCGTCGGATCCCATGGGACGAGGGGGACGTTCCCGAGACCGATTGTCGAGTCCGGCACGCCAAGGTCAGCGAATCCGTCGGAGAGCATATCAAATGCATCTGGATAGGTGAAGATCAGCCCACCTGACCAGACACCGAGGAACAGCGACAACACAGCACGCCTCGTGATGATTGCCAAAACGATGGCTAACAACGGCGGTACCAGTGACCAAGCTCCGAAATCCTCGACTGGCATGTGCATGTATGACACAGCCAGTTACCGTAAAGTCACCGCTTTTTTACCTAATATATTACATATATCATCGAGCAGACCACTGTATGTCATCCATTCCCACTCCGTGGGACGCACATCGGGCTGTTATGGGGGCACATCGTGTTGATTACACCATGGACACCAACGCAACGGCACTGGATGAGGCACTCATCAGTGCGTGCCGCGGCGCCATCGGCGATGATCTACGTAGTATCACGTATTTCACCCCGGATACATGGGAGCAGCTGTACCTCAGGGACGATCTGGAACGAGATGCCCAACTCGACCAGTTCGTCGAGAGTGAACGCCTCGGTTTCAGTGCACAGCAGACCTACGGCGATACCGAACTCGGTGCGTACCGGTTCACCATCAGGGCGTTCGAACATGGCTACGTCGTGCGGGTGATCAATGACAACCAGGGTGTCTTCGTCACCACTGACTCACTGACGATGCACCTCTTTGAGGAGGTGGCAGAAGCGATGTTTCGCGTCATGTCGATGGGACCGGATTCGTAGCTGACGTCGTCAGAGCTCGAGACGAAGCCCCTCCTGAGTCTCCTCGAAGTTGGTATCGAGGTGTGAAGAGCGTGCTTTCATCGTGGAGATGCACCATGCCGCAGACCGGTCGCGTGCCCGGTTGACGGCATAGTTCTCGATGACGGTCGGAATGAGCTCAATCGCAACAGGTTCACCTGTTTCATCCAGCGTCACCGTGAAGAGGAAGCTGTGATCGTTTCGTAATGTCGGATCGACCGCATAATCGTCGACGAAATCACCGGTATCGTACATGATTGGTCTCCCATCGACCACCTCGATGCCATGGAACACGTGTGCACTATGCCCGTGAATGATGTCGACACCTTGGCCGATGAGCCAATGAGCGAGCGATCGACGTGCCTCATCTGGCTCGGTCGTCATGTTCGGTCCCCAATGCAAGGAGGCAACGATGAGGTCTGGGTCGCTGGCTCGTAGCTCTGCGAGGAGTTCACTGAATCGCTCACGCGCAGGCGTGCCAAGTGGGGTGTAGCACGTTCCTGGCTGTGACTCACTCACCGCATATTCGGGCGTATTATCGGTCACGGCGAGCAGCCCGACACGGAGAGATCCGATCTCGACGAGACTCGGTTGGCACGCCTCCTCGGGCGTTCTCCCAGCACCGCCGACACGGATACCTGCCTCGTCGAGGTGATCGAGTGTCTCCTTGAGTGCCTCAACCTCGTAATCGAGTGCGTGGTTGTTTGCGAGTGTCACCCAGTCAACACCGACATCCGTCAGGGCATCGATGGCCCAGTCCGGATGTGCTCGGAAGTGAAATGCCCTCGGCGTGCGATTCCAAGGGGTGCCGCTTGTGGCTATCGTACACTCGAGGTTCATGAACAGTCCATCGAGACCTGCGAGCTCATCTCGCATACTCCCCCAGACGATCTCCGGTCGACCTCCACGGTGATGGTCGTTGACAAGCCTACCGAGCATCACATCACCGGTGAAACCGAGGGTTTGGCTCATGCGTAATAGCATGTCCCATTCGCTTGCCACCACAAAGGTTCTTTAGCCGATTGTCGGGCCAACAGACGGTGGTCATCTCGACGGTCTGCCGAAACGGTGGATGAGCCTGTTTCGTCGGTACTGAAACAGTCCCTCGAGGACGAGTGGTGCGGTCAGCGATCCCAAAGTCCCACCCGGGGGACCCCGATAGCGAATATCATCGTAGATCCGTGTCCCACCTGGTATGTCGTCGAACACATGTCGATGGTACCATCTATCGAACGGCCCCTCGACGAGCTCGTCCTCGATGACAGTCCGCTCACCATCGTGACGCATCGCTGTCACGCGAGCATGGAATGGTGGGAGCCGGAGCAATCCAAACGGTGTGAGGGTGATCTCGAACTCGAACCCAACGGCGATGGTTGTACTGTCACCGTCGCACAGTCTCACATGCGGCTGTAGTATACCTGGTATGAGTTCGACCAGTCCCCGCACATCTGAGTGGAATGCAACGGTGGTGTCGAGGTCAGCTCCGATATCGGTGACAGCTTCGAAACGTGGCACGTGATGACCTCCTTGCTACATTTGGTGTCGAATTGGGTTAATGACTCGTACAAGCGATGTGTGGTATGGATACCTTGTTCATACCTGCAACAGGCTTTTCCAGACTCGTCGCCGATTGGTCGGCATGTGTGGGCGAACCTCACTGTTCGCACTTCCGGAGGTCATCGAGGACCGATTCGAGGTATCCGTGTTCGATGACATCCCCCCGCGGTACAACGTCGGTCCTGGAGACTGGTTGGCGACGGTGACCACTACCCATCCTGACAGGGTCACCCGACTGACGTGGGGGTTGGTTCCTCACTGGAGCGATGACCCCAACAGTGGGCCACGGCCGATCAACGCACGTCGAGAGACGCTCGACGAGGCCGCACCATTCCGTTCAGCTTACCGAGATCGCCGATGTCTCGTCATCGTCGACGGTTTTTATGAGTGGACAGACGGGCCAGATGGACGACAGCCGATCCGCTTTGAGCGCACAGATCGAGCACCATTCGCCCTCGCCGGTGTCTGGGATCGGTGGTCGAACAACGGTGATGCACTCGAGACTGTCTCCATCGTCACCACCGATGCCGTACCCGCTATCGAGCAGATCCATGACCGTATGCCGGTGATTCTCGGCCGCGATGCTGAACGGGGCTGGCTCGAACACGCCCCGGATGACCCGGCGACCTCCGACGTGCTCGATCCCGTCTATGACGAAGACTTCCACCAGTACACGGTCGATCCCAGGATGAACACCACGGAGGTAGATGACGAGGCGGTTATCGATTACTTCGACACAGGTGGGCAGCGCACCCTCGAGGAGTATTGATCACTTACCGAGTATCACGGCCGTCGACGCTCGAGGGTCTTCACTGCACGTTCGGGGGAGTCGACTCGCGTCACACCATCGACCGTGTGTGTATCAAGCCCGACAACGGGGAGACCGACATCGAGTGCGTGAGCGATCTCAGAGAGCGTCCCATAATGTCCACCCACGGCGATGACGCCATCGCCATTCTGCACGACCATGACGTTGCGCATGCTTCCGATACCGGTGGCGATTTGTACCTGGATAAACTCATTTGCGTTGGTTCGGTCAGCACTCGGGAGGATGCCGATGGTGCGACCCCCGGCCTCGGTGGCACCGCGTGCTGCCGCCTTCATCACCCCATCGAGTCCGCCACAGACGAGTTCGTGTCCTTGTGCGGCTATCTCCCGCCCGACTGCCTCAGCTCGTTCCGCCTCCTCGGGGGTGGCGTTGCTACTTCCAATGACGCTCACACGCATGAGCGGGCTAACGTGACGGGGTCACAAGGCTGTACTGGCTACCCATCGATGGTCAACAGTGTCACTCGTTCGATGACGAGATCGGCAAGGCGAGCTCCAGTCGAGCGTTCGCGGTCAGGTATGTTGAAAAAGTCACAGATGTACTCTTCATCGGCAAGCGAACCATCGAACGGGGTCAGCTCTCGAAACAGTGCCGCCACCTCCTGGCTCGCAGCCACGTGGTCACCTCCATCGATCACGATGACGACTGGGTGGTCTTCACCTTTGAGACCCATCCGCATCGCTCGGTTGATCTGTCGCCTGCCTGCTGCGTAGAGCAGTATCTCGACGCCTCGGTCGTCCGCGATTGCCCGATCGTGCTCGATGGCACGGTCGGCGAGTTGAACCGCATGTTCGAGGTGGCCAGGCCCGACCACGTAGCGTGCGTCGAACGCCTGGATGGTCGCCCCTGTCGAGTCAGCGATTTGTTCGAGTACCGCGAGCACCTCGATCGTCTCGTCCGCATCCAACCACCCGCTGTATATCTCCATGGTCAGAAGTCCTCGAGCTGTGCCTGTTGTTCATCACCCTCGGCCTCGGCCACCTCTGATTCGAACGTGATTGATGCATCGGGTTCGATACCCTCGAGGTCGGCATCATCCCGCCCTGCCGCTTCGAGTATCTGTTCGGCTGTCTTTCGCCTACCTCGTAATGCAGCGAGTACGACCCGCTTGTCAGCCTCTCTGAGGTCAGCGGGTGTCTCGATACCCGCGTCGAAGAGGCGTCGCGCTCGGACGCGCCCAACACCTCGGATCCGACAGAGTTCGATCAGTTCCTCGTGGATGCCGTGTTCGACGCGCTTCCTTGCCGCTCGCACGGCAGGGACCGATTGCTCGTTAGTCACCTCCGCCAACCGCTCGGTGGCCGACAGCAACCACTGGGCGGTGTCGACTTTCCCGCGGATGTCACCGGGGCCAACCTTATACCGCTCGGTGAGCCGGTCTTCATCGAGCTCATCAGCCCAGTCGTGAAGCAGCTTTGCCGTCTTCAGTGCAGCCAGCCAATCCTCGTATGGCCCCTCATCGGCCGGGTGTGGTGTCGCACCGAGTAACTCCTCACCGTGAACACCGAGGAGTTCCTCATAGCGCTGACGATCGCCACTTCTGAGGTAGAGGCCGTACATATCCGGTGTCCTCGAGATAAGGTGGTAGAGGCCGAGGGCGGACGGTAGTTCAGCTGCTGCCTCCAAACCGTCGACAATGATGGCCGCTCCGAGGGGATCGAGATAGACACGAGCGACGACGTGACCCAACGAGGTTGCTGTGAGACGGTCAGCATCTCGCTCGATGAACGACTGGCGCTCGAGGAAGGCGAGGACGTCATCGAGGATGACCCGAAGGTGTGTGCCACTCCCCGATTGACTCGCATAGAACGTCCCTGCGAGGAACCGTTCGAGCGCATCGATATCTCGGGCAAAACCGGTGGCGATGGCGGCATTGACATGCGTTCGGAGAGCTGGCTCGGCAGCCAACTTTGAATCGATAGGTTCGGGTCGCCCCTCGAGGTAGCGAGCACGGAGTTCTTCAAGTTCCTCGTGTGCCCGGGCAATCAGGAGTGCCTCGCCATAGGGGTCGAGCCCAGGTCGACCGGCTCGACCCATCATCTGGTGGACCTCTAGTGTGGAAAGCGGACGCATCCCCCCTGCAGTGCTGTCATACCGACGCCAATCACGCACGACGACACGGCGACTCGGTGTGTTCACCCCGGCGGCGAGGGTTGGTGTGGCAACGACAGCACCGAGATGACGATCACGGAACGCAGCCTCGACACGGGAGCGTTGCGCACTAGCCAGACCGGCATGGTGGAAGGCTGCGCCTTGCTCGAGGAGATCAGCCAGCTTCCCGACCGTCTCGGTGTCACTCGTCTCACGGATATCGTCGGCGATACGTTCGAGTGCGCGTCTATCGTCACTGGTGAGGAATGGGAATACCACCTCTGCCAACCGTGCTGCGGTCGCCTCGGCACGCCGCCGTGAGCTGACGAAGACGAGTGTCGACCCGTCGTCGGCGAGTGTGTCTCGGACGATGGCTGATTCCTGGCGCTCGCCACGTTTGACCGGAACCGATGTCTGCTCACCGTCGGCGAAGTGGACGGCATTGCCGAAGTGGATACCCATCCTGAGATCGACCGGTCGCCACACACTCTCGATGAGGTGTGCATCGAGCCAGTCGGCGATCGCGCCGGGGTTGGCGATAGTCGCGGAGAGTGCCACCACCTGTAGGCCTCGATTGACCGAGCGTAGCTTGGCCAGCGTCACCTCGAGGGTGGGACCCCGACTCGCATCATCGATGAGATGTACCTCATCCGTCACGACACAGTCAAGATCGTCCACCCAACTGGCATCGTTACGTATCATCGAGTCGACCTTCTCACTCGTCGCGACGATGATGTCTGCATTTGCCAGCCAGCGTTCCTCACTGTCAAGGTCGCCGATGGCGAGGGCCACGTTGATACCGAGGTCATCTTCGAACTCACTGAGACGGTCGTACTTCTCACTCGCTAACGCCCGCAATGGGACGATGTACAGGCCTCGGCCACCTCGCTCGACCGCGGTCAACAGCGCAAGGATACCGATCAGTGTCTTACCCGAGGCGGTCGGAACGCTCGCGATGATGCTCTCACCGCGGGTGATACCGGCCTCGACAGCATCAGCCTGAGGCGGGTAGAGCTCGGCGATACCAACCCCTTCGAGTGCGTCGTGCACACGGGTCGGGAGGTCGGGTATCGCGTCGATGTCCATTATCTCTGCTATAGGGTCGAGGAGTCGTTTAAACTGCCGGAGTTGACCTCGCCACCGATAAATGCCGTGCTACCGAATGAGTGTGTATGCGGATTGAGTTCGACCGCGACACGTGCATCGGGATGTTCCAGTGCGTGTACGAATGGGAGTCGTTCAAGCGTGACGAGCATGCTGGGAAGGCCATCCTCGAGGGTGCCGATGAG
This sequence comes from Halobacteriales archaeon, assembly GCA_007118145.1. GTDB lineage: Archaea > Halobacteriota > Halobacteria > Halobacteriales > SKSH01 > SKSH01. The sequence goes on from SKSD01000011.1 coordinate 14,750, forward strand.
GTTGAACCCGACCGGTTCGTCCTTGAGGTGCCTGAGGGCGAGGAGTTCAATGCTGAGATGGCCGCACGTGTCTGTCCGGTCGATGCCATCACGTTGTACGATGACGGTGAGCAGTTGATCCCATAAGACCCCAAGATACTATCCGGTTGCCGACGAAAGGGCAGGCGATGGTCACCATTACTGCGCAGCGTCTTGAAGGTGAACGTATCAGATATCGTGGTGATTCATGGGAGTTCACAGGAACCGTTGATGTTCTCCAAAACGGCGAGGTACTGGATGTCGAGGCGAGGAAGGCAGACCGCGTCCGTGGGACGAAAGGCACCCTCAGCTTCCGACTCGAGAACCCACCGACCTCGATCAACCCAGGCAATCTCGGCGATGTCGATATCGAGTTACGCAATGACGATGGTGGACAGTTTCTGGTCGTCTCACGGAACCATCGGACCGACCGCTACAAGCTCAAGAATCTGATCTACAAGTAACCCACCGGTTACTCGATCGGGCGATTCTCGACGTCAGCTAATACGGTTGTACTGCTCGGCCAACTTCTCAGCCGCCTCAGCGAGTTGTGCCTCCTCATCAGCCGAGAGGTCCCACTCGACGATCTCCTCGACACCGTCACGTCCCAGCTTGAGGGGGACACCCATGGCGGTAGCGTGATGGCCATACTCGCCGTCGAGCGTGACCGACCCGGGCAGTACCGCACCAGTATCGCGGACGATCGCCTCGACCATATGGGCGACACCATCAGCGGGACCCCACTCTGTTGCACCCTTCTTCTCGATCACGTTCATCGCACTCTCCTTGAGCTCCTCGAGGATGGCCTCACGCTCAGCCCCGGAGAAGGTTGGGTCGCGGCCATCGACGCGGACCTTCGAGAAGACGGGCACCTGCGCATCGCCGTGTTCACCGAGTATGCTCGCCTCAACGTTCTTGATCGGTGTCTCAAACCGTTCGGCGAGGACGTACCGGAACCGGGCCGAATCGAGCCGACCACCGAAGCCGATGACCCGATGGCGATCGCGGTCCCCGGTCTCGTAGAGGTGGCGGTTGAGGAGATCGACCGGATTCGACGTCGTGATCGAGATGTAGTCATCTGAGTGTGCATCGAGTGACTCCCCGATGGTCTCGATGATCGGTGCATTGTCCTCGGCGAGATCGAGGCGTGTCTGCCCGGGTTGACGGGGGATACCAGCCGTGATCACGACGATATCCGATCCTGCAGTATCGGCGTAGTCACCGGAAACGATGCGTGTATTTGACTCGTATGCCGAGCCGTGATTGACATCGGATGCCTGCCCGAGCGTCACGTCCGCCTGGTCGGGTAGGTCGACCATGACGATCTCGTCGACCACGTCACGCTTGGCGAGTGAGTAACCTGTGGCTGCTCCTACCGTCCCTGCAGCTCCCACGATGCTGACTTTAGACATGTAGTTGAAATCGACCGTGACAAGTGGTTAAGCCCTTCGAAAGACCGAGTTCGGTGGACTTACCACCGTCCCAGTCCTTCCTCACATATATGAGCGAGTTCGACAAGGAGGCCGAGCGCGAGCGGCTTCGAAAGAAGTTCGCCGAGGACGAGGCCGAACGCGAATCGGCTCGCCACATGAGTGAGTTGTTGCTTAAGGGAGCGAAGATGACCGACCGCCACTGCCCGGAGTGTGGGACGCCGCTCTTTCGCGAAGATGACCGCATCTACTGTCCTGAGTGTGAGCGGACGGTTGTCACAGGGGATGACGAGGAGGATACCGCCACGTCCGAGGAGCAGCTCTCAGCACCGGAACAACCCCTCGAGACGGGTGACACACGCGCCAACCTCGAACGTGCACTCGAGCGTGCTGCCGCAGCTGCGGCAGCTGAGACCGATCCCCGCCGTGCCCGCGACCACCTCGAGGCAGCTCGTGCGGCGATCGATGCGCTGAACGCCCTTGACGGGCGGGACTAGCCTATCGCAACCGCTGTTGGGTGGTTTCCTGAATGCTCACACAGCCAGGCGCTCACTCAGGGGTGTACGGTTCCTTCGTCACCCTGAGGATGCGATCGGCGGTGACCTCGCCGACACCGTCGACCGTGAGGAGTTCCTCCTTCGAAGCGGTCAACACCGACTCGACCGAGCCGAGGGTCTCGAGCAACGAGCGAGCTGTCACCGGGCCGACCTCGGCGATCGATGAGACGACGTACTCCTGTTGCTCATCCAGGGTTCGGCTACGTTTATCACCGTGAGCACTCGCCCGACGCCCACCGTCGCGCTGTTCACGCTTGGCGATTGACACGAGCAGTTCTCTCGTCTCGTTCACATCTCGTGTCTGGAAGACGCTGACACCGAAGTCAGTGACGAGGCTGGCGAGCGCGCCGCGGATCGCCTCGGGTCTGACGTTCCGACGCTCATATAGCCGGTCACCCTCGATGATGACGATCGGTCGGTCATATGCCTGAGCTAGCCGGCTGACCTGGTCGAACAGGTCCCGATCGCTGCCGAGAAGGCTGTCGAGGAAGTCGTCGACGGTCTTTCGCTCGACGGCCACACGGTTGCTCAAGACGTAATCGGCAACCGAGAGTGTCTCGAGGTGGATATCGATATCCGGGCGTTTCGACAGCTCTCGTCCGATGGTCGCGTCGAGCTCTCGCTGGTCGACGATGATCGTCGTCGACCCCTCCGTCTCATCGACGGTCACCACCGCAGCTTTGTCATCGGGTCCGGAATCGAACGCGTCGAGTGCTGGTTGGTCAGGATCGCGCATCGCAGCCGCGTCGGCTGCAGCCTCTACATCGTCACCAGCCCGGAGTGCACCCTCGATCTCGTGGGCGATCGATTGCAACGTTCGGAGCTCGTCCTGCATGGTCTGCTCGCGACGTCTAGATATCCAGAAAAATGCCTCATCGCGTGTGTCCTTGGCGATAAGGACCACCACGCGACCCGGTGCCTGCCTGCCGGTGCGGCCTTTTCGCTGGATCGATCGGATTGCCGTCGACACCGGCTCGAAAAACAACACCAGGTCGACCTCGGGGACGTCGAGGCCCTCCTCGGCGACCGATGTCGAGACGAGCACCTCGAACTCGCCATCGCGAAACGCCTGGATGGTCTCACGCTGTTCGCGCTGACTCATGCCATCGCTATGTTCACGGTCACCCTGACCGACGAAGCGCTCGGTTGAGAAGTGATCGCCGAGGAAGGCCGTCAGCTGCTCTGCGGTATCGCGTGACTCGGTGAACACCAGCACGCGAGACCCTCCCTTGATGCCGAGGGTCTCTGCGATGAGTATACGCGCACGTCTGAACTTCGGGTGAAGTTCGTCATACTCCCTGGCCATACGCATCGCATCTCGCACCCTCGGATCTGACAGGAAGCGCTGGTCGGCCTTTGACGCACCAGACGATCGGGCCGCCTCGTGTCGGCGTTCGAAGTACTGGCGCAACGCGCGTACGCTCTGCGTCTCGACAAGTTCGAGTGCACGCCGAAGCTTCATCACCTCGGCGTGGAGGCTGAGACCTTTGTACGCACTCCGGTCACCTGCCTCGAGCATCTGTTGCAACTTGGCGCGGATCGCGTTGAGATCGCGCTGTGAACAATCCGGTGCGGTCGTCTCGGCGACACCCATCTCGGCGAGCGTCTCAAGCCGGCTCTTGGTCACCTCACGGAGTTTATCACGTATCTCGAGTATATCCTCGGGAAGTTCGACCTTGATCCACTCCACCTCAGTCTCGTGTGTGTAGGGATCGACATCAGCGTCGTCCCCCGAGCGAACCTCGATCGCCGTGATGCCCAGGCGTTGGCAGACCTCGAGAATCTCGTCTCTGTCCTCACCTGGCGAGGCGCTCATCCCGGTGACGAGTGGGTTCGTGGCGGTGTCGTGATATCGATCAGCGATGTAACCATATGCGTAGTCACCACCCGTCCGATGGCACTCGTCGAACGTCAGGTGGACGACATCGGAGAGGTCAATCCGACTGCCGATAAGATCGTTCTCGATGACCTGTGGTGTGGCGACGATGACGGTAGCGTCATCCCATGCCTCACCGCGTTGTTCCGGAGGTGTCGCCCCTGTCAGCGTGATGATCCGCTCGTCATCGATGGCGAGTGCACTCCGGTAGAACTCGGTATGTTGTGTGACCAGCGGTTTCGTCGGTGCCAGCATGAGTGATTTGCCATCGAGGTGTGCAAGTCGCTCGGCTGTGACGAGCAGACTGACAGTGGTCTTGCCGAGGCCGGTTGGGAGACAGACGAGGGTGTGCTCGTTGACGGCACGCTCGGCGATATCGAGCTGATAGCGTCGGCGTTCGATCACACCATCGACGATCAGCTCATGGTCGAACGCCTCCGTCGAAGCCGCACCCCCGTCCATGTTACCCATCGTTAGTGCTCCCTCGGGGTTAACAGTTCGTGTCTCACGGTTGGCACCACCCTTGCGAGCCGCTCGCAGACCAACGCACGAGCGCCTTAGAATGAGTTCTCTCACAGGTGGCGTTCATGAGGTAGCACGAGCGACCAGACTTAGACGACCGGTGGTACGAACTCGATGACTAGGTACGCCACAACGGCAGCCCCGATCGGGATGGTGAGGTTGTCGTCGATGACGTACCCCTTGATGACTGGCTTAACACCATCCGCGAGTGTGGCGACGAACGCCGCAGCCACCGCCGCCTCAGGCGGGACGAACCACCATGCCAGGGCCAGGCAGATGATGAACATGACCAGGAGCACATGGGGTCGTTTGACCTTCCTGAGCTTCTCATCGCTTAGCAGACCACTGATGGGGTCCCCGATCGTCAACATCAAGATAGCCGGGATGGCGATCGCTGGTTCGAAGACGATACCGGTGATACCACCACCGATGATGTACAGTGCGTATCCCGCCAGATACCGCTCCTCATAGCTTCGGATCATCCGTCTGATGAAGGGGAGTTCGACCTTGCCGATGAGACGGATCGACTCGATGAGCAGTGCAAGTAGAATGCCAGCCAGGAGGAGGTAACGGACCTGTTGCCACGTGAGGATCTCGAGCAGGTAGGATGCCGGGACGATCGTCCCGGTCATGTGTACGATACGTCGCGTCACCACCTGGTGCATCTACCCATCCACTCCCCGCATGACCGAGTCAGCGTCACCTCGTACATCCTCGAATGTCGACCGTCCGTCGCGCAGGTCTCTGAGGATGGCAGCGAGTGAATCCGTATCGAGTCGGATCTGTTCGGTTGAGTCTCGCTCCCGGAGGGTGACGGTGTCGTCCTCGAGGGTCTGGTGGTCGACGGTGATACAAAATGGCGTCCCGATCTCGTCCTGTCGGCGGTACCGACGACCGATATTACCTGTCTCGTCATAGGCCACTGACAGACCAGCATCAGCGAGGTGTCGCTCGATCATACGTGCTCGTTCAGACAGGTCATCACTACGCAGGAGGGGAAAGACACCGGCTAGTGTGGGTGCGATCGATGGGGGGAGGGCGAGGTATCGACGCTCCTCGCCATCGATCTCATCCTCGTGATAGCTATGCTCAAGGACCGTGTAGACGAGTCGATCCACACCGAATGACGGTTCGACCACCTCGGGTCTGACCCCCTCACCAGCCTCGGTGACGGTCTCGATGCTGAAACCGGTCGCTTCGACGGGCACCTCGAGGGTGTCACCGCCCACCTCGACTACCACGGCGGTATCTGTATCGAATGCATCGGGGTCGGTTGCCGCCAGTCGTTCAAGCTCGTCAGCGATGGCTGTCGCTCGTTCACCGAACTCGGGGCCGAGGGTGGCCATATCGGGATCGACCATGGCTCGCTCGACCGTCTTCGGTTCGTCGTACGCCCGAAACACGGTGTACTCCTCGCCGGTCGCCTCGGCGTGTTTCGTCAGATCATACACCCCTCGATCTGCCAACCCTGCGAGTTCCGTCCAGTCCGATCCGAGGTAGACCTCAGCGTCCCAGCAATCACGCGCGTAGTGTGCTCGCTCGCCAGGTAGGTGCTGTCGAAAGCGCAGCCGCTCGGGGTCGACGCCGAGGTCGGTCAGCCATGTATGCGTGATACCGATGAAGTAACCGACCCATGCGTTCGTGATGATGCCCTCATCAACCGCGGTCACGACATCGAGGTGACGGTGCTCGCGGTCACCCTCCTGTGCGGCAACCGGGTACAAGACGACCTGCCCATCATCTACCTGGCTGAAGTCCGGTTCGTCACGCTCAGGATCGATGAAGAACTCGAGTTCTGCCATGGTGAGCTCTCGGACGCGGATGATGGCACGTCTGGGGCTGATCTCATTGCGATATCCACGGCCGATCTGCGTCACACCGAAGGGGAGCTGGTTCCTGGCGTACTCGGCGAGGCGGTTGAAGTCGACGAAGATCCCCTGTGCTGTCTCCGGGCGCAGATAACCCGTTTCGCCCGACCCCGGACCGATCGCCGTCTTGAACATGAGGTTGAACTCCTCGACAGCGACGTCGGCCAGGCTGTTACCACAGTCCGGACAGTGCACGTCGAGGTCATCCATGAGTGCCTCGATAGCCGTGATCGACAACCCCTCGGCATCGGCCACCTCACCGGTCGCCTCGACGAGGTGATCGGCGCGATGTGCGCGGCCACATGCTGGACACTCAGCGATCATATCGGTGAAGTCACGCAGGTGTCCAGATGCCTCGAACACCGGCTCGGGAAAGATTGTTGGCGAGTCGATCTCCATATGCCCCTCACCGATGGCGAATCGCTCACGCCAGCGTGACTCGATATTGTGCTTGAGTGTCGCACCCCGAGGGCCGTACGTCCAAAAGCCAGCCACACCGCCGTACGGCTCATTCGCAGGGAAGAAGAACCCGCGTCGCTTGGCTAGTTCGACCACCTGCTGATGATGCGAAGGTGTCGACTCCTCAGGCATGGATGGCCCGAAGCAGATCCATATCCCGGACGATGCCGGTCATATCGTCCCCGCTGAGCATCGGGAGCTGTTCGATATCAGCCTGCAACATGGTCTGTGCGACCGACTCTACCTTGGTCCGTTTGGTCGTCGTTTCGACGTCGGCGGTCATGTAGTTGCGCACCGGGTCTTCAGGGATCTCAACGTATCGGGTTGGGAGGTAACGATTCCCGACCGCCTTGATCCCTTCCCACATCCACTCCGAGTCCTGTGCGGCGATACTGTCGCCGGTCGCCTCCTCGCCGACAACGACACGCGCCTCCTCAAGGATGTCCACCTCGGTGACGATACCGACCATCTCCCCAGCACCCTCGATGACGACGAGATAGGGGATATCAGCCAGGTACATCTGGCGTTGGACGGCTGGCAGAGGAGTCCCCTCGTACGTGGTCATGACCTCACGGGTGGCGACCTCACCGACGTGTACCTCACCACCAGGGACCGTCCCCTCCGCGAGCGTCCGGATGACGTCGGTCACGGTGACGATCCCCTCAAGCTCACCATCGACGACGGGGATACGCCGATGACCGCTCTCGAGCATGTGCTGGCTGAGCTCGACGATACTCGCATCGGCGGTGACGGAGGGTACCTCCTCGAGTATGAGTGCGAGTTGGTCCTCCTCGGGCTGTTCGATAAGCCGCTCGCGTGAGACGAGACCGCGAAACTCCTCGGTCCCATCGACGTGTTTGATCACAGGCACGGATGAGAATCGCCGCTCCTGGAGATACTCAAGCGCGTCGTCACGCGTCCCAGGTAGCTCGACGGTGACAACATCCTCCCGCGGTGTCATGACATCGGCGACGTGCATACCCGTCATAACGAGCGTTGGGTCTTGTACGCTACGAACGTTCGCTGACGCTTAGAACACGATGTATTGCTCGATGACATAGGCGATTATCCACATGACGGCGCCGCTGAGGAAGATCTTCACTCCGATTGTGATGCGCTCGTCTGGTTCGATATTGAACCACGTCACCGGGGGGTATGCGGCCAATACCTGTTCGAGCGGGCTGCCGAGCTCGCCACTCATCGAGACTCTTGGCACCTTCACCGGCATCCACCCGCGGACATCGGGATCTTCCTCACCACGTTCCTTGGCGAGTTCACGCCGTCTACGCTCGACCGCACTCTCCGGGCGCATCTTGATGACCCCGATCAGGAAGTAACCCATCCCCGCGAAGAATAGCAACTGGGTGATACCCCGGAAGGCCGTCCCCCGGATGGCACCATATGCGGCGGCGATGAAGAACCAGACGACCGCCTGGACGAGCAGGTACATGCCGAGGTCGACCAGCTTGGCATCCCAACCGGCCTCGGTGGCCGTCTCGTATTCGTTCGACATCGTTCAAGTGACGCGACACAACGACCCACCGATAGTTAACGGTTATTGAACTCGAGACGAGTCGACCGACCGGTTTTTTCCCTCAGCAGATGGAGAGGGATAGCATGCATGTTCGGGAGGTCTCACTCGAGCGTTCGTTCGTCGTCCGCCTTGCATCTGGTGCGGACTGGCGGGGTCAGCTCGAGGAGCTCGCTGCGAGCGAGGGAATCGACGCCGGGTGGTTCATTGGCCTCGGTGCCGTCCGGTCGGCTGAATTGTGGTATTACAACCAATCTGTGGGACAGTACGAGCCGTTCGCGGTCGATGAGCCCATGGAGGTCGCCGCCTGTCTTGGCAATATCTCGATGCTCGATGGTGAACCGTTTGCACATACCCATGCCGTGTTGAGCGATCCCGAGGGAAGCTCCGTTGCCGGACATCTCAACGAGGCGGAGGTGTTCGCCGGCGAGGTATTCGTCGTGGGGTTCGACCGACCCCTCGAGCGACGCTACGACCCGGTGACCGATCTCGACCTGTGGGCAATAGACGATGCAGCGTGAGGCGACCTATCACGCCTGGCTCGAGGCCGAGGTAGACGATGCACTCCAGGTAGCCACGGCCGCACGCGCCAGTGGTGGCGACCCCGTCCCGAGGGTGGAGATCCCCATCGCGACCGATATGGCTGACCGGGTCGAGAACCTCCTCGGATTCGACGGTATCGCCGACCGTATCCGCGAACTCGAGGGTGAAATGAGCCGTGAACGGGCGGCGCTCGACCTCGCCCGGGCATTCGCCGAAGGTGAGCTCGGGTCGTTCGATGATGCTGATGCTCGCATCGAGGCGGCGGTACGTACCGCTGTTGCACTCCTCACCGAGGGTGTCGTCGCGGCACCGATCGAGGGGATCGATCGCGTCGCACTCGAACAGGCACATGACGGGTCGACCTTCGTGCGTATCTGGTACGCAGGGCCGATCAGGTCAGCCGGTGGGACGGCACAGGCACTGTCGGTGTTGGTCGCAGATTACACCCGCCACCTGCTTGGCTTCGATGCGTACCGACCTACGGACGACGAGGTCGGCCGTCTCGTCGAGGAGATCCAACTCTACGAGCGCGAGACCGGTCTCCAGTACATGCCGACCGAGGACGAGATTATCCATATCGCCGAGCACTGTCCGGTCATGCTCGATGGCGAACCCACCACCGAGGACGAGGTAGACTCCTATCGCGACCTTGATCGTATCGACACGAACCGAGGCCGAGGGGGGATGTGCCTCGTCCTCGCAGAGGGTATCGCCCAGAAGGCGAACAAGCTCGCCAGGTACGTCGACGAGCTCGACGAGGTCGAATGGCCATGGCTCGATGAGCTCCGTGGCGAGGGGAACGGTGAGGAGGATGGTGATACCTCAGTGTCGCGTGTCGATCCCGACAAGGGCTATCTCAAAGACCTCATTGCTGGCCGGCCGGTGCTGAGTCATCCGAGCGAACCTGGGGGCTTCAGACTGCGCTATGGTCGCGCCCGTAATCATGGCCTCGCGACCGCAGGCGTCCACCCGGCGACGATGCACCTCGTCGATGACTTCCTCGCCCCTGGGACGCAGCTCAAGACCGAACGACCAGGCAAGGCGGCAGGCGTCATCCCGACCGACACCGTCGACGGTCCGGTCGTCCGCATGGGCGATGGTTCAGTTCGACGCCTGACAGACCCCGAGGAGGTTCAAGATATACGCTCTGGTGTCGTCGAGATCATCGATCTCGGTGAGTATCTCGTCAACGTCGGTGAGTTCGTCGAGAATAATCACCCGCTCGTCCCCGGTGCGTACGACCGCTCTCGGTGGGCACTCGAGATGGAGGCCGCCGGTGCTGACCTGCAGGCCGCACGAGACGCACCAGATGTATCACTCGATGACCCGTCACCAGCCCGCGCTCTCCGGTGGGCTGCCGAGTTTGATGCCCCACTCCATCCACGTTACACCTACGCGTATCACGACCTCACGGTGGACGAACTTGAGATGCTCGGCCACCTAATCGAGGAGGGTACAGTCACCGAGGATGGGTTGACTATCGAAGGTTCGGCCACCGACACACTCGCGAGACTCCTCGTCGAACATCAACACAGCGATGAGTGCTGTTACATCTCGGTATGGCAGCCTCTCGTGCGCACCCTCGGGTTCGATGACGACCTCGCTCGGTCATGGGCTTCACTCTCCGGTGACGACCCCCTCGAGGCGATCAACGAGATCGCGCCGTTCACCGTCAGGCCACTCGCACCGACGCGCATCGGGGCTCGAGTCGGCAGGCCGGAGAAATCAGAGTCACGTTCGCTCAATCCAGCCGTGCACGGGCTGTTTCCCGTCGGTGCTGCTGGAGGTGACAGACGCTCTGTCGAGGCGGCCGCGAGCTTTGCACCTGATCGCCAGAGTGGTCGAGGCACCATCGAGATCGAGGTGAACCATCGGCGCTGTCCCTCGTGTGAGACGGAGACGTTCCGTGCCAGGTGTCCAACCTGTGATTCGAGTACGGAGCTCCAGTACACCTGCCCCTCGTGTGAGATTCCCGTCGAGGAGGACGAATCGGGACGGTACGTCTGTGAGCGGTGTGACCGCGAAGCGAGGGCCACGCGGTTTCAGCAACTCGATATCGACGGTGAGTACGACCGTGCACTCGAGGTGGTAGGCCGCCACCGACGTCACCTCGAGTTGCTCAAGGGCGTCCGAGGTCTCACCTCAGCGACGAAGACACCCGAACCCCTTGAGAAGGGCATCCTTCGAGCAGCTCATGACTTGACGGTCTTCAAAGATGGGACGATCCGCTACGATATGACGGACCTACCGGTGACCGCGATACGACCTGAGGAGGTGGGTGTCGACGTCGACACTTTCCGCGAACTCGGGTATGAGACGGATATCGATGGTGAGCCGCTCCAATATGATGACCAGGTAATCGAACTATTTCCTCAAGATATCTTGCTCTCACATGATGCTGCAGACCACCTATTTCGGACGGCAAATTTCGTCGATGATTTGCTCGAATCATACTATGACCTCGAGCCATTTTACCAACTAGAGCAGGCCGAAGACTTGGTGGGTGAACTCATCTTGGGGCTCGCACCCCATACCAGTGCTGCAGTGACCGGACGTATCGTCGGGTTCACATCCGCATCCGTCGGGTACGCTCACCCCTTCTTCCATGCCGCTAAACGCAGGAACTGCTTCCATCCGGAGACGAAGATATGGTACAGAAACGAGCAGGGCGAATGGCGTCATGAGTCGATCGAATGCGTTGTCGAAGACCGCATCGAGGACCCTCAAACGGATGATTTCGGCACGATGGTACAGGATATTGAAGGTGCCATTTCTGTGCCATCGATGAACGATGAAGGAGAGTTCGTAGCAAAACCGGTTTCAGCCGTCTCAAAACACCGTTCACCGGACCACCTCGTGCGAATCAAGACCCGCACCGGTCGCAGCATCGTTGTCACCCCGGATCACGAAATTCACGTCTCAGAAGGGGACGAGGTAATCGAAAAGAAAGCCTCGGAGGTAACAACCGACGATTTTGCTATCGCACCCGATCACCTCGAATTGATTGGCGGAGAGTCTGAGACAATCGAGTTCGACTTGCTTGAGGAATTCCTTGACATTGCCTCCATCGATGTCGATCGACTGATGATCAACGGGTTGGACAAAGACGATTTATATCAGCTCTTTGAAAGCAAGCTATTAACACGTTCATCAGACGAATTTCATCCACTTCGTGATACGGCCGATCACCTGGGTATCCATAAGAAAACGTTTAGTAAGTATATCTATCGGGAACGTTTCCCGGTTGGATTGCTTCTCAAAGTATTTGATTCCAAGCAGGAGTTCCTCGAATTCGTTCCGAGAGATGTAAAGCTCACCATGAGGCATGATCGAGCCGAACTCCCGCGAATTATTCGTTTGAACGAAGGAGTTGCAGCCCTCATAGGGTTATACACAGCGGGAGGATTCGCTCGGGTCCAAGATACATCCAAGGGAACTGTCCATCAGACAACATTCTGTGGTACAGAAGTTGAAAACCGTCATTATTTCATGGATGTACTCAGGAACGAATTTGGTGTACAACCTTATTTCGAGAATCACGCGAAAGTGACTGTTTCCGGGAGTCTTCTCCGAACGTTTATCGATACTGTACTTGATGCTGGCATTTTCGCAGAAACCAAACGAGTCCCACAGCCGATATTCGATAGTCCAGATTCGGTCGTCACCGCCTATTTGAATGGATATTTCTGCGGGAATGGGACTGTAAGGAATGACGGTTCGACTATATCAGCTACAACCATCAGTTTAGAACTCAAGGAAGATCTTATAGCGCTTCTTTCACGTCTTGGGATTCACACAACTGTATATGAGAAAAAGCCGGTTCCTCTCCATGAAAAATTCCCGGAATTCTACGACGAGAAATCCACAAAATTGTCAGCCAAGTCCTATATTATCACGATTTCTTCAGATTATGCAACTCGTTTCGCACAGCAGGTAGGTTTTCACTTATCGAGAAAACAAAATAATCTGAATTCACTTACAAAGCCGATAAGCCGAGCCAACGAAAGGGTTTCCGATGGTGGAAAGCGAGGATATTTTATCGATGGTATCGAGGAAGTCGAGAAGATTGAGGCAACTAACGATTTCACTTACTGTCTGACTGTTGAAGATACTCACTCACTTGTCGCAAATAATATATCAACAAAGCAATGTGATGGTGATGAAGACTGCGTTATGCTCCTCATGGATGGTCTCCTTAACTTCAGTGAGTCATATCTCCCGTCGAATCGTGGGGGGCGGATGGACGCACCACTGGTCCTCTCGACCCGTATCGATCCTGCAGAGATCGACGACGAGGCGCACAATATCGAGACGTCATCTGAGTATCCCCTGGAGCTCTACGAGGCTGCCGACCGATACACAGAACCCTCTGAAATCGACATCCCCCTCGCCAAGGCCGAGGTCGACGCCGGTGGTTACCCGCGCTTTGGTCACACCGATGACCCGACGGACCTCGCCGCAGGCCCACCACTTTCTGCGTACAAGACGCTCGACTCGATGGAGGACAAGCTCAATGGCCAGCTCGAGTTAGCAAGGAAGATCCGTGCCGTCGATGAGGCGGACGTTGCAGAGCGCGTCATCGAGGGCCATTACCTCCCCGATCTACTGGGCAACCTCCGTGCGTTCGTCAGCCAGGAGACACGGTGTCGTGATTGTGAGACGAAGTTCAGGCGTGTGCCACTGACTGGTAGTTGCCCTCACTGTGGCGGCACCGTCTCGCTCACCGTGTATGAGGGGATGGTCTCGAAGTATCTCGAACCTGCCCAGCAGATTGCCGAACAGTATGACGTACGGCCGTACACCCGCCAACGCCTGGAGGTACTCGATCATTCACTCTCGAGTCTGTTCGAGGACGACACCAACAAACAGGCCGGTATCGCCGATTTCATGTGATCGTGCGCAGGCTTTTCCCCGTGGCGTGCGATGTTTCCACATGGTCGATGAGCATCACCTGAGCATCGGCGAAGGTGTCTACACGGAGGGTGGTGACCGCATCGGCACGGTCGTCGATATCGGTGACAAGGGGATCACGATCAAGCCAGATGAGGCCACGAAGACGGAGACCAGTCGTGGACGTGACGAGCGCCACCTCGGTTATGGCGAGGCCGAGTTGATGTGGCGGTGTGGGACGTGTGGCGAGGTAGGCCGTATCGAGTCGATGCCGGATAGCTGTCCGGGATGCGGCGCAGGTAAAGAGGAGTTATATTACTGGCTGGAGGATTAACGCCGACTCGATGGATATTGTCGTCTTCGGTGCGGGTAGTCTGGGGAGCCTCATCGGGGGCTTGCTGTCGAAGACCCATGAGGTGACATTGGTAGGGCGTCAGCCACACGTCGACCGAATCAACGCATCTGGCCTTGCAATCACTGGGCTACGATCGGAACGGGTGAAGCCGAGGGCACAGACAGATCTTGAGGGTATCGAGGCTGACCTGGCTCTGGTGACGGTCAAGAGCTATGATACCGAGGCCGCAGCACGGGCGCTGGCTACCGCATCGATAGACACGGTCTGCTCACTACAGAACGGACTCGGCAATGAAGAGATACTCGCAGATACACTCGACTGCCCGATCATCGCCGGGACCGCGACATACGGTGCTGATCTGACCACCCCTGGGACGGTATCGATGACGGGGGAGGGGGCGATCACCATCGGGTTGTTCAGGGGTGGTGATCGTGAGCTACTCGAATCGATCGAAACAGCCTTCGATACAGCGGGGGTTGGCGTCGAGGTCTCTCACGAGATCAACATCACACTCTGGGAGAAACTCGTGGTCAATGCGGCGATCAACCCAGTCACCGCACTGGCACGATGTCGCAACGGATCGCTCGTCAACGATCCACTTGCATCGATCGCTGAACAAGCGGCGATAGAGGCAGTGTCGGTGGCACAGCAATCAGGTATCGACCTCGACGAGGAGGTGTCGATCGAGACGGTGTTCGAGGTCGCTCAAGTCACCGCCGATAATCGATCATCGATGCTTCAGGACGTGCTTGCCAGTCGCCGAACGGAGATCGACGCAATCAACGGGACAGTCGTCGACCGTGCGGGGACGGTTCCGGTCCCGGTCAACGAGACTCTCGCAGGGCTGCTTGTCGGTTGGGAACGTGAACACGGGATACGCTGAACAGCTAGAATGGTGCGGCCGGCCGGTCGTCGTCTTCGTCGTCCGATTCCTCGCCCGGGAAAGACGGTGAGAGGCCGCCGCCAAGGCTACCCCCACGACCACCCTCGGTGTGGTGAGCCTGTCCGCCCATCATGCCAGTCGTGGCGTGCACCTGGGTAATCTCGGGGATTTCCTTCACCATCCGGCTCTTGATGGCCTGGATGGTCATCGGGGAGATACCACACCCACTGCACGCCCCACCGAGGGCGATGGACACCTCACCAGTCTCGCGATTGATCTCCTGGATGGCCGCACTCCCACCGTGCATCTGTATCTGCGGGAAGTTTCGCATGAGGAACTGCCGGACGCGCTGTTCGAGGTCGTCCTCGTCTGCCTGCGGTTCTGTGCTCATGGTTGGTGATTGGGTAGTCTCGGCCTTAGACCTTTGGTTAGTATCGATTAATAGTCGAAAATGTCCTCGAGTTCATCCTCGATGGTTGCAACATATCGCTCGAGTACGTGTTCGAACTTTTCCTGATCGACGATGATCTGATTTCGAACCCTATCGAATGGTGTAGCTGGTAACTGGATCGAAAAACCGGATTGCTCGTCGAAGAAGGGTTCACTCTCATTGAGTACAAGTTGATCAATTGCGTGGACCAATTCAGAATCGTACGTATCGTTCATCTCTTCGAAGGCATTTTTGTAGGCCTTTTGCAGTTCGGTGAAGTAGTGTACGTACTTGTCTTCGAACTTCTCCACATCCAATTCGGTCATTGGGACGATATGCACCCTCGACCGGCCTAAACCCGACGGTAAGCCGTCGAGGGGGGTAGAGGAGTTTCGAAGTGGGTCTTTTTGCGTGTTAATACGGCTGTATACGACAGAATCGGCTGATTTTTCAAGTATCATCGTAGCAACGGCTAACTCGGGAAGCGATTTTCTATATAGCATTATGCAGTTTATAACCATTGGCGGAATAACCCTTAATTTTGCCTGGAACAGGTCTTATGAGGCCTCAGATGGCTATTCCCTCACCGACCTGAATTCGCTTATGCTTAGAAATTCATAGTGATGGCTCGACCCCGATCGGATACCCTCAAGTGGTGGTTTCAGGCCGGTTCTCGAGTATTGTATAGCGTATATCGCGATACAGAACCCTGGAATACATTGAATGTTGTAGCGGTTGCGAGGTAGACCTCTCTCAAATCTGGTGCCCGTTGATTGCTGAGGAGTGAGCCTCTCGATTACAACGCCTAGTGTGAGCCCTGGATTCCGTGATACGCCGTCAAAATCTAGTTCAATGTAGCACAATCTATATAAGTTATACTGTATAATGCTATATCAATTCGTCACGTGACGGTGAGAAGGTCTCCATCTCTTACACGACCCTTGACGTCACTGAGGCCAATTTCAGGGAATCGACGCCATGTGTCTGCGCCAATCGGCTCGATTATCCGTGGATGCAGGTCTGGAAAGAGCGGTTCTCATCTCATCGATGGTCTTCTAGCTGAAGTATAGTGAACAAGAAACATCATAGAAGTCCGTGAGAACTGATACGGTAGCTTCGATCTTTCTATTGTTCTAAGTAGTGGGTCGTTCCACCGATTCAGACAGCATACAGCTGTTTGGATGGCTTTCCCCTCTACTGTGTCGGTCATACGGCAGTACTGAGGTGGTTTGGCTTGTTCATGACGCTGATTTGCACACAAAGTACTTACGATAAACTCTATATTGCAATAGGAAACTTCGGAGTTTGCACTTATTCAGATTGATGACGTGCTTGAGCTCAATTCATACACCAATCGTTCAAGCGGTATTGATGCGAGTGAATCACCGATCTACCTACCTTTTGATTCAGTGACTGCCCTTTTGTTTGATTGAGTGTCCAAAAGAAAGTCCATGAGTTGATCGTCTCTAGTGGTAGTTCTTCTTCTGAGTATCGCGATTTCCGCAATGTTGTGCTCGAGTGCACTCTTTTCAACGGATGAACAACGTATATGCTGTGAACCAACAGTCCAGTGGCTTCCCACAAAATATATATGATAAAGTACATACCGGGATACAGAATTGCTAGGTATACTGTATTCCACATTCCTCTGTATACTCGACAGCGGTGGTCTTGATTCCGGATTCACCGTTTCTTGAGCACTGTACTATCTACCGGATGGGGAGAATATTAACGTCCCCTCGGTATTGCCATAGGTAAGGTCGTCAACTCATGGTCGAACTCGCGTTGGCTGCGGATTTCGCGATCATCATCATCGCAGCGACCGCGATTGGCTTGATCGCCAGACAACTTGGCCAACCGACCATTGTTGCGTACATCATCACCGGTGTGATTCTTGGCCCAGTGCTGCTCGATGTGGTGACTGTCGAGGGTCTGGTCGATCACATGGCTGAACTCGGTCTCGGATTTTTGCTCTTCTTGCTCGGTCTGAAAATGCGACTTGAGGATATTCGGGAGATACTCGCCCCGATCAGTAACATCGCCATCGGTCAGACCGTTTTACAAACGGCACTCGCATTTCTGGTCGCACTCCTTCTTGGATTTGGGACGGTTGAAATTCTCGTCATCGCCCTTGCGACGGTATTCGGTGCCACGCCGGTCATCGTCAAGCTTCTCACTGACAAGGACGAGGTAACGTCTCTTCCAGGAAAAATCGACATTGGTGTCCTCATCATCCAGGACATCTACCTCGTCATCATTCTCGCTCTATTCGCTGCTGATGACCTCGGTGATCCTGGACAGATCGCAACGACCCTCGTCGTGATTTTCACCATGATGGGCTTCATTTTACTCTTCTCATTGGTGTCCTCCAGATACATTCTCCCCGAGCTATTCCGGAGAATAGCAGATAACAAGGATGTCTTCCTCATCGTCGCTATCGCTTGGGCATTCTTGTTTATCGCCGTCGCTGAAACGTTCGAACTCTCCGTTGAGGTGGGTGCCTTTCTTGCCGGCATCAGTCTCGCACAGCTCCCTTACAGCAAGGAGCTTGAAGATCGCATCACGCCGATTACTGATTTTTTCATTCTCATCTTCTTCGCAAGCATCGGCCTCCGGATCGATAGTGCAGGTGCGTTGTTTGCCTTCTGGCAGGAGGCTCTCATCGCATCGGTGGTCTTGATGATCGGCAACTTTTGGATCATGTACTATCTCATCGATCGCGAGGGATTCAGCGTTGAGACATCTTTCCTGGGATCGATCAACATGGTTCAGGTGAGCGAGTTCTCGTTGGTCGTCGGGGCGCTAGCACTCACACAGGGGTATATCGAGGAGCCGGTGTTGGGCTATCTGACGTTGATGGCGCTCCTTACGATGACGGTATCGACGTACATCATCACCTACAATCATGCCATCTACGAGCGAGTCCATCCATGGTTCGAACGGTTCGAATCCGATGTCCACATCGAGGAGGTAACCGACCCATACAGAAATCATGCCGTAGCCATCGGGTTCGACGAGATTACCGAACCTGCCCTGCCGATCCTGAAGGAGGGGTTCGATACTGTCGTGGTCATAGACCGACGGACTGATCACATCGACGCGTTGCAAGAAGATGGCCGCTATGATGCTGTTTTCGGGGATTTTAGACATAGTGAGGTGCGCAAGGCATCGGGGCTCAAGAATGCAAAGTTCGTCTTGAGTTCAAGCGTCGAGGTTGAGGTCAATGAGGTGCTCTTGAGCGAAGTCAGCGATGATGCAATCGTCTTCGTCGAAGCAGAGCGGATTGGCGATGCCTATCGACTGTACGATGCGGGTGCAGCTTATGTCATCATGGATACGTTTCTTGCAGCGGAACAGCTCTGTGGTTACCTTGATCTACTCTTCACCGATGTGGAAGCGTTCGATCAGTTGATCGAGACGGAGATCAAGAAAATCCGACGGCGAAGTCGCATGGTGGATCATGAACAACACCCCTTCATTGAGCATGATGTGGGTCTCGGCGAGGTAGGTGGTCGCGATGACTGAGTTCATCCTGACCCTTGCCTCAGTGTTCATAGCAGCCGGTGTGCTATTGCTCGTCGCCAACCATCTTCGATTCCCAGCGGTGCCGTTTTACATACTGGCAGGGTTAGCTATCGGACGTCTCATCGAACAGGACGAACTCATCATCCTGGCGTTGTTCGGTATCGCGTTCCTCGTCTTCGTCTTCGGTTCACGGATCGACCTCGGCGATATCACCTCGGTATTACGCCACGGTGAGGCTGCGGCATTCATCCAACTGATTATCGTCGCACCGATTGCGTTCGCCGTGGGTTACGCCCTCGGTGACATCTTCGCGTTCGAGGATCCATTCCGCAACGCCTTGTACTTCAGCGCGGCGGCCACCCTGAGCTCGACACTCGTCGGTGCGAAAGTCCTCGAGGAAGGGATCCGAAAGAATCTGGTCTATGGGCGGTTGGCCGCGTCAATCCATTTCTTCGACGACGTCATCGCAATCGGAGTATTACTCGTCCTCTCAGCGGAGGTGCTGACCGATACCCAACTTGTGACCTCAAAAATCGGTTTTGGAGTGTTATTCATCCTGGCTGGTCTACTCGTCTCACGACATGGGTATCCATTACTGATTCGTGCCGCTGGTGGGGGTGACGAGCTCGTCTTGATGGGGAGTATTTCACTGCTCATGGCATTCCTCGCGGCTGCAGAGTATGTTGGCATCTCGATAGTCATCGGTGCGTTTGCGGCGGGTATCGCAGTTCGAAGTGAAGGTCCAGCATCTCTGGGGGTTCGAAACGGAATCGAGTCAATCAAGGATTTCTTCGCGGCGATCTTCTTCGTCACAGTTGGTGCCCTAGTGGCTGTCCCATCGATAGAAGTCGTCATCCTAGCGGTCGCATTGGTGCTCCTTGTAGTGGTGTTGAACCCGTTCATACACACGATGGCGTTCATTTTCGAGGGATATGACGGCCGAACAGGTTTTCTCGCAGGTTCAAGCTTGAACCAGGTAAGTGAGTTGGCACTCGTGATCGCGATTCAGGCATGGTTGTTGGAGACAATTGCACCGACCCTGTTCGATGCCATCATCCTCGCCGCCGCCGTGACGATGATATTGAGCGCTATCGCTGGAAGATACGAGCAAGCGGTCTTCGAATCGATCCTCGCTCCGTTTCTCTCCGAACGAACCGGCTATATCGACCGCAATTCCCAGGTAGATGAAGAGCTGTCCGATCACGTCGTCATCATCGGGTACGGACGACACGGCCGTCGAATCGTACAACAGCTTGAGGAACTCAAGGTACCCTATGCAGTCATCGAGAACGATCCAACGATACGCGTCGATCTCGAGTCAGACTGCGCTAACTTTGTTTTCGGTGACGCGATTGCTTCGTACCCATTAGAACGAGCTCGAGTCGCGAATGCACGGATGGTCATCTCGACGGTTGAACATCGGCCTGTCTCAGAAATGATCCTCTCCACCGATAGTGAGGCACGTATCATTCTTCGTGCCAGCAATTCACGAGAGGCAGAGAAGCTTCTCGACGAAGGCGCGGATTTCGTTTCAGTGGCGAGTCTCCTCGCCGCTGACCAACTGGTTGAGCATATCAAGTACGTCATCAACGACGAGACGGAGCTCGATTCCCTCGCTGCACAGCACTTGGATTATCTGCAAATGGTGGAATTATCGGACCTCGAGCAACATCAACATTACCGGGTCTAAAAGGGGCCATCAAACCACTCATGCACGATAATGACGCACACTAGTCCGAGGATCAGCAACATCCAACCCACCACCATGGGTAGCTCGATGGCATCAGCGAGCCCGAGGGCTCCGGTGACGGCAAGGGCTAACCCAACGAGATACATTCCGAGATTGCGACCGAGCACTCGCAGGTCGTATCCCTTCACGCTCATAGATAGCAACTAGAGGGTGTAGCAGGCGTAAGTAATCCGATGTTCATGCTTGCAAGCTTGTACCTGTTACATCCTCAGGTGCATCGATATGATCATGTTAGTCCGCAAGTTGTTTCCCGACGAGTTCGTCGGCCGTTGCGAGGAACGTGTCCTGCGCTCCGTCAGGAATGGTGGCACCTGCAGCGACGTTGTGCCCGCCACCTTCACCGCCGACCTTAGCTGCCGCCTCTGTCATCACCACCGAGAGGTCGAGTCCCTTACCGGTGAGCGAGTGGGTTCCCCGGGCTGACACCTTCACGTTGTCCTCACCTTCCTTGTCCGCGAAGGCGATGATCGGCATCGAACGTGAGATACCGTTCTCGCCGAGGGACATCCCAGCGATGATACCGACGATGGTGTCACGGATATTCGTCCCGGCGTCGAACCACTGGAGGTGATTCTCGGCGGTGACGCCGTTTGAGACGACCCAGCGAAGCCCAGTTGCGAGGTTCTCTCGATGTGAGCGAAGCAATATCTTCGCTCGACGATAGGCCTCATCACGATCACCGAGACAGACCGCCAGACCCACATCTGCTCGATCGTACCGGGCTGTTGAGTTGAGCAATGTCGAGAACTCACTCGCATCGCGAAGTTGCGTCCCCTCTGTCTCGTCCAGGAGTTCGTATGCGGTCCCGATGAGATCGTTGATCTCCGACGCGTCGACGCCTGATTGCACGCCGAGACGGACGATCGCGCTCGTGATGTGTTGTTTCTCCTCGATGGTGAGATCTGACCACGTTCGCCACTCACCGTCTTCCTTGAGTTCGATGTCGAGGTCCTCCAAAAACCGCCTGGCACCTGCTGGATTACTCGTCACACCCGGGATGCGCATCTCCGAGCTGTACTCCAACAGCTTCGGCAATGGCCGAGTCTGTTTGCCATACAGTGCGAGGTCAGTTGCCGTCTTCAGCACGCCGGCTTCGATGCCCTCCTCGACGATACTCCGGTTTGCACCGATGAGTTCGCCCGTGGCATCCTGCATGTCTCCGACAGCACCTATGACGGCGAGTCCGGCGAGATCACGGTTGTCATCACCTAGTGCCCGGGCGAGCAGATAGGCAGCGCCAGCGCCAGAGAGCTCGGTCGAGCCGTTGACACCCTCGAGAAGAGGGTTGAGGTGGTGCTCGACATCTCCATCACCGATCTGATGATGATCGACGACAACCGCGGTGAACGCACCAGCCGCCTCGTGGTGTTGGATATGTTCGATCTGCCCGCTTCCGAAATCGGTGAACAACACCGTCTCATGATCGGTCACCGCTATCCGCTCGAGTTCTCCCTCATCCAGCTGGCGACAGAATGCCACCTGGTGTGGTATCTCCTCGCGACGGAGTGCCATTGCTGCGATAGCGGCGCTCGTCAGGCCATCTGCATCGATGTGACTGACGAGCAAGACGGTAGCCGATTCCCTGATTCGATCAGCACACAACTCCGCACGGTCTGCCAACTCGGGAATCGGTGCGCCCATCATCTGAAGGTACCATCCGGCAACCGGTTAAACGCTACGAGAAGGTAGTGGCTTTCACGGCGTCGACCACCTCGCTGGCGAGCGTCTCGAACGTTGCCTCGCTGGCGATCACATCGACTGCGATGCCGGTATCGCTGGCGGTCTCAGCCGTGGGTGGTCCGATCACGCCGACGATGCAGTGCTCGATGGCTTCGTGGATGTCGTCTTCGACACCCCGGTCTCGGGCGATGTCGATGAAGTGCTCGACGGTTAATGATGAGGTGAACGCGATGCCGTCGACCTCCCCGTCGATGACAGCGGAGACAGAGTGACCGGCATCACCAGGCCTTCGCAACCGGTACAGTACCGTCTCGTGAACGTACGCACCTGCCGCCCAGAGACCCAGTTGGAGCTCGTCGCTCCCGTGATCGCTACGGGCGATCTCGACACGTCTACCATCGACATCTGCTGAGAGCTCCTCCACCAAACCGGCCGATGTGTACGTGGCAGGTATCCGGTCGACCTCGATCCCGACCCGTTCAAGGGCGTCTGCAGTCTTCGGGCCGATAGCCACGAGTTCAGCTTCACCTCGTGACCACCCCTCAGCCTCGAGGATGTCGGCGGCTGTCGAACTGGTTAAGATCGTGATATCACAATCATCCCGGGGAAGCGCACCGGTCGGTGCTGGTTCGACCATCGGGTCGATGAGCGGTGTCACCCCGAGGGATGTGAGCGTGGCATGTGCCTGCTCTGCCCGCTCACCTGGGGGGCGAAATGCGGCGATAGTCGGTTTGGCTGTCATGATCAATCGCGATGTTGCGGCCCTGGCCCCTCGCGTCTGGCCCGCTCGATGATCTCGTGTGCACCGAGTTTACGGAGTTCATCGGCCAATGCAGCCGCCTCGTCGAGGTATGCATCAATGCGAAGCTGTCGGGTGGTCTTGATACCATCCGAGCCGTCACGTTCGAGCACTTGGATCTGGGTTTGTATCTGCTCTCCTTGTATCACGGCGTGGATTCCAATCGGGGCGATGCAACCGCCACCGATCGCAGCCATGATACGTCGCTCGACAGTCGTCTCGACCCTCGTCTTCGGGTCGTCGATGACATTGTGTATCCATTCGGCCAGATCGCCGTCGAGCGACGACACCGCGATGGCCCCCTGCCCGGGTGCAGGGACGAAGCCAGATAGCTCAGTGTTTGGCACCTCTACTGCAAGTCCGGAGCGGACCAATCCTGCCTCAGCTAGCACAATTGCGTCGTATTCGATATCAACATCAAGGTCTCCTGCCTGCTCGATGATCTCGTCAGGTGCGTCCACGTCCTCACCCTCGGCGACCGAAGGTGCGAAAAGCTTCGCCAGCCTCGTGTCGACGTTCCCGCGGATCGGTTCCACAGTGAGATCGGACCGTGTGCGCAACAGTTGTGCCCGCCGTCGGAGGCTCCCGGTTCCGACGACTGCCCCCTCAGGTAGCTCTTCCAGCGACAGGTCATCCGGGCTGACGAGCACGTCACCAGCAGGTGCACGAGGTGGTATCGCAGCGAACACGAGTTCGGCTGGCTGGTCGGTAGGGACGTCCTTCATGGAGTGAACAGCAGCGTCAACCTCGCCGTCAAGGACTGCCTGATCGAGGCTCCTGACGAACGCACCTGTCGTACCGAGACGTTGAACGAGCTCTTCTGGGAGTTCGTCACCTGTGGTCTGTATCTCGACGAGTTCGACATCTCGCCGATGACGTTCGAGAGTTGAGGCGATCGCGTTGGCCTGTGCTAGAGCCAGATCCGATCCCCGCGTGGCCAACCTGATCGGCTCGTCATCCATCAGGGCACTCTCGGTGCCGCCCCCTGAAAGCAACTTCGACACCACCTCCGCGGTGCATGGTCGATACATCACACAACCCCAACAGCTATCGGTTGGTGACCACTTACCGGACGTGTAAGATGAGCTACTCTCGTCGGCAGTTGCTTCGCAGAGGCGGTATCGCCGCCCTCGGGGTGGCTGGTGGTGTCTTGGCACTCCCCGAGCCACCAGCCCCGCAGGCCGCCGAGCGACCCGACGAGCTC
>SKSD01000022.1 GCA_007118145.1 Halobacteriales archaeon
ACTGAGACCATGCGGCTTGAGGTCGATCCGGAGGACTTCAACGAGGAGACGCTCATCTCGCGTCTCAAGCGGTGGGGATACGACACCGCCCATCGACAGCGAGATACAGATACATCAGCCACAGCAGACGGAGCCGTCCCACGACTGCTCATCGGCGTGATCTTTGGGATGATGACTATGGTCTGGTACGCTCTCGGTCTGTATCCCACCTACTTCGGATACGAACCGATCATCGCTGATCTGTCCGGCCTGGATGGTCGATATCTCCTCGCGAATATCTGGCTCATGACGACCATCGTGTTGCTTTACACGGGTGGTCCACTGTTACGCGGTGCACTGGTAGGGGTACAGGCACGTCAGCCAAACATGGACTTGCTGGTGAGCCTTGCTGCAGTGGGTGCGTACTCGTACAGCGCCATCGCGGTGATACTGGGTCGCACCGATATCTACTTCGACGTCACGGTCGCGGTCGTCCTCGTCGTCACGCTCGGTAGACATTACGAGGGGTCGATCATGCATCGAGCAGCTGACCTGATCGGTGAGCTCACTGCCCTGCGAGTGGATGTGGCTCGAATCCACCCAACAGGTGAGAAGGTCTCGCTCGAAGAGGTAACAGCCGGAGATCAAGTCCTAGTCCATGCCGGTGAACGCATCCCACTCGATGGCACGGTGATCGAGGGTGAAGCGGCTATCGACGAGGCACTGCTCACGGGTGCAGTACACCCACGTCATCGAAGTGTCGGCGACCGCGTCGCCGGTGGCACCGTGGTGACCGATGCACCGATCGTCGTCGAAGTGGACGATGCAGAATCAAGCGCCCTCGACCGCATCGTCGATCAGCTCTGGCACATTCAAAGCGACCGGTCGGGCATGCAACAGGTGGCGACCAAACTCGCCATCATCTTCGTCCCACTCGTGGTCGTACTCTCTTCGATCGCCGCCGTCATCGCACTCATCGGTGGCGCCTCGCTGAGTGCTGCGTTGCTCTTGGGGTTGACAGTCTTGATCGTGTCGTGCCCCTGCGCTCTCGGTCTGGCCACACCAATGGCAGTCGCGACGGGTGTGAAAGCGGGTGCGAGTCATGGGATCATCCTCACCGGTGTATCCACGATCGAGGTGGCCGATGATATCGATACGCTCGTCTTCGATAAGACGGGTACACTCACCGAGGGAGCGTTTTCTGTCGACCGCGTTCTGGGCCACCCCTCAACTCTGGAAATCGCCGGTGCACTCGAATTCAGGTCGGGTCATCCGATCGCGCGGGCGATCACCGATGCCATCCAACAACACAACACGAACGTGACAGACGTCCGCCGACTCGATCGAGGTATCGCAGGTATGGTCGACGGTGTCGAGACTCGAGTCGGTGAGGTCGATGTCTTCGAGTCTGTCGGGTGGGAGATCGAGAGGGATCTGCGAACGACTGCGAACGAGGCACGGGCGAATGGGCAGTCGGCCGTGTTTGTTGGCTGGGATGGTCAGGTGAACGGATTGATACTTCTAGAAGATCGGCCACAGTCACACTGGGAGGACACACTCGACTCACTCGCCGCATCGTACGAGATTATCGTACTCACCGGTGATGACGAAGCAGCCGCTCAACGTTTTCGCCGGAGCGCCGCAGTCGACATGGTCTTCGCAGGGCTTCCACCTGATGCAAAGGCTGAGACCATCAGACGACTTCGTCGCGATCGCACGGTGGCTATGATTGGCGATGGGAGTAACGATGCACCGGCGCTCGCTGCAGCTGATCTTGGCATCGCACTCCGCTCGGGGACAGAATTAGCGGCTGACGCTGCCGATATCGTCCTCGTCGATACCGATATCGGAAACGCCGAAACGGCACTCGAACACATCCGGTCGATGCGCTCACGGGTACGACAGAATCTGGCGTGGGCATTCGTCTATAACGCAGTCGCCATCCCCGTCGCTATCGCCGGGCTTTTGAACCCACTGATCGCCGCCGGTGCGATGGCGACGAGTAGTCTGCTCGTGGTCATCAACTCATCACGACGATTCCCCATTAGGCATTCGGTGCATGATGTGACCAGTCCTGTACTGGGGACAACGCACCACACCACCCCCATCGCACGTGAATAAGACGATCGTGATTCGCGAGAGAGCTGGTTAAAATGGCGGTGGTTGCCATCCAAACGCGATCGCGAGTTGAACCACTCCACCGACGACGATGACCACCCCAGTCGCCTGTGTCAATCGGTGCCCTGCGAGGCGGAGCCGATCATGTGCGACCTCGACCCCCATCGCGCCAAAGAGCGTTAGTGCGATGAGTAACCCCGCGAAAGTCAGCGCATACGCGGTGAGGGTGAGCACGCCTATGCCAAGCTGGGCACCGCTTGCTGCGATCACCACCGCGAGAAAGACAGGTGCAACACACCCTGCACCGGCTGCGGCATAACCAGCACCGAAGATGGCGAAGCTCAACAAAGATCCCGAGGGGCGGTAGAGGGGAACCGTCATGGAGAACCGATGGGTCGTCACGAGTGCTACACCCAGTCCGATTAGCGCCACACCGATGAGTGCCTCTAAAGCAGGAAAGTACACCATCAACGTCTGTCCGATAGCCACACCGATGACTCCGAGGACCGCGAATGCAGCCAGGGCGCCGCCAGCACCGGCGAACCCTCGAACCGCAGCTGTGGTGAGTTTTGGTCTCGCCTCGGAGTTAGCAACGAAGTAACTGAGATATGCAGGTAACAACGCGTACGCACACGGTGAGAAGAATGTCGCTGCTCCAGCACCGATGGCGAAAATCACCAAACCTAATCCCTCTGTCATGTGCCAGCGTCGTCGAGTAGCCCCAGTAACTCATCTCGTGAATGTCGTCCAACCGACTGATGAACGAGACGGTTCTCACTGTCGAATACGACGGTCGTGGGCACGTTGGCAACCCCAAGCTCACGGGTGAAATGTAATCCCTCGTCATGTGCCACGTGCCACGTTCCACCATGCTCGTCCCACCAATCAATCACGTCCTCTGGTTGGACGGTCGTGCCGACCGGTTCGAACGTCAATGAGACCATCTGCACCTCGGTCTCATCTATCGACTCGTGTACCTCTGCGAGTATCGGCATCTTCGATCGACATGTCGTACACCAGGTAGCAAAAAACTCGAGAAGGGTCACCCGTCCGGTCTCCGGTAGCTGCAACGTCTCATCCTCGTCCGGCGCCCACAGGGAATCGATGGTGACAGGCTCGACTGTTGCATCAGACCCGGGTCGATGTCGAAACGCCGCCCATGCACCCACCCCGAGGCCGAGGCATCCGGCGGTTCCGGCGATGAGGGTACGACGTCGCATGATCACTCAAATGCCTGCACCACTTCGAGTGTATCGTCTAGAACGGTCGTGGTCTCAGGGACACGCCCAGCATAGGTCCGTTCGACGATGCCATCCACGTTGGCGAGGGTGATGGCACTGGTATGCATGAACGGCATGTCTATCTCGTCCTCAGGTTCAGTCTCTCTGAATTCGATACCGAAGTTGCCGGTCACTATCTCCTCAGCGTGTGTCGGATCGTCCGGACGAAGGAAGTGCCAGCTCTCGCGATCGGGGTCTGCTCCAACCGCATCCGAGAACGTCCGAAGTTGCTCGTCATCATCGTAACCAGGATCGAAGGTGATTGGCATGCAGACGATGTCATCCTCATACCCAGATGCAATGGCATCAGCCTGAACCATGGCGAGTGCGGCGGCCAACAGTGGACATGCCATCGTACACCGTGTGAACACGTAGGTGAGCAAAACGTGTCGCTCGCCGACAAATGCATCGGTCGACACTGTTCGTTCGTGTAACGGTGACTTGACTTGCACAGACGGAAGCTCGTCTCCGTTTCGTGGGATACCGGCACCCTCAGCTGGTGATAATTCACCTGGGGATAATACTGTTGGATCGTCATCCTGGCCGAGGCACCCTGCGATCGCACCACTTGCCGTCACAGCGAGGCCGCCAATGAACGCACGCCTGCTATATCGAGCTGGGAAAGTCATGGTATTCAATGAGGATACACCGGCTCGGTGGTTGTCAGACACGCCGATGTATGCCACATCCGTGTGAGCGATCTGGTGCTGTACCTCATTCCCTTGCAGGGAGTACACAGTGAGCGTTAAAGCCAGTTGCGACTCACCAATGTTGACACTCCCAGGTAACCAGTCACAATGTGAAGTGAACTGTCATACCGGGATTCGTGACAGAGGTGCGCGATATCAAAATAATTACATAGTTGGTTGCTGAATACCCCCTATGGCTCAGTCAGAACTCCAATTGGCAGGACTCGGCAGTCGAGCGATAGCGATTATCATCGATACCATCATTTTGGTGGTGGTCGGTGGAGCACTGGCAGCGCTCACCCTTGGTGTAGGGACGGGGTTGGCAGATGCGGGTAGCCTCCTCCTCTCGGCACTCGGGTTGCTCTACTTCATCGTCCTCGAGGCGTACATGGGCGGTCAGACACTCGGGAAGAAGCTCGTGAACATCAAGGTTGTCACAGAGGACGGGCAAGATCTCGAGCTTGTTGGATCGGTGATCAGGAACGTCCTCCGTATCATCGACGCGCTCCCGTTCTTCTACATCATCGGCATCATCGTCATCGTTGTATCCGATGACAACCAGCGTATCGGTGACATCGTCGGAAACACCGTCGTCGTCAAGGCATAACGTAACACCTTCGTCCTTTCCGATTCTTCGACGATCACAGAGCCATTGATATCGTCACCAACAGCTACCGTTGCGGTGTGAGGCGCATTGTATCCGATCGTCAGCGTGAACAGAATCGACGCACCAATTTTGCCGCAATCATCAGCAATCGAAGGATCGAGATGTGACGACCGTCCCACCAATATATTATTGCTAACAATATCGAACGTACCACCACATTGGACAGTATGAACGGATTACGAATCCTCGTCACGGGGGGTGCTGGGTTTATCGGGTCGAACCTGGCCAATCATCTCGCCGACGAGAACGATGTCATCGCCATAGACGATGAGTACCTCGGTACACCGGACAACCTGGCACCGAACGTAGACTACCGGCGACAGTCAGTGTTGGATGACGATCTACCGACCGATGTTGACATCGTCTTCCATCTGGCTGCCTTATCCTCCTACGCCATGCATGAGGATGATCCTTGCCGTGGTGTGCGGGTGAACATCGAAGGCTTCGTCAATACAGTACGCAGTGCACGCGATAGCGGATGTGATACGGTGGTGTACGCATCGACTTCATCAATCTATGGCACGCAAACCGAACCATCTCCTGTCGATATGCCGGTGTCGGTCAATACTGCCTACGAGGCATCAAAACTCGGGCGCGAACGATACGCTGAGTACTTCAACAATCACTACGGCATGCAGTTGACTGGACTGCGGTTGTTCTCCGTGTATCAAGGATACGGTGGCTCAGAGTCACACAAGCAGCGTTTTGCGAATGTCATCGCGCAGTTCGCAGACGATATCGCGTCAGGTAACCCCCCGACCCTCTACGGTGACGGAACACAGACTCGTGATTTTGTGCATGTCGACGACGTGGTCCATGCGTTCGAACTCGCCAGCGAAGACGAGCTCAATGGTGTATTCAATGTCGGGACAGGTGAAGCACATAGCTTCAACACCGTGGTTCAGATGATCAATGATCACCTCGGGACGGATATCGATCCGGTGTACATCGATAACCCCCTCCCGGACTCGGTCTATGTCCACGACACCTGTGCAGACTCGACGGCCTTCCAGGATGCGACCGGCTGGGAGCCTGCGATTAACCTCCACGAGGGGATCGCTCGGGTATGTGCGCAATACGAGTGAGTGCAGATCGATACAGGTTCGCAAACTACCCGATACACAACGTCCCGTGTACTAATCGTAAGTGACTCTGGTCATCCCTCGCCCTCGGCCTGACCAGGTTCCCCCACTGCTTCGACTGGTAGGTTGGCGTACACCTCGGCCTCAAGCTCGTCGACGGAATCGAACGTCTCATTCGCCAGTCGATCGACGACGGCGCTGAGCGCTTCCTCGCCGTCGGCATACTGGAGTGTCACCTCAGCGGTGTCCTCAGCAAGCTCGGTCTTCGTCACCGGGTATGTGAACGTTTCAAACAGCCCCCTGAGTTCATTGAGCTTGTAGATATCTCCCATACGTACCTTTCGGCTCACAGCACCTTGACGATACTGGCGATTGGAGTGTCGATACTATATGTCACCACCGGGCGTGAGCAACAGGTATGCTCGAGGTCGATATCACTCTCGTCCTCTCGTTACTCACCGTTGCATTCATCGGGTACACCCTCATCAGCTCGGTCCCGAGGGTCGACACCATGGAGCGAAGCTATCGCAAGTTCATCGCCCTGACCACCCTCGGGATTAGCTACCTTATCCTGTGGACACTGTTGCTCACGATCATCGCCGAGTCGACCGAGGGAGAGCCCGTCACGCTCATCATGGGGCTTGCCGTTGCTGCCTACCTGTTACTCGGACTGGCGCTCTTGGGAGACATTTTCGATGACTGGCTGAGGTTGTTCGCTGACCCAGAGTTCAATACGTTGGTTGAACTCTCGATGATACTGGCTGTCATCATCCTCTTGTTCATCATCTTCCTGTTGAGTCCATGGTAACATGACCGGGATTGTCTTCTTTGCAACCACAGACGTGCCGACGATTACAGCGTTCTATCAATCACACTTCGGTGCAACAATCTGGTTGGAACAACCAGACTGTACGATCCTCAAACTCGACAATATCCTGCTCGGCTTTTGTGAACGACCATCGGCCGACACGGAGGGTATCATCACGATCGTTGTTGAATCAAGACGAGAAGTCGACAGGTATCATGAACGGCTCGGAAATATAGCGAAGGATGCACCCAAATTGAACGAGCGCTACGATATCTACCATTTCTACCTCACCGATCCCGAGGGTCGGTCGGTCGAGATACAGTCGTTCGAACACGAGACGAGACCGGTCTGAACTGACCTGGTGAGTCCACAGGAGTGTTCAAACGGTCACCTTCACAGGTGGCGGGAGGGCTAACCCGATGCGTCAGCGTGATAACGCACCCGGAACGTCTCATCTCCGAGGTACTCGATGTCCTCGATCTGCATCGTAGATGCGGGGATTCCAAGCGCGTGTAGCTCCCATCGAAGGTCTTCGAAGTAATCGTAGTCACAACACATCCGGCAGAACGGACCGGTGAAGCGTACATCGAACCCAGTGTCATCAATGTTATCGAGTTCAGCGGTCGCCATCGAGCCACGATAACGGTTGTAGATCCCTATCGCCGTATCGAGCATCTCAGGGTCGATCATCGGTGAGTCACTAGCGCGGGAACGGCCTCAAACCTTTGGCCCGATACCAGGTATATTCATTACACACCATAGACTCAGTATCACGTAGAGATGAGCACATACGATTCAGTTATCGAGACGGATCGAGAGTTCCTCTGGCGGTTCATCATCATCTCAATCCTCTGGCTCCTCCTCTTCGCCATCGCGAGTGTAATCCTCCTTATCTTCCAGGCCGAGATCGGTCGGATCTTCTTCTGAGAACCATAGCCAGTTCGTGCGTCCTCGGTGGGCATTGTTCATGATGCTGAGTCACTGCAACATCCTCCAGGGGGTGCAATCGTTTTTCTTCTCCCCGAGGGGATATCACAGGCGGGGACATCTGCACCCCCTGATTGCTTGGAATCGCTCGAGATCTGATGCTCGGGTGAGCTCTTGCAGGATTACCTTCCAGATACGACCCCGAACACATGTGTCTGGAAAACGTGGTAACGTCGACACGTGATCACGAACTGGTTGTGACCGGACCGCCATGCTCAGGGAAGACCACCGTGGTTGAGGGGGTGATCGACCGCCTCGGTGAGTGGGACTGCTCGGTAGGCAAGATGACGACCCGGAGATACGAGACCGTTTCTTGGCACGATTATGTATCCTGATTCGACCGGTTTTATCGGACGTACCAGACAGCGAGAGGATGTGACACTCATCGATATCACGATGGAAGGTCGAGACCAGCTCCCCGACGAATTACTGACGATACTCGATTGTTAGTCAATCCCCAGACAAGCTTCTACATCGGCGTGATCGAGCAACAATTCGCGCATGAGTGTGACCACACGCTCATCACGAGTCCGCCCAGCTCGAACCACGGTCTCTGCCCGGTCTACAGCCGTCCTCGTATCGGCGCCAAGTAACAACACCGGGACAGCGTTGCTCGCGGCACTGCCGAGGATAGCATCTGATGGGCGGTAACCCCCGGTCAATATCAGACACTCGACTCCTGGCGCCTCGATCGCCACACTCTGGATATCGGCTCGATCACCACCCGTGATCACAGCTGCTGAGCGCGTGCGACGGAAGTGACCGATCGCTGCCTCGCGACCCATCGCCCCGATGAGGAACCGCTCGACGAGACTATCCAGTCCGGCATCGACCAGTACTTCGGCACCGAGTTCCTCCGCCAGTTGACGACATGGTACACCAGCCAGTTCCCGCTTTCGTGGGAGTACACCGAGGACGGGTATCGATCGTTCCTTGAGGAAGGGGACAACGTCGGCTTCAAGCGCATCGAGCTCGGCATCGCCAACTGCGTTGTAGATGACACCGGCGAGGTGATCGGAGAACCGTCTGGCTGCGGCGATCGTTGTATCGATATCCTCTGGCCGATCGTATCGACTCACGAGGAGTACCCTTGCATCGATCAGTGCTGCGAGTTCGGGATCTGTCAGATCGATCACCGCCCCGGTGTCGAGGTGGCCACCACCCTCTACCGCGAGGAAATCGGTCGTGTCAGCGATCGCATCACACCGGTCTTTCACGGTCGCCCGGAGCCGCTCGGGTTGTTCATGCCCTCTGAGTATCCCCTGGATGAACGTCGGGGAGTAGACGATCGGTTCCAACTCGGCGATGTCCCGATCCAGACCGAGCAGCTCGCTAGCGAAGACGGGATCTCTGTCGATCGTCTTACCGAGTTGGCTCTGGAGTCTCGTACCCTTTGGCTTCATGTACCCAACGTCCATATCGCGTTCTTTCGCCAGTTGCGCTAACGCGAGCGCGATAGCGGTCTTGCCGGTCCCTTCTTCCGTGGTGGTGAGCAGTAGTGGTCTCATGCTTCCTCGGTCTCTATGGTGAGTCGCAGGTCGATTGCATACGCCTGTGTGGGCGTGGCGATAAGTGGGTTGATGTCCAGTTCGAGAACCTCAGGGTGATCCATCATCAGCTGTGAGATAGCAACGATCGTCTCGACGACCGCATCTCGGTCAATGGGTGGCCTCCCTCTGGCACCTCTGAGGACGGCAGCAGCATCGATAGCATCGAGCATCTCACTGGCACCAGCTCGGTCGACCGGTGCAACGCGGAGGGTGACATCCTCCAAGATCTCGACGAAGATACCGCCCAAGCCGAACAATACCACCGGTCCGAACTGGGGATCGCGGTTTGCGCCAACGATGACCTCAACAGCGTCAGAGAGGTCGAGTTGTTCCTGGACATAGATCCCCAGGATCGACGCATCTGAGCGATAGTTGCGCACCCGAGTGACGATGTCCTCGAACGTCGCCTCGACATCCGCTGGTGGGATACCGATCCTGACACCGCCGACATCGGATTTGTGAGATACGTCCGGACTAACTATCTTGAGGACGACCTCGTCACTCGACAGTGTCTGTGCATAGGCTGCTGCCTCCTTAGGATCGTCGACGAGCCTCCCCTCGGGTACGGCTATGCCGTACGCCTCGAGCAGGTCGAGCGCCTCGAGGCCCAGCATCGAGCGATCGCGATCTCGTGCGGTCTGGAGTACAGCATCGGCGGACGCGTGATCCACACCGAGATCGACAGCCTCGGCCGTCGGCCGCTCCTGTCTGCGCCGGTAGGTATCGAGTGCAGCAAGCGCATCGACGGCTCGAGCAGGGTCGAAATAGTTGGGAATCGACCGATCACGGAGGTGGGTTACCGCCTTTTCGGTCTGTTCGCGACCGCCCATCAGGCAGGTGACCATCGGTACCTCGTGGGTCTGTTGCATCCTCGCCAATGTCTCGCCGAGTTCGCCGTAATCGAGCAGTGCAAGCGGTGCAGAGAGCACGAGCACAGCATCCACCTGCTCGTCTGCGATCACAGCATCGAGTACCGCCTCAAACCGAGGTATATCTGCATCACCGAGGATATCGACGGGATTGTACGGATCTGCAGCATCGGGTAGGAGGTCGGTCAGCCTCTCGAGCGTACCGGCATTGAACTCAGCGAGTTCAAGCCCAACATCGGCAGCAGCGTCAGTCGCGAGGACGGCTGGGCCACCCGCGTTCGAGACGATGCCGAGACCGGAACCCTCCGGAATGGGTAACCCTGCCAGCACCTGTGCTGCATCGAACAGATCGGATGCGGATCTGGCACGGACCACACCTGCCTGTGAGAAGGCGGCTTCAACCACCCGATCGCTTCCAGCCATCGCACCGGTATGTGAAGATGCTGCCTGGGCACCGGCGTCAGTCCGTCCCGCCTTGACGAGCACCACCGGTGTCTCCGAAGAGACCGCACTCGCCGCATCCATGAACCGCCGCCCACGAGGGACACTCTCGAGATACCCGATGATCACATCGGTATCTGGATCCTCTCCCCAAGCCTCAAGGAGTGCTGCCTCGTCGACATCCACCTTGTTTCCAAGTGAGACGATATGACGAAAGCCGATGTCGTGATCACCCGCCCAGTCCAGTACGGCCGTCACGAACGCACCAGACTGACTCATGAACGAGATCGGGCCGGGCATCGCCATGCGATGTGCGAATGTGGCATTGAAATTCGATGGCGTGCTCATCACACCGAGTGAGTTCGGACCGATGATGGTGAGGTCGTACCGGTCTGCGAGTGCGGCGAGCCTCCTTGAGCGTTCAGCCCCCGCCTCTCCAGCCTCCTCAAAGCCAGCCGAGATCACAATCAGGTGCGTGATGCCAAGTTCACCTGCCCGTTCTACCGTATCCAACGCAGCTTCTGCCGGCACAACCACGATGACGACATCCACCTCCCCGGCTGCCTCGAGACTGTCGACACAATCGATATCGAGGACGCGATCGCGGCTGGGATTGACCGGAACAATCCGACCGCCAAAGTCGGCAAGGAGATTCTCGAGTATGGCTCTCCCGACCGCACCGTGGCGATCAGTCGCACCGACGACGGCGACGCTTTCCGGTGCGAATAACGCGCCTAGTGCGTCCATCGCTTCAACCGTCGCGTCTCAACGGTTAAAATCCGGTGGGTCGGTCTCAGTGGGTGGAACTCTCCAGAAATCTTGCGGAATTTAATATATGCATAACCAAGAACGTCTGTCCATCGATATCCACCAAATCGTTTATTAATAATCACTGATAAGGATGTTGACGGTCGTAACATGACTCTCGGATGATGGGAACACGGTTGACACTTAAAGGGGTCATCAGACCAAACCACACATGTAAGAGGTCAAACAATGAGCAAGCAACCAATCGAGCGGACACTAGATGCACAGCTTCTCGGACGTCGCGTGACGTTCGATTACTCTGAGACGTGGATCGCATGGTCAGTCCTCGGGCTGAGGGTCATCCTCGCCTACGTATTCTTGCAGGCGGGACTCTCAAAGCTATCAGAGGAAGGTTGGACGAACCCAGGAGGCTGGAGCAGTGAGAGCTTCCTCGTGTTCGCTGTCGATGATGCCAACCCGTTCAAAGGATTTTTCGACTTCCTCGCAGAGTTCACATTCCTCTGGGACCCACTGGTGATGTACGGGCAGATTCTCATCGGGCTGGCGTTACTGTTCGGCATCGCGTTCAGGTTTACCGCCTTGCTGGGTGGTATGCAGATGATCCTCTTCTGGCTTGCATCGTTCGAGGATGGCTTCGCTGCTGGTCTCCCGATCGAGCATGGGTACATCGTCGATTACACGCTCGTCTACGCCATCTTGCTGTTCGCACTCGGTGCAATCGGCGCAGGGCGCATCCTCGGCGTCGATGCTCGCATCGAGGCACACCCGATCGTTGAGCGCAACCCCTGGTTGAAGTATCTCCTCGGGTGAGCAAGGCACGTTAAACGGTCTTTCAACGACTGCGAACACCAGCCGGATAACGAGCACCTTTTTGAGGGGTCAGACGATATCCTCCCACAAAGGATGCCACTGACGACCTACATTGTGAGTTCCGTGTTGATGCTCGTCGTGCTCATCGCGATTGCTTACTATCTCACCGGCTCGCGAAGACGCGAATCCTCACGACTCGCCGGGACTTTCTTACAACCTGATGAACCTGAAGTATCGATCTTAGACAGACTGGTCAACCTGATGAACCGACCGATCGGATGGACCCTCATTTTCGTCCTCGTGGCCGGAATATCGCTGGGTACGGCGATCTTGTTCGTTCACGAAAATGCCGTCCCGGCTGAGTCGATGGTGCTGGTCTTTGGGGCCATGCTCGGATTGAGTCTGCTCGGCTTCCTCTGGTATGGAGTCTATCGAACCCTCCGCATCCGCGGTCACTCGAGTGCGGTGAGCACCTTCGAGAGTGCCGTAATTGTCGGTCTCCTTGCGATCGTCGCCGTTGCCGGACACCTCGCCTTCCTCTCCTAACGTTTCAGTGGCGATCGCCTCTCTCTCTCTCGACGGTAGATTTTTACACATAGGCAACTTTCCTCGGTGCATGGTCGCGAAGACGATTGAGTGCGTTCCGAGTCGAGTATAGCGAATCGAGTTACTTCTGGAGGGTGTGTCGATGTTGACCCGTTCAGCATCGCTCGGTGAGATCGATGTCGATGCGATCGCCGTCAAGCCAGCGGAGGTAGACCTCGACATCATCACCGATTGGTCGCCGATGATGCTGGTGATCGATTTCGAGGGGATGGAGCACCTCCCAGCACTATCATCGATACGAGCCATTGCTGCTGTGCACGAGACGGTACTCACCGCGCCAGTTCGAGCAGATGGGTTCGATCCATGCGGTGACGATCACCTACTCTCGGAGTTTCAAGATCACGTATCGTTCGCGTTCGTCGCAGGACATCCCGGCTATCTCCGAACACACGAACAAGCGCGTGCCATCGCACCGAGACTCCGTGTTGCACTTGACCGGTTCGGGGATGGCATGGTCGGAACAGAGGGGATCGAGCGCATCGCACTGGCCACCGGTGCGACGCAGTACGAACTCCTCTCACCACGTACCCAAGGGACGATCCGGTCACTCCGACATGCCGGGTTTTCGGGGGATATCGCCGTCTACGCACCGACTGTGCGAAGTGATGATGAGGACATCCTGCTCGACACCCTCGGTGCCTACGTGGCACGGCGTGGGGCAGTGGCCAACGGTCTCTCACCGGCCGCTAAGACCGATCGAACTGCATCTGGCGAGACACGGGTCAGGCTTCTCGACGCCATCGGAGAGTATGCATTGATCGGCACGAACGAGACGATCAATGACGATATCGGGCGACTGAAATCGGCCGGTGTCGACACAGTGGTGTGTTACCCAGCTGCTGGTCTGTCGTCGCTCAATTAGACGGCGGTGATCTCATCGATCGGCCACTGGCTCAACACCTCAGCCCCGGATTCTCTGACCACGATCATCTCCTCGACACGGACACCCTGACGGTCGGCTGGGCGCTGTGTCTCGACGGCCATGGTCATCCCTTCCTCGAGTTCGATCGGGTGGTCTGATGAGATACCCCGCCAGATGAGGGGTACCTCATAGAGTTGCAGACCGAGGCCATGCGCCCAGTGATTCGTCGTCATCTGCCAGAACTTGTCTGCGCCATACCAATCCATGTGCTCACCAGCTGTATCGGGGAATCCCTCGGCCACCTCATCGGTTGTCACACCGGGCTTGATACGATCTATCACCTCATAGAGGTCATCGACCGCCCGTCGGTGTGCCTCGCGTTGTGCGTCGGTCGGTTCACCGACCGCAAATGTCCGGTAGTAACACGACCGGTATCCCAGGTAGCCGATATTGTAAAAATCGGCGTAGACTAGATCGCCAGGGCGAATGATACGATCGGTCGAGTTCGCCTGGTGTTTCGGCCAGGTATTCGGTCCGCTGGTCAGATAGCCCCCCTGAACCATCGCGCCGTGTCGCCAGAGTTCTTCAACCGCAGCCCCCCAGACCTCGTTCTCCGTTCGACCTGGGGAGAGTGTGTCGGAGATGCGCTGGAAACCAGCCTCGCAGATGGCGGCGACCATGCGAAGACATTCTATCTCGTCTCGCGTCTTTACCTTCCTCGCAGCCTCCATTGCAGCGCGACAGGCGGCTGTGTCAACCTCGAAACCACGTCCTGTGAGACCCTCGATAAGCTGTTGATCGCCGATATCGGTACCGACGGTGGCACTGGCATAGCCGTACTCCTCAAGTGCATCAGCCACCGTATCGACCATGGTATCGATGAGGAACCGCCTGGCAGAATCGCTCCCGGAGGCGCGTGGGACGTTGCCCAGGCCAGGACAGGCGTATCGGATGTCGTCAAGCCAGGGGCAGTTGAAGCGTTGATTCGATGCATGATCGGCGGTATCCCAATGAACGATGTGCCCGTCCTCAAGGAGCAAGGTATAGTGATCGGCACCGCTGCCACCGGTCATCGCCAACCCAGTGACGTATCGCACGTTCGGATCATCGAAGAGTACCATCGCGTCCAACCCGTGTTCGTCCATCTGCTCGAGAGCCCGGTCTCTCCGCTCGGTTCGCATCCGCTTGACGTCGATGCGCTCTTCCCAGTCGACAGCCATCGTCCCTCGAGTGCCCTCCATGAAGGATCGCTCGTACATGATGGTGGGTATCCCGAGCAGTGGCAAGTAACCTCGTGGTTTGCCTGCACGAGATATCCTTAGTCGACCCACATGCGACGAAGGTGCTGTACCTTTTTGCCATCGGAGGGATACCCTGCAATCGAATGTTCAAACACGTCGCCTTGCTGGTACGAAAACCCTCATTGACCCACGAGGAGTTTCTCGAGTACTGGCAACAGCACCACACCCCACTTGCACGGGATATCGAGGGGGTCGTCAGGTATCACACCGTCTACCCGACA
>SKSD01000033.1 GCA_007118145.1 Halobacteriales archaeon
GCGATGATGCGGTCGGTCCCGAGTGGTGCATGTGGCCCGTGTTGCTCGAGGCTACCCACCGGGATGAGCACGATCGTCGGTGGTGACTCTGCGACCTCGGTCCAGGTTCGCCCGGCAAGCTCCATATGCTTCGATAGTGTATGCCTGGCGGCTTTAACCCCACCTCTATTTCGAGTCGAAGTGTGTAGTCACCGACATGGCAGTTATCGAGATGGACTCGCTCACGAAGTACTACGGTGATACCGTGGGTATCGAGTCGCTCACGATGGACATCGAGGAGGGTGAGATATTCGGTTTCCTTGGTCCCAATGGCGCGGGGAAAACGACCGCTATCCGGCTTGTCCTCGGCCTGTTGCGACCAACCTCGGGTTCAGCCAGAGTGCTCGGTGCACCTATCGGTGACGAGAGGGCGCTCACTGAGGCAAAACGCGATATCGGATACCTCCCGGACGAACTCGGCTTTCCAGAGAAGGTGACCGGACAGGAGTTGATCGACCATCACGCATCCATCAAGGGTGGAAGCCGTGTCGATGACATGCTCGAGCTTTTCGAACCACCACTTGACAGACAGATCCGCGCGTACTCAAGCGGAAACAAGCAGATGCTCGGTATCATCCTGACCTTCATGCACGATCCTTCGTTGGTCATCCTGGACGAACCGACCGGCGGCCTCGACCCGCTCAAGCAGGCAAGGTTCCATGAGTTCATCCGTGCGGAGCGAGATCGTGGTGTCTCGGTGTTCTTCTCTTCGCATATCCTCAGCGAGGTGCGTCGGATATGCGATCGTGTCGGTATCCTCCGTGGCGGCGAATTGGTCGAACTCGCAGAGGTTGATTCGATGGTACGACGAGGTGGCAAGCGCGTCATCGTCGAGTACGAGACAGACGGACCAGACCCCTTCGAGTGGGACGACGTGCATGACCTCGAACGAGTTGGCGACGCCTATCAGTTCATGTATACCGGGTCGTACACCGCATTGCTCAGCCGACTAATAGAGGCTGAGATCGTCGACGTGACGATCGAGGAGCCACCGCTTGAGGACGTCTTCATGCACTACTATGGGGAGGAATCCCATGCTTGAGATCACCCACTTTCAGACACGTCGACGTCTCAAGGGGATGATCGCACTCGCTATCGGTATCAGCCTCCTCGTACTGATGTACATCGCCCTCTGGCCATCGATGGAGGGGCTCGGTCTTGACGAACTGTTCGATGATCTCCCCCCGTTCTTCCAGGACATGTTCGGCATCATCGAACTGGGAACGATCGAGGGCTTCCTCGCAGCTGAACTCTACATGTTCATCTGGTCCCTCCTCCTGGGCCTGTACTTCGGTTACGCAGGTGCCGGTATCATCGCGGGTGATTTCGAGCGAAACCGGCTCGATATCTCGCTCTCGCTCCCAGTCACACGCACCCGACACCTGCTCGAGGAGTTCCTCGCCATGTTCGTCGTCATCGTCTTTATCAACGTGAGCATCGGCCTAGTCGTCCTCGGAGGGATTGTCGCCCTCGGGGAGTGGATCGACCTCACCTATCTCTCACTCGTCCACCTACTTTCGATCCCGTATTTCACCGCATGTCTCGGTATCGGCCTCGTGCTGTCAGTGACCTTCAACCGAGCCGACAACGCCCAACGTCTCGCCCTGGGTATCATCTTCGCGCTGTGGATTATCGAGTCCGTCTCCCGCACGGTCGATCAGGAATGGCTTGGAATTCTCTCACCCTCGCGTTACTACAACCCAAGTGAGATACTCGTCCTTGAGACGGTCGAGTTGGTCGACGTGGTCATCCTTCTTCTCATGTGTGCGGTGTTGCTCACCGCTTCGGTGCTCATCTTCAAACGAAAGGACCTCGCTGCCTGATCGAGTCAGTCGTCGTCCTGCGACGGTAACTCGGTGCGTGCTTGTCGCTTGGCCGCTCGCCTGATGAAGTCCTCGGGTAGTTCGTCTATCTCACCAGCTTGCACACCCCAGAGGTTGGCATAGAGCCCGTCATTCTCGAGTAGTTCGTCGTGGGTACCTCGCTCGACGATCTCACCATCCTCGAGGACGACGATCTGATTGGCATCCTTGATCGTCGAGAGGCGGTGTGCGATGACGAAGGTCGTGCGATCCTCGGTCAGTTTGTTGAGCGATCGCTGGATGAGCATCTCCGTCTCGGTATCGACATCCGAGGTGGCTTCGTCAAGGATGAGGATATCGGGGTCCTCGAGGATGGCTCTGGCGATGGACACACGCTGGCGTTGACCACCTGAGAGCTTGACACCTCGCTCGCCGACCATCGTGTCGTATCCCTCGGGAAGGTTCATGATGAAGTCATGCGCCTCTGCGGCCTTCGCGGCGGCGATGATCTCCTCCTCAGATGCCTCAAACGACCCGTACGCGATATTCTCCTTGACCGTCCCGTAAAACAAGAACGGTGTCTGACCGACGTACGCGATCGATTGTCTCAGTGAACGTAGGCTGACCTCCCTGATGTCCTCGTCGTCGATGAGTATCACGCCATCATCGACGTCGTAAAGTCGCATCAGGAGTTTCAAGACGGTCGATTTCCCGGCGCCGGTTGGCCCGACGAGTGCGAGGGTCTCACCGGCGGGTACGACGAAGTCGACCTCGTGGAGCACCTGTTCGTGACCCTCATAGGAGAAGCTCACACGGTCGTACTCGACGGTCCCCTCCTCGACGACGAGGTCGTCAGAACCCTCTGACTCAGCGAGACGGGTCGACTCGCTCATCAATCCGTAGATCCTGTCGGTCGACGCCCGTGCACGTTGATACATGTTGATGATCTGCCCGAACTGTGCCATCGGCCAGACGAACTGCTGGGTGTACATGATGAACGTGACGAACGCACCAACCTCGAGCGTGCCCGTGAACGGTCCAGGTGCAGTTCCGGTCAACACCCAGTACCCGCCGACGAGGAAGGTCAACACGAAGCCGAGGCCAGAGATTACCTGCAGACCGGGGAAGAACTTGATGCGGATGGTAATGGCTCCCCAGTTTGCATCATAATACCCTTGCGAGACATCCACGACCCGTTCGGATTCATACGGTTCCGTGTTACTCGATTTGATCACCTGGATACCACTCAGGTTGTTCTCGAGCCTGGAGTTCATCGTCCCAACTGATGAACGTACCTCGGCGTATCGGGGCTGGATGAGCTTGACGAAGTAGTACGTGAACACCGCGATAAGCGGTACTGGGACAAGGGCGACGAGGGCAAGTTGCCAGTTGAGCCAAAAGAGCAGCGCCGCGATGACGCCGACCATGACGACCAGCCGGAACGTCGAGTTGAGCCCATCATTGAGAAAACGCTCCAGCTGGTTGACATCGTTCGACAGGATAGACATCATCTCACCGGTCTGCTTCTGGTCGAAGAACTCCATGTTGAGACGCTGCATCTCGTCGTAGGTGTCGGTCCGTATCTTGTGCTGAATGTCTTGGGAGAACGCGTTGAACCCCCAGTTTCGCATCCAGTGAAACAGCGCACCGATGAGGAAGGATGCGGCGATAATCCCGACGATGAGCAGGAGCTGTTCTCCCCGATCTGTCGGCAACCAGGCATCAGGGACGATGTACAGCGTGAAGGGTTGTGTTTCGTTGATGACCATGTCGATGGCGAATCCGAGCATCAACGCTGGCAGAACGTCCATGAATCGCGCGAAGATACTCGCGAAGATTCCGACCGTGACGGAGAACCAATGGGGGACGGCGTAATCGTAGAACAACCGCTTCATCGGGTTCTCGATCTCGCCGCGGATGTCCTCGAATGGGTCGTCCTTCTCCCACTGAATCGCACTCATGTGACTGTCACTTCGTGATACCTATGCACAGTTGGGACACGTTCATATGTTTCGGTTCGTAGCAGTACTTACAACGGGTTGAGGCAACTGTTGCCACCGTTTTGATGGCCGTGCGGATGTGGTGAGATGTTTCCACATAGGGATCAGAACTGAATGTGCGTTGTCGAGCTTGGGCCATCGTCATCGTCGTCTATGGTCCCTGCATGACACAGAGACACCGTCTCATCCGTCAATCGTACCTGCCCATCGACAATTTCGATCTCGATGGGTATCAAATTCGTCCCGGCTGCCTCGCCGTTATCACAGTCGCCTGAACAGTTGTCGAACATCGATTCATGCCGTGGGCAAATGATCTGGTCATCCCTGATCACGGCACCGATGCCTCGTCGATAGAGGCGTTGATCTTCATGCATACACCGGTTGACCCAGGCACGGACTGGTTCCTCTCCGTCTCGGCAGGGGACGAGGATTGCCTCATCAAGCTCACCGAACTCGTCTTCGATCGTGAACACCCATGAGCCTTCATCGATGACCGTCTCTACTGAGGTAAGCTCCTCCTCACCCATGGGGATGGTATCGTAATCGATGGTAAAAGCCCC
>SKSD01000006.1 GCA_007118145.1 Halobacteriales archaeon
ACCAGTCACGTTCATACGGTCCACATAAGTAGCACATGATTGATACATGTAATAAACATCATATCAATTGTCGGATGACAATAGATAATACCGGTAGACGGTAATCAGTTGTGTCATCAAGTGTCAATAATTACCGTCGAAGTGTATCTCAGAATTCATATATGATAACTTAAGATACATTTTTCATCAGTGGTCTTGACTAGTTACCTGGACTCATGTCCGATGACAATTCAATCAAGGCATACCTCGCAAAGCACCCCAAACTACTCGGCATCCTGTTCGCAGTGATGCTATTCCTCTCACAGGCAGCCCCGGTCCTCGCTGGCGACTCGACTGTGACAACCGGCCCGTAGTTAGAAGGACTCCAGCTCGGAGCTCCAATGGAGCGTATCGTCGATCCTGACCGGGTGGTCCTCGATGGAGAAGTACTCCAGTAGCTCTGCCTTCGTCGGCTCGAGATGCGTGATCCGTTGTGAGACGAGTGAGTGTCGCTCGTTCATCCCAACGTGTGGCAGCGTCAGACTGCCCATGTCGATCCGTGAGGTGGGGAATGAGACGTACTCATAGGTGAGCGAGTCTCCCGAGGTGACGACCTCAGAGAGGTGGGGAACAGACATCGGCTGTGAAAGGGTCACCCGCCCGTCTCCGACGACGATATACCGAGTCCCCATGAGACTCTCACGCTTGGCGATACCGAGTGCTGCATAGAGCGGGAATCCCGAGTTGAGTAGCCGAGCCAGTGTCTGTCCGATCTGCACCGCACCGGAGTTGACCACCTCATCTAGCGTGACGATACCGCCGATGCTGCCACCTCCGATCAGATGACAACCCTGCCGGTATGACTCACAGGCATTCAGGAGGAATGCAGCCACACCGATCGATGACGCCCCGGCGATATCGAGCTTCCCATCGCGACACTCAAAGCCCTCATCATCGATATGGCCGATATAGTGCAAGAAGTCAGTCTCCTCCGCTAGGAGATCGCTGAGCTCCTCACATGAGAGATTGCGGTGAATCGTGACGTCGAAATCGAGGTCGTCTCGAGAACCGTAGATACGGTGGAGCAAGCCCTCCTCCTTGTTCATATCATCGTCATTGCAGACCACGGTGATGTCGATCCCGCTCGTCGATGGCTGACGATCGAGGCGGTG
This sequence comes from Halobacteriales archaeon, assembly GCA_007118145.1. Taxonomy (GTDB): domain Archaea; phylum Halobacteriota; class Halobacteria; order Halobacteriales; family SKSH01; genus SKSH01. The sequence continues at coordinate 1,152 of SKSD01000006.1, forward strand.
TTCATACGCCTCCCTAATCGCCTTGCTCGCCCCGATTGGTGTCCCAGCCCCGATCCAGACATCCTCCATCGAACTGGTCGAGGGGGGTTGTACGAAGCCTGTGTCATCAGGCGAGACGGATGCACCGGCCGATCGCGTAAACGAGCCATGGCTGTTGGCGAATGCATTGACGATCGCTCGCTCGGTGCCCGGTCGATCGATGGCAGCGTGGTCATGCACCCGGACAATCCCGAGATCATCGACCAGATAGGGCAACAGCTCTACACCGAACGGTTCGGCGAGCATGTGAGCGGCAACACCCCATCGAGGAACGAGATCGGCGATCACCGAGAATGGTATCTCCAGGTAGTGTTCGATACGTGTCGCGATGGGCTCGTGATAGCGTGCCTCGAGATCGAGATCCACACGGCGATCAAGTGCCACCCGTTCGGCCATCTCGATGGGGTACAGACCCTCCGTCCGTGTGATACAATCCATCAGGAACACCTGCTTGAGGACGTCCTCGATGTTCGATGTGTATCGACCATCTGTGCCTAGATCGTGTTCGAAGCCAGTCTCGGTACGCAACAGCAGATCCTCACCGGGGATGAGGGTCGCCCCGAGGTAGTAGGCAAGTGAGGCGGTTGAGTAGATCGCCTCATACGTGGGTGGGAGTTCGATCGTGATACCGGTGTCCGGCGGGGATAACTCAGCGGGAATATCGAGTTTCTCGCCAAGTTCGACCCGAGGTGGATGGCCACGCAGTGTCGGGAATGACCGCTCCGGACTCGTGGTTTTCAACGATGAGCCGAACGATGACACAGCAGCCATCATATCCTCAGGGTCTTCCGTAGTGGTGATGGTGCCCTCGGGCCGTTCATGCTCAGACCGAGCACCGACGGCCACCTTGGTGGTATCGCCGAAATCGATCGTCATCGAATACGTATCTGACGTGATATGTACCGAGCTCTCGAACTCCAGGTAGATGGTGAACGGACTACACAACTCCATCACATATGAGCCATGTGGGAGCTGCTCGTCAGCATGATGTCCTGCCTCGAGGACCAATGAGCCATCATCTGCTCGAACGAAGATACCGATGGCCGATGGTAGTTCGAATCGATTGGTCTCGAGGCTGACTGCCCGGTCGACTGGGAACAAGAAACGGTCAGGATGGCAGGCCTCGAAGGAGAGATCGAACGGTGTGTCCAGACGATACCGGTGGCGTTCGATGGGGTCGATAATCTCGAGTGCTGTCATGCCCGGTAGGGAGACGAAGGAGATCCCATACTCTGAGGACGTATCCGGGCAGTGACTCATTGCACTCTCATTGGGACTGCCGGCGTAAATCGCTCACGCTCGCCCGACCGGGTCGACCGATGAGATAGCACGACCACACCAGTGAGGTCAATATTGGTCTCGGTAATAACGCTATCTACACCCCCACCCTGGGAGAGGCGACACATTGCCCGTGAGTTCTCGTGGTCGCTCAATAAACGTAGTGGTGAGGCCGATTGTATTAACACAAGTGACGTTGCATTGTTTGGCGACGTCTGCATCACTTCAAGACACAGACGAGGCACGTTCATCGTGACTCATCCGGTGAGGTGACGGCGATCACGGTATGATGGAACGCCTCATCGGATTGTTGCTCTTGGATGATGACCTGATCTGGCGACTGTTCTCCGAGTTCTACCTCGAGGAGGAACCCGTGTCGTTCCTCGTTCGATATCGAGGTGGTGATGTCGAGTTCTACGACTAATGAGGTGAACGAGTCAACCGTGATGAATGAGACCTCAGCAACCTCCGCCTCACTGGCGGTGACGAGCGGTCCATGGACGATGAGTCTGCCATCCTCCCGTTCAACGGTTCCACCGTTGGGCGGTGGGCTGGGTAACACCTCGAACGTCACCGGTGTTGCCTCACTCGCCGCCTCTGGATGTGACCGCTCCCCGAGGGTACCATCGAGACAGCCTGACACCAGGGGAGTGAGCACCACGGTGAGACCCACCATGAGCCCTCTTCGAGACCACATATGTGCCGAGACGGTTCATCACAAACATACCTCTATCCCCATGGTTATCATCAATGAGAGCATCATGCTGACGATGATTTTCACGAGCTAAGAACTATCATCGAGATATACTGTTCTTTCTGGAGTATTCATATCTGTATGATATCACGTACCCTCTCGTTATCAGTCCGCTATTTGGAAACCGCCCCTGTGAGTTTCGCTTCATATGGGTGCACCCGATGACCCGACGGCTCACAGGACCGGCAGTGCTCGCAATCGCACTGTTCATCCTCATCGGGATGGTCATCGGGGTCGGTGTGCTCGCACTATCAGGTGATGAATAGCCGGTCGACCAGTCATCGTCCGGGACCTTCACCCTTGATGCTGAGACACACACGATCACCGATCCGAACGATCCCGGATTCAATGCCTGCTACGTGGTCGGACAGGAGTCAGCCCGTGATTACCTGCAACTGGTCAATACGACCGATGCCTCCACGGTGACGATCGGAGCCGTCTCACCTGGTGTGCCTGGTCCGGGTAGTCAGATCACCAGTATGTTGTTCCAGCCGGGCACAGCTGTGCTCTTCGGAGTCGACCGCGGTGCCCAACTCGGGACGCTAGATCTCGACACAGGTGAGTTCACCGCGTCACCGAGTAGCTTCGGTATCGCTGATGGTCCACAGGGTGCCTACCTGTTGAACAACGTCGACGGGATCGAGTTCGACCCGTTCGATGGGACGCTTTACGCAGTTCACTCACGACCAAATAATCTCGATCTGCTGTTCAAGGTTGACCCAGCGACGGGCGAACGCATTGCGCATGCGTTCGGACCGGATCAGGACTACATCGTGATACAGGACACGGCAGGGGCGCCTGGTAACGACGATATTGATGCTATCGCCATCAGTCCAGATGACGGTGAACTGTACGGGATGGCCCGCCGACCCGGTGCAAGTGACAACCTGATCAGTATCAACAAGACGACCGGCGCGTCGACACTCATCGGGCCTGTCGGGGTCAACAACCTCGAGGGGATGTCGTTCGATATGGACGGCAACCTCTACGCCACATCGACCAGTGCGGGTGGCTCAGGTGCGGGTAATTCACTGTATGCACTCGATATCGATACAGGTGTAGCCACCCTCATCGGCCATCTCGACCTCTCCAAGTACGAGGCGATTGCCTGTGGGATGGGTGGACCGTCGGCATTGAGTGCTGACCTCGGTATCGACAAGACTGCCAATCGGTCAGCCGTACCTCAAGCAGATCACGTCTCGTTCGATGTGACCGTGACCAATCATGGCCCTGATGACACCGATAACGTCGAGGTAGAAGATACGCTCCCTGAGGGACTCACCTACGTGAGCAGCATCACAACACAGGGGACGTACGATCACACCACCGGAAGCTGGTCGGTCGGTGCGTTGGCGAATCAGTCGAGTGCTACTCTGACCATCATCGCCGAGGCAACCGGTGAGATCGGCTCTTCACAGGTCAACACGGCCAATATCACCGCGAGTGACGTGGATGATCCGAACCCAGGCAACGATTCCGCGTTCGCTGTGGTGACGATCACTGATATCGACCAGGCAGATCTCTCACTGACGAAGGTCGTCGATGACCTCGTCCCACCACCGGGTGGCACACTCAACTATACCATCTCGGTGACGAACATCGGGCCACAGGATGCGACCGGGGTAACTGTCGAGGACGACTTCCCAGAGGGACTCACTATCCTCGATCAGATGGCATCACACGGATTCTATAACGTGTCGACCGGTATCTGGGAGATCGGTGATCTGCCCGTCGATGACACCGCGACACTCGTGCTGACTGCTGAAGTGACCGCATCAGCGGGAACCACGTTGACGAACACCGCAGAGATCATCGAGAGCCAACCTGAGGACCCGACACTCGATGATCGCTTTGGAAACGCCACGGTGACTGTCACAGCTGCCGACCTTGCGGTGACAAAGACGGTCTCCGATGAGAATCCGACCGTCGGTGACATCGTCGACTTCACCATGACCGTCGAGAACCTCGGCCCATCGACTGCGACGAACATCGTCGCCGTTGATGAGCTCCCTGACGGGCTCGAGTATGTCGACCACGAGGTGAGTCAGATCGTGTACGACCCTGAGTCTGGCATCTGGACGGTCGGTGACCTCCCAACAGGGATGAACGCGACGCTCACCATCCAGGCCATCGTGTCTACCTCGGATGAAGTTGAGAACACGGTCGAGATCACTCTCAGTGACCAGTACGACCCGGATCTGTCGAACAACATGGCGACAGTCGTCGTGACGCCGACAGCGGTCGAGGAAGCAGCGGATCTGTCGATCATGAAGACGGTCGACGAGACCGAACCGGTCTTCGGTGAGACGGTCACCTTCACGCTCACGGTGACGAATCACGGACCAGACGATGCGACGAACGTGACCGCCATCGACACACTCCCTGAGGGTCTCACCTTCGTTGATGCCACGCCGTCGGGAGACTATGACGCTGAGACGGGCATCTGGACGATCGGCTCGCTCGCGGTGGACGAGACGGTGACGCTCACCATCCAGGCGGAGGTGGCTACCCTTGAATCCGTCGAGAACATCGCAGCCATTCACTCGAGTGATCAACTCGACCCCAACCTCGACAACAACACAGATAGTGTGGTCCTCAACCCGGTCGAGACATGCATCGGGGGATTTGAACTCCTGAAGATGCACGTCGATGGCCCAGTACAGTACGGTGACAGAGTGCACGTGCTCTACGGTATCGAGAACATCTGTGAGGCAGACACCCAGGAGGTGCAGTTACTGGTCAACGGCGTCGTTGTCGACTCGAATGTCCACACGTTAGATCAGTTCGAACGCATCGGCATGGGCGATCATGTCGGTGACCGTGTCTGGCTTGTCTGGAGCGATGCCGTGTCGAGCGAGGATGGGTGGGTGACCTTCGAGGTGCGGACGAACGACAGCTCGCTCAATGAGACGTTGCAGGTGTTCGGCACCGGTGACAGAGAGTATCGCGACGGCGACCGCCCGATCGATGATGACCGCAGGGAGCGCTCTCGGTCGGATACGGACACACCACAGGCGACCACCCGACCATAACCTGAGTCATCTTCTTCTAGCCTCGATCTGCGATTCAGGTGATTCCAGTCAATCGGCTCACGACAACGTACGCTCCAAAGCCGATGAGCAGCGAGAAGATGAGCGAACCGATCCACGCTAAGGCGGTGAAGAGTAACTTTCTCGAGCTGACCCCACCAGACCCTGCGGCCAATCCTGCACCAACGATCGCACTGATGAAGATCTCGTTGAACGACATCGGGATGCCGAGAAAGATACCAATCTGGGCGATGATGAATGACGGGATCAACACACCGATCGACCGTCTCGGCCCAAGTGCCGAGTAATCCTGCGAGAGTGCCTTTATCATCCGTGTCGCGGCGAGCCATGTCCCCAAGAGCATGGCAAACCCACCGAAGATGAGCACGCCTGAGATCGGTATCGCCCCCCAGACCTCCTCGCTGAGGGGTAACAACGGACCGACCGCCAGGCCGACCTTGCCACCACCTGCAGAGAATGCCACGAGAGCACCGAGAGTGAGGAGGAACCACCGTTGTGCCCAGATGGGATCTCGGGCATACCCGAGGTGCATCACCACCGCGAAGATGATGGCGAACACCAGGGAGACAGCCACCATCCCGATGATGAACTCTGTTGGGAGCCGTGTGGCGATCCAACTCGCGATCGATTCGGGCACCTCCGGGTCACCGATAAGTATGAACTCCATGTGTGCGATCACGATACCCACACTCGCCGCCAGCAACGGGATGACCACGTGATTGATCTCCCGATCGCTTCGCAGCAGCTTCACCACGATGTACGAGACCGGTGTGACGAAGACCGGGGTGAGTAGCCAGTACAGACCGATCTCGAGGTATCGGTCCCAGGCCGGGTCGCCACCCATGGCGATCCCGACACCGACGACACTGCCTGTGATGGCGAATGCCGTCGCGATCGGGTAGCCCTTGAAGACACCGGCTGCGATATAGACGGCGGCGATGATCAACGCCAGCGTCGCGGCCAGTGGTGAGAGTGTCACACCATCGATGAGTCCACGGCCGACCGTCTCCGTGATGGCAGCCCCCTGTAACACCGCACCCGCGAAGCCGAGGATGCCGACGATGAACGCGGCACGCATCGTCGAGATGGCACCGGCACCGACGGCCGGGGCGAACGGTGTCGCACCGGTCGAGCCTGCACCGATGGTCCATGCGGCGAAAAAGCTCGCTGCGAGTGCGAACGCTACGAGCGCTGCGAGGACGATGTCAACCATCGAGGATGGGCACCCCCGGGCATGGACCACCCCGCACTATCGGCCAACTGCGCGGCAACACATCGATGGTGCGGTGATACATGATGGATCGTTGCGTGGCTACGGTTGGATTGCGTGCATCGAGCTGTTCACCGGATGATCGTCACCGGTATGGCTGCTCGTCGTAGGACGGTCTCTGCCACGCTACCGAGCAAGACGCGTTGTGCGCCAGAGCGACCATGACTGCCGATCAGGATATGATCGACCTCGTGTTCAGCTGCGAGGTCGAGGATGGTGTGTGCAGGCCGTCCAACGCCGACGGCGGTGGTCACCGATGTACCGTCATCGAACGTTGCTTGCATCTCCTCGAGATCTGCCTTCGCCTGCTCGTACGCATCCTCAGCGCCCACCGATGAGAGGTCCATCCCCCCGTATGCCCCATGCAGACGATCATACGGGTCGACCACCGTCACGAGGACAACCTCACCCTCATGAAAATGGTCAGCTGCATAGTCCACGGCACGTGCAGACGGTTCTGAACCGTCATATGCCACGAGCACTCGTTCGTTCATGCCAGCCCATACAATCGCTCGTATAAACCTGCTATGGTCCGAATTGCGCAGTTCGTTAAGAAACAACCCAACGAAACATGGATCATCCAGCCCTAACGCATAGCTCATCATCCAGTCTTGTCTGTCGACCGAGTGGAGTCTACCGACAGGCACCAGACTTAGGGGGCTTGACGGTGGAGCTTCACTCATGGAGGGGGACACCGTCCTATGCTCGGGTTGTGGGTGGGCAGGCTCGATCGATGATCTCGACGAACAGGAAGATTCGAAGGTTTGCCCGGCATGTGGCACGCAGATCGCACAATCCACCTGAACAGCCACCACTCGGTCGAATATGCCGTTTCCAGGCGGTACCAGCGTAGGTGTGCGGCCGATACAATAACAGCTAACACACCTGCGTCAACTACCTGCACGATATGTCCCGCAACCGACAGCCCTCTCTCACCAGGCGCCAACTGCTCGGGGTCGCTGGTGGCAGTGCCCTCCTCACAGGTGTCTCAGGCTGTCTCGATCTACTCGATAGCACACGAGTCGAGATCGAGGACGGCCCAACGGTAGGCCTTGAGACGGTCGCCAGTGGACTGACCTATCCGACCGATCTAGCACAACCGGATGACGACAGCGGACGGTTGTTCGTCACCGACCAGCTCGGACAGGTGCGCGTCATCGAGGATGGCGAACTCAGGGAGGAACCGTTCATCGATGTGAGTGACCGCATGGTCGATGTTGGTATCGACGCGATGGGTGGATTCGATGAACGGGGATTACTCGGTATCGAGTTCCATCCCGAGTTCGCCAACAATGACAGATTCTTCCTCAGGTACAGTGCCTGGGCGACCGGTGGGGATGACCACCCGGAGGCGGCGCACGTTGAGGTACTCGCTGAGTACCTGGCAGAGGGAGAGACCGCCTCAGTGGCGAGCGAGCGGATCATCCTCGGCATCTCCCAGCCACAGTGGCTCCACAACTCAGGTGACATCCTGTTCGGACCGGACGGGTATCTCTACATGCCAACCGGAGATGGTGGGTCTACATTCGAAGACCACGACCCAGATTGGTACCATGGCGAGCACCGGGGGACGGGACAGAACACCGCAGATAACCTCCTCGGTGGTGTCCTGCGGATCGATGTCGATGACACCGATGATGGCCTCGAGTACGCCATCCCGGCCGATAACCCTCTGGTCGATGTGGATGGACATCGAGACGAGTACTACGCCTGGGGGTTCCGAAATCCATGGGGTGCATCGTTCGATGGTGATGACCTCTATGTCGCCGATGTTGGACAGGCGCTGTTCGAGATCGTCAATCTCGTCGAGGCGGGCGGTAACTATGGATGGAACGTCCGCGAGGGGACACACTGTTTCGATCCGGATGATGCGAGCAACCCGCCGGATACGTGTCCCGATGAGACGCCAGATGGACAACCCTTGCTCGACCCCGTCATCGAGTACCCGCAAGATGACAACGGGACCCAACTCGGGAGTGCGATCATCGGCGGGCATGTATACAGAGGCGGCCTCATCGACGAAATCGAGGGTGCATATGTCTTCGGTGATTGGAGTGCAGACCCCCATGGGGACCCGAAGGGCAAGCTCTTCATGGCACGCGAACCCGAGGCGGGCGAGGAGATTCACGACTACTTCGCCGAGCGTGACCTCTGGCCGATCTGGTCACTTGATATCGATGGTGAGGGTGATATCGGTGAAGACGGCGAGCTCAACCGGTACGTCGTCGCCCTCGGTGAGGATACCGACGGTGCCGTGTACGTCTTGACCGCGGCGACACCGGCCATCGCAGGCGATACTGGCGAGGTACACCGGATCGTCCCGTCCGAAAACTGATCGACGCCCGTACAGGCACCCCATGACTATACCGACCAACGTACGTGATGCACCATGAGCGTGAGCCCGCTATTGATGCGTTTGATGCGTACACGGCGAGTCACGGCCATCGTCACGATCATCACGCTCGTCACACTTGCCATCTGGCCACTCATCTTCATCTATCAGAGTCTATTTCAGTTGGATGTCGGATTTCATCACGGTGACTTCGGGGCGTACTATACTGCGGTGCAAACCTGGCTGGATGGTGATGTGTTGTACGAAGCGCCCTACTTCGGTGGATGGTTGTACCCACCGATCTATCTCCTCGTGTTCCTCCCGTTCGTTATCCTCGACTTCGGGGTCGCTGCATGGACATGGACAATCATCTCGGTACTCGCCCTGTGGGCAGGCCTCCAACTTGTCGTCAGGGCACTGGGATACCGGCTAGCATGGTGGGAACGACTCGTCGGGCTGTGGTTACTCATCGGCTTTCATCCACTATTGTATGCCTCACGGCTGGGACAGGCGTCAATCATGTTAGCGGCGTTGATGGCGGTTGCAGTCGCGACAGCAGAACTCGACACCGCATCTGGGAACAGACGATTTGCATACCTCAGTGGGATACTGACGGCGATCGCTGGCACAGTCAAGCTCTTTTACGCCACTGCAGGTGCACACCTGCTCCTCAATTCCCGTCGATTCCTCGGTGCGTTAGTCACCGGTCTCGTCCTCACGATCTCATCGTTGCTCATCTTCGGTCTCGAGACCCATCGTGGATATATCGATATGCTTCTGTGGGGTGAAGACTGGGGTCGTGAGCCCTTGCCACCGACTGTGTGGTTCCCTGGATACTACCGGCCACATTACCTCGTCGACGAGTACGCACTCTACCTTAGGGCGGTCGGCGTGCTCGCGATCATCGCACTCGCGCTCTGGACGCGCCACACTGGCGCCGACCGTGAGGTGTTCGCACTGGGTATCGTCGCTATCCCACTCCTCGGTCCGCAGGTCTCGACCCACGATCTAAACGTCCTCTTACCGGCGATCATCCTGCTCATCGCCATCGAGTTCGAGCGAGGTGGCTATCCGATCATCCCGATCATCGCCCTCTGGCTCACACAGGTCCATATCTACGGCCTTTTCGCCATCGTCAACGCACCTGACTGGGTGCCACTGTCGACGCTACTCATCGAGTGGGCTGCGCTCTTGCAACCGGCACTGTGGGCGAACCTCATCCTGTTCGTTTTGGCAGTCTATCGAGTGTACGAACACCGTCCCCTCGTGCATTTTGCTGATGTTTTGGGAATATCGAATCACTAGACATATCTAGTCCAGAGTGAATATATCTGAGTGATATGTGTGCTATTCTCATGCGTTGTATGTTAGGCACAAGAACTTTATCAGAGGAAAGCTAATAGAAAATCGCTGAGGATCCCCGCGATACGCATCCTCGGCAACAAGGTCGCCTCGACCTTTTTCAAAATCGGGGCTGTGTGATCGGAACACCCTGTATTCAGGGTGTTTTCAACTCGCCTCGAGCTGACGCACCGGCGTTTACTTGATGAGGGGAAACGAGCGCCACGTGCTGTGACTGCTATCGAAAACAACGAGGTTTTTCCCCACCAGTACGTGTCACAGTGCATGCGACCCGAAGAGGTTCAGACACTCCTCGAACGAGAGTTGCCGGGGGCAACGGTCACTGTCACATCTGCACGACATCCGGGCGATGAGGATCACCTCGCCATCACGGTCACCTCGTCGGTATTCGAGGGAGCATCACTCGTCGATCGCCACCAGCTCGTCTTTGACGTCCTTGAGGAGTACCTGACGACCGATATCCATGCCGTCGAGGTGCGAACCTACACGCCGGACGAATTAGATGAATCCACATAAGCTCCCATCTAGCTGATAGGAAACGCATATCGGTGTTCGGACGAACTGATAGGTATGGACTCCAGCAGTCAACCTGAACGCACACTCGATGAGGTCAAAGCTGAGGTCGATACCCTCATCGACACGAGCGAGGTCGTCCTGTTCATGAAGGGTAACGAACTGATGCCACAGTGTGGCTACTCTCGCAAGGCACTCACGCTCATCACCCACTATCGTGATGACGTGACGACCGTCGATGTGCTCGAGGCACTCCCGCAGTACCGAGAGGCATTGCAGCGCCACAGCGGTCGTGAGACGATCCCTCAGGCGTTCGTCGATGGGGAGTTCGTCGGAGGGAGTGATATCCTCGAGCAACTACACGAACGTGATGAGTTGTCAACTGTACTCAGCGCCTGATGCTATCGATACGAGTTGGCCACTGTTCACTCCACGTGGGGAAACCCGCTATACTGTCACTCGTCAGTCTCAAGCCCCGGGGATGCCAAACGCTCTGATATCGAGGTCGAGACCGAGATCGAGTGCGTAGAGGATCAACAGCGCTGCGATCCAAGCGACCAGTCCGATGATGATCGCGTCCATCCAGCTACCTCGGTATCGCCACTTGATCACCCAGACCCAGGCGATAAGTGCAAGTACGGTCCCGATCAGCGGAATCCAGGAGGTGATCGCCCAGGCGATCGCACCCAGCAAGGCGGTGATCACGGCGTGACCGAAATCACGCTTCCCCTTGACGATACTTGCACTGACGAAGATGGCCAAGCCTCCGATGAGCAACGCAACGATGAACGCGACGACTGAACCAAGGAGACTCATGCCCGCAGTGACGTGTGCATCCCATAATACGGTTTTGCCACGCATCGGGTGGTGTCCGCTCGTAGTATGTCACCTGAGATGGACTCGGTGCATCGCCGAGATGCCCGTGTGACCGTTATCGCTCGAGACTGTATTTCAACTTCGTGGCCAGTACGGCTGGACTGAACGGTTTTTGGATGTAATCAGTCACGCCGAGCTCATACGCACGTAGCTGTTCATCCTCGCTATCACGGGCACTGAGGACGAACACCACTGGGTCGAGATCGAGCGTCTCCATCCGGCGAAGCAGTTCGAAGCCATCCATCTTCGGCATCGAGAGATCGAGGATCAATGCATCGAACACCTCCCCTCGGGCTGTGAGGATGTCCAGTGCAGCCTTCCCGTCGGTGGCGGTTTCCACCTCGAAGTCCTGTTGTTCAAGGCGGTATTCGAGCAATGAGCGAAGTCCCTCCTCATCGTCGACGACGAGCACGCGAGGGGTGTCTTGTGTTGTAACCGACATATGAGGTCAGGCTGAATCTATCACATAGTCAATGAGAGGACAGTTACTTGAGGCATTCGATATACGGCACCCAAGATGTAGATCGATGGCCACATCCCACACCTTCATATCACGGATATTACCATTGGTTAATGGCTCGAACCCAGGGGATTCACCCATGGGTATGAAAGTGCTGTTTGACGATATTATAGGATGCCTTCAACCGCTCGCGATAGGCGGGCGAATCCCATATGGGCGGGGTATATGACACGGTACTGAGCGTACCAGACTCGAGATCAGGTACGGCGTGGATGAGGTTTGTTTCACCCGGTATCGGTGTGGCATCACCTGCAGCATCTGGGAGGTAACTCGCCACGGCGATTTCGATCGAGTCGAACTGCGGGAATGCGTGTAAATCGTCCACCCAGAACTCACCCAACCGCCGTCGATCACTCGGATCAGCGACGTTGAGTAACAACCATGGCAATCGCATCTCTATCGCGGTATCGATCGCATAGACATCGGCAATTGAGTCGAAGTCTGTGTGCTCGGGATCTGTCGTGCCGAACCGCAGTCGTCCGGTCTCGACCGCCTCGAAGGGTACCTCAGCACCGGTCGCGGGGACGGTGTATCCGCGATTGATCGCCATCCGAATCGGCTTGAATCGACCACTGTCACGGGTGCGGTACTCGTCGAGGTCGAGGTCTGCCTCTTCACCATATAGATAGGCGAATGCGTCGTAGTATGCATCGACCATCACACGAGATCGCCCCGGGCCATGTAGGCGGACGACGAAATCAGCCGGTGGGCACGTCGCCTGTGTGTTGAAGGGTGTGGTTTCGTTCCCATGGCCACTCAGGCCAATGACCACCATATATGCCAGGTCCGACCACTCAAGGGGCGGTACGTCTTCCCCGCGTTCGATACGCAGGTAGAGATAGGCCTCATCACTCGATATATCGAGAGACTTGATCGACCAGAGGCCGGTAGGTTCGACGTCGAGGTCACGTGGTGGACTCACCGGCATCGCTCGGGGCGTGTCCTCCCATCCCTCGGGTGAGCCATCGAGCGAGATGGCTGACGATGGATCGAATGAGACGAGCCCGAAGCGCTGTTCGGGTGACTGGACGTTCGACCAGCGGGGTCTTCGGTGCTGGATGGAGAGTTGCTGGATGTTCCACGTCCGTTTGAACCACTCGTCCTGCCAGGAGAAGACCAGCCCGCCGATCGTATCTGCGTTGGTGATATCCTCATACATGGCGGTGATGATGGCGCCTTGCTCGACCTCGGTATGGCCCCCCTGATGTCTCCCGTGGACATGTCGATGGGCGATACCACGAGAACTCGGTACGCCGAACTCGGCGATGAGTAACGGTACGTCTGTCACAGAGGCGAGGTCATCGAGATAACCTGCGTAGCTGTTCTCCTGACCACGGTGGTCGATATATGACACATACCCTGGTGTCTCGTTGAGGAAGTCTGGGTAGTACGGATACACATGATATGCCGCGAACGTCCCAGCGTCGAATCGCTCTGTCGGGACCAGTGCATCCGGGTCGACGGTGGCAGCGTTCTCGAGATGGAACGGCTCGTAGGGTTGGTCAAGCGGATCGGTCGTCACCCAGTTCGTGAAGGCTATCGGACGTTGTGTGTCGTATGTGCTTACTTCATGCTCGATGAGTGTATCGAGCGACTGTGCCAACCATCGCTCGAACGGTCGCTCGGCCGTAGAGGAGAGGTATGTACCCTCGTATCCGCCTGTTTGACGTCGTTCATTGGTGTCGAGTACGATCGTGGGATGCCATTCGATACCGGCGATAAACCCGAGGGTGTACCGACTGATATCGGCCGAATAGGTGCCACTTGCATGTCCAGGTCGCTCCGGAAGGGTGGTCGCACCGTG
>SKSD01000070.1 GCA_007118145.1 Halobacteriales archaeon
CGTGACGGGTACTCTTCACCATCACCGTGTTTGGCCGCCCAATGTGATTTAAAGCCTTGGGGGAACCCCGTCCATGCCATGGCCGGCGATTGCATACTGTTGGTCGGCTTCATCCCCGCCCTGAAGGGCGAGGCTTTCGCCTCGGATTTTCCGTAATGATCAGTCGTTCCGGGGTGATGTCCAGTGCATCGCATGCATCGATGATCACATCCGCTGTGTCGGCAAATCCAGCATCGATGAGCGTGGCTACGTCTTGAGTGAACAGGTACACGCGATACCTTCTACCCTCGAGCTCGCGACAGGTGATATCGTAAACATCATCGATGATTTCTGTATACATACGGTGGCATACGCATCGATCAAAAGAAACAGTTGGGTTGGCCTGGATGATCACTGATGTTGTGGAGCTGAGACACAAAAGCCGTTACCCTCTGGGTCTTCCAATACCGTCCAGACTTGTTCGTGTGCACCCAGATCGAGCGATTTCGTCTCTATCTCTGTCGCCCCCTGTGTGACGAATGCAGCCACTGCTGCCTCTCGATCTTCTACATAGAGATCGAGGTGGATCGGGATCTGTTCTGTCGGTGACTTCTCCATACGCTTGAAGAATAGTCGTGGGCCGTCACCGTTCGGGTCGGAGATCGCCCTTCCGTCTGATGGATCATGACCTGCATCCTCAAGCGCATCGCGTAATGGCGGTGGGATGTCCTCAAGTTCGTATTCGAGGATGTCCGCCCAGAACGTGGCTAATGCATCTGGCTCTGCACAGGCGAAGGTGATGTTACCAATCGTCGCCATGCAGCCAGCTAGTTGTGTTGGATGATAAACATAATCTGAAGAATTTTTCAGTTATCTCGTCGAACCGTCTGCCCATGTTCGGACAAGGTCAGGTCGTCTGCTCGATGGTATGGGTACGTGGGTTGCCTGCCTCATCGAGCGTCGATGTGAGGGTGTGATTGTCCACCTGGATATCGATCTGGTAGGTGAGTGGGTCGTCATCGAGTAGCTCGATAGATCTACCGTCGAAGAGCCAATCAAGCTCCCAGTGTGGCCGAGCAAACAGGTCGATCCCGGCTTGGTGATAGAATGCGATAACAGCTGGATCATCCAACAAGCCGGTACCTGGGAGAGAATATATTTCGAGGCGACAGTGTGCACATCGGTGTCTGAAGACGAAGGGCAAGCCAGGCTCAGGTTCCGCCTCGTGGACGACAGTTCGCGACATTTCACAGGAACAGTTCGGACAGCTTCCTCGATGGACCAGTGCATATTGTCTGCGGATGCGATTATCGTAGATAACCAGGTACTCTTCGGCAGAGCGATCGGTCAAGCCTGCGATTGGGATTGGGAAACTCGAGTAGAGCTTGGTGCAATCTGGACAATCGATGCGGAGCCAGCCGCCAGCACTGACAGCATGGAGGTGTGCCTCACATGAGTGGCACGTCGCATCCAGTCGGTGGGGCGATTCGAACGGATTGGAACCTGCGATATGTGCGAGAATCGTCATCACGATCTCCTTTCCAGCATTCGTCAGCCGGTAAGTCTGCCCCGACGTTGTCACGAAGTGCTCTCTGAGCTGATCCAGGTGGTAGGAGAACTGACCGGTATCATCGACATCGACGTGTGCATATAGCTCGTTGAATCGCATCTCACCTTCCATCCAGAGTACATGGATGATCTCTAATCGGATCGGATTACCCAGGGCGGCGAATGCACCATGGGTCAGCCGGCTTGAATATTCCGTTGGAGGCATGCCTCCACTTGCGAGGGATGTCGTTAAGACTGTACGGGCACGCTTGACACCAACATTGACCCCATGTGAGCTGTGACGGGCTTGGTGTGATCGGGGACCATCAATGGTAAGGCCACCTCCGTCCGTCGTATCGATACGATGGTCGGAGAAGCTCAACATCCCTCAGGTAGTGAGCCTCCCCTGGACGGCTTGACAGTGGTCGATCTCAGTCGGGCACTGGCAGGCCCGTTTTGCACGATGCAACTTGGCGATCTTGGTGCAGATATCATCAAGGTAGAACGGCCAGGTACAGGCGACCAGACCAGAGGTTGGCAACCACCGAAGTACGGTGACCAGAGTGCGTACTTCCTGAGCACGAACCGAAACAAGCGATCAATCGCGCTTGACCTCTCAAGGAAACGTGGCCGAGCGATCCTCAGGCGGCTTGCGGAGGATGCCGACATACTCGTGCAGAATTTCCGGGTGGGTAAGATGGAGGAATGGGGTCTAGGCTATCAGAATCTCAAGGAGGCTAATGACGGCTTGGTCTATTGTTCGATATCGGGCTACGGGGAATGGGGACCACACAAGGATCGACGTGCGTATGATATCATTCTCCAGGCGGAGGGTGGTATGATGAGCGTCACCGGAGTCGAGGATGGTGAACCGGTGCGCGTCGGGGTCGCCATCGCAGATATCGGTGCAGGGATGTATGCCACACAGGCGATACTCGCTGCACTGGTCAGACGTGGTATCGACGGCTCCGGGCAGAAGATCGACGTTAGTATGCTCGATGGACAGGCTGCGTGGATGACCTACCTTGCATCGATGTACTTCGCGACCGACGAGATACCCACTCGGATGGGAAGCAAGCATCCCACCATCGCACCGTATCAGGCATTCGAAGCTGTAGATGGATGGGTCATCGTGGCGGTAGGTACTGAGGCAATCTGGCAACGCTTGTGCGAGGCAATCGACCGGGAGGACTTGGTCGAGGATGAGCGATTCCAGACGAATGACCGTCGTGTCTCGAATATCGATGCACTGGAGGAGATCTTGGCCCCATGGTTCGGTGATCGTCAGGCCTCAAAGGCGGTGTCACGTCTTGACGAGTATGACGTTCCAGCGACGCAGATCCGAGACATGTCGGAAGTGTTCAGTCACCCACAGATCGAGGCGCGGCGCATGCGACGAACCATCGACCACCCATCGGTTGGCGAGATCGAGATGCCAGGCTCACCGATGCACTTTTCGAGGACCCCAACTGCGTTAAACAGACACCCACCGAGGTTAGGTGAACATACTGATGAGATCTTGGCAGAGATCGGCTATGATGCATCGGACATCGAAGCGTTCCATAGCGAGGACATCGTCGCACGCTAACAGGATCGACCGTATGTACCGACGCTCAGGTTTGGTGTGAACACCTCATGGGGATAAACGAGTACCCGTTTTGACTAGTCGAGGTCGAACCGGTCGAGCTGCATCACCTTACTCCAGGTATCGACAAAGTCGTGGACGAACTTCTCCTCGCCATCTGCTGCACCGTAGACCTCGGCGATAGCACGAAGTCGTGCGTTCGACCCGAAGACGAGGTCCACACGGCTGGCATGCCAATCAACTGTGTCCGTGTCACGATGGCGGAGCTCGAAGCGTTCCTCCGCCTCGTCAATCGCCTCCCATTCGTACTCCATCGACAGCACGGTCTTGAAGAAGTCGTTTGTCAGCGTCTCAGGAGTATCGGTGAAGACACCGAGATCTGAGTCATCGTAGTTCGCGTTCAGTGCACGCATGCCGCCTATCAGGGCAGTCATCTCGTGAGCGGTGAGTGTCAGCAGGTCTGCCTTATCGACCAGTAACTCCTCCTGCGTGCGATCCATCGCATCACCGTCGGTGAAGTAGTTGCGAAAGCCGTCTGCGTCGGGTTCGAGCCAGGCGAACGACTCGATATCAGTCTGCTCCTGGGTGGCGTCCGTACGACCCGGTTCGAAGGGCACCTCTACGTCGTATCCCGCGTCGCTGGCTGCCTGTTCCACCGCAACATTACCGCCTAAGACGATCAGATCGGCGAGTGAGACCCGTGTACCATCGGTTCGTGAAGCATTGAATTCCTGCTGGATCTCCTCGAGGGTTTCCAGAACGGTCGACAGCTGTTCCGGTTCGTTCACCGCCCAGTTGCGTTGTGGTTCAAGGCGAATCCGTGCACCGTTCGCCCCACCTCGCTTATCACTATCTCGATAGGTCGATGCAGACGCCCAGGCTGTCTTGGCCAGTCGAGAGATGGGAAGTCCAGACCTGAGGATCGCCTCTTTCAGTTGTGCGATCTCCTCGTCACCGATCAACTCGTGGTCGACTGGTGGGACCGGATCTTGCCAGAGGAGTTCCTCATCCGGTACCTCAGTTCCGACGAACCGAGATGGCGGACCCATATCACGATGGGTCAGTTTGTACCATGCCTTCGCAAATGCCTCCTTGAGTTCACCTGGGTTCTCGTGGAATCGCTTGGCAATCTGACGGTAATCTGGGTCTTCCTTGAGAGCGAGATCCGTCGTGAGCATCATCGGCGCATGTCGCTTCGATGGATCGTGTGC
>SKSD01000001.1 GCA_007118145.1 Halobacteriales archaeon
AACGAACCCCCCGAAATGTTCATCGAACCCTACACGACGCTCGCGGCGATCGCGACCCGGACCGACCGCATCAGCCTGGGTACATACATCTCGCCGGTCCCTCGCAGGCAACCGTGGCAGCTCGCACTCGAACTCGCCACACTCGATGAACTCTCAGACGGGCGAACCATCCTCGGGGCCGGTCTTGGCGCACAGCATAACTACGATTGCATCGGGAACGACGATACGTTCGCTGAACGAGGCGAGAGGTATGATGAGGCACTTGAGATCATCGTCGGACTTTGGGAGGGAGAGCCGTTCAGCTACGACGGCGACTACTACACCATCGACGAGTTACATCTGCCGGTCACCCCCGTCCAGACACCACGCATCCCGATCTACATGGGATGTTGGTGGCCGAACAAGAAACCGTTCCACCGCGCGGCGAATTGGGACGGTGTCATGCCGGCCGCACCCTCGTACTTCGGGGAGGAGGGGGTCCAGGGCGAGCCCGTCACGGGCACCCCCGAGGAGGAGATTCGGGATATCACCGCATATTACCGTGGTATCACCGATGATCCCGGTGAGATCTTCGTCCCGATCGATATCCCTGAGGCAGGGCCGAACTTCAGAGAGGTCTGTCTGGACGCAGGTGCGACGTGGTTACTCACGCTCTTTGCCATCGGACCAGAAAGCCACGATGACAACCTCGAGACCATCCGGGAAGGACCACCGAGATGAACGGTACGCACGTCCCAACCCGAGCGCTACCGAGTGGCGACGAGATGCCGATCGTCGGGTTCGGTACGTGGCGCCTGCACGGCGACACCCTCTATACCGCCCTCGATGGGGCCATCGAGGCGGGGTATCGCCACTTCGATACCGCTCAGGCGTACGGAAACGAGGCGGCCATCGGCGAACACCTCGCCGAGTACGACCGGGCAGAGGTGTTTCTCACTTCGAAGGTGGTCGGGTCTGATCTGGCGTACGACCGTGTCATCCGTACGTGCGAGGAGAGTATCGAACGATTGGGCTCGGATTATCTCGATCTGTTCCTGATCCACTTCCCGAACCCTGCGGTCTCGCTTCGGGAAACGCTCGCTGCGATGGCCACCTTGCACGATGAGGGACTGGTCCGCAACGTGGGCGTCTCGAATTTCAACGCCTATCGTCTCAGCTGTGCCCTGCATCTCACAGACGTCCCGATCGCAGTCAACCAGCTCGAGTTCCATCCCCTCTACCAGCAATCGAGGACGGTGAAATACTGCCATGAGCACGACGTGATCGTCGAGGCAGCGGCACCACTTGGGCGAGGGCAGGTGTTCGACGATGCTGTGATCACGTCGATCGCAGAGCGCCTCGGCAAGACGAACGCACAGGTCGCCCTCCGGTGGGCGATCGAACGTGACACCATCCCACTTCCTCGTTCATCCGATCCAGCACATATTCGTGAGAACCTCGACCTCTTTTCGTGGGAGCTCGACGAGAAGGCGAGGGAGCGACTCGATGATCGTTCGGCCCGATCCCCCGCGTATTCCATGCCGACCGAGCACTGGTCCCACGAGACATACGGTATCGCTCGATAGTCATTCACCCGTGCGTCGTCATCGTGGGAGTTCCCCGTAGAGCCGATACAGGTCCGCGCCAGAAGGACACCCAACGGCCCATCCGTGATCAGGTCGTCCTCGGTCTGCAGTCGAAAGCGCCGCGGTCGCCACCCAGCCGATGTCTCACCAAGTTCGAGTCAAGCTCGGTAACGCTCACCATCGATACGAGCCTCGACCAACACATCGTCGTCACGGCCGTGAAGGAACACGACCGTGACACGAGCAGCGCTGATATCCACGTCTACCGTAGGCGTCGGAGGTGTGAGTATTTGAAGGATGGCACCCCGGTGAGGTGGCACGCTCCTCAGGCGATGAGATGCAATACGACCGAGCCAACCCCGATTAGCATGGCTGCCAGCCAGGCGCGGTCGCGAGGTACCTCGTGTGTCTCACTGACCATCCCGGCGATGATGTAGACACTCCATGCCGTGACGAGGATGAAGATGATACCGCCGAACATGCCGCTCGTCTCCATCGCGAGCTGCTCCATCCCCTCAATCGCACGCTCGGGGTTCGACCCATCGAAACCGACATCGCGAAGATCGAGGTATACCAGACCCAACGAGAGCGGGAAGGCGACGATCTCCGGTGCGAATGACCACCCGGCGATACCGAGGGCGTCCGGGAAGGAACCCTCCGTCTTCGACCCACCGACGACGAGATGGATGACGGCAGCTATGAGCAGCCAAGATACCACCGCGACGATGAAGAACACGATCGAGAATGTGATGAACATCCGGTCCCAGATTGGACGCACCTCTGGTGGCAATGGCTCGATCCGCCTGAGGATCCACTCCATGACGATCCAGAAGGCTATCACCAGGGCGATGCTATAACCGATGAGTACGAGCAGGCCGTGACGGAAAGGGCTGTCGACGGCCATCACGTACCCAGTGGGATCGAGCAACGGGGTGTGTGGGTCGGTCGACACGTATGGCCAGGCTTGTGCACTCTCGGTAAAAAAGACGTACCATCGACAATATCGCGTCAGGGCAGTGTCACATACCATGAGCCTTCGCAGACGGGTACATGCTCATAGCTGCATAGCCGGTCGCTTATATCGTTCCTCTGGGTAACAGGCGGTATCGAATGTTCAAGAGCTTCCGGGTGGGGTCGGTCCTGGGCATCCCGATCAGGCTGGATATCACCTTCCTCCTCATCCTCCCGGTGTTCGCCTACATCATCGGAGCCCAGGTCGAACTCCTGCTCGACCTGCTTGAGCCAGTTATCCCCAACGAGATAGCCGCCACCGATCTCACCGACGGCTCACTGCAGTGGGGTCTCGGCCTGGCTGGCGCGCTCGGGCTGTTCCTGTGTGTCGGTCTGCATGAACTCGGCCACTCAGTCGCCGCCATGCGCTATGAGTACGATATCGAGTCGATCACGCTGTGGATATTCGGCGGTATCGCACAGCTGACCGATACACCTGAGCACTGGCGACATGAGTTCGTCATCGCCCTCGCCGGCCCGATCGTGAGCATCATCCTCGGTGGGGTTGCCTACCTGCCATTGCTGGTCCTCGACTGGCCCGCGACGGTCACATTCCTGCTCGCCTATCTCGCCGTGATGAACATCGCCCTCGCCGCGTTCAACATGCTCCCAGCGTTCCCCATGGACGGTGGGCGCGTGCTTCGTGCACTGCTTGCGCGCAATCGCTCGCTCCCCAGGGCGACGAAACTCGCGTCTGAGATCGGCAAGCTCTTCGCCGTCCTCATCGGTATCTTCGGGCTGTTTACGTTCAACATCATCCTCATCGGTATCGCCTTCTTCGTCTATATCGCCGCCTCTGGTGAGACCGAGCGCGTCATGATGGAGGCGGCCCTTCGGGATGTCCGTGTCGACGATGTCATGACCGCGGCCGATCAGGTGCATGTCGTCACCCCTGAGCTGTCCATCTCCGACCTGCTCGACCGCATGCTCGCCGAGCGCACCACCGCCTTCCCCGTCGTGGCCAACGGATCGCCAATCGGCATGGTCACGCTCACTGATGCCCAGCAGGTGCAGGACTTCGAGCGTGACGCCCTCGAGGTGCGCGATGTCATGTCGCGTGAGCTCCATACCATCGGTGCGGAGACGGATGCCATGGATGCCATCGTGCAGATGCAAGAGGCGAGCGTCTCACGGCTGTTCGTCGTCGACCGCCACGGCTCGTTCATCGGGCTGATCTCACATGGCGACCTCATGCGCGTGTTCAACATCATGCAACAAAGCGGTGACTGGGAGCGTGTCCGGCCTGGAGACCGCTGATCGATCGCCCGTCTACCGTATATCACCGAGTTGTATAAGTGAGTTATTTAGCCCTGCCAGGCGTAGCCGAGTCACCGATGCGCCTGAGCGACCACCTACTCGAACTGGGCGAACCCATCTGGCAGCGACAACTCGAACACCCATTCGTCGTCGAACTTGCCGAGGGTACTCTCGATGAGGCAGCGTTTCGTACCTGGGTCGAACAGGACTACCGCTACCTCCTCGACTACGCGCGCACCTTCGCCATCGCCGGCGCCACCGCACGCGATGAGGATACCATGACCGGCCTACTCGATGTCGCACACACCATCCTCGACTTCGAGATGGACCTGCATCGCGAGTTCGCCGCAGAGTACGGCCTCTCTGTTGCCGATCTCGAGGCCGTCGAGCAGGCACCAACTTGTACCGCATACACCAACTTCCTCGTCAGAACCGCCTACGAGCGCCCACTCCCCGTCATCGCCGCGGCGATCTACCCGTGTGGCAAGGGCTACCTCGATGTCGCCGAACACATGGCATCGATCGCCGACGGTGAGCATCGCTACACACCATGGATCGAGAAGTACACGAGTGATGAGTTCCACCAGGCCGTGGCGTGGATGACCGACCTCGTTGACGACGCTGGCGAACGCCACGCAGGCTACCACGATGAGATGGAGCGAGCCTTCATCCGTAGTGCCAGACTCGAACTCGAGTTCTGGGAGATGTGCTATACACAGGAGACCTGGTACGCAGATCGCTGAGACGCAACCGGGCTTCGCTGAGGACAACCCACCAGGGGGTGCCCGCATCCACCCCCGTTCGAAGCGCTATGTCGATGAGCCATCGCAACCACCCACAGCGTACGAGTGCCCCCTCGCGCAGGCCCGACGATCCCATGAACGTGACCACGGGCTGCCTCGAGGGCTGGAGGAGGGAACTCGTCGCCGGCGGTGCCTCGATCCCCGGCGTCGTCGGTTTTATCACCATCTTCAGCGGTTTTCATCCCGTGGCGATCGGTGCCACCCTCGGCGGTATCGGCCTGTTCCTCGCGTTCGCCCTCGTCATCATGTACCTCACCGGCGCACTGTGGCCGGCTAACGGAAGCCATGAACAGCCTGACCGGGATGATGTGGTGGACATCGAGGTTCCGACCGAACTCCTCGGCGGTGACCCCACAGACGACGCATGTGTTTCCGTCCCGCTCGAGAGTGTCTGTCTTCGCTCGGTACCATCCTCGATTGTATTCTTGGTGGACACCTCCCTTCCAGTTCGGATGGCCGTCTCCCTCGTAGGCTCCCGAGAGCCAGTCGGATCGGCAATCGTTCGAGCAGAATACACGATTGCTCTTGATGTTCGATGGATACCGTTGGAAGGTAGTTCCACAATAATGACACGTGAGTTCCCGATTTCCACCATTCCATCTTGGGTTATCCTCACCCGTTTGAGGCTCAGGAACTGTTCTCCAATCCGAGTGCTCACACATTCTGCGCAGTACAATCCGGGCTTTTCTGAGGGGTAGTACTCGAACTCGGCACCACAAATCTCACATTCACCGATTTCGAGCTTATCTTTCTTCCCGTAACTCGGATGGTTAGAACTTTCTTGATTGTACCCAAGATCCAGACACTCCTCCGAGCAAAACCGTTGACCAATGTTCGTATGAAAGTACATGCCACAGAATTCGCACTTCGTGTTTGGCAACTTGATGTCATGAACAATCGTGTGGTGTACGCGAAGGCCACTCATCGACTCGAATTGTCTATCGCAAGTCGGACACCGGGGCATGCGACCTATAAGAAATCAGAAAATATAAACATTATTTCTGATATGTCTGTTAACCACAAATGAACATCCACCCTTCCAATTGGATTGTTATTAAAATAATACTAAGAATTATTAACAGTCCGGACGCGGGTTACGATCCCGCGGCAGAGCCACCACAAGGCTCTAGGTTGCCATTACCCCAGTCCGGACACACCAATAAATTGCCTTGACAGACTCAAATACCTTTCTTTAGTCGGTGTTAAGGCCCCAAGCGAGGAATCACGACCATGGAGGCATCTCACGCGGTTGATGATACGTTGCACGAACGTCCAGTCGACATCCTTCGGTCGCTCATCCGCTTTGAGACGGTCAACCCACCTGGGAACGAGCGACCGTGTATCGAGTGGATCGGCGAGGTGTTCGAAACGTACGGTATCGAGTACAAGACGTACACAAAGGACCCGGATAGGCCGAACATCATCGCGAGGATTCCTGGTGGAAACGATCCCCCTGTGCTCCTTTACGGCCACGTCGACGTCGTCCCGGTGACCGATCAGGAGTGGACACACGACCCGTTCGAGGCGGTCATCGACGACGGCATGGTATGGGGCCGTGGCGCGCTCGACATGAAGGACGGTGTGGCGATGTTCCTCGCGAACTTCCTTCGTATCGCCACCGAGGACGAACCCCTCGCCAGCGATCTCGTGTTCCTCGCCGTCAGCGATGAGGAGGCAGGCGGTGAGTTCGGCCTCGAGTTCCTCGTCGAGGAACACCCGGAACTCTTCGACGACATTGGCTTCGCCATCGGTGAGTTCGGTGGCTACCCGATGGAGGTAGCCGGCGAGACATTCTATCCGATTCAGGTGAACGAGAAGCAGGTCTGCTGGCTGGAAGCCACCTTCACGGGCAACAGCGGCCACGCCTCGTTGCCGACGGTCGACACAGCGATGGGTAAGCTGGGTCGCTTCCTGGCGGCCGTCGACGAACACCGCCTGCCGGTGCACCTGACACCGACGGTCGAGTCGATGATCGAGGCACTCGCCGAGGGATTGGACGAGGACGAGGGCGACCGCCTGCTCGAACTGCTCGACCCCGGGAAGACCGACGCCGTACTTGAGGAACTCCCGTTCGATGCGCGTGTACTGGACGCGGTGACGCACAACACGGCCAACCCGACGATCGTCTCCGGTGGTGACAAGGAGAACGTCGTCCCAGAGGCGGTACGCGTCAGGATCGACTGTCGGCTCGTACCTGGTCAGACACCCGATGACGTGATTACGGAGCTGCAAACGGTCGCTGGTGACGATGCTGACTTCGAGGTGGTGCGGTTCGATGAGGGTCCACCACCGGCTTCACTCGAGCATTTCGACTTGTTGGCTGATGTACTCGAGTCGGCGACGGGGAAGACGGCTATCCCGTTCATGATGTACGGAGCGACCGACGCACGTCACTTGGCACAGGTGGGTGTCGAGAGCTACGGGTTCATCCCACTGAACATGGAGGACATCCCACTGCTCGATATACTACACAGCGGTGACGAGCGGGTACCCGTCGACAGCGTCGCGTGGGGTACCGAACGTGTCTACGAGGCACTTCGCACCTACGCTGGCTGACTCCCACGGCGTGGAGATTGCCACATCGCCTTTAGTACTCACAGTGGTATGATGCCTTGAGCGATGGCGATGAACGAGACATGTCCGTTGTGGCACCCAGGCGAGTGTACGGGGACACCGGCGTGTCCACCACGGTGCCCACGCTTCGCGACGGGCGATGGGTCGCGGTACACGATCCGTCCGGTGCGCCTTGAGGGTCGACGCCTCGAGGTGCGTGATGAAGACGGTGCGGTCTGCGGGCGTGCGTTCGCACCGGGTGGGGCACCCGCACACGTCGAGGTGGCCAGCGAGGTACAATCCGAGGTGGCGGCTGAGGTGATACGACAGGTGGTCGCCCACGCATATGCTCGCGGTGAGGATGCCATCGAGGTGGTGGCCACGGCCGATGCGGTCACACATGTTTCTAAAGAGCTGGGCTCGGCGGCGAGGAGTGACGGCGCGTCACTGCATGTGACGCTCGACACGGAGACGGTGGCACGGCTTTTGCTACCACCGGCACGGTACGCACCGGTCGGTGCACCGACTGGCCTTGATGCACTGGTCGACCCGGCGACGGTGGCGGTCATCGGTGCGACCGATCGCGAGGGGTCGATCGGCCGTGTCCTGCTTGAGAACCTGCTGGCGACGTTCGATGGCGAGGTGATTCCGGTTCATCCCACAGCCTCGACACTGCTCGGTGTCGAAGCGATGAAGATGGACGAGTTGGGCAGATATTCACCCGATCTGACCGTGATAGCTCTCCCAGCTGATGACGTCCTCGATGGGGTCCGCTGTGCGCTCGATGCTGGCACATCTGCGATTGCGATTGTCTCCGCAGGGTTCGGCGAGGCAGACGAGGTCGGTGCACGCCGTGAGCGTGAGTTACGCGATCTACTGGAAGGACACGAGGTGACGGTCATCGGGCCGAATGCACTCGGCGTGGTGAGTTCACGCCGCGGGTTGAACGCGAGCTTCGCACCGGTGATGCCACCGGACGGTGGTGTCTCGGTCGTGAGTCACTCAGGAGCGATGATCACGGCGATACTTGACTGGTTACATGGCGCCGATATCGGCATCCGTGACGTACTCTCGCTTGGTAACACGGTCGACCTCGAAGTTCCCGAGGTGCTTCGGTACTGGGGGCACGACCCCGAGACAGACGTCATCGTGGCCTACCTCGAGGACGTCCGCGATGGCCGTGGCTTCGTCGAGGCAGCACGTGACGTGACGCCGACGACGCCCGTGATCGCGATCAAAGGTGGTCGGACCGAGGCCGGGTCGGCCGCGGCTGCCTCACATACCGGTGCGCTCGTCGGTGATGTGGCAGGCTTCGATGCAGCGTTCGACGCGGCGGGCGTCGTGACGGTTGACGGTCAGCAGGCGCTGTTTGACGTGCTACAGGCGATCGACCGCCAGCCGGTTCCGACGGGTTCGCGACTGGGGGTGGTGACGAACGCGGGCGGGCCGGGTGTCCTCGCCGCCGATGCGGTCGCGGTGAGCAGGTGCGACCTGGCCGGTTTGACCGCTTCGACGCTCGAACGCCTCGGTGAGACACTCCCCTCGGCTGCCACCCCTGGCAACCCCGTCGATGTCCTCGGTGATGCCGATATCGACCGTATCACCTCAGCGCTCGAGGTCGTCCTCTCCGATGGCGGTGTCGATGCGGGTATTGTGACGACGACACCACACCCGCTGATCGACCAGGGAGACCTCATCGATGGTGTCGGTGACGTGGCAAGGCGGTATGGCAAGCCGGTCGTCATCTGCCTGGGTGGGCGTACGCCCTCGGTGTCGGTGGCACAGGCTGCACGTGAGGCATCCGTCCCGCTGTATCCCGATATCGCGAGGGCGGTATCGACACTCGCCACACTGGCACGATACGGTGAGGTGCGCAGACGCCCGCGGCTGACACCGTCGCCGGTCTCGGTCGATGTCGAGCGGGTGACATCGGTGCTCGAGCTGGCCGAGGGGAACACCCTCGGCGTCGAGGCATCGGGGCTGTTGGAGGCGTACGGTGTCTCGACGCCGTGGTGGAAGGCCTTCGATAGGGAGGATGAGGTCGACCACGCACTCGAGGGTCGCGCGGGGCCGTTCGTCTTGAAGCTGGCCAGTCTGGCACACAAGACCGAGGTAGATGGTGTGGTCACCGGTGTGATGGCCGATGAGGTACCTGCGGTGGCTGACGAACTGCTCAAGCGTGGCGATACGGTAATCGTCCAGGAGCAGGTCGAGGATGGTATCGAGGTACTCGCCGGTGTCACGACCCATCCACGCTTCGGCCCGGTGTTGACCGTCGGTCTCGGCGGGACATTCGTCGAGCAACTCGATGACGTGCAACACGCACTTGCACCGGTGACACACCCCGAGGTGGAAGACCTCCTGGGTAATCTCGATGCTGCCTCGCTCATCGAGACCGGCCCTCGGGGTGGGAGACCACCCGACCACGATGCACTTGTCGATGCGATCGTCAGGGTATCACAGCTGGCGAGCGATATCGACGCGATAGGCGAACTCGAGGTGAACCCACTCATCGCCACCGCCGAGGGTGCGTTCGCGGTCGATCTGGTCGCCCAACTCACGGATTAACCCAGGTAATCGGC
Source organism: Halobacteriales archaeon (assembly GCA_007118145.1). GTDB lineage: Archaea > Halobacteriota > Halobacteria > Halobacteriales > SKSH01 > SKSH01. The sequence goes on from SKSD01000001.1 coordinate 9,772, forward strand.
CGATATTTACCGGTGAATCGAGTAGGTGAGAGCAGTGACACTGCCAGAGAAGGTCTACGTCGTCGATCATCATCGCCTGGTGAGACAGCTCGATACATCGTTCCCTCGGGCGGCCTTCGCCGGGGCGACGCTCGATCGGCTGTTCACCGGGGGAGATTTCGATGCACTGGACCCAGCGGTGGCCGACCGCATCCTCAGGTTCAACCGCGAGTTACTCGATTGTGACTGCGATGCCCGGCCATATTGCGGACATCCCGAGGAGAAGCTATGTCGGTGGATCCTCGAGGAGCGACTCGATGGCCGCTCACCGGAGGCGATCGTCGATGCGATGCGGGTGACGTACCACCTGTATGCCTATCCCGCCGATGTAGTGAACTTCCTTGATGATGCGATCAGACGGTTAGATGCACTCGCCGACCTGGCGGAGGTGAACGGCGACGATGCACAGGCACGCCTCGCCGCCGACCTCGGTCACGGTCTCGAACGGGGTAATCACCCCAGCTGATAGGAAGGATTGTCGGGGTCGATATCGAGTTCGCGGTCGAGTTCCTCAAGGTTGATGACCTCGCCCTCCTCCTCAGCTGACTCGATCTCTTCGAGTAACTGCGTGACGTAGGCCTTATACTCCTCGAGTTGTGCTCGCAGATGGTCGTTCTCGAGCTCGATACGTTCGTGCTCGCGGACGAAACTCGTGGACACCTCGACGGTCGGCGGGAACTCCGCGTCGTTCATGGTGGACTCGTCGATGGCGTGGTCGGGGACGACCGATACCCGGCCATCGTGTGTGACGAGCAAGTTCGCGTAATCGCGGAACACGGCCGACAGCGGCAGATCGCGTTCGTTGGCGATATGTCGCAGCTGCTCGGCGGTATTCTCGGTCACGCGGAACGTGAGCGTCGTGTCCTTGTTGCCCATACCGGATGCTAACGTCGGTGATGAGCGTATTTAACAGTTTGTCAGACGTTCGCGTGCTATGAGACTACCTCAGGTGTGTCCTCGATGTCGAGTCCCTCGAGGGCGTCGATGACGGCATCGCGATACGGGCTGATATCGTCACCGTAGACATCCTTGGCTCGGATGGCGTCTGGCTCGTCCCCATCCTCGAACGCTCGGATACGATTGAGCGTGTGCCTGGCAGTCTCCACGATCCATCGCTTGCGCACGGCGGTATCGACGTGTGCGACCGTCTCAGCACGGAGCGAGACGTTCGTCCCGCCGTCGTCGGTCTCGTAGGTACGTGGCTTGCCGAGGACGGCCACGTGTGATGGGGTGGTTGCGTGTCTGAGCATGGCGGCCGCCTCGGGCTGGTACTCACCAGCGTAGGCGAAGAACGTTCCCGTCGGTTCGATGATCCTCCCGCGCCAGTATTCGGTATCGTCACCGATCTCCTCGGTCTCGGTGAGCGTCCCAACCACGAACGCACGGTTGAGCCGCATGCCGGTGGGTAACAGTGCGTAGACGGGGGCGTACTCGTCATCAGACTCTGAGAAGGTGAACGTCGCCGCATTGAACTCCCTGGCGAAGACACGTCTGGCGACCTCGCGCATCGACTGGCTCATCTCAGATCGACCTCGCTTCGATAAGGAGCTCCTCGACATCGGTCGGTGCACCGAGGCGTTCGACCTGCTCGACGAGGACGTACCGACCCACACGGGGGCCCTCGATGTGGTAGTACCGGCCGACGACTCGGTCGGCGATCTCGTCTGCGACGACCGTCGTGTCGAGTGCGTCTTTGGCCATCTGCTTGGCCGTCTCGATGTCGATATCGGCGACCTCCTCGGTCATCTCACGATTGAACAGGACGTCCTGTGTCTCAAGGCCATTGTCGAGCACGCCCTTGATACGGAGATCGAACACACCTTCGACCTCCCCGTGCTCAGCGCATCGCGAGTTTTGTAACACGCGCGTACAGTTCTCCTCGGGGCAGCGTTTGATCAACCCACTGCCTTGTTGGATATCGACGAGTGCACCATCGAGTTCAACGGTCGCCCGACCCACATCGATATCATCCTCTAGTGGCTCGATCTTCGTGGTCCGGTTGAGCTTGACCGAGTAGCGACCCTGATACTCGTCGGTGACAACGTTCTCAAAGCGGTAACTCTTGCCCTCCTCAAGCGGTTGCAGGTCGGACTTCGCCCACTTCGTGAACTTGATGGTGCCGGTCGAGTCACCGAGCAGGCCGACCTGTTCGATCGAGTCACTCCGTGGCTCCCAGAGCTCGACGACCTTCGCCTTGAGCGTCACCCACTCATCAGGGGCGTTGATATCGGCGGCATTGGCGAGTTCGCTATCTCCGGCATCGAACTCGTCGCGTTCGAGTCCAGCTTGCTCGCGGTAGTGACTGATGACGCTACGTCTCGCCTCCGATAGCGGGACCTTGTACTCGTTGACGAGCGTATCGAGTCGTTCCTCGATCTCGTCAACCCCGAGGTCTAGATGTTCCTCGAACAGTTCGTGGATGTCCTCTGCGTGTGGTCGCAAATCGGTCATATGCGTTGTGTCTCCCTCCGTGGGCTACCCCTCGTTGGATGCCTACTTGGATATAAGGCTACGCAAGGGATAAAAAGCCAGTAGACTGCGCTTGCTCAGACGTAGTTACTTTCCCAATCGTGTCGAGCCTGAATCTCCCGTCGACCACGGCTCGTGAGTGTGTAGAAGTTGGTACGTCGGTCCTTTTGCCCCTTCTCCACGAGGCCCTTGTCGACGAGGGTATCGAGGTTTGGATAGAGGCGACCGTGGTGAATCTCGGTCTCGTAGTAGTCTTCAAGCTCCTCTTTGATCGCCAAGCCGTGGGGTTGCTCGAGCCCGGCAATCACGTACAACAAGTCTCGCTGGAAACCTGTGATGTCGTGCATTGTCAGACATATGTAGATGTGGTGGATATATGTGGTTTTTGGTATTTCTCGCACTAAGATAGTAGCTGACGGTGATGACCGTTTAAGACGCTCTGACTGGTACAATTCGTACTGTGATAACAACGCACAGTCTGGCGATTTCACGGTGTGAGAGCGTCTCTCTCGGGGTTTATTAGGCAAAGCTTGCTGGAATCAATACAATCGTTGTCATCACAATTGCGATATGTAGGAAGGCGGACGAACACAGACAATAAGCAGACTCCAAGGTGGTATCTCCGTGTGACGGTTCCATATTTCTACATCGATTGAAATCAATTAATTTGGTGAACTGATAGCAAAAAATTATTAGCCAATCCGAGTAACATCACTCAATATAATGTCCGCAGCATTCGTTGAGCGGTCACTGCCAGATCTCTTCGAGGAGGTGCGCTCGATCACGAACGGTGACCTCGTGTTCATGAACCCGTCGAGGACGATGATAGCCGGCCTGGTCGAGTGGGGGGTCCGCCTCGAAGACAACCCACATGTACAGCTGCTCGCCGAAGAATGGACACTGAAGTATACGCTCAGACAGTGCCCAGTGGCGAGTCGATCGGCGCACCTCATCGAGGCCGAACGGCTCGACCTCAGGTACGTGAGCGACCCACCGAAGACCGCGGTGATCACAGATGGCGAGCACAGTATCGCACTGATCGAGGCTGGACAACACATGGGTGCGCTCGTCACGACCGAACAACCGTTCGTCGGAGACCTCCACCAGCGGTATCTCGACATGTTCGCTCAGGCCGAGGGGATCACCATCCACACGCCGCCGATCTCGGTCATCGTGGAGACGCTCGCTGAGCACCTCGGAGACGACCGTCGCGAGGACTTCGAGGCGTTCATCGATGCGGTCGATGGTACAAGTGCGAGTCTCGATGAGGTCATGATTGCCCTCCTCATCGCTGCGAAGAATCACGATTTATTGTACGATATCAGCAAGTGGGGTGAGGATATCGGCCTGGCGAGCAAGGCAACCTTCTCGCGGAAAAAGTCCGAACTGGAGGATGCTGGTTTAATCGACACGGACAAGGAGTACATCGATGTCGGCAGACCGCGTCTTCGGTTGAAGTTCACCGACGACCGACTCGATGGTGCATCGATCGACACGATCGTCGATCAGGTCACCGACGCCCTCAGCTGAGGCGAGTTATCACTGAGCAACTGTAGTGAGCTGGACGCATGTGCTAACTTCTGAGTCGGCCACCGTCGACGGGCAGACATGCACCGGTCACGAAGCCGGCTCGATCGCTCGTCAGGACAGCGATCATGTCACCGAGCTCGGTGGGTCGACCAAGTCGATTGAGGGGGATATCATCGATCCAGTCGGCCATCGCTGTCTCCTCATCCGGGTGCGTCCCGGACTCGACCGCATTGTCGATGAGTTCCTGGATGCGTGGTGTATCGAACGCCGAGGGGAGGACGGCATTGACGCGAACATCTGGGGCGAGCTCTCTTGCGGCCGACTTCACCAGACCGATGACGCCACGTCTAACCGCATTCGACAGTGTGAGCCCGACGATCGGTTCGCGGACGCTCGTCGACGTGATGACGGTGATCGACCCACCCGGACTCTCGATGAGGTACGCTTTGGCGGCGTCGATTGTCCACACCAGGCTCATCATGAGCAGGTCGTATGCCTGATACCAGTCACGATCGTCGAGCTCATCGAGCCCACCAGGGGGGACGCCACCGGTCGAGGCGACGATGTGATCGATGCCGCCGACCGACTCGACCGTCTCTTCGATGAGACGTCCGATTTGTTTACGATCGGTGATATCACAGCGAACCGCCCTGACATCACCGCCGTCGATACTCTCGAGGTGCCGCAGTGCGTCATCGAGGCGTTGTCCATCACGAGAGCAGACGGTCACCGTGGCACCCTCTTTGACAAGCGATTCAGCCGCACCGAGTCCGAGGCCGCTCGTCCCTGCCAGGACGATGACGGACCGGTCACGCAGGTGTAGATCCATGCTCGCATCAATGAACGGCCAGATAAAGAAATCGAGGGCGTGAAAAGGTGTGTTAACCGCCCCAGAAATTGTCACGTCGACCCAGGCGTTGACGACGTGATCGTTCCTCGGATTCCTCGTCCTCTTGGGCTGCCTCGTCCTCCCCAGCGTCAGCATCGTCATCCTCATCAGGCTCGAGTGGGAGTCGCTCGACAGCCTCACCGCGTGCGTGATTGGAGAACACTCGATGCACTACGACCCGTGCGCGTGCATCAGGTAACACGTTGTCGACGAGGATGATGAAACCCTCCTCGGTCCGTCCCACACCGGCCCCACTCTCGTGGATATCTGTCACCTCGACGATGACCTCCTCGCCTGGTTTGACCGGTTGTGTCTTAAGATCGCTGATCGGTTGGCTATAGTGGTTACACCACTCCTTACCCCCCCGATCACCATAGTGCTGACAGCCCATGCCCTCGATACGCTCAGTGAAGCTCGGGCATTCGTCTGCCAGCGGACAATTCACCATGTAGAGTGGTTCGTGGGCGATGAAAAAACGCTTGCGGGTCAGCGGTGGTTACCGGCGACGCCCCGGAGATTAGCTGTCTGAGGTGTCGGCACGGGATGCGATCATCTCGCGTAGATCGTCACTCTCTTCGATACCCTCGATCTCGCCACGCTCGACGAGTGCGGTCCCATGGATGGAATCTTGCCGAGCTCGCTCGACGATGTAGACCGACTGCGATCCGGTGACCCGACCGATCGAACCCATGATTCTTGCCCGCTTTTTTGCCGTGCGGTTGTACTTAGAGTGTCCCGTCAAGACGACACCACGCTCGGGGTCTTCGTCCTCGCCGACGGCCCGAAATGGCGCTCGTGCGATGGGATGGGCGGTGAACCCGGCATGGGTCAACAACGCCAAGGTACCCGCCTCGTCTCCATCATCCTCAGCCTCGGAGATGGGTGACTGACGCTGTTCGAGGAGCTCGTCCTCATCGAACAGGCTGATCGGGTTCGTCAGTGGTGCGTCGAACAGTTCCTCGAGATGCATGGCGATATCGATACTGGCGTTCATCCCGTCCTCGTACTTTGAGACCGTCCGTCGCGAGACACCAAGCTCGGAGGCGAGTTGTCCGAGGCTCCAGCCACGCTCTTTGCGCTTATCCTCGAGGATGTCGCTGTCGATGGTGACGTACAGCCCACCCGGCGCCGCGTAAATGAGTGGGTCGACCTCCTCGATAAAGAGGTCGAACGCAGTATCCGGGCTGATGACCGGTACGCCGTGTCTGAAGTAGACTACACTCGGCTTGAGGTCCTCATCACGGCTACGGACACCGATGACCATCGGCGTCCCGCCGAGAAGTTCGGCCAACCGACGCATCTCGATGCCGGTCGATGCCTCGAACGCATCGATGTTGCCGAGGATCTTGAGAAAGATGAGGGTCTGATCCCTCCGTGCCACCATGTCGAAGCTCTTCGGACGGATGGCACAGCGGTCGCTGACGATGTACCCGGCATCCTCCAGCATCACCGTGAGGTTATCGATCAGCGCCTGCCTCGTCATATCTGATGGTACGTCGTCCTGTAATTAAATGCATTGTGCCGATAGCTGACCTGTTGGCGTCGAAATTGGCATAGGCGATCAGGGGTTAGCGACAGGCAATGGGGACGCTCATTGGCCTCGATGATACCGATGCCCGCGATGTCGGGATGTGTACGACCTACGTGGGGAGTGTCATCGCCGATGCGCTTGTGGACGACGGATATGCCGTCGGGCGACGGTACCTGATCCGGCTCAACCCCGCCGTCTCGTACAAGACTCGAGGGAACGCCGCGGTGGCGATCGTGACCGACGCTCCCGTGGAGACGGCGTTCGAGCTGGCCAGCACGTCCGTCGAAGAGCTGGCCGTCTTGGACGACCCCGACACCAATCCCGGCGTCGCGGTGGTACGGTCAACCCGAGTCGCCGCACTGCGAAGTCATACCTGGGAGGCTGTCCGTGGCTTCGTCGACACAGCGGTCACGGTTGATCGACTGCGGTCGGTCGATGCGCGTGTTTGGTCAGCCGGTAACGGCCGTGGACTGATCGGTGCAACAGCGGCTCTCGGTGCACCAGCAGCGTTCGCTGACTGGACGGTGGAGTTCATCGGTTACCGTCCACGACAGCGCTACGGGACAGATCGTCGTGTCGATCACGAGACAGCGTTCGAGGCCGACCGGGCGACCTACCCGTTGACGTGGGATACGGTCGACCGTGGCGAGGATACAGTGGTGTGCGCACCACGCACACCTGGGCCGGTGCTGTTCGGTCTCCGTGGCGCCTATCCCGAGGCAGTGATACACGCCGCAGACCTGCTCGAACACGAACCTCTCGAACGTACCGCACTCTTCGTGACCAATCAGGGTACGGACGCACACCTCAGGCCAGGTACGCCTGGAAGCGTCCGTGACGGTGGCTCTTACCTCGTCAACGGCATGGTCGACACGTCGGTCGAGACCCGACGTGGTGGACACGTCCACCTCACCATCGCCGGTGGTGATGGCAGGCTACCGTGTGTCGCGTTCGAACCGACTAAGCGCTTTCGCGAGCACGTCCGTCAGCTCCGTCGAGGTGATCAGGTAACCGTTTGTGGCGAGGTGAGCGAGGGGACGCTCAAACTCGAGAAGTTCGCACTCCGCAGACCACGGACGTTCACCCGGTCGGTCCCTCGGTGTGATGACTGTGACCGGTCGATGGAGAGTGCCGGCACTGATCAGGGGTATCGATGTAGGACATGCTCGAACACGGCTGTGAGTCGGGTGACACGTTCGGTCGTGCGACGCATCGAGCCAGGCTGGTACGAGGTGCCTCCGGTCGCGCGTCGTCACCTCGCCCGACCGCTCTGTCGAGGTGGGTTCAACGGCCAGTGCCACCCGTCGAGGTGAGTCACCTACGCTGATGCAGCCCGGATAGCTGCTGCGACACGTGGGTGCAGTCGGACGGTCTCATCACCTGAGCGTTCGATCAGGGGTGACCCCTGTAGCCGTTCCTCGAGGGAATCGACCCGTTTTTTCACCGTCCGCTCGGTGTACCCGGTCGCATCGACAAGTGCATCGATATCGAGTGGTTCGTCAGCATCGGCGAGTGCGGTGGCGATCGCCACCTCGGAGTCCAGGTACTCATCATGCATCTTCTCGACCAGGCGCACCAGTTCCTCCGGGATCTCCTCCTCTGCCATAAGCTGAACGTCGAGAGCCTGCTAAGTAAATCCGACGGCTTGACTCGACGGCTATCGATCGCGTGACCGACCCGTGATGGGGACAATCACGTCGGCCGTGTCCGGAAGCTTGCCACGCTCGAGCAAGGCGCGTCGTGCGACTACACCGAGGGCGGCGGTCGAGCACATATCAAAGCCGATCGCGGCCAGCTGACGACGACCCTCGGTGACGTCGGACGGGTCGACCGTGATGACCTCGCCACCTGAGGTATCGATCGCCTGCCTCACCTGTGACTGACGAGCCGGTCGCTCGATACGTACCCCAGGCGCGATTGATGGATCGACGCTGGCATCGGTCGGTGGCGTGAGCGACCCAGCACCGGCCAGCTGGGCTGCATAGAGCTGGGGTAGCCTCTCGATGGTGCCCCCCTCAAGTAGCGCTTTAAACCCGCGGTAAAGGCCGAGTAACAGCGTACCATGGCCAACGGGGAGCACCAACGCATCCGGTGGGCATCCATGTCGGTCGGCGATGAGTTCCCACGCACACGTCGCCGTCCCGAGGTAGAACTCCGGTCGCCAGGCGTGACTGGCGTACCAGCCAGAGGCGTGCTGGCATGCGGTAGCAGCTGCACTTCGCCCACCATCAACGGCGATCACGTTTGCACCGGTCGCCTCGATGGTCGCCAGTGTCGACGCATCGGCGTGACTAGGCACATAGATATGCGCATCGATACCGGCCCTGGCCGCGTATGTCGCGATGGCGCGACCGGCGTTCCCAGAGGAGTCCTCCCTGAGGTGCTCGACACCGAGTGCCGATGCCCTCGAGAGGGTGAGCGCGGCACCTCGGTCCTTGAAGCTCCCTGTTGGGTTGCACGTCTCGAGCTTGAAGCTCGCATCGTACTCGGGGACGTCCACCAGCGGTGTTCCGCCAGCTCCGAGCTCGATTCGTTGCCCCGGTGGGAAGGATGCACTGAATGCCCAGAGGTTCGAGACCGGTGCCTCGAGTGTTGACGGTGAGCGAAGGGGTGATCGAAGTTCGAGCGGACCGCCACAGGTGCACCGATGTGGTTCGTCTCGGTGTGCCTCGAAGAGCCGGTCACACGACGCACAGCGTGTGTCCGGTACCTCAGACGGCATCGATGTCGGTACCGACCGAACAGACGTACTCACCGGTCGCGACCTGTGGGAGTCGGGTCGAACGCCAGAAGATGCCATCGTCGACGGCGGTGACCGTCTCACGGACCTGGCCGAGTGGTGAGATGACGGTGTAGAGTTCGTCACCCTCACCCACCTCGACACCGAGGTCGACCGAGAACTCGACGAGACCGCCACATGGACTGTAGTACTGATCGAACCCTCCGATACGTGATTGCTCGGATGGCTCAACCGACCCCTCGGTGAATCCGTAAGCGGTGAGCACGTTCCAGATACCTCGCTCACCGATTTCGACGCTCTCCTCATCCCAGCCGACACTCCCACCGAGTTCAGGGTTGACCGTCGGGATGCCCTCATCGGCGAGGACGCGCGCGAGTTGACCATCAGGTCCCTGCTGGTCGAGGATATGTCCCGTGTCGAACACCCTCGCGAGCTCGAGACAAGCATCGTGGAGATCGTGATGGCGGCCACAGCGGACACGTGTCTCGTTGATCATCCGGCTGGTCGATCCCTGATGCAGATCGAGGGCGATGTCTGCCTGGCTGGCGATCTCGAAGGTCTTCGCCGCGATGCGGTCGGAGGAACTCCCCTCCGCATCACCTGGGTATGCCCGGTTGAGCTTCGTGTGATCGATCGGGTTGCGATGTCTCGCCCGGAGGAAGGCGTGATAGTTCGTGATCGCGATGACGATGATCGTCCCGGTCACCTCACCCGGGTCGACAGCTCTGAGGAATCGGGTGACCGCACCCAGGCCGTTGAGTTCGTCGCCATCACTGACCGACTGGATGTAGAGCGTGTCACCAGGTTCTGCTCCGTTGATGACGGCGACTGGGAGGTGGACAGGTTGACCGCCCCGGTCCTCGCCGATGGATAACTTCCCGTATGCGATCTCACCCTGCGCGGCCTCGGCCGTCCCAACGGACGTCATTGCGAAGGCGATGGTCACCATCTGATAAAGAAATTGGCGGTCCGTCCGTGATATTTCGTGAAGTATGGTCAATCAGGGTGCATCGAGGGCATGCACGCGACCGTATATCGACACACTGAGATGACGGCAAACGTGGCTGTTTTGTGCTCCGGTGATAAACCCACACGCGTGGGTCACGATTCACCACAGACGGCGACGCTAGGGCAGGTACTCGTTGCAGCCAATGCCATGCGTAACCTCGGCTTCGGCCTCGTCGTCGGTGGTGTCATCGCAGCTGGTGTCTATTACGCGTTCGTCATCTCGCCTGAGGAGACCGTTCACTCGCCGGCATACTACCTCGGCCTCGCGGTCGTCCTCGGGGTCTCGATCGCCCTCTTGCTGGGTATGATCCTCAGCGTCGTGACACTCGCTCGACTGGACGATTCCGGCCATTCCTGACCTTGGATACGGTACGTTTTTCCCCGGTCCTCTGGTAGCTTATCTCATGACCAGTGAGCTGGCAAAGGGTCTCGATGGAATCCTCGTGACGGAGTCTGAGATGAGCTATGTCGATGGTGAGATTGGGAGACTGATCTATCGCGGATTCGATATCGAAGATCTCGCCGAGCAGGCAACGTACGAGGAAGTCGTCTACCTCCTCTGGTACGGTGACCTACCCTCTGAGGCCGAGCTTGAACACTTCAGCAGCCGTCTCGCCGAGGAACGTGTCCTCCACCAGGACGTCCTCGCCACCCTCGAGAGACTCGCAGAGGCCGATGAGGAGCCGATGTCCGCATTGCGCACGGCCACATCGATGTTGTCGGCGTACGATCCCGAGGCGTCGTACACGACCGGCGAGATCGACCTGAGCCGAGAGAAGGGCATGCGTATCCTCGCGAAGGTGCCGACCATCCTCGCGTCGTTCCATGCTTACCGGGAGGGACGCGAACCGCTCGATCCAGATCCATCGCGATCACTCGCCGGTGACTTCCTACGCATGCTCAGTGGGGAGTCTGGATCATCGCTTGCCGGTGAGACGTTCGATATGTCACTCATCCTCCATGCGGACCACGGGATGAACGCATCGACGTTCACCTCGATCGTCATCGGCTCGACGATGGCAGATCTCTACGCCTCGGTGACAGGTGGAATCGGAGCCCTCAGCGGACCGCTTCATGGAGGGGCTAACCAGGAGGTCATCAGGATGTTCCGCGACCTCGAGGACAGTGAGCACGGCCCTGTTGAGTGGGTCAAGGAGATGCAAAAACGTGGTGAGCGCGTCCCGGGCTTCGGTCACCGCGTCTACCGTGTGAAAGACCCACGGGCACACATCCTCGAGGCGAAGGCGGTCGAGCTGGCTGAGGAGGGTGCGGAGGGGCGCTATATCGGCTATGCACAGGCGATCGAGGAGTATCTCACCGAGTCCGGTCTCGTCGAGAAGGGTATCGCTCCGAACGTCGACTTCTATTCCGGTGTCGTATACGACCAACTCGGCATCCCATTCGACCTGTACACCCCGATCTTCGCCATGAGTCGAACCGCCGGATGGATCGGCCACGTCATCGAGTATCAAGAGGACAACCGCCTGATTCGCCCACGTGCCAGGTACGTCGGCCCGAAGGACGTCGAGTTCGTCCCGATCGAACAGCGCTGAGGTGAGTCCGGCCGTCGAAATGGTTTTCACAGCCCTTCGTGACGACCCAGCATGATCGACGCAGCAAGTATCGAGGAGGCGAGCGATCGTATCAGTGACGTCATCAGGCGAACCCCGATGCTCTCATCGACGACACTCGGGGACATCGCCGGTGCCGAGGTGGTGCTCAAGTGTGAGATGCTCCAGCGCACGGGCTCGTTCAAGGTACGTGGTGCGACTAACCGGATCCGTACACTCGATCCGGAGGTACGACGACGCGGCGTGGTGACCGCCAGCGGCGGAAATCATGCACAGGGTGTTGCGTTCGCGGCGACGATGGCCGGTGTCCGTTCGACCATCGTCATGCCGGAGCGGACCTCGCGTGCGAAGGTCGAGGCGACGCGCTCGTATGGCGGCGAGGTGATCCTCCACGGTCGAGACTACAATGCAGCTGCTGCCAGAGCACACGCCATCGAGCGCGAGGAGGGGCTGACGTACGTGCACGCCTTCGAGGATCCGGCCGTCATCGCCGGTCAGGGGACCCTCGGCCTTGAGGTGCTCGAGGAGTGTCCCACCGTGGAGACGATCATCGTGCCAATCGGTGGGGGTGGGCTCATCGCTGGCATCGCACTCGCCGTTGCACATAGCGATGTTGACGCACGGGTCATCGGTGTGCAGGCAGCGGGTGCCGATGCCGCCAGCCGCTCGGTCGAGGCGGGCGAGCTCATCGAGCTCGAAGCGGTTGACACAATCGCCGAGGGGATGGCCACGCGGCATATCGGCGAGCTCACTCTCGATATCATCACCGAGCATGTCGACCATCTCGTCACTGTCAGCGATATGACGATGTCACGCGCCATCCATCTGTTACTCGAACGATCGAAGCTGCTCACCGAACCCGCCGGAGCTGCCGCTGTCGCAGCGTTGCTCGAGGGTGCGATCGACCCTGCACCTGCTGAGGTGGTCGTCCCGGTACTCAGTGGTGGTAACCTGGACATCGGTGAGCTACCTCGGTTCCTCGACGTGGGTGACAGTAGTTAAGGCTGCACCGGGCGCACGCCAAGGTATGCGCGAGGTCATCCATACCGACGATGCACCGGATGCGGTTGGTGCGTACAGTCAGGCGATCGGGACGGACGAACTGGTCTTCACCGCCGGACAGATCGCATTGACGCCCGAGGGTGAGTCACTCGTCGATGCATCGATCGAGGAGCAGACGCGACAGGCACTCGACAATATCAGTGCCGTTCTGACAGCGAGCGGTTCGGGTCTCGAGCACGTCGTGAAGGTGACGGTCTTCCTCGAAGATATCGACGGCTTCGAGGCGATGAACGAGGTGTACGCATCGTACTTCGATACAGCCCCACCAGCTCGGAGCGCCCTTGAGGTTGGTGCACTCCCGAAGGGTGCGTCTGTCGAGATCGAGGCGGTCGCCCTCAGACCGTGATCGGGCGTCACGGTCTCATCGCCGGCATATTCGGCGTGGTGATCTATCTCTCGCTCTATCTCGCCTACGCCGTCGTCGATGGCTGGGAGGTACCGCTCTGGCTGGTCGGTATCCTCGGTGTGATCGTCTTTCTCGGTGCAGGTTTCGGTACGCACCTCGTAATCACCAACCTCGAGCGACAGGCGCGACAGACACATGATGAGGAGGATGCCTGACCGGATCTGTGCACCAGCTGCTCGGTTATCGCGGTGAGCACCGAAACCGCTAACCTCGCAAGACATTTAGTCGATGCTCGGACTACCCACCAAGTGAGCCAGGATGGCCGAACGGTAAGGCGCACGCTTGGAGAGCGTGTTCCCTCACGGGATTCTGGGTTCAAATCCCAGTCCTGGCGGGTCGTTTTATCGAGCTAACCCGTTACCGACATCCAACACCCAGCACGTTCCGTTTTGTGTGAGAGTTCAGCTATTCACGGAGTGGTTAGTTCCTACGGCATGAGAACCTACCTTACACCTTCCCCTTAGCGAGGTCTATATGGCGGTATGGAAACCATACACCGTCGGGCACTCCTGGTGGCGATCGGTAGTGCCGGGGTCGTGAGCCTTGCTGGCTGTCTCGGGGACGATTCGGACGAGACCAACGATGAACCGAGTCTGACAGTCACCGTCACCAACGATGCAGCTCGTGAGGTGGCGGTCGAGGTGGTCATCGCGGAAGAGGGTGAGTCGCTAGACGACGGCGAGTTGCTTGCCAGCTTCGCGCTCGCTGTCCAAGGAGATGAATATCAGATCGGACCGGTGCATGACTTCGGACGTGGGCCACATCGCTTCGGACTCCGTATCGATGATGGAGAATGGGAGGAACTTCGACACCGCTGGCGTCAGGAGGAATGCATCGAGCTCAAGTTACACATCAGGGTACGCCAGCACGAGAACGCCCTGACCGTCATGTGCCGTCCACCATAGGCGAACGTCACCTGAATCTTCATGCCATCACGCCGTGAATATCTTCCCCCTATGCCATCGTTCCTCATCGTCTACGGCACCGGCGAGGGTCAGACTGCGAAGGTAGCCAGACAGCTCGGTGAAACGCTCTCGGAACTTGGTCATGCGGTTCGTATCGAAGATATCGACGAGATCGATGCTGATGTCGGCCTCGGTGACCATGATGCGCTGCTCATTGGCTCATCCATCCATGCAGGGAGACACCATGGGAAGGTCATTGATTTCATCGAGATGCATGTCGACGAACTTGCAACCATGCCGAATGGATTCTTCCAGGTATCGCTCTCATCTGCCGGCGACGATGTGGCGAGGGCGACTGCAGCTGGGTACATTGATTCACTCATCGAGCGAACGAAGTGGACGCCAGATCGCATCGGGCAATTCGGTGGTGCGCTTCGATACTCAGAGTATGGGTTCCTCAAACGGGCGATGATGAGACGACTCGGTGGGAGGTCGTTAGATGCAACCGATACCACCCGTGACTACGAGTATACAGACTGGGACGAGGTGCGCACGTTCGCCGAGGACTTCGCTTCGTTCGTGACACAGCGAGTCAGCTGAGACGCACACTTTTCTTGCGGTGGGCGTTATCTTCAAAGGATCATCTGGATGACGGCCATCGAATGCGTGTTATTCGGTCAGGTTCGCGAAGATGTCGGCGAGCGTTCACTCGCCATCGAGACTGATGCAACGACCATCGGTGAGTTGCTCGATCAGATGACAGATCGATACCCTGCCCTCGTCGACCATCTGTTCGATGATGGCGCTCTTGCGAGTGACATCATCATCACACGCAATCAAAAACACGTCAAGCAACTTGACGGCACGGCAACACCGATACAAGACGGTGATATCATTCGGATCACGCTCGCGTTTTACGGCGGTTGACTCTTTCGCGCCCTCGAGGGCAGGGATCCCCGAGCATCGGGGATGCGGTGCTCACCGGTGTGAGTAACCGTTCGTCTCTGTGTTACTCGTGGGTGAGCTATCGGGTTCACCTGGGAGGCATGGGCGGCTGTGTTTGCTCGATTCGGTCGTCAGGGACGACTCCCCGATCGGTCCATCCCCGTAGGTGGTAGTACTCCTGTTTCGATGCTTCGAGGTCGGGTAACTCGTATGGGAGTTGGTCATCCTCGATATCCATTCCACGCTGGTTATTGAAGTGGCGCTCGCGCTCGATAACGCCGTTACCCACCTCGAGGAGTCGCTCATAGGGTACCGCGAAGATCGCCTCGAGTCGGTCTTCCTCGAGGTGGTCTCCCGAGAAGGCGCAGATGATCGCCGAGTCTCGGAAGGCACAGAACTGCTCCTGCTCGATAAGTTTACTCGCCTTCCCTGTGGTCCCCTCGGGGTCGACCTCACCACGGTACTCGAAGCGTTGGAATGTGGCATACATATGGTCACCTCCACGGTTGGCAACGGCGTACTGGAGTCCGAGACCGTGGAGTTCGCGACCGTCGTGCCCGGCGAACTCCATGCCCTTGGCAGTCATATCGTCGACGCCGAGGTCATCAGCGATGCGGTGGACACCCTCGGCGAGTAGATCACCGATGCCATCGCGGTAGGCTACCTTCTCGATCAGTTCGTGAACGAGCCCGGCGTTACCGAACTCGTCCTCACTTGCCAGGTAGGCGGCGATGGTTACCCCGGCGGAGATGGTGTCCAACCCGAGGTCATCGCACAGTTTGTTCGATTTCATCACGTCGACGATATCACCGACCCCCTGATTCGATCCGAACGCATAGACGGTCTCAAACTCAGGTCCCTCGGTCTCGAGCCCGGTCTTCTCATCTCGGGTGGGCAGTTTACATCCGAAGGCGCACATCGAACACGTCCCTCGCTTGTACTTCTTCTCCTCGACGGCATCACCTCCGATTGAGGTTACATGTTCGAAGGAGCGTTCGGAGAAGTACCGAGTCGGGAGCGAGAAGTTATCATTGATGAACTCTGTTCCGCCGGTGGTCCCCTGGCGTTTCATCCGGCTATCTGACTGTGCCGCCTCACGGTGGACGGTCGATGTGACCGAGGTTGGTATCTCGATATCCGGTGGAGTTTCGCCGTCGAACGTGACGCACTTGACACCCTTGGCACCAAGGGCCGCCCCAAGACCACCCCGTCCAAACGCACGGGAGTTGAACGTCAATACGCTGGCGTACCTGACGAGGTGTTCACCGGCCGGTCCGATCGCGATACAGTGCTCGGGTCCGAGGTCGTGTGCCTCGGTCATGTGGTCACTCACCTCAGGGACGGTCGCTTCCTCGAGCTCGGGGATGGACTCGAACCAGACATCGTCATCTCGGACATGGATGGCGATGAGCTCGTCACTCGAACCGGTGACCTCGAGGACGCTGATACCCGTGTTCGCGAAGTTCCGTGAGAGATAGCCCCCGGCATTGGTCGAGACGAGGCCGTTGGTCAGCGGTGATAACCCCGTCATATTCATCCGCCCGGTGAAGCTCATCTGCGAGAGTTGCAAGGGACCGGTCGAGAGATAGATGCGGTTGTCGGGGCCAAATGGGTCGGCATCGAACGGGATGCGATCATGTGCGAGATAGGTCGCTGTTGCCCGCCCGCCGATGGTCTGTTGGAGCAGTGGATCGATATCATGGTGCATGACCTCGCAAGTCGAGACATCGATAGCGAGCAGCGGTCCCTCGGCATGCAGCATACTACACCTACAGATTGAACGGACGTTTAACGGTTGTCAAGCGAACTGGTCGTCGTCTGTCTGTTCGAGGAAGGTGTGGACGGTCTCTTGGACGCGTCGGCTGCTTCCGAGCAACAGGTGTCCACCGTGATCGATCGTCACCAATCTCGCCCGTGGTAGCCGGTCGTACATCCACTCGATGTCATCGAATCTGATGAGTGGATCGTCCATCGACGTGACGAGCAACGTCGGGGTTTCGAGCCCCTCGAATCGATACCGGTCAGGATGGCGATGCTGGTCAGATAGGGTGACGTGTACATCGTTGACGATCCCCTCTGTCCGAGGAGACAGCGGTGAGGTCTGCTTGAACACGTCTCTGACGACGCGGCGATCGGTGACCGTGAGATGGTACGATCCCGGGATGATGGCGCGACGGATGAGGGGGCGCAACGGACCGATCACCAACCAGTGTAGCAGGTTCGAGGCACAGACCGCGCGGATGAGCCCCTTCGGTGGCCGCAATGGCATCCGCCGTTGAGGTGAGATGGCGACGGAGATCAAGGCGAGTTTCGAGACCCGGTCTGGATGTCTGAGGGCGAGTTGAACGGCTGCGGCACCACCTGATGACCAGGCGAGTACGGCAGTCTCCTCGATACCGAGGTGATCGAGGAGATCGACGAACGCATCAGCCTGGCTGGCAGGTGACGCATCATCAGGGACCGTTGACCCGAGGAAGCCGAATCGAGACGGTGCAATACAGCGGTATCCCTCCTCGATATACGGCCGACCGAGTTCGAGTGCCTGATCGAAACCGCCGACCCCACCGTGAACGAGGAGCAATGGTTCACCATCGCCGATGTCGACAAACTCGAGACGACCCCCCACGTCGGTATCGATGGATTGGCGACGGAAATCGGTGAGGCGGTCGTACGCATCTCGCATATCGCGTTGATATGAGGCGTAGGCATAGCCGACCAGAGCGGCTATCAGCGGCGACAACCGGAGGAATCGACGGAGCCAGGCGAACGTCCTCGCCATCGGTCGCTTCATCCAAGCGATCAACATCTATCATCACCACCTTCGCAACCGCTCCACCTGTGGGAGACCCGGTGTAGGTGACCCGAGCTACCTGATCGGTGGGGACTCACCATGTCAGTTCCACATCGACAGATACACACCGCCGAGGTAAGAGCATAACCCTACGCTGGATCGGACGGTTCGGTGATGCACTCTGATGCAAGCTTCGCCCGATTCTCCAACCTATGGAATGAGAAGTGGTTCATTTATCATCAGTGGTAGTATGGATAGTTGTAGATGACGACCAGAGATGAACCGACTGAGCACACCTTCTCATGCCCTGAGTGTGGAGAATCTCTCGAGGTGAACGCGAGTATGCGTGATGCACTCCTCGAATTCGGGTGTGTGCTCTGTGGTACACTGGTCTCGGATGAGGCATTTTCAGCTTCATAAGATTAGATAGACAATCCCCTCCGCGAGCGGGTACCAGATCGAGCCATTGACCACGTCGTACGGACCGATAGTGGCTCCAATGTGCAATCACTTATATGTTCATGAACCGATACGTAACGCCAAGAGACATGGGTATGGAAACACACCTCTCCGACGCAGATATCGATCGTGTCCTCAAAGAGAATGACACCGGAGTTCTCGCGCTCGCCCGTGAGAATACCCATATGCAACACCGGTATCATATGGATACGATTCGGTGAACCGTCGGCTGTATCTTCGGTTCGTCGCACCGGCCAAGAGCGACAAGGGACGCCTGCTCGACTCCGCTACTGAAGCCACCTTGGTCGTCTACGAGTCTGACGGTACCTGGGTCTCAAGTGTGATCGCCCGTGGCCAGTTAGAGATTATCAGGCCTGAGGAGCTCACTGAGGAGGAAATCATCAATTTTGGCAAGGCACAAAAGCCCCGCTTCGATATGTGGCAAGAGCAACTCAGCGAACTCGATATCCAACTCATCCGGATCGAACCGACCAAGTTGACCGGTAGGCGGTTGCCGGTTGAAATGGGTCAGATAGGGTCGACATCGGAGTGATTCACCGGAGTACGTGTTTTCTGCCACTCGATGGTACACCCCAATGTCTTGAGAGGTAGGTTCCATACAATCAAGTGTTGGCATGACGAATTTCCAGTACCATGTCGGTTGGGATACGGGCAACCCTCAGGTTCACCTCGGACAGATCTTGCCCTATCTCAGCTCTCTCTGCGTCCACCGAGTCGGTGATTAGCAGTATCTCCACGAGTGTAGCAACTACCAACGGTCATGAAGCCTCGTCAGAGTTCTACGTGACGAGGGATGAGCCACCGATACGGGATGGAGTGCAGCTTCTCTTTTCGTATGGTTCGACACATCTCTGTCGGGTAGCACACGGGTCATGTGCGTGTCCTTGCGTAACCCTCGGATCACACGGCATCCCGATATCCAGATTCGTCGCTTCTGAGGGTGATCTCACGGTGGTCTTTCATACCGCAGGCTATGACGAGCTCCAACGTGTCGTCGGTGACCTCCGAGATAGTCACCCATCGATGTCGATCCAACGTCTCATCAGAGAACCGCCTGAGGGTAGACCGAACGATACGGTGTTCGTCAACCGTGGGCGCCTGACGGCCCGACAGCTGCAGGTGCTCAACGCCGCGTTCGAGTACGGGTACTTCGAACGACCACGCCGTATCAATATCACCGAACTTGGTGAGCGACTCGGTATCGCACCATCGACCGTCTCTGAACATCTCACGGTCGCACAGTCAAAGCTATTCGAAGACGTCCTCAGCGATGGCTGATACCATCCCTTATAAAGGAACCCTGATGGCGTGGGTAGGCTTTGGTGGCATTCTCTCACGAATATATCTGATATGAGCCCATCTCAGCTCCTTTCATACCGTGATTCACCTGCTCACTACGGCCAGGACGATGCCACCACCATCTCGACATCGCTCGAGGTACAGGCCATCCTCGAGACACTCGAGGACGAGACGAGTCGTGAGATACTACGCCTGCTCGAGGATGAGCCCATGTCGGCGAGTGAACTCGCAGACAAGGGTGACATCCCACTCTCAACGACTTATCGCAAGCTCAACGCCCTCAGCGAGACCAACCTGGTGAGCGAGCGTATCCGCATCCTCAGGTCCGGTCGTCATACGAGTGAGTACACCAGGGCATTCAGCGATGTGACCATCTCGATCGAACCAGATGCTGGGGCGACGATCGAACTGATCAGCTGAGCGATATCTCGACTACCTTCCTGAGACTCAATCAAGCATTCCTGGGCGGATTTAATCCACGATGAATTAGTATCCCCCGCCCGTCAGCACGGATATGTCAGCGCAGGATGCCGATATGAACAGTGATGGCCCCGATGCCTATGAGGCACTCATCGAGCGGTATCGACGAGTGTTGAATCTCGGGTACAGTTCGATGTATCTCAACTGGGATCAGCAGGTGATGATGCCCGAGGGGGGTGCACCAGCTCGTGCTCAGCAGCTGTCGGCACTCTCGGCGACACGACACGAACTCTTCGTCGACCCAGAGGTGGGCGAGTGGCTCAATCAACTTGAGGGGGCCGACCTGACCGATGCCCAGCAGGCGAATGTCCGTGAGATCCGACGAGAGTATGAGCGAGCTGCGAACGTGCCATCTGAGCTCGTCGAGGCGATCGCACAGACCGCCTCAGAGAGTCAACAGATCTGGCAGGATGCGAAGGCGAACGATGACTTCGATGCGTTCGCCCCTCGATTGGAGAAGCTCCGTGACCTCACCGTCGAGCGTGCACAGCATATCGATCCCTCGACCGAGCCATATGTGGTGATGTATGAGGACAACCACCCGTACATCTCACTCGATACGATGGAGGATATATTCGGTACCCTCCGGGAGGAACTCCCAAAACTCGTCGACGAGATCCGCAAATCTGGGGTTGAACTCGCCACGCCGTTCGATGACGAGTATCCAGATGAGGAGCAACGCGCACTCTGTGAGGCAGCACTCGACTTCATCGGGTACGACCGGTCACGTGGCCGACTGGATACGGCACCACATCCGTTCATGACCGGGACGCAGTTCGATGCCCGTGTCACGACTCGGTTCAAACGGTCTGACCCGATGGATGCCCTCACGGCGACGATCCACGAGTTCGGCCACGCCACCTATCAACTCGGCCTCCCGAAGGATCACTACGGTACCCCCCTCGGAAGCTCGCAGGGGAGCATCCACGAGTCACAGTCACGTTTCTGGGAGAATCATATCGGCCGGTCACGGCCGTTCTGGGAGGTGTTCCTCCCACACGTGCAAGAACACCTCTCTGGCACGGACTCGCTCACGGTCGATAGCTGTTTCGAGGCGGCCAACCGCGTACGACCGGAGAATCTCATCAGGGTCGAAGCTGACGAGCTGACCTACCATATGCATATCATCCTTCGCTGTGAGATTGACCGTGCCTTCGTCGAGGGTGAGATCGAGGTTGATGAGATACCTGCGCTCTGGAACGAGAAGATGGAGGACTACCTCGGTGTAACACCGGATACCGACACGCAGGGGTGCCTGCAGGATATCCACTGGACCTCGAGGTACGCCGCGTTCCAGACCTACACACTCGGAAGTATGGCCGCCGCACAGCTCGATGCTGCCATTCGGCGTGAGCTCGATGTCGACGCACTCGTCCGTGAGGAGAAGTTCGAACCCATCCTCAACTGGATGATCGAGAACGTTCACAGTCACGGCCAGTTCTACCGAACACCCGAACTCATCGAACAGGCAACCGGTGAGCCACTCACGGCACAGTACTACATCGATTACGTCCGCGACAAGTTCGAACGTCTCTACGACCTCTGATCGGACCACTGTCCGAGGGTATCGGTGAATCTAAGAGTCGGTACCGACCACGTGTAAGGAACGAACGGCCATGAGTTCCATCCTTGTCACCGGAGCAGGCGGACAGATCGGTTCTGAACTGACACCCGCCCTCAGACAGCGCCACGGTCATGATGCCGTGATCGCTAGTGGGCCAGAGGAGGTCGATGACCCAGCACCACCGTTCGAGGTACTCGATGTCACCGACGCAGACCACCTCGAGTCAGTCGTCGATACCTTCGAGGTTGATGCCATCTACCATCTCGCCGCCATCCTCTCAGCGAAGGGAGAACAGGACCCACAGCTCACCTACGAGGTGAACGTCAACGGGCTTTACAACGTGCTCGAGGTGGCACGCCGTCACGAGCTCGCACAGGTGATCGTTCCGAGCACGATCGCCGTCTTCGGACCAGACACACCTGACCATCCTGGTGAGAAGACGATCCTCCGACCGACCACGATGTACGGTATTTCAAAGGTATTCCTCGAGTTGTTGGCATCGTACTATCACAGACGGTTCGATCTCGATGTACGTGGCGTTCGTTATCCAGGTATCTTGAGTCACAAGACGCGACCGGGCGGCGGTACGACCGACTATGCCGTCGAGGTGTTCTACGAGGCGATCGAGTCCGGTTCATACACGTACTTCGTCCGCGAGGACACCCAGTTACCGATGATGTACATGCAGGATGCGATCACCGCAATGTTGGATCTGGCCGAGGCAGACGAAAGTGACCTCCGGTATAGATGTGAGTACAACGTGAGCGCACTCGAGTTCACCCCGAGGGAGTTGACCGCAGCCATTAGAGAGCATATCCCCGATTTCCAGGCCAGTTACGAACCGGACGACCGTCAGGAGATCGCCGATTCATGGCCGAACACGATCGACGATACCGCCGCTCGGGAGGATTGGGGATGGTCACCGGATTACGACCTCGAGGAGATGGTCGAGGATATGATTCTCAACCTCAGACAGAAGCTCGATACATCGGCTTGAGGGACAACCGAGGCGATCAGATGATGTCGAGGTCTGAACCTGCCGATTCGTAGGCCCTGAGCGCCTCGTCGAGGTCCTCCTTCGTCAGACCTGCGTTCACCTGATTGCGGATACGTGCCTCGCCCCTTGGGACCATCGGGTAGACGATGGCGAGGGCGAAAATCCCCTCCTCGAAGAGACGTGCTGCCAGTGCCTGTGCCTTCTTGCTATCGCCCACCATGACCGGGATGATCGGTGTCTCACTCCGACCGGTATCGAACCCGAGCGATTCGAGCTCGCGTTTGAAGTACTCGCGAAGCTCCCAGAGTCGTTCGACCCGATCTGCCTCGTTCTCGACGATCTCGAGTGCCTTCGTGTTGGCAGCTGCGATCGCAGGTGGGTACCCAGCGCTGAGTAGCCATGTTCGCGAGGTATTGTACGCGAAATCGATGACGTGTTGATCGCCGGCGAGCATACCGCCGAATGAGCCAAGTGCCTTGGAGAAGGTACCCATCTGAAAGTCGATATCATCCTCGAGACCGAACTCAGCCGGGCTGCCGTGACCACCGCCCAGGACACCCTCGCCGTGTGCGTCATCGACGTACATCATCGCACCGTACTCCTCCGCGAGTGTATGTATCTCATCGAGTCTGGCGATATCACCATCCATCGAGAAGACCCCGTCGGTCACGATGAGCATCCGGTTGTACTCGTCGTGTACCTCGCGCAGTCGATCCTCGAGGTCTCCCATGTCTGAGTGATCGTAGACGACCGTATCCGCACGTGATAGGCGCATGCCATCGATGATACTTCCGTGGTTCAGCTGGTCAGAGATGTAGACATCTCCCTCCTCGAGCAGTTGTGGAATCAACCCCGCGTTGACTGCGAAACCGGTCTGATACGAGAGCCCTGCCTCCGTGTCTTTGAACTCAGCGATCGCCTCGTGTAGCTCCTCCTGGACCTCCATGTAGCCGGCGATCGACCAGTCCGAACCGGTTCCTGCACCAAAGCGCTCGATGGCCTGCGTGGCTGCCTCTCGCAGCCGGGGGTCGTTGGCAAGGTCGAGGTAGTTGTTCGAGGCGAGCATGATTACCTCGCGACCCTCGACAATGACGTGTGGTTTGGTTGGTGTCTCGAGCGTGCGCAGATCCCACACCTCGCCTCGCTCGACCATCTCCTCGTACTTCTCAGCCAGATAGCGTGTCTTGTTTCCCATGGTATATACCCCGAGTACTAGATGAATTGGCAACCCGCATCACAAAAAAGGAATCCAAACCGCGCGTGTGGTATCCTCAGCATCACCCCGGTCAGAACGACACCTGCAACGCCGTATCAAACCGGAGCCTGTTTACCTCGATATCACGAACGGTGGGCTGCGACAGGCGTGTGAACTCATGATTGTCCAGCATCTCATCTTCATCCTGTTACTCGTCGGCACGCAGGCATTTTTTACCTGGTTGGCCGTGGTGAATCTACGACACAGTGAACGCGAGGTGACAGCCGAAAAGGAGTGGCTCGCAGATGAGTTCGAGATAGACGACACCGATCAGTTGCTCGACTACCAACGTCTGGGTGCCGGTGTGGGTCACCTGCAGGCATGGATTGGACTGTTGGTCTTGTTGTTGGTGTTATACTCTGGACTGTTCTCGATGATCATCGAACTCATTGATGGACTCGACTTCGGATTGGTGACTGAGGGGGTACTCCTCTTCGTCGGGTTGGTGATCGCACTCACAGTCTACTCGCTTCCATTCGATGCAATTGGCACGTTCGTCGTCGATGAGCTGTTCGATTTCAACCAACAGTCGGTCACCCTCTGGGTTCGAGACCTCATCATCAGTCTCGCCATCTCCATCGTTCTCGTGGGTGTCATCGCCACAGCCCTCTTGGCGTTCGTCGTCTGGCTCGGTTGGTGGTGGTGGGTAGCTGCTTGGCTGTTCGTGGTGGCGTTTTCCCTCGCGATGAACGTGATCTACCCACGCGTCATCGCACCGCTGTTCAACGAGTTCGAACCGGTCCAGGAGGGTGAACTCCGTGAAGCCGTCGAGGAGGTGTTCGACCGGGCAGGGTTCGAATGCTCACAGATTTACACGATGGATGCCAGCCGGCGATCATCGAAGGTCAATGCATACTTCGTCGGCTTTGGCCGGACCAAACGTGTGGTACTGTTCGATACACTGGTAGAGACGCTTGATACCCGCTCCGTACAGAGCGTGCTCGCACACGAACTTGCCCACTGGAAGCGAAAACACATCTGGAAGGGTCTCGCGAGTGAGGCAATCCGACTCGGTATCGTCTTCGCGGTCGTCGGCTATCTCGTCGGTGCAGAGTGGGTGTACACCATGTTCGAGATCGATCCGACACTCACTTATGCCGGCATCATCCTCGCCGTGCTTTGGGTCACCCCGCTGGTCAGGTGGTCGAGCCCGCTCTCGAACCGTATCTGGCTAGACTTCGAACGCGAGGCCGATGCATTCGCGACGGAGGTGATGGGCTCTGGGGAGGGTCTCGTTCGGGCACTGACCGAGCTCACGAGGGAAAACCTCTCCAACCCCTTCCCTCACCCGTGGTTCGAGGCGTTCCACTACGACCACCCACCGGTCCCCGACCGAATCCGCGCTATCAGATCGGAGTCAGAGGGGTCGTGAAGCCATATATACCAGCACAATTACCTCAATATCGACGACGATTCGGCATGTCAAGCCATACCAAGAATTCATGAGTGTGACGCCTCAAGACGGTCGAATTGAACAGTATCTGAACGGTCGGAAGGGTGGTGACGAGTCACCCTAGAGCGTTACCCATTTATAGAAGCACATTCAATCATCGACCGACTATGAGTCAGCGAATGCAAGGGGCGCAGCCCCTCATCGTTATGAGTGAAGGTGCTCAGCGAGTCAAAGACAAAGACGCGCAGGAGTACAACATTGCAGCGGCCCGGGCGGTCGCCGAGGCAGTCCGCTCCACACTTGGACCAAAGGGGATGGACAAGATGCTCGTCGACAGCATGGGTAGCGTGACCGTGACGAACGACGGTGTCACGATCTTGACCGAGATGGACATCGACAATCCGACGGCTGAGATGATTGTCGAGGTCGCAGAAACGCAGGAGGATGAGGCCGGTGACGGCACGACCACGGCGGTCGCGATCGCCGGTGAGCTGCTCAAGAACGCTCAAGATCTTCTCGAGCAGGACATCCACCCGACAGCGATCATCAAGGGCTACCACCTCGCGAGCGAGCGAGCCCGTGCTGAGGTGGACGACATCGCAGAGACGGTCGATACGGATGACGAGGAGATCTTGCGTCGTGTGGCCGAGACCAGCATGACCGGCAAGGGTGCGGAGTACAACAAGGAGCTGTTCTCAGAGCTCGTCGTCGATGCTGTCCGAAGCGTCACCGTCGAGACAGACGATGGCGAGAACGTCGTCGACCTCGAGTTCGTGAAGGTCGAGACGCAGACCGGTCAAAGTGCCGAGCAGTCTGAGTTACTCGCCGGCGCCGTGATCGACAAGGACCCCGTCCACGATGATATGCCACGCATCAAGGAGGACGCCAATATCCTCCTGATCAACGAGCCGATCGAGGTCGAGGAGACGGACGTCGACACCGAGGTCAGCGTGAGCGACCCCGAGCAGCTCCAGAAGTTCCTCGACCAGGAGGAGGACCAACTCCGCCGCAAGGTCGAGCAGATCAAGGAGCTCGGTGCGGATGTCGTGTTCTGTCAGAAGGGCATCGACGACCTCGCCCAACACTTCCTCGCCCGTGAGGGTATTCTGGCGGTACGCCGGGCGAAAAAGAGCGACATCGAGTTCCTCAAGGAGGTACTCGGCGCCAGCATCGTCTCCGATCTCGACAGTGCCGAGCCGGATGACCTCGGCTTCGGAACGGTCACCCGCGACATCAACGATGAGCTGTTCTACGTCGAGGGTTACGGCGGTCACGGTGTGACGATCTTGCTCCGTGGTTCGACCGATCACGTCGTTGACGAACTCGAGCGCAGCATCAGTGACGCCCTTGAGGTGGTCGCACAGACCGTCTCCGACGGTCGGACGCTTCCTGGTGGTGGTGCGGTCGAGACCGAACTCGCACGACGCCTTCGAGACTACGCTGACAGTGTCAGTGGCCGTGAACAACTCGCGGTCGAGGCGTTTGCCGACTCGCTCGAACTCGTACCTCGTGTGCTCGCTGAGAACGCCGGGCTCGACAGCATCGACACGCTCGTCGACCTACGCGCAGCCCACGAGGACGGCCAGATCCGCGCTGGTTTGAACGTCGACACTGGCGATGTCGAGGATACCTTCGATGCTGGTGTCATCGAACCAGCCCATGCGAAGGAACAGGCCATCGCGAGTGCTGCCGAAGCCGCCAACCTCGTCCTGAAGATCGACGATATCATCGCCGCAGGTGACCTGTCCACAGGTGGCAGTGACGATGAGATGGACGACATGGACATGGGCGGTATGGGCGGCATGGGTGGCATGGGCGGTATGGGTGGCATGGGCGGCATGATGTAATCACCGCGCAAGGCCAACTATACACCAACCGGACCGATTCACCAACCGATTTTTCACTTCGAAGTCAGACGACAGCGGCGATAGCTGAGCGCACTCTCGTCAGTCGGGTATCGAGACGCGGACCTGGTCGTGTTCGGCGATGATGTTCAGCACGATACTGGTATTCGTCTCGAGGATGGCAGGGTGGACGAGGAGTTCTTTGATCTGCTTGTTCATATCGTCTGTATCGACGTACTTGCCGATGGCGATGATATCGAAATCGCCGGTCACCTCATAAACACTGAGCATCTGATTGGCCGTCTCGAGATCGGCAGAGACCTCTGAGATGGCGTCACCCTCGACCTTGAGCTGGATGATGGCCGTGACATCATATCCGAGGGCGTCGTAGTTGATCTTCGGCGAGTAACCGGTGATGACCCCATCCGTCTCGAGTTCATCGAGATGATTCGAGACGGTGGTAACCGAGACACCGAGCTCGTCTGCGAGGCTACGAAGACTCGCCCTGCCGTTATCGATGAGGGCGTTGACCAGCTTACGGTCGAGGTGTTCATACGTCATATGGGTGGACACTCTCGAGCTACACCTTTTAATTTTACGTTTGTCCAATAATATATTGAAATACTAGCGAATCTTCAACGGTAGCGTTATATTAGTAGCGATTTTGCTATGAGATGTCGATATATATGGTAGGAACAGAACATCAACTCGAGGACAAGTCACGATCTGCGGCGATCGACCGCGTTTTCGACACGATCGCCCAGGAGAACGTCGAGTTCGTCAGGCTACAGTTCACCGACATCACCGGAACGGTCAAGAACGTCTCCATCCCGTCGAGTCAGGTAGAGAAGGCCTTCGATGAGGGTATCTGGTTCGATGGGTCGAGTATCGAGGGGTTCGTCCGCATCCAGGAGTCAGACATGCGTCTCGAACCCGACCCGTCGACCTTCGCCATCCTCCCATGGCGCTCGAACGGTGAGTACGCCAGCGCACGGATGATCTGCGATGTGGTCAATACGGACGGTTCACCCTTCGCCGGCGGGCCACGTCAGGTGCTCAAGCGCGTCCTTGAGGAGGCAAAGGCCATGGGCTATGAGGTCAACATGGGTCCGGAGCCGGAGTTCTTCCTGTTCGAGAAGGACGAACGGGGGCGACCGACGACCACGCCACATGACCGAGGTGGCTACTTCGACCTCGCTCCGAAGGACCTCGCGACGGACGTGCGCCGTGAGATCATCTTTGCCCTCGAAGAGATGGGATTCGAGGTTGAGGCAAGCCATCACGAGGTGGCTGAGGGGCAACACGAGATCAACTTCAAGTACGCGGAGGCGCTTCGAACGGCAGATAATATCGCGACCTTTAGGGCGGTCGTCCGGGCTGTAGCTGAGCGAAGCAATCTCCACGCGACGTTCATGCCAAAGCCAATCGCAGAGATCAATGGCTCGGGCATGCACTCACACATCAGCCTCTTCGAAGATGGTGAGAACGTCTTTTCCGATGAATCGGACGAGTTCAATCTCTCTCAGGAGGCATATCACTTCATGGGCGGTGTCCTCGAACACGCCCCGGCGATCACCGCCGTTGCGAATCCGACAGTCAACTCATACAAGCGCCTGGTACCAGGGTACGAGGCCCCGGTGTATATCGCCTGGTCGGATGTGAATCGCTCTGCATTGATCCGTGTCCCCGATGCTGCAGGGACGAGCGCACGCTTTGAGATACGAAGTCCAGATCCATCATGCAATCCCTACCTCGCCTTCGCTGCGATACTCAAGGCAGGACTCGATGGTCTCGAACAGGAGACCCATCCTGGTGACCCCGTCCGCGAGGATATCTACGAGTTCGATGAATCGACACGCGATGAGTACGGGATCGACTTACTCCCTGCATCACTCGACCGTGCCGTTGATGCGCTCGAGGCCGATTCCGTCATCCTCGATGCCCTTGGTGACCACGTCGCTGAGAAGTTCATCCAGGCGAAGCGAACCGACGTGCAAGAGTTCCGCATCTCTGTCAGCGACTGGGAGCTCGAGAAGTACCTCGAGAAATTCTGAGACAACCCCGAGCGTCAACTCAGCGGCTCATCACCGCTCACTATGGTGAGCGTAGCTACCGTCGGTATGGATGGCGAAGAACTGCCAGGTATCTCGTTTCTCACCACCCATACCGGGAGAGCCAGCCGGCATCCCGGGCAGCGCTATCCCAGCTATCGACGGTGTGTCATCGATCGCCTGCTCGATCACCGCGACGGGGACGTGCCCCTCGACGATGAATCCATCGAGAACCGTGGTGTGACAGCTCCAGATGTCCCGATGGATACCTTGCGCTCGTTTCAAGCCAGTCAGGTCGTGTTCAATACGCGTCTCAAGCGAGACGGGAAGGTGCTCTTCGAGATATGTTGCATACACATCACAACATGCACACTGTGGGCCTTGGTACTGGGTGGCCTGTGACACCATCGGCAGGTGGTCGGCTGTCGTCGCACGGTCAAGACAGCCGGCAAGAGCGCCGACCACCGTCGAGACACCACCGGCAAGCACGGTACGACGATTCAGCTCAATCATGAATGCCGATACCAGGCATCCGACTGAAAGCATGGGGGTCGACTCCTACCAAGTGGGAACCGACCGTCAGATCGCCTCACCGTCAACTATCGACCTCGTAGGCGGTCGAGGATGCGACCTGGAATCCCGAGGGCACCGAGTGTCGCCCCGGTGACGATCATAAACACGTACAGACCAAGGGTCGACAACCAGATGACGATCATCGCGAGTATCGCCCAGCCACCGGGGAGGAGATAGAACGCCCCGAGGGTCAAGATCACACCGTAGAGTAAGACGAGATACGGACCCCAGCCACGGGCATGCCCACGACGTTGGCGCTGGCGAACATAGCGCTTGAGATCGCCTTCGACCTCGTCGCGATGGACTGTTCGCTCCTCGAGTGATGCCTCGAGCGCCTCGAACTCCGCCCGGAGTGCCGTCACCTCATCCTCCTCGTTGAGGTCATCATCTTCCGGTTCCTCGGGGTCTTCGTCGGGCATGGCCTGCTCTGTTGGGGCGTGAAACGCCCCTCCGGCATGTACCTGCCGGTCACTGAGCGTTGCGTTGATCACGGCACCCAATAGGATGACGACTGCGATGACGTACAACCAGGTCATCGAGATGAAGACGCCAGCGAGGACACCATAGACGGCGAATGGTGCAGCGATCGTGATGTACAGTTGCAAGAGCGCGGTCGCGATGGTGATTCCGACAGCCGCGACGATCGATCCTGGGAGGATACGACGAAGTGCGTATCGCCGAGGTGGGAACACGGCATACATCGGGAGTAACGCGATCGCGATCGCGGGTGCCACAAGCAGCGGGAGGAGGACACCACCCACCTCGAGACCGAACGTGTACAAGGTGACCATGGAGACACCAACTACACCGATGATGCCGACCATCGCCAGGAGGACCGCGAGGCCGTTTCGTATGGTCACCAAGACAGAAGCCTCGCCTGGAGCACCGTAGATGGAGTTGAATGCTCGATCGAGCCCTCGGAACACCTTGAGTGAACCCCAGAGGGCGAAGAGCACCCCCGTGATCGTCGCCACAGATCTGCCAGCGTCCGCCTCCAGACCGGTGCGGATGAACCCGATCGCCTCATCGGTCACGAGATGGCCGAACGCAGCGGTCAGTTGGTTCATGATGGCTTCACCACCGAAGGTGGCTGCCACGGCGACGATCACCACAGCGAATGGGACGATCGATAGTAACGCGTAGAACGAGATTCCGGCAGCGAGTAACGTCACCTCCGACCGCGATGTGTGATCGATGACGCGTTTGGCGTACTCGATACCCGTTGTGAGGTCGCGCACATCGTCATGTTTCGATAGCGTCGGCCTTAAGCGCTGTCGGCAGTGGCCTGTACGACGCGCCTCACGGTGTCGATGGGGGCATCTGTCTTGAACGTCGTCCCACCGAAGTGTGTCCGAGAGGCACGAAATCCCCTGTCGCTGATCTCCTTGAGGACGTCATCCATGGGACCTGCAGGCAGGTCCAGCTGGTCACAGATGACGTGATGGTCGTGGTGTCCGACGATATCGAGCTCGTGACTGAGTCTGTCGAGCAGTCGCTCAATCGTCTTTCGTTCGCCCATCGAGTCGTCGAGATGCGTGGCCACCTCAGCCACGAACCCTTGGTCTACATAGGTGTCCAGCCAGAGTGGCCCAATCCTCCTGAGTGACTCCCCACACTCTCGACATGTCGCGGGTAAGGCTGGGGCGAGCCCCTCGACTGTCGCACGATGCAAACAGGCGTCACAGTGGACGAGGTAGCCTAGTCGGTCGACTGCATCATCTGCATCGCTCGCTCGCCGGTGTAACCTGAGGTAGGTACGGACGTAGTGACGGGTGACGTGACTCAACACCGGTGCGATGCCGATATCATATCGAGCAGCCGTCCTGGCGATAGCCGAGAGGAGAATCCTGAGTCCAACCTCGGCGTGATACTCGGTGTTGGCTGGGACAGCTGAGTAGCGCCGTACCCCTGCGCGAAAGTGCGCACCACAAAGCGGTGCCGTATCGGTGGCGGTGACACACAACAGCTGTGCAGTGCCGGACATCGCCGGATCAAGGTAGGGTATTGGCGACCCGAACGGGTCGAGATCGACCACATCATAGTGATGGGCGTAGAGGTGACGTCGGACATCTGCCTGCTCGATGGCACAATTGATATCGTTGCTGTCGGCATTCTTTTGCGACAACTCGACCGCAGGCTGGTTGATATCGGTCATGGTGACCTCGTACCCCTGCTCCGCGGCTCGGATTCCCCTGATACCCGCTGCAGCCATCGCATCGAGATAGCTCGGGACTCGGTCGTCGATCCACGTCTCCCTCACCGCATTGAGTACGGCCACGGTGAGGTCACGGTTGAGCTCCATGGTCGGGTTGAAGAAGACTGCCTGCTCCATGTTCTCAGGGACGGTGAATGTCAGCCCGCCTTCCGACCACTGCATGTGGCTGTCTGTGTGGCGGAGGTGAAAAGCCTCACCGGTCTGGAAGTATCGCGTGCTGCAAATACCACCGAACCGGTTTTGTGTGGTTGACACGTAGCCCAGCGAGCGAAGCGCGTCACATGAGCACGTTCGAGGAGTGGAGGGCAGAGCTCGAGTCAGTCGGTGAGCTGACACCGGAGGTGGTAGAGCGGATCGTCTCGCTACATGGAGACCGGGG
Source organism: Halobacteriales archaeon (assembly GCA_007118145.1). Classification (GTDB taxonomy): domain Archaea; phylum Halobacteriota; class Halobacteria; order Halobacteriales; family SKSH01; genus SKSH01. Next base: position 42,188 of record SKSD01000001.1, read on the forward strand.
AAAACGGGCGATCGAAGCGGTTGGCGAGCGACGCGTCAAGGAGTACCTCGATTTCACCGTCGTCGTCGGTCACTCTGAAGAGTACATCATCGAGGAGGGTCGGTGCTCATGCAAGGATGCGAGATACAACCTGGACCGCGATGACCCGAACCAGCGTTGCTGGCACGAACTGGCCGCACTGATCGCGACGTATACCGACACGCTCGATCATCACGAGCTATGGTACACCGAGGTTCACGAGTTCCTGTGAGCCAGTCCGGCGAGTTCGATCGACCGATCGAGTGCCTCCTCGAACGCTCCCATCGAGTTACGGTTGTACAACGTTGCAGCCGGATGCAACCCGATGACGATGACACGTTCATGCCCACCGAGCTCGACATGTTCAACAGCTCCTACCTCGTCGGTCACCCGGATATCTCGCTGGAGTAACTCCTCGGCGGGGACCCTCCCCAGGGCGAGTATCACCCGAGGGTCGACGAAGGCAATCTCGTTCTCGAGGTGTGGTCGACAGTTCGTCAACTCGGACACCCTCGGGTTCCGGTTATCCGGTGGGCGACACCGCACACAGTTGGTGATACGGACCACACCTCGATCGAGGCCACGTGCCTCGAGTGACTGATTCAACACCTCACCACTGCGGCCGACGAACGGTACACCAGCAATGTCCTCTGCCTCCCCCGGTGCCTCGCCGATAAGCAGTAACTCGGTATCGTCTGCCCCCTGGCCGTTGACAATCTGTGAGCGATGGTCGACGAGGTCAACACATCGCGTACATCCTTGCACGACGTGGTCAGCGGGTTCTTCCATATCTCCGTCTAATCGGGTCATGCATTAGCGTTCGTGGTTCGGTATGCATCCACCGCCCTCGCGGCGAGTCGTGCCACACGGAGTGGTGCTGGTCGTGCATCGACCGATTCGGTACACTGTATGATCACCTCGTCTGCCTCTGACGGGCGACAACCGGCCTCTCGCAGGTACAAGGTCGTCTTGTTGACAGTGACCGCCCGACGAGGAGGGAGTCTCGCGTATCGCTCGTGTCGATCCTCCATGGTCGACCGATCATCGATGTTCTCCTCGATAGCTGTCTCAAGCCCATCGCTTGCCTCGAAGGTGACGGCGATGGTCGGTAACGCCGTCTCGGCGTGGATCGCCTCGAGATCGATGATGTTGTACCATGCGAGTGCCACCCCGGCGATGAGCAGAAATCGAATGTCCTCTCGATCGAGTCGCTCAACCATCTCGATGATTGACTCGCTGATGTCGGTTCCACCGACAGTACACCTCCCGAACACGAAGTCATCGACTCGCCCCGAACACGTCATCACCACACCCCCGAGTGTACTCGACTCATCAGCTCCGAAGGACTCGGCGATGCCAAGCACCCGGGTCCCCGGTTTCATCACTCCTCGGTATGGTCTTTGATCTCTTGTAACCGCTCGAGTAACTGGTCGTTGGACGTTCCGAACTCGAAATCGACCGACCCATCGTGCTCAGACTCATCGTTACGCTCTGAGACATCAGCCGTGATGTCCTCGGTATCGATTTCCTGGCGCTCTTGTTCGGATTCGTCGTAACTGCCGAATCCCATACACGGTCTAGTTAGCACCGAGGATACAAATGACTGCGGGTTGGGAGTACCACGTCGGATAACCTTTGTGTCGGCCGCAACGAAGGACTTGACATGCGCGTCATCACCGTAACTGAGGGAGCCGATCGCTTCACTGCGAACGCATACCTCCTCACTGGAGAGGTATCGACACTTGTCGATGTTGGGACGTGGCCACCGGTGATCGATCGGATCGATGAGCACGTCGAGGAACTCGATCGGGTCGTCATCACCCACGCCCATCAGGACCATATCGAGCAGTTATCTACCGTGGTCGAGCGCTTCGACCCCGAGGTATACATGTTCGATGCTCATCAGTCGCGGACGCAACAACTATGCGATGGTGATACCGTCGGCATGGGCGATCACGAGTTTGAGGTGATCCATACACCCGGTCACGCCGATGATCACGTCTCACTCGTCAGTGAGACGGCGCTGTTCAGCGGCGATGTCGTCGTCTACAACGACGGTGCGTTCGATGACGGGAGCTTCGGCCGGACCGATCTCCCTGGACAGTCTCGGGAGGTGTTGATCGAGTCGATCGAACGCCTCTTAGCGACACTGCCACAGACGGTCGATACCATGTATCCTGGCCATGGGTCGAGCTTCACAGGCGATATCCACGCCGTGGTATCGCGTGCGCTCGAACGAGCGAAACGGCGCGAACCGAAGTATCCGGATGAAACGTGAGTATCAGGCGCTACGCGACTCGACCGCCTTCGGTCGGAGTCTGCCATAGCCACACTTTCGACATCGCTCGGCTCGGACAGGGTTGCGTGCGTTACAGCGCATGCAGATCTGCTTGTTGAGAAGCCGATCCTCGGCCTCTCGGAATCTCGCCATACGATGCGATTGGCAAACGAGGTGTTTAAGAGTACTGATTGCTGGCGTCCTCACTCCTCGACCGGTGCGAGGTAATCCTCTTGTACCTCGATAACACCGGTCGAATCCGCACACGTCGCATAACGACGAAGTGGCTCCTCGTTGAGCGTCAGGAAGGTCGAACCCCATCGAAACGGGGCCATGATCGACGCTGCACGCTCGGTATCGCCGAGGATGGCATACCCGGCTGCGATCGCCTCCGCAGTCGTCAGCTGGAATGGCCGCCCGTAGTTGACCGGGTTCGCCGCGACGAGGAACGGCAGTGCGCGGTGGGAACCCACCATCTCCTCGAGGATGCGTTCGGCTGATTCCCACGAGCAATCGATCCCGATGAGCGTGTCGAATTCACCATCCATATCGGCAGGCGAGAGCGCCTGCTCGGCGAACGGGTTCAAGACGATCCCCCGCGGTAACGTCCGTGGCGAGCGATGGAGCTCGATGAGACCGAACCGCTCGAGTCGCTTCGCGGTGCACTTTGCGGGATCGTCATCACCCTCGTAAAATACGTGTGCGTTCACTCGTATGAGGTAGGCCAACCGTGATGAAAAGTTCGCTGGTTGGGTAATCGACCTCTCTCGGGTCGATGTGACCACCAGGAAGGTGCGCCCGCCGCCTGGGCACATGCCGATTCTTGTGACGGGCTGGCTCAAGTCTCGTGGATGCGCTCACCACGGCTGAGACGTTCGGCGATGGTGAATGTCTGTTCACCCGACCGCCTGGTGGGTGTGTGTGCTGCGAGATACCGCGTGGTGGCGATGAGGTGTATATCCGCACGTTCGTCTGGTGTGGTTCTGAGGTACTGGGTGAACGCAGCCTCGAGGTTCTGCCTGGTGTGAAAGCCAACATCCTCACGCAGAAGAACCGTCCCGAGTTCATTCATCAGTGCCGCGACCGATCCATCGGCAGCGAGATATTCAGCAACGAGCCTGCCAGAACGGTTGACTTCCTCGTCCGATTCGACCTCGAACGTCTCGAGCAATTCCTCGAGGATATCATCAGGGTGTCGATCACCCTCGGGTTCGGGCAGACGCTGCGGAGGTGTGTTCAAAAAGCGGTCGAGATAGATCGCCATGGCCCCGTCGAAGAGTCCGCGATATGCTTCAACGGCAGATGTCCGCTGTGTCAGGCTATCGACTGCGTTGAGGTACGTATACGTGTGATGGACGGTATTCCAGTCGTTGAACTCATTCGCCGTCCCGAACTGTGCGACACGTTGCGCCCCGGCGTCTGTGAGGATGCCAGCCAACTGACTCGCTGTGGCACCGTCTGCGATCGCGTCGGTGAGCGCGTCAATGATCGCACCTGGGTCGTCACCGAGGATGACATCATAGAACCCGTCGGGTTCCGTCCATTGACGTCCCTCACCCGCCTCGACCAGCGAGTCAAGCTGCTCTGCCGCATCGAAGCACATGGATGCCAGATCGATGGGTTGGCGCCATGCTGAGCGTTCCTCTGCGCGGTCGGCACCTGCCAGGCCAGGTACGAGACTGGGGAGAACCTGCTCAGCGTGATCCCATCCGATATGATCGAGCATCTCGAGTGCCTTGTTGATGAAGTCGATACGGTGACCGGCATCCAGGTAGAGATGATCCGTCCCGGCGGCGACGAGTATCCCTGTGATCGTATCCTCGTCCAGACCTGCCCGGATGGCTGCCCTGATGATCCGCTCACCACCGTCATCGTCTCGTACATCGATACTTCGTCTGAACCATCGCTTCAGACGGTCGGACGAGACATCGGTGTTCGACAGCGATTCCTGGCTGAAAAACGGTGCCTGTCCGGCACTGTCATCTGCGACCTCTGACAGTCCAACGAACAGTGCTCTTCGTCGATCATCTGGTCTGAGATGTTCCAGCAGGTTGGCCATGACTCCGAGGGTCGTCAACCCACTCCCCCAGCCAGCCTCACGGTACATCGTACCGAATCTAACACCTATCTCGAGTGGTACCGTCGCCTCGACCGCTGCATCATCGAGGCCGATGACGGATTTGGCGATGATGAGGCTGATATCCTCTCGCAGCCCGTGTTCGAGGCGTTCACGCCAGTGTGTCTCATCATCGTGAGTCTGCACCGGTTCGGGTGAGACGTAGACCGAGCCATTTCGCACCTCGACCGGATAGGTGGGTACGTCATCGGCAAAGGGATCGAGGGTATCACCACACGAGAGTTCGAATCGGGCGTGATGCCAGGGACAGGTGAGGATTCCGTCCTCGACGGTCCCATCGGTGAGTGGAAACCCCATATGTGGACACCGAAGATCGGTCGCGTAAAACGCATCCTCGTGATGGAACAGTCCGATCGCCCGCCCATCGATGGTCACCACGGTCGGACTCTCTGCTTTTGCGTCCTCGACACTTCCAACCCTGACGAAGCCCTCGGCAACCTCGCTCATCTAGCCTCACCTCGTTTGCTCAACCTCCACTGTGCGTCCGAAGCAGCCCTACCGGGTTGCTCTCGAGTATGTGTGCTACATTGACTCATAGCATGCTGTTCGGTCGCATCGCTCAAAACGCTTCGCTGAAGGAACCTTTGGTAAGATATCGGAGAAGACGGTGCATCTATGCCTTCCGACCGGCTCCAACGGCACTCTCACCGACGGGATCGTGTCCCTCGATGACCTCTTGACCATCCAAATATGGACGGAGTACCTCGGGGACGGTGACCGTGCCGTCGTCGTTCTGGTAGTACTCGAGGATGGCGACAACCGTGCGTGGCAGTGCGATACCTGACCCGTTGAGTGTGTGCAGGTAGTCCGCAGATTCGTGTCGCTCAGCCCGATATCGCAACCCTGCCCGTCGCGCCTGAAAGTCACCGAAGTTCGATACACTCGATACCTCGAGCCATCGACCACCAATCTCGGGTCCATCGGGCATGTCATCAGCCGGTGCCCACACCTCGATGTCGTACTTCTTCGCCTGTTGGAACCCCATGTCACCCGTACACATGTGCAGGACCCGATAGGGGAGTTCGAGGCGTTTGAGCACCTCCTCGGCCTCCTCACGCAGTCCCTCGAGACGCTCGAAGCTCTCTTCCGGCCGGACGAAGTTGACGAGTTCAACCTTGTTGAACTGGTGTACGCGTACATATCCGCGTGTCTCGGTTCCGTGCTCACCCGCCTCACGACGGAAGTTTGGGGAGAACGCCTGGTGCTTGATCGGGAGATCGTCGTCAAGGAGGATCTCATCTCGGTACATGTTGGTCACCGGTACCTCTGCGGTGGGTAGTAACCAGAGGTCGCTATCGTCGTATGGCTCATCATTGGCACCACCGATGCGGTAGGCGTCCTCGACGAACTTCGGGAACTGTCCCGTGCCCCGCATCGACGCACTGTTGACGGCTATCGGTGGGAACACGTCGGTGTACCCCTGCTCGCGGTGTAGGTCGAGCATGAACTGGATGAGTGCGTACTCAAGACGTGCGCCATCGCCCTTGAGGAACTGAAAGCCACCACCGGCCACCTTCGCGCCACGTTCGAAATCGATAATCTCGAGCTCCTCACCGAGGTCGTAGTGTGGGATCACCGGATCTGAAAGTTCACGGGGGGCGTCGAACCCCCAGCGATCCACCTCGACGTTGTCCGTCTCATCCTCGCCCACGGGGACGCTCTCGTGGGGGATGTTCGGCAGCTCGAACAGTGCCGCATCAAGCTCTGCCTCGAGTGTGTCAGCCCGTTGTTCGACCTCCTCGAGCGATTCCTTGAGTTCACCCGAGCGTTGAATATGTTCCTGCGCTGCCTGCTCATCACCGGCGCGTTTGAGCTCACCGATCTTCTCGCTGATACGGTTTCGTTCGTGGCGCAAGGAATCTCCCTCGGCTTTCAGCTCTCGCCACTCCTCGTCGATGGCGAGGACTTGATCAAGGTCGATCCCCTCGACACCCTTCACCTCGATGGCCCACCGCACGCGCTCTGGCTCCTCTCGTAACACGTCACGATCGAGCATTGACTTGCATTCGCTACCACCTGGGTACACAAAAACCGTATCGCTTGTCGCTGTTCACTCTGCAGGTGGAACGACCACGTTCTCCGCAGCGTGATAGTAGACGTGCCCGAGGGTTGCGAAGATGACCAACAGCCCAACAGCGATCGTCAGCAATATGGCTACGATCGGGAAAATCGAGAGGATCGCCCCGGCGATACCAAGTGGGTTCGTCCCGATACCGAGATAGAAATCGATCGCCAGGATGACCGTGATCATCAGCGCCACAAAGAAGCCAAACAGGCCGGCAAGGACGAATACCGCCGCGACTGCCTTCCCATAGAACCGGGTACGCATGAACTTGAGCACACGACCGGGGCGGTAGGATGTCGCCAGATCAATCGACCCGGTATACAGTGTCAAGATGGCTGGCCAGATGAGTAACAAGATGAGCCCAACACCGTAGACGGGTATCGCTCCGACGGGGTCGACGGTGACAAGCACCTCATAGGGTCCGATGTGGACGATATGCGTCGGCTCGACGAGGTAGAAATTGGCGAGATAGAGGTAGACGATACTGGGTAACCAGTAGACGACGAATCCGCTGAGGAATAACCTGAGTCCATCACCCATGTATGAGGTGATATCGACCATCTCGGGGGTGCTATCACGCCCCCGCGCTGCGAAGTTACCGAGGTTCAGACAGTAGCCCAGGAGTGCGAACAGTGGGAGCAGCAACCAGGAGGTCGCCACCAGCATAGCGGCGATCAACACCGGTTTGTACCCGCGTTTCATCGTGAAGGCGAACCCGAACTCGGTGAGGCTCAACTCGGTCTGAAGCCGGCCGCGTGTCACCTCATCAGTCATGAGACCCTCAACCTCGTCGTACTCGTCAACGTCTCCAAGGTCTACGTGGGCCAGGTCAGCCTCACACGCCAGACACGATGGATCCGCGGGATGAACCCATAACCCACATTCCGGACAGTGCGGCATTAGTGGAACTCCGGGTTCCTTCTGCCATATACTTTAACTTCTTGTCGCGACAGCGAACGAGGCGGCTATACCGCGTGAGTGTGAACCCCGTGATATGGCGGTCGGTGACATCTCAAATGTTGATTCATCGGTGATGAGCGGCTGCTCGTATGTCGATACGGGGATGTATGATGTCTCGGACTATGGGGCGGTCTACCTACTGCATGACACACGGCCGACCCTGATCGAGACCGGTATCGGGACGAACCACGAGGTGATACTCGACCTGATCACAGCGTCAGGGTTGACCCTGGATGACATCGAGTTTATCTGCCCGACACACGTCCACCTCGACCATGCGGGTGGTGCTGGTTTCCTCGCTGAGGCGTGTCCAAACGCAACGATTCTCGTACATACACGCGGTGTGCGACACCTGGTCGACCCCACCAGGCTGGTCGAGGGTACGAAGGCTGCTGTCGGTGACCAATGGCGCTATTATACCGAACCACTACCTGTCGACAAGTCGCGTATCGATGGGCTCGCTGACGGAGACACCATCGATCTCGGTGAACATTCACTCGAGGCGGTCGAGGTACCTGGTCACGCGAGGCACCAACACGCCTTTTATGTACCCGAGGCGGATGCGGTGTTCACCGCCGATGCTGCAGGTCTCTACGTACCTCACACACAGGAAATTCACCCAACCTCGCCACCCCCTGAGTTCGATCTCGAGCAATGCCTCCGCGATATCGATCGACTGCAGTCACTCGACGTGAAGGCGATGTTTTACACACATTTCGGCGTGTCGACCGATCCGGAGATGCTCGAGCGCTATCGACACGTGTTGACTGAGTGGGTCGATACAGTCCGTGAGGCACTCCGATCGTCACCTGATACGGAGTCGGCGGTGGAGACGGTCGTCGAAGCTCACGCTCCGGTGGATGAATGGGGAGTCACGAAGGCGAGGGCTGAGACGGCGATGAACGTGAGGGGCGTCATCGGCTACCTACAGGGTCGAACGTAACAGGGTCCTCGACACTACGTAGGGCGACACCGCGTGGACTTCCGCTCGATTAATGTCATATGGGACGAACCATGAGATATGTCGACAATGCTCGATGCCGAACGGCGGTACGATGACGAGATCATCGGTGAGTCGCCGATCCCACGGACGTTCGAGGATGCTGCGAGGCGGTTCGAAGCCCGACCCGCTCAGATGTACAAGGGGGGTGTGTACGACCGGTCACTGACCAATGCCGTCTTGGAGCCTGCGCCGCCAGGTGAGTATCGGACCATCACCTACGGTGATATGCGCGATATCGTCCAACATCTCGCTGCAGGGTTCCACGACCTCGGTGTATCGCCTGACGATCGCATCGCCATGTTCGCCCACACTCGCATGGAGTGGGCACAGGCTGATTACGCATTACTCGCCACCGGGGCTGTCGTGACCACGGTCTATCCCACCTCGTCGGTCAATCAGCTTGAGTTCCTGCTCGACCACCCGAGTGCGCGTGGGGTCGTGGCGGAGAACGCCGACCTTCTCGATCGCGTGCTCGAGGTGGAGGATGACATCCCGACACTCGAATGGATTGTCGTCATCGATGACATCGAGGATCACCCAGCTGCCAAGCGTGATAACGTCTACACACTGGCTGAGGTACACGATATCGGCGCCAAACGATTCGATCCGAGTGCGTACGAGTCATGGATCGATGCCAGGGAGTGGGACGATCTTGCGAGCATCATCTACACGAGTGGTACGACCGGCAGACCGAAGGGGGTCAAACTCACGCATGGTAACTTTAGGGCGAATATCAACCAGATTCGACGTCGGTTCGGCCCAAGGGATGACAAGCCCCCAGGAACGCCTGCGATCACCGAGGAGACCCGTGTCGTCTCATACCTCCCCCTCGCACACGTCTTCGAACGCCTGGGCGGCCATTTTGTCATGTTCGCCTCGGGTGCGTGCGTGGCCTATGCCGAATCGCCAGATACGTTACAGGCAGACTTCGAACAGGTCGAGCCGACGGCAGCGACCTCGGTCCCGCGAGTCTACGAGCAGATGTACAAGGCGATCCGTGAACAGGCACAGTCGTCGTCGGTCAAGGCGAAGATCTTCAACTGGGCGACCGAGGTCGGTGAGGCATACCACCGAAGCGATGACCCAGGATTCGGATTGCGGACGAAACGAGCGATCGCAGACCGGTTGGTGTTCAAGAAGGTGCGGACCGCACTCGGTGGCCAACTCGATTTCATGATCAGTGGTGGCGGGAGTCTCTCACCTGACCTATGCGCACTCTATCACGGTATGGGACTGCCCATCCTCGAGGGGTATGGGCTGACGGAGACCGCACCGGTGCTCACAGCGAACCCTCCAGAGGCCCCACAGATCGGCACCATCGGCCCTGCCCTGGTCGATGTCGAGACACGCCTGGACACGTCGGTACGTGCCCCTGATGATGGTGATACGACAGCAGCAGTCGGTGAGCTGCTCGTCAAGGGACCGAACGTGACAGACGGCTACCTCGACAACCCAGATGCGAACGAGCGAGCGATTACCGACGATGGCTGGTTCCGAACCGGTGATATCGTCGAGGAACGCCCCGATGGCTACTTCGTCTTCAAGGAACGACTCAAGGAGATTATCGTCCTCACCACGGGCAAGAACGTCGCGCCGGCGCCGATCGAGGATGCGTTCGCACCGAGTCAGCTCGTCGAACAGTGCATGGTCGTCGGCAACGATCGACCGTTCATCACCGCGTTGCTCGTCCCGAGCTTCGAGGGTATCGAACGGTGGGGGAAGCGAAACGATCACGACCTACCCGAGGAACGGGCCGACATCATCCGCGATCTGCGTGTTCGAACCGCGATAGCCGACCAGATCGATGCCGTGAACGAGCAGCTGGAATCCCACGAGCAGATCGAGGACTTCAGACTTGTCGAGGAGGAGTTCACCGAGGAGAACGACCTGTTGACCCCGACGCTCAAGAAGAAACGTCGCAATATTCTCAACCGTTACCGCGAAGAGGTCGAGGAGATGTACGTAGAAGCCGAGTGAACACTCAGGCTGGGAATACCTCGAAGTCCATCGCCGCACCCTGACCGAAGCCGACACACAGCGTGGTCAGCCCAAGGCCACCACCACGACGGCCAAGCTCGTGGATGAGCGTCACAGGGAGTCGTGCACCACTGGCTCCCAAGGGGTGACCGATCGCTATCGCCCCACCGTTGACATTGAGTTTCTCCGAAGGGATGTCCAGTTCGCGACGTGAGTAGACGGTCTGGCTGGCGAAGGCCTCGTTGATCTCGATGAGATCATACTCGTCGATCGAACGACCCGTTCGCTCGAGGAGGCCGCGTGTTGCCGGGACGGGTCCAATCCCCATCACCTGAGGGTCGACACCGGCGACATTGTTCGAACCGACCTCGGCGAGGATTGGGAGGTCGTGAGCGTGGGCGAACGCCTCACTGGTCACCAGCAAGGCGGCAGCCCCATCACTGATCTGTGAAGCGTTACCTGGTGTGACCGTCCCATCACCGACGAAGACACTCGGTAACTGCGAGAGCACCTCGAGGTTCGTGTCTGGTCGGATACCCTCGTCCTCTGCCACCGTACCTGCCTCAGTCTCGATCGGGACGATCTCATCCGCGAATCGGCCATCGGTGGTCGCGGCATGCGCCCGTTCGTGACTGCGAAGCGCCCATTCATCCTGTTCCTCGCGACTCACCTCATAGCGTTCTGCGACGGCCTCTGCCGTCATGCCCATCTGCAGGCTCGGGAGGTTGTATAGTTCGTCGATCTCCGGGTGGATGTAGCCATACGCACTACCCATCTCGACCCGTGACATATTCTCGACGCCACCGACCATGATCGCATCACGCTGTCCCGCCCGTATGGCATCGCTTGCGCTCATGATTGCCTGCATCGACGAGGCGCACCAGCGGTTGATCGTCGTCGCCGGGACCGACTCACCCAGATCGGACAATAGGGCGATGGCCCGTGCCATGTTGTTATCCTGTTCCTCGCGCTGCTGCGCACAACCCCACATGAGGTCGTCGATATGTTCACCGGAGAGTTCAGCATCATCGAGGATCGTGTTGATGAGCGGGATCGACAGGTCTTCTGGTCGCGTGTCTGCAAACGCACCACCGTCCTTCCCCTGGGCTGTTCGGAGGGCGTGAGTAATCACTGGCGTCGTTTCAGCCGACATGGTCGGAGATTCGATGTGTGTACTTTTACGCTCGCTGTTTCGCGGCGAATCCCTTAAGCCGGTCTGGCGGCTACCTTTCTGTTTATGAGTGATGAACATGTCGCCGTTGTCGAACTCCTGCTGACTGTGATGGCGTTTAACGATCACACTGAACTCGATGAAAACGACCTACCCCCACGCTTTAGGACCGTCTTCTGGAGTAACGGAGGGATAGAGCGTCCCCTGCCGGTGACAGGCGATGCAGCCCGAGCCGCGACGGGTGTTGATGAACCGTGGGAGGCGGTGAACGATCTCATGTTCACCGATCGTGACACCTTCACGGACACATTATCACTGAGTGATGAGTCGATGGCCCGAGAGTGGCTGGTCGCCCGCGTTGACCGTGCATACATCCAGTCGAACCCCACACTGACGTTCGTGCTCGAGGGTGAGACCGACCTCGATCTTGATTACGAGGAGGCACGTGAGACTAACCGACCAATCCAGGCAGACCGCGTGTGGATCGATACACTGCTCGCAGAATACTTTGACGAGGAAGATGAGGAGATGCTCGATCTCGTCACCGTGCATGCCCCCGAGGAGGTGGCCATCACACTCGACGACCTCGTCCTGACCAGGGACCAAGAGGAGGAGATCCTCAAGATCGCAACCGCCATCGAACACCGTGCATACCTCGCTGAGATCGGTCTCCGCGAGATCGGCAAGTTGCTCTTCGTTGGTCCGCCGGGGACGGGAAAGACATCCGTCGCCCGGGCGTTGGCACAAGATCTCGACCTCCCGGTCGTCGAGGTACGCCTGTCGATGATCACCAGTCAGTACCTCGGTGAGACGGCGAAGAACGTCGATAAGACGTTCGAGGTGGCCAAGCGGTTGTCTCCGTGTATCCTGTTCATCGACGAGTTCGATTTCGTCGCGAAGACCCGACGTAGCGACGAACATGCAGCCTTAAAGCGGGCGGTGAACACCCTGTTGAAGTCGATCGATGATATCAGCCTCATCGAACATGATGTATTGTTGATCGGTGCGACGAACCATCCAGATCAACTCGATTCTGCAGCCTGGAGACGTTTCGACGAGATCGTCAACTTCCCCAAGCCGGATGAGCCGATGCGTGCTGACATCCTCCGGGTGATCACCCGGGAGATGACCATCAATGAGTTCGATCCAGAGGCAGTCGCGGCTGAGACCGAGGGGTTCACCGGGAGCGACCTGCGCCTCGTGCTCCGCGAGGCGGTGTTGGAGGCACTGACGGAGGGACGTCGTGAGCTGACGCAGGAGGACCTACTCGATGCGGTTGACGACTTCCACGAGCGTGACAACCTCCGCGAGCTAGATACGATTGAGGGTGATCATGACGCACTCATCGCCGGTGGTGGTGATATCGCAGGTCACGATCACTGACTGACGATGCCCGCAGCCGATGTGCGTCGGGCGGTACGCTACCTGCTCGTGGTGCTCATCGCGTACGTCTTGATCGCCATCGGCACCGGTAGGGGCATCCGCGTCCTCGAGTTGCTCGTCTTCATGGCCGGTCTCCTGGCGCTGTTTATCGCTGCAACCAGGCTGATGGACTACTGACTCGAGGTGAACCGCTCGAGGCTCGACTGGTGGCTGCGTCGATCGGGTGGATTGCGTATCCACGGTGAACATCTCGCTCGTAATCCAGCGAGATCGACCGGAGGTGGGGCAGCCGGTTCGAACCCCGGACACCTCGGTCCGCAGTCTCGCTCCTGGCGGATGAGACGGTCGAAGTGCGAGCAGTACGGACCACCGGGGAACGGCCCTCGATCGGGGTCGACCTGTCCACAAGGTGGGAGGCGGTACGTCCGCCATCCCTTGCCGTAGGCTCGCTCGGCGAGGTGTCGCCTGGCATGTTGCTTGGAGGTGGTATCGACGATATCGATCTCTGTCCGTCCGGTCTGTCGGTTTGCAATCTCGATCCCCGGCCCGTCAGTTGCCAGCTCACTCGCTTCAGTGATCACCTCGATCGAGACTTCCTCGGGATCGAAACGCCAGATACCGATCTCATCGGGAAACCGGTTGCGGTGCGCACGAGTGACATAGCTCTCGGTGACCAATACCACGCTGTCGGCCAATCCCAGGCTGACATCGAACTGTAGTTGTTCGTAAAGGGCACCTGGTTCGTCGAGGTATGGCTTGTTCTCGATGGCGATGATACGGTCGAACCAGTCCTTAGGATACCTGTCGACCAGCCTGACGAGCTCTCGCCCACGGTCATGATCAACCTCTAGGACACCGATATTGATCGCCCGCTCGATGGCCTTCTCAGCTGCTATACCATCGCCGAGGGCACGACGCCAGTCACGAAATGTGCCTGCCCCGATCGGGGACTCGAGGATGCGACGGGGAATGGTCGCCTCGGAGAGTCGTGCTCGGTCATCGAATGTCCGACCGGGTTCGACGATGACGACATCAAGCACCCGTCGGTCAGCATCGACAACCGCACCACCGAGTTGTCGCGAGACGATGACGTCATCGGCCGACTCAAGGTGCGCACAAAGCGCCAGTTCAAAGGCATACTCTCCCACTGATGCCGGTAGGAACTCGTTGCACCATAAAGCCACCGTGGGTACGATGGAGGTAGTGGGTGACACCCCATTAAATTGGGTCACAAGACGTATCAGAGATTGAATGTCCGAGCCTCAGCATGGATGTTGTGAGAGTTCAACGTCAGCGATACTGTCTTTGACATCTTCCCCGCACTGAAGCGCCAGGCGTTCGCCTCGTTTTCTACGTTAAGACGTGTCCGACAGCCCGTCAACCTCATCGTGACAGTTGAGGCTGTGATAACTCAGGGACACCCCATCAGTCACCACACCTATGTGCGTACGTGGCGGAGAGTCGGAGGATGAATGTATTGTCCGAGAGCTCCACGTTACGATGTGATATGATGGCAGGTTGATGACGGTGCGGTACAGTTCCAAGGGTACCCAGCCAAACCCTACCTTGCATGGATGGGTGATCGATCCATGACGCGTATGTGGGGCATCGATCCAGCACTCTTATGCGACAAGCATCTGCTTGGCGAACACGCTGAGATGCATCAAGTGGTTGGCACCATTCGAAACCATCCCCACGGTGTAGCAATCGTCCGGGGTCACGCCGACAAGCACCAGATCGACACATCGAACATCCAACGTCGACATGACGAACTCGCCAAGGAGATCACACGGAGAGGCATGGACCATAACTCACCGCTGAAATTCGACGATTCGTTACAACTAGGTGACATACAGCTCGCCGATAATATCGAATTGCTGAAAGACAGGTGTGCCGACTGTCGACAACGGATCGAGAGGAGTGAATCCTCGGATGATGAGTATTGACATCCTTCCTGTCCTTCAAGGCGAGGATTCCTTCGTGGGACACCAAGGCCGTTCCTCCTTCCTCGAAGGCACCCTGACCAGACCACTGGGAGTCTGGCGGTGGTTCGTGAGTCGTGCGTCGGACCACGTTTGAGGAATAGTGTGCTGAGGTATTGGCTTTCACCTCACATGGCCGTGCAATCGCCTCGACTCGTCCACGGTGGTAGAGTAGAACATCCGACCCGGGGTTGCCTTTTGTCGATGGAGACACAACCCAACTGCAATTTCCACCTGATGTACGTACGTCACGATCTGCAGTCAACGTCCCTGTCGTCGGATTCATCCCCTCGCTAGAGCACGGGGCTTTCTCCTTGAAATCCCGTAATCATCCGTGATGAGACGACACAATTCAGGTGAACAGTGTCTGAAGCGCCTCACGCTCCAAGCTCACGGGGAAATGTGTTCGGTTAGTGGCCCATCGCCGTCAGAATATCCTGCGTGTAGAACGTTGTATGATCCTCTTGGAGACTATCTATCGGCATCCATCGAGCGCGATGCTCAACATCGAGGTCAGGTTCAACGAATGTGAACGAATCCCTGTTGTAGGGCCAATCCTCGATGATGTGGCCTTCATAGACCCGCCAGATCTCGTGGCATGTTTCATCGTTATACGTGAATACCTGCTCGAACGTCCCGATATGCGTCGGATTCGCAAATTCGACGCCGAGTTCCTCCTCGAATTCACGTACCACTGTATCCTGACTGTGTTCGCCAAATTCGACCCCTCCACCGAGCAACCGATAGAACGGCTCGTCGGTCTGTGGTGACTGACCTTCGAAGACGAGGAGTTCGTCCTCACGCCAAACGGCACCGAGTGCCACGAAGCGGATACCAGGCGTCATAGAGGATCTCGATATCCGTTGCAACCCGGTTCATAGGAATCTTTGGAACTTCTAGCGTCAATTCATCAATGAAATACTCAGAACTTGTCCGTTCCGTGCAGGTCGAGTCATACCCAAACGCACCGGATATATTGTAGGAGATGGGGGGACGTAATCGTCTAAAGCGGTCATGATATCCGGTGTCGACTCCTCGCCGCAGGTAGCACACCAAACACCCCCTAGACCTCGCCATGCCATTCGGCCAAAAACCGCTCGAAGAACAGCTCAAGGAATGCGTGTCTTCCTTCTGCCAATTGCCGGGCTGGGTCAGTATGGAGTTCACTCCGCAAGCGGAGTAGTTTGTCCTCGAAATGATATATTTGCGAATATTCCTCCCCATCGGGATCCCAAAGTGGCGTGCCATGGAAGCCACCGAATGCAAACGTGCGGGCCACACCGACTGCACCCATCGCATCGAGATTGTCAGCATCGCGTAGAATTGCTGCCTCAATCGTCTCTGGTGCGGGATCTTCACCCCTAAATGCGAGATCATCGTGAACTGCCACGCAATGTTGGACTCTCGCGAGCTGGTCGTCATCCAAGCCCGATCCCTCGAGCATCTCTTCAACCATGTCAAGCGTTGCTTTCGGGTCACAGCCGGTACCATCACCCACCACTCGATGTAGGTCGTGGACGAGAGCCGCACAGCCAACGATCTCGTTGTCTGCAGCTAACTCGCCTGCAAACCGCTGTGTGAGCCGAAACACACGCCATACATGGTGCATGTTGTGTCCGGAAGAGTCTGAAGATAGATGTTCATGTACGTTCGCGGCGACGGTGGGAAACGGCTCTTCCTTGTGTCGAGGACCGCCGGGATGTTCTCCTGTCGTTGGAGAAGGATCCGACAACATCGTATGACGATTGCTGTCAAAGGGTTCTCTTCTTTCTTTCATAACATTGAATCACCCGGTCATGGAGATTGGTCATATTCCTGTAGTATCGATAGCGATTTTCGAACAGTACCCATATCAAACGTTTCTTTGCGTCAGCCCAAATTCCCTCTATTGACCGATATTCTCACAGATGATCCCTCCACGAGTACCTTGTTGCACCACGTTACGGTGTCGAACGGACCGATTTAGGGTTTACCTCCTCGGACGGCCACTGACCCTTATGTTCGAGATAACTGCCGATAAATCAACCAACCAATAACGATCGTAGCAGTTACTGTCACGACAAATCGCTGGACTGAGGCGGTCGCGTAAATTCCGACGTACGAGGGGTCGGGCCACAGGAGGGGGATAACCGATGCGACTGCAATAAACCCGGTTATCCCTCCAATGATGATGAGTCCAGTGACGATAGTCCCACGTTCGATACTCAGTGATGCCTCATATCCACAATGCTTGCATCTTGTTGCCTCGAGTGAGAGTTGGCCTCGACACTTGGGACACTGACCGTGTCTAGTCATCAATGTATTTTTTCAGTAGTACATTTAAAGTTAATCGAGATATCGAGCATGGTAGACAACATTATATGTGAAATTAGCCCACTCAATAAACTAATTTGAGTGATTTTGTGGCCACCGGAATCGGCTTGTACACTGTAGTGACACGTTTGTCGTGTACCCCCTCGACCTGGAGAGCTAGTATTATGATCTGGTCGAGACTGGTTTAACCGACCGACACATGGCGGTAGGTGATCACGACAGGGAGCGTTTGGCTGATCACTCTCCCCCGACAAGGATAATCCAATCCAGATGCTTGCCACCTCGGCTACTGTGTCACTTCATGAATTCGGTGCCAGGAAATATCCGATGTATCAGCTGCACTGAGCCCGATCACCGACACTGTCATTCATCAACTGGTTCCTTCGATCGAAGACGAGTCCGTGATGAGGGGTTGTTCGATGCCGAACGGCACCGCCTTGCTGAGGTGCTTTCCGAGTGTGCCCGTGTATTGCTGCGAATGTAACATCTGCTTCAGAAAGCATTTGTAATTTTTCACAAAAGGGGGTGTATGGGTTCGGGGTACTACCCTTCAGTCGTGATCGGACTCCCTCGCTATTGATGTCATTAACAATTCATGCCCTCTGAGCGTACGTACTCACGCCGTCGGTTCGCTGCGATACTCACCGCAGGAGTCGCCGGAGTTGCTGGTTGTACTGATTACAGCGATCAACATACCAACCAACATACTACCACTGAACCGCCTTCGATCAATCCTGTCCCTCCAGGTACGGATTTCAAGCATACCAGATCGGAACCGGTTACAGGGTGGCGTATTGACGATCCCGGATCGCCGAAATGGGTTGACGACCCCGGGTGGCGTATGCATGGGCACGATACAGCCAACACCTCTCGGAACCGGTCTGCAGATGGTCCTTCCGATGAACCATATGTCCGGTGGACGTTCGATCCGAACATCCCGACACTGTTTGCACGAGAGCACCACCCCGTAATTGTCGACGGTACTGTCTACACTCGTCGTGCGGTCAACACCGAAACGGGGGCGTTCGAAGACATGAGCTTTGAACTGGTCGCGATCGATGCTGAGACAGGTGATGTCGAAACGATTGTCGGGGCCGACCGGTTGATATCTCGCCCATGCGTGACTGAGGGAACTATCTACGTGGCTGTCGGCTCCGATTCAAAGACCGCGATTCATGCCTACGATCGCAAGACGATGACAAGACGTTGGGAGACAGAAGGGGCGCTGTACGACCCGTTTACCATCCGGCGTGTTGACGACATCGTACTCGCTACAGACGCCGATCCTCGGTATGGAGTTAACGAGGATCTCGAGCTGGATCCGGAGCAGGGGTCGTCGGAACTGTTTGCATTTGATGTGGAAACCGGTGCGTTGCACTGGGAGGCCCGGGGAATCGGCCCGAACATGGTCGACAACTACGGTCGTCCTCTGGCGACAACGGCTGTGGCAGTATTCGAAGGGACGAGAATCGCACGACGACTCGATGACGGTTCTCGCGCAGGTATCTTACCTGCGTTACCCGGCGAGGAAGCAACGCGGCTCAGCGACGCATTGTTCGAGGATACCTTGCTCTCGATTGGCTACGCCTCCGAGACATTCCTAATTTCAGCGTACGACTGGCAAACGTTGGAACCACGTTGGTCGCGATCGTTTCCAGATAGTCGTGCGGGAGGTCGTCCGACAGTCGTGGATGATGTTGTTGCCGTTCCCCGCCCCGACGACCGAACAGTGGTCGGGCTCGATTTACTAACCGGTGAGACACTTTGGCGGGCTTCGCCCGAGATCGCACCAGGCCACGATGACCTCCCAGCGACGATGGTCGCCAGTGACGACGAGTTCTACGGCGTGCTTCCTGGCGGCGGCACATTCGCACTCGATCCGGTATCTGGAATGGTCAGGTGGGAGTTACGGACAGAAGCCATGTCGTGGTCACCGACATACGGTATTGCGCTCGCGGATGATCTGCTCGTGGCAACAGGCAGTGATGGAACACTCTTCGCCATCGGCTGACAACACAGACGTTGCCGTTCGGATCGTCCCCTTTTTCTGAACTCCTCACGTTTACAGAAAGCGGACAAGCACAGGGGGAGGCAACTATCTGCATCATGTGTGAAGCGACCGAGAAAAACTTATTGTCCTATGACATATGCTTGAGCATATTATCGCCGTAGCCCCTCGCCAGCGGGTTGTGAATGGTTCATCCACGACTGAAAACATCTGCGTCCCGAGCGTACTTTGACTCCTCTAAGGAATGTGATATATAGGGCGTGCAAGCATTGCAGTGATAGACCGCCCCGAGTTTGTTTTCATGGCTGTCATCACCGTGTTGCACTTCGTCGTACCGCTTGCCGGATAATCCGTACTTGTAGATTTTCCCTCGGAGAGCACCGGGGATGATAGCAACCATTTGCCTACCGAGGCTGGTTCTGTCGAGGCCGCCGACTGACCCATGTTGACGTGGTTCGGTTGGATTTCTGAGTTGGCTGTCCCACGTAGCCACGCTAGGGGGACAACAAGCGTTTCGAGGAAATAACCAGTGACCTAAACCAGTTTGTGAACGTATCTTGTATCTGAGTTAAGTAGTTGGCCGGTCTTGGCTTGCAACAGCGTGGTCAGGATTTGACCTCGACGATGTCGGCGCCCTCATCAAGGACGAGCGTGAGCGTTTCATCGCCGGCTGTGTAGGTCACGCTTACCCGAGGGGGATTGCTGCGCAGCACGTTCAGATGGTTCGAATCAAACGAAGGGAACTCCCAGACGGGACGGTCTCGGATGTCGATATCTTGTTCGTAATAGAAGCTCCTGACGGCGGGGTGGTCAAAGGTAGCCAACCAGAGTCCGCTCGTCGCCATGTGACTGCATCGCTCGCACTCATATAGAACGACTGGAATCACGGAGTCATCTCCGGCGCTTTCTCCATCGTCAGTCTTCTTGGATGCCTCACCACCCGCTATTTCGGCCTCGACGAGACTGAACTCTCCAGGTTCATCACGTTTCAAGCTGGCACGGTCGGCTGCCTTGGAGGGTGCCTCCTCAAACTTCACTGTCGACCGTGTTTGACCCTTGCAGAACCAGCAAAAGCCGGTCTGGATGTGATGGAACGTCGCGTGCAAGTATCGGTTGGCAACCATCGGGATCGACTCACGGTCGTAACCAGCGAAGACAGCTGGTGGGACTACGAATCGGTACATAACCTCGCATGACCCGCATTCGATATTGACGACCTCATTCTCGAAGTTGAGTGTCCTGACCCCACCACAGTAAGAACAAGCCCCGTCGAGTTCAATCGGTTCGAAGGTCGCCTTGAGTGTGAAGGAGCCGGTCTCGATCACGCCATTGATCCCCTTGCCAGCTTGCGTGAGCTCATAGCCTTCGGTCGACTTGCGGACGAATTGCCCGATGAGCTTGCCGAGGTGGTAATTGAACTGGCCGGAATCTCTGACACCGACGGCCTCACGGAGTTCAGAGAACGCGATCGGTCTGTCGGTTCCCCATAGTGCCTGGAGAATCGCCACACGGGTATCGTCTGATAGGAGGGTGAACACCTCCTCGGGATTGTTGCGCTCGACAATCCGTGGCTCCTCCATATTTCCACCGTTGGAACCGTAACGTTTAGTTTTGCCGGCATATCCGATCACCCGCGATCTATCAGAAAATCTGGTAGCTGATCTCACATTTTCCGACCTTCATCGTTGGTGATCTTCTCTGAATCCACCGATGCACCGAACTCATAGGCTGCATGTTCCATATCAATCAGTACCCTCACCGATTCTACGGCTGCAATCGGGGGTGTGCATGATACACCTACGATCACGATACCTCGGGTACCGTTCTGGCAGCTGAGCTAAGGTTAATACCTCGTGTTGGCACGTGCCGGGGTGGAATCTTCACACTGAGGTTCGACATTACATCAGGGATACAACCTTGATGTCTGTTCAATGCGTGTCTCACCCCCTGAGATAGAGCTATCTTTACTGAGAACGGACCTCGTATATGGCTACCACACCACATGAGGATGACATCGGTGTCCTGATCGACCTCCTCAGAAGGTCTCCACTACTAGAGGAACTCCATGGCGAGGTGTACGACCGGCGGGAGTTGCAGAACCGATTAGGGGTATCGAGGGCGACAAGCCACCGGCATACAAAACTGCTCAGTGAGTTGGGGGTGATCGAGAGGGTGAACGGGCAGTTTCGGCTCACGGAGTCGGGCACGCTTCTCACCGAGGCCTCCACCAGATTCAAGCGGGAGGCGAGCACTGCGCTGCAGTTGGCTCCGGTTCTCGAGGCAGTGAAGGATGCCCCAGTTCCGATCGACAATGAAGCGTTTGCCGACGCGACAGTGACGGGCACCGAACATGGAGACCCGCATACCCCACTCGTCAGATTCATCACGCTTGTTCGAGAGACAGAAGCACTCCACGCGTTAGATCTCGATCTCATCGTACCGGCCCGTCTGGACGAGGTGAAGGGGCGCATCGTCAACGGGATGGAGACGGAACTCATTGGACTCCTGGATGTCGCCAAAGACATCATCGAGAACAACCCGGAGAATTGCATCGAGGCGTGGACGAGTGGATACCTCACGATCAAGCTGGTTGACGAGCTCCCGTTCGCGCTCACAATATTCGACGACCGAGTCGGCATCGGTGTCTGCGAGCCCGGCACCCGAAACCTCCGTGTGTACGCCGACACCGACGCACCAGAGGTGCGTGAGTGGGCATGGAAGGTCTACGAGACATGCGAGAAGGAGGCGATCGAGGTGGAGGGGATGGATCCCGAAGACATACGACAGATCATGGAAATACCGGCGATCTCTGGGTGAATACCCTCGCCTCTACGCGTCAGCCGAAGTAATTTCACCACTGGTCCCGGTTCGGTCGAAACCACGCGTTATCTGCACCGAATGGAGAGACCAATCGCCGGCCAGTTAGTAAATTTTCCGGATGAACGAGAGCACCTCATCGACGAATCGTTCCGGTTCGTTGTTCATCGCCACGTGTTGTTGGTCTTCGAAGATGACGATCTCGCTGTTGGGTAGTGCGTCGTCGACTGCTTTCGTTGCGTCTCTGTATAGCTGGGGACTCTCTCCACCGGATAACAGTAGCGTTGGTGTCTCCATTGCCGAAAATCGCCCCGGCGTTAACTCGAATTCACTTAACACCTGCTCTTCTCGGGCGAGGGTATGGGCTCCTGCAACTCGATCGTCCCAGGTTGGATCGGAGCGAAACTCGTCGATCTCTTCCGATGTGAGGCCAGCGATCTCACGGCAGAACACGAGGAGGGCCGCTTCGTTTTCACCGTCTGCCAGGAGGTCGTTCATCTGGTCGACCACCGCCATATCGCTCATTTTGTGATTACCCACAGGGATCCCCGGTTCGTACAGGATCAGCCCGGAAAGGGAGTCGGTGAGGAGTGACGCCTCAAGTGCGATGTTGGCACCGAATGAATGCCCGAGTAGCGTGACTGACTCGCCGATCGTGGCAATGACGGCGACAGTGTCCTCGACCTCTCTCTCGAATGCGTACGCCTCTGCGTCCCCGCTCTCGCCACGACCACGACGATCGAGTGCGAATACCGTCACGTGTTCTGCCAGCGCATCGCGAACACCAGCGATATCCCATCGCCGATGATCGCTGACCCCGCTGCCATGGACGAGTAAGAGCGGTGGCCCACTCCCCGTCCTTTCGAAGGCGATCTCAGTCCCATCTGCCGAGGTAACCTGCTCCATTTCTTTCCGCGAGTCTGGTGATGTGGTGTCTGCCATGGCTGGTTCTTCTCCCCTTTGGCGAGAGTTCGTCGACACCCCATCCATGGACGATATCGAAGAACGCTCGCATCTGATACGGTATATGTCAAGTTAACAGTTCCCTCGATCTGATGAATCACTGCCCATTGGGAACAGACCCAGACAGCAGGAATATCGTTCCTCCAGGAGGGTACCACTCATTTCGGTATCCAGTTCTCTCGAACAAATCTCGGCTCGAATCCTGCCCATTCGATGTTGTGATACGAGTGCTGTGGATCGCCGGGGACTGGCGCGCCAGTGCACGTAAGCAACCGCGTACAACCTGCATCCAACGCGTCTTCGATTCGGCGAGCCAGTAACGCTCGCTGGCTTCCGCGTTGTCGGAACGTCGGATCCGTCGCAGCCCATTCGAACCACGCGCAATCGCCGTCGATGAACATACCGCCGGTACCGGCTGGTGCATCCCCGTCGAAGGTCATGTATAGGTGGAATCCAGGGCGATCGATGAGTCCCCGGACCAACACCGATGCCTCCGCGGTCATGCCGTACGCCGACGTAGCGATACGGCCGAACTCATCGATGTGTTCCTCGCCTATCTCACGCACCTCGAGATCCGATGCAGCCGTCGGGGCTGGGTCGGGCCCCCGTTCGAATTTCATCCAGCCTCGGCCAGACTTCAGCCCGCCGTCTTCAAGCAACCGCTCGATATCGTCGGGAAGCGAATCGGGATGAACCCCTAGATAAAAGCTCTCTACGCCGTGTTCCCGGTATGCCTCACAGATACGCTTGATTCCATCCTCGGTCGCTGGCAGGTTCACCCCGAGACCGATCGCGCGATTTAGGAGTGTCGAGGGATCGTCTGAGACGATGGAGACCATAGTATCGTTAACCCACTCGAGATGCATGCCGAGTTGGGACTGCATCTCGTCGCTGGCACCCTCATGAATCGCTTCCAGCGCGGTTGCCTCCAGTCGCTCGCTCATATACTGAAGCTGGATACTCATCGTACTCTCCAATGTCCAGACGTTGATCGACTTACTATATCAGGCTCTGGAAATTGCGACCCTAGTGCCTCGTCACAAGCGAATATCGGAGCTGAGTTGCGGGCACTCATGGCATTTCCTCCTTGGTAATCTGTTCGACAGTCTGGTTCACCCGGAGTCGGTTTTCAGGATCGTACGCTGTTTTTGTTTCGACGAGACGCTGGTATGCATCGTCAAGACCCCGCTTCATCGTTTCGTCGCCTCCCTCATGGAAGCCAGGGAAATTGAAATTCACTGTGCTGTCTGAGAATGGTGACATGTCCTCTAGGAAGTCGCGAACCCACTCGATATTTGTCTCGTCTGCCTCGGGATCATCCCAGTTAGCCTCGACCGCGAGAAGGTACGGGGAATCGCGACCAGGGAAGGCACTATCATCGAGACCAACATCCGCGACGGCACCACCCAATGTCCAGAGATCAGCGGTGGAATGGGGTGATGGTGCCATGTTCCCCCACTCGATGATCCGGTCGATGACATCTTCGGAGAGTGATTCGAGGTAGAGCGATTTCCAGTAATATCGTCTCCCATCGGGATAATCTGCGTCGAATGCTTGTTGGAAGTCGACATAGCGCATCGTACCACTGAAATCCACGATCGGCTCGGCTAGCTCTCGAAGCGGCTCGATCACTGGTTCCCCCTCCTCAGGAGAACCAGCGTACATCCCTCCTATCACGATCTTGAGATCATCGACAACATCCTCTGTGAAGAGTTCATCGTCAGGTAGTAGCCCGAGTGATGCGATGAAACTGAGTTCGTCAGGTGACGATCGAGCATATTCTCGAACACCTCGCATGACTTCAATCGCGTCATCACTGTGATAGATAACCAGGGCGACTGACACCTCTGGTCCGACTGGATGAAGGTCGAACTCAAATCCCGTAACCACTCCGGGACTAGTCCCACTCCCACGAATACTCCAGAAGAGGTCCTGGTGTTGGTCCGCGCTAGCCGTGAGGTACTCGCCGGTGATACTGACAAAACCGACTGACTCGATGTTGTCGGCACTCAGTCCATATTTGTTCCGGAGGTGTCCGAGTCCTCCACCGAGAGTGAGCCCCGACACACCAGTCGCAGAGACGACCCCGAGGGGGGTTGCGAGGCCGAACGCTTGCGTCTCACGGTCGACATCCCTTAGCGTTGCTCCCGCTTGGACCCATGCCGTGCGTGTATCAGGGTCTACCCACACACCGGTCATCGCTGAGAGGTCGATAACAACACCGCCATCACAGACAGCGGAACCAGCGACGTTGTGACCGCCACCCCGGATGGAGACAAGCAGGTCGTTCTCACGGATAAAGTTCACTGCCTTGATTACGTCCGAAACCCCTGCACATCGGAGTATGAGGCCGGGGTATCTGTCGATCATCCCGTTCCATACCGCCCTTGCTTCGTCGTACTCAGCATCGTCGGGACAAATCACGTTTCCGGCTAAACTGGTGCGTAGTTCCTTCACCGCTCGGTTTGGGAGCACCGTCCCGGACCATTCCACGATGAGATCGGCATCGAGGTGCATGACCTCAAACCCCGAGATGGAGGTCACCTCCTCTGCACCGTCTTGATCGCGACTTGCGTTGTCTCCCGTCAGGACTCCGGACGTGTGGACAGCAACCTTCCCGTCGCCCACGATGGCGTAATCGACCGCTACATCCACGTCGATGGCGCCTTCTGTGATCCGTTCGACGAATTGTTTGTGGGCTTCAGGCCCGATTCCAGCAGTCGGATTCGCGGGATCGTGTACGAAGACGGTCGGTGAACAGAGGCGGTCGAGTTGGTCGAAGTCGCTGCTCCATGCAGCATCGATAAAGGTGCTGGCCAGTGCTTTTGGGTCGAGAGGATGTTTGGTATGGATCGTCATTGGTTAATCACGATATTGATGACTCATTTTCGCTATCATCGAGCGGATTGAAACTGCCCGACATAAGCCCATACTCTTGAACGACCGTTGCACGAATGTAGTCACCCGGTGATATTTTCTCGACAGATGAGAACCACTTCAAGGCTGTCTCACGGCCTGAGACAGCACACCTTGGGTTGCCCCCACTCGTAGTTTTGGCGCTCCCCCGCTGGAAGATATCCTCGAAAATCCCACGATAGCTCTGTGATAACGGTCACGATTGCTGGGGAGAATGGCACCACCGTAGTCCACGCACCAGGACCAAGAGGGTTCACGACACCTTACAAGCTTGCAAGCGCGAATATGTGCCTGAGATATCGGCATCCATTAGGTCTTCACCGGTGTCAGGCACAGCATTCTGGTGATCAGGTCGTCGATCTTAGCTCGGATCAGGTACATATCTCCACATCAAGCGAATCTCACACCATCGTTCATCACCCTCTAATGCGTGGCTATTAGGGTCCTGCTCACGATGGCAACGATATGGTGCCGTTCACGTTCGCACCATCGAAGCTCGTGACGGTCAGTAAACAGATTATTGACTGCATCCTGACCCAGCACGATGCCTCAGGGACAAACGACAACGTGTTGACCTCCTACATCTCGAACGTGACCAACAAGCGTCTAATACACGGTACCACCAGTCGCCGCAGGGCGTTCATTGGCTACCTCACGAAGGTTGGCAACCTCGCTGTCGGCTATGATCTGATCGCCAGTCTCCACACTGGTTTTGTCTGCAAGCTGGCTTACCATGTCGACATCTCGGATGATATCCTTGCGCAGTCGCCGACAGCCGTATCATTGAATACTCACATCCACGATGCAGAACTCGCGATGACACACGACAAAATCTTCGCACCATACGTCGAAGATTGGTTCACTCCCCCCAGTGTGAACAAATGCTCCAAAGGAGTCGCTTGCCTACCGTGACGACGGTTGTTGAGCGGTCATTCGAGGTTGAGGCCACCGTCGAGGAGGTGTGGGAGCTACTCTCAGATCCACTCCTTCGAGCACAGGCGATCAGCGTCGTCGATCGCTTCGAGGTAGATGGTAAGGTCACCGTCTGGCGGCTGAAACTGCCAATCCGGACACTCCCGGGTACCATCCCCGTACGCACTCGGGATGTCGAGCGAGATCCACCCCGGTACGTTCGCTTCAAGGGTACCTCGTGGGTGATGGATGTCGAGGGAGAACATGAGCTCACACCGACCGAGTTCGGCTGTTCAGTACGTAACAGGTTCGTCGTCGACGGGAAGTTCCCTGGCGTCGAGACGTTCTTCAGTGCAAGTATCGACGACGAGATCAATCATCTGTTCGAGTTTGTGAGTGATCAAGTCTCGTCGGCCAAATAGACCCCCTTTGCAAAGTTATTTACCCCACCTCGTCAAGCCTCCAGCGATGGAGCCAGGCACCGCTGTGTTCAATGCAGCCTGCCGGCTGATCGGAGACATCGAACCCGCTCAGTTGAGCACCGCACTCGAGACACGCTTACAGACGGCCTCGATGGTACCTGGCGCGGTCACGGTGATCACCGCCGAGCATCTTGGTGGAATTGAAGCCGGTGAGAAGGCGATTGATCGAGCGGTAGGCGTCCAGCTCTGTTATGAGGGCATGCGGTTAACTCGGACGCTCATACAGGAGGCAGTACGGTACGAGGCAGAGGTCACGCCCGAGGACTACCTCGATCTCGTTGCGGCGGAGGTACTCGTCTCAAGTGGATTCGTCGAGCTTGCAGATACCCAGGTGTCTGATGATGCGATCGAAATTGTCCGACGTTTTGCCCGTCAACAGACCGAATCCTACAAGGTCGACAGCCAGGATGCCGCACTCGAACACGATGTTGTCTCATTGGCTGTGGCGGCGGGGGCAACAGTGGTGCTCGATGTGGTGCCACCCGCCGTCGAGGAAGAGGGACAGAGGTTGGCCACCGCTGTCGCTAGAAACCCGTTGCCGCCGGTGACAGCAGTCAGGTCGCCAATCCAGGCGGCGGTGGAGGCGACAGCTGATCAGGTCCCCCTCAACGATTAACTCTGCTGGCGCGGTTGGCATGAATGGAAATGAATTATACTGGTCGAACACCTGCTGTAGTTGACTCGTATCAATCTTCTGATTACTCGTTACTTCGAGCCGGGTCTGTGAGACACAGTTAGACCCAGCTTGAGCGTTGCTCACGATGGCGATGTGAATGAGGTAGAGTCACAACGATTCGAACTGGTTAGCGGAACCGGAGTCGTCTTTGGTGCAGGAGTATATCAACCGTACCAGCGATGGTGCACTGCATATCGGGAGACATTGTCTCCGACTCGATGCGGTAAATCGGAATAGTCAGCAAAGACCCTGATGCGTGAATCGGCTTTTTATGCCAGAGCTCTCGAGTGGAATACAGGAACCGTGAGTCACCGGGTGTGCACATGGGGATGGAGTGTCACACCATCGAAGCTTTACAAGCAGCCTCGGTATCGTCTAATGTGGCCGATCAACGTGTTATAGCTGGAGTCATCGTTGCGATCGGGATTCTCGCACTCGCTCACGCCGCAGTCACGTGGCCGCTATTCGCGACGGTAGCATTTTTCCTCGGCGGTGCGATCGTTGCGTTCGTCGCTGAAGTGATCGCCATCTATCGTGGCTGGCTTGAGCATCATATCGGGCCGAAACTCGTCGGTGTTCCCCTGTATATACTGTTTGGATGGACGGGATTGGTCTATATTGCATTCCGTGTGGCACTGCTCGTGACTGACGGTTGGATAGCTGTCGCCACAGCTGGCGTGATCGCCACCAGTTACGACTTACTCGTCGATCACCGAGGTGTCGAAGACGGTAGTTGGACGTACTCAGATGATTTTCCAGGCCCCCGTTACCGTGGCGTCCCATGGCTGAATTTTGTCGGGTGGCTGGTGATCAGTTGCATCACCGCAGCGCTCGCCACCCCGTTCTTGTGATGTCATATCGATTGCAACAGATCTCAGCGGTGCAAATGTCGATTCAGTAGCCACGATCAACCGGGTTAGAACAATTCATCCAACGGTCATTCAAGGAACCGGCAGGTGGATGTCGGGGTGAACCGTTCAGCCTCCTGGCTTGAGAACACGCCAGGCTATCATGGGCTTGAATAGTGACAGCCCTCCCGTCTCCATAAAGCCGACACGACCAAACGCCTCAGCCAGTCTCCAGTCGGTGTGCGCCTTGCGGATCAACCTGGAGAGATATCGGTTCGTGATGCCGGTACCAAATGGCCTCGGACCGCTGGTCTCCGGGTACTTGAAATCGGCCCCAGTGGACATCTTCCACGCTTCATCGACAATGCGTCCTGCAGCAGCGAAAAACTGCAGGGCGATCGCGTTGCTGGCGTCGGTTGCCAGAGTGTGATGTAACTGCACCGCCTGGAGTGCGGCTACCGACATACCCTGGCCATAGATCGGGTTGAAGCTGGCGATGGCGTCACCGACGACAACCAGGCCATCCGGGAACTCCTCGAGCTCCTCGTATCGTCTGCGGCGATTAGACGGGATAGGATAGAAGGCGATGTCCTCCGAGAGAAACTCGTGTTCACTGAGTATCTCCCGGACATCCGAAATCGGAAGGCTGTCGGCGAAGTCACAGAACTTTTCCGGGTCGGTTGGTGCATGGTCGCCATGATAGCCGGCCAGGGTCAACACCCGTTTATCCCCCTCGATCGGGAACGTGGCACAGCCTCGCCGATTCGGCGGTGTGGGAAACACGACGAGTGCCCGATGATCGCTGGCTTTTCGTTCGAGGATGGCGGTACTGTATGCTACACCGGTCGTCACCAGGTCGGTGGGTGGTGAAGCATAGCCATGGTCTTCAAGCCACGTTGGCGTTCGTGACGTTCTGCCAGTCGCATCGACGACTAGGTCCGCTTCGATATCATGCGTGTCGCCGTCAGTTCGAACGGTGACGCCTTCGACTGTTGACATATCGTCGCTCGTGACCAGCCCGACGAATTGACAGGACTCCCGGATAGTCACGTTCTCGAGAGCCGCCACCCGCTTTCGGGCGATGTACTCGAACAGTGGGCGGCTTGCACAGTACATCGGCATGTGAACCGGCCCTTTCGCCAGAAATCCACCTTCGATGTACACATCGAAGTCGACGGCGGCATCGATCTCGAGTCCCCCAGCATCGGTCAACTCTTGGGTATAGCCAGGGAAGAGGTCATCGAGCATCTCCTGTCCGGCTTTTTGCAGTACATGTATGTGCTGGGACTGGGGGACGCCTGGACGGATGGTTGCGTCGGTGGGGAGTCGATCCTTTTCCACTACCGTCACCGTCTCGAATGCGTCAGCAAGCACGCGGGCCGCCAGTAATCCGGCCATACTCGCTCCCACGACCAGTCCGTGACCCTCGCGCTGTGAGAGCTGGTCGGGGTCGTATCTCGTGATGGAATCTAGAGTCATACGGCGGCGCTCTTTGTGGAGAGTTGGCGGTAGTGACCATAGTGTTATGCCAAGAACATGTACGATGGTGTAGAGGATTGTCTGGTACGACTTTGGTGCCAATAGTATTCCCCTGCAATAACGCTGAAGCTTCCGTGAGAGGTTAAGAGCGTGTACGGTCGATCCGAAATTTTGTAACCGGGTATGGTCCCATCCCAACTGGAGTGGTTACCCCCTCCGACACATTGTCAACACGATTCCATAACGTACGACTCGAAGGGAAAGACGATCCCATCATCGTCTGAGTAGTCTTCGAGTTTGTCTTCGACGTCTTGGATGAGTTCATCGCGGGCCGTTTTCGAAGCGGCTCCAATTGGATGGGCAAGTGGTGAAGTCGCCGCTTGTCTGCTTATGAAGTCCTCGACGGATGAGAAGCGCACTGAGCCTATGTCGATGGTGATCGACACATCATCGAATCCAGCATTGTGTGCGATTCGTTGTAGGTAGGCGGCGTCCCACGCGGGGAATGGCCCATGCATCATCGCCCCCCATTCATCGCCGATGTGACGTGATAAGGCCTCTGACAGGACCTCCCAGCCAGGCTGATACTCAAGCGGCCGACCGACATTCAGCAACACACTACCTCCTGGTGCCACGACGCGACGCATCTCTTCGAGTGCAAGTACTGGGTCGTCGAAGAACGGAAGGCCCTGTTGACAGAGGACGATGTTGAATCGCTCATCAGCGAACGGAAGTTCCGTGGCGTCGGCCTCTCGCCACTCGATTTCAAGCCCCTCCTCAGTTGCGGTCTTCGTTGCCACTGCCAACATACCCTCGTCAGTATCGACACCCACCACTGATCCCGTCTCGCCGACGCGTGAAGCCACTCGCCGTGCGACGATACCAGTACCACACGCGACATCGAGAACGTGATCATCATCCCGGATGGTGGCTCGTTCCATGAGCCGGTCTGCCCACGGTGAGAAAATCACCGGGACAAATAACTCCTCGTACGCTTCAGGAGAACCCTGTTCAAACTGCCAATCAGTTGCTTGATTTGTTCGTTCACTCATGATCTCGCTATCTCTTCGATCTCCGCTAAGTCGAATCGGGTGGTCCATGGTGCCTCCCGCAGATTTGCCGCTCGCTTCATTCTCACCACGGAACCGACTACGGCGCAACCGACAGTATAACTTCCCCGTGAAAGGCTTCACGCCGTGAAAAGAAATTCAAGGTGATCTAGTACTTCGAATCGGTCGAAATGAGATCATCGATCGACCTGGCGAAGAATACCCCAAGATTACTGGATTTCAGCATGACCTTCCAAAACCGAGCATCAATCCGGCATTCTGGACGAACTCGGTGATCCGTTCGACGGGCTGGTACGGATAGCCAGGCTCCGGTTTAGCAACCGTGATATCAGCGAATAGCTCGATGCTGAAGTTCTCAAGCTCGTGTGGAAGCCACGGCCATACCTCACGAATCGAGTGTTCGACACCCATGGCCTCACGAGACTCACCCAACCTGTCGGCGACGAACTCCCCCAAATCGGTTATTCGATACGATCGTCCCTCTTTGGTGATCCAGTGGCGATTTTGAATGTCGCTCAGAACGCGGTCGATTGTTGGTGGGGACGCACCTGTGGGCGTCTGAACTCTCGCCGGTTGCAGGGGGGTTCTTTCAGTGCATCAAGGACACTGAAACGGTGTTGCGAGCTTACAAGAAACTCGATGTCATCGAGTGCCGTGTCCATAAGTGTGCTACGCTTTGACACACTATAGTCGTATAGGAGCACCGAGCAGTTCGGAGGTTGGTTACAGCTCTGATACACTCCTACGTTCGTGACATTGAGCAGACCGTCGTGACACATCTATATCGCTTTTTGCTCACCTGGGGCGGAGTATCCATCAGCATCAATCGACCAATACCGTTTTAGCCCCCGTTCCCCGACTACTCAATAACATTCGAGGCGATGGGGTCCGCCTCACCCAACCGCCGATACGGCTGATGACTCCTACTATGTCAACCACATGGCTAGGAGACATCTGCCGGAATACGTGAAGGCGATCGGACTGATCGCTCTTGGTGGGATACTCGGTTCGAACCTTCGGTTTTTCCTTGGAGCCGTGGGAGGGAAAGAACTGTTTATCACGATGTTAGTCAATGGGGCTGGGAGCTTCGGTCTCGGTCTGCTATTGTTCGATTTACGCGCCGATAATTATCTGTCAAAACGCTTTCGTTATCTGTTCGGGATAGGCTTTTTCGCTTCGTTCACGAGTTACAGTACGTTCATTGCCGACATCTTCTCGACTGGTAATACGACCGCTGTCGTGTACGTTGCCGCGAGTTATGCAGCTAGTATCGGTGGTATCCTCCTCAGTCGCTATCTACTTGACACCTACTCGGTCAACGGTGTTACCGACATTTCTACTGGTGGTGACTGATGGAAGCGATTCTCATCGGCATCGGTGGTGCCTTTGGAGCAGTACTTCGGTACACCGTAGGTCAGCTCCTAAGATCCTGGCCGTTTCCGTGGGCAACCCTCATCGTTAATGTGCTCGGTAGTTTCATCCTCGCGGTGGTATTGCTTGCCATGAGTAACGATGCGGTGACACTGCTCATCGGGGTTGGATTCTGTGGTGCATTCACCACGTTCGCGACATTCAGTTATCAGACGGTCGAGTTATGGGAAGAGGGACGATTCGATGCTGCGGTCGTGAACGCATCGATGAACCTCATTCTTTCACTTGGAGGGTTTGGCTTGGGGTGGCTTCTCTTCGCCTAGGATTACTTTGTTGATCATTGTATGGTCTGGATGTGTCAGATAATGTCGTTTACTCCTCGAGAATGAGACTTGTGTCGTGCAGCATACAGTGCGCCAGTGTTTCAGTTCCCTATCTGAGTTTCAAATAACGGGGAAAACTTCAGTCGCGAATCCGTTTTTCCATTACAATCTCGTCGTAATCCCTATCCTCGAGTGGATACGGAGACGCCTTCTCAAAACCACGCTTACGGTAAAGGTCGGGGAGATATGGATGCTCCTCGGGTGTGGTTAGCCAAATCGTTGAGTGTCCCCACTCCCGGGCAGTCATCTCTGCAAAATCCAACAGCCTACTGCCGATTCCATTACCTTTCCAATCTTCGTGCACTGCGAGACGGCTGAGTTTGACTCGATCCTCATCGGTTTGTTCTAGGCGAACACCGCCAATGATATCGTTGTTAAATTCCGCAACGAACACTCGGGCATCACGCAGCCATTTTTCAACTGTTCCAGCCGTGGCAGACCCAGCCTTCGCCGGGAACCCCAAACGTTGATTTTCCGAGTAGGCGCTCCGATATACAGCTGCGAGTGCCGAGGCATCTCGCTCCGTTGCTTCCCGGATAACCAAATCAGCCATCGGTTGATAGAGTTTAACAGGGATATCACTATTAACAATCGATTTAATCAAGCCATACGTTGGCTGAGTCTTTGAGTTTGGTGCCCCCGCTGGTTATTGCCCCACTCTTCCGAATTTATTGCTGTTCAGCCAATCAAAATGATGCCCTTGAAACAACCATGGCCAGTCTGTTTTGAGTAACTAGTATTATACTACGAATTTGACAATTGGATCGTGTAACATACAGGGCGCGTATGTTTCGGTTTTTCGTGAAGCTGGGTTTGTCCTGGGTTGTTGGGTGATGATGGTAAGCCGTTGTATACCGCATCACGATAAGAAAAACAGACCCTATCTTATTCGGATCACCATATTGAGGTACGATTTGACCAATCCCGCTTTTGTGACACTGCTCTGCAATGAGTGGGCCGACGGAAAGCTCCTTCTACCGTGATCAAAGTGCTGTGCCCTGGTTTCATGACTACTGAGTAGATTGATCGTGCCAACGGTCCTGATGTTGTCGGTGCGATTCACTCAACGAGCCGGGGAGATAATACTCGTCATAAAATCCTTTATCGATGTGGCCAGCCTGAAATCCCATAAGGGTATGAAAGGGCGGATAGGTAGCCGGAAACCTGCCGTATCGATCGTGGATATATTCACAGAATGCGATTGTTGCATCAATGGCTGATTCGTCGATGTCCGGGATTTCAGCCGTTATCTCTCCGGGATTGTCCCAGCCACTATTAACATCACTTTCCGTAACGATATCGTGCCCCCCGCGGAAGGCCCCATTTTCGCCGAATTTCTTCTCATAAACCGCCTGTACCGCTTCAGCCATCGAGTCGTAATATGGTGGACAGTACGGGTTGAGGAGGACCTCGCCGTTTCGTTCCAGACCGAGTGGATAACCCACTTCAGGATTTTGACCGCGAAGCTTGAGGACCGCCGCAGTGAGTCTGGGGACCGAATGGAACTCGGTGAGTGGCTGTTCGGCCATCCGAAAGCCGAGCGCTTCAAACCATGCCTCGTCGTGGTGGCTGAAGTGCGGAAAACCTGCTAGTCCCATCGCTTGACAGGCTAATCCGAGGTTCTGAAGCGCCATCCCCTGTTCGATCAGGCAAGCCTCAGTACCGATCCGCTCAATATAGTTGATCGTCAGGACTTTCCCGTTGTGCGGATCGTCATCAAGAAAGCCACCGTTACTTTTCGCAAATTCGGACAGCCCCGCCGGGCGGTAGTACCGCCGCTCATCAACAATATAGAAACCAGATTCCTCCCGAAGAAATTCTAGCCCCGCATTAATATAGAGGTACGTAAGTTCGGAGACAGGCAGGAAATACGTCGTCCCTTCAGCGTGAAGCGACCACTGATTTGGATTGATATTATACGGTGGTTTCACCGGGGCTGCACAACGTTCGTCCGCGACTTTGACGCGCATCCGACGCCACGCCTCGACGAATTCGCCAGCATTGGTCAGGTTCATAATTTCAGCCAGTTCATCAGCCGGAATGTCCTGTGGCCGTCGCGCTAACCATGTCGCGTCATCCTCAATGACGAACATGGCCATCGAGTTGACAGCGTCTGCACTACTGATGGTTCGACCCGCCAAGCCGGCCATCATGTTTCCCCCGTCGCCTTCGTTGTATGTCCAATCGAGAAGCGGTGGACCGGTGATACCACATGCTGCAAAGACCAATCTTGCTGTTTCAGCCTCGGTTAGCGGTTGGGGATCGAGATCACTTTCGTATGCAGTTGGTCCACCTTTGATTTCCATGCCAGCACAGAAACGACGTGAGCGACGCTTTAGAAGCGCTTTGAGGAGCGGATATGAGGAAAACCTAGATCGTCCATCGTAATCCGAGGTGGAGTGTTCGTTTGACATACTTTATTCTGTAAGCGGCTATATTTATAGCTAAAGGCGAGATTAATTTCTCAGACTGAATTCTTCCAGGGGGGGGAACTTACCTATCAGCTTAAAGTTTTCAATCCATAGAGACAAAGCGAATCCGCAGCTACCGAAAGCCCACTGGGATGATTGTTTTTAGCAGGTCTGAATGCACCATTTACTCGACTGCATTCATTGATGCAAACACGGCAATCTCTTCGAAACATCTTCCAGTTTAGGATTGAGGTTCGTTGACAATTGAATTTCCATTAGAAGACTATCATGTCAGGACTGCGCCATCGAGGGCGCGTATGTATCACGAACCACCCCGAACTTGAATTTCCAAGGAGCCTCCAATATTGGGGATATTGAAGCTGTGTTCACTCGATAAACGAGTAGAGGATCACCGCGAACCCGATGGCTATGATTACCGACTCAATGATATGAACCGTGACGAGTTCCCAATCCAAGAACTCAAACAGGACTCCCTCGATGAACACGCCGATGACGACGATGGTGAACCCGATTGCCGCGTCTCGAAGGTGACGTTCGCCGGTGCGTCGGTAGGCTTTGTAGGCAAAGTACGCGATTAGAAGACCGAGAATGAGCACAAGTGTTCGGACGACCGACAGGAAAGCTGTATCGGTTTCAACCATCCGTCTGTTCTTTTGTTGGTGTCTTTACTCGGTTGATTCTGCCCCCGTACACCGAATACAGGATGAACCCCATCCCGATGATCATCAGACTGGTGTGAATCAGACTGGCTTGATAGAGAGTCAACGGTGTGAAGTCAAAAAGAATCCCTTCGATGCCGACACCAACGCTGATAAAGAGAAATCCGAGCGCCAGAGACAGCAGCGACCGTCGCTCGTATCTGCGATACGCACGATAGACCGCAACGACGACCAGGAGGCCCAGGAGCATGGTCAGCAACTTCAAAAAGACGAATTCGAGGTGGATCATTGGTTACCACCTCTGATTTCGCGCCACATTTCTGCGACACGATCTGCGGCGTCTTCTCGCATGCGCAGTTCGATTGATAGATCGTCCTGCTCAATAAGGACAGTTACGTCCCGTAACCTTGTTCGATAGACGGCAGTATGATGTCCCTTTTTGTCGAGCCGGCCTCGTTCGTCGAGGAGGTTGTGTTTTTGCATCTGTTCGATTCGTCGATAGATGGTCGAGTAATGCGCGTCGGTTGCGTCGGCGAGTTCCTGTGCTGACATGTGTTCCTCCGTCGCCGTGGTGAGGATGGCTTGGGTGTACTCGTCTGCAAGGAGGTCGAGGACCTCCTCGGTCTCTGCCATCGATATCTGGGGGTAGGTCCGGTCTCCCCATAAGCTGATGGGCCGTTTGCTGGGTTGGCAAATGTATTTGAGTCCCTTTATCAGTACAATACCAACCACCGAATGAGGTCAGAACCTATGTCCAACCCCGAACTCACGCGTCGCCATACCCTGGCGCTTATGGCTGGTATAGCGGGAACAGCACTCGCTGGATGCATCGGTGCGGGTGGCGGAGAGACTGGTGAAGCGGGCGAGGAGACAGCTTACATCGTCAACTACCACTGGGACTTCGCCGTTTTCGACGAAGATGGTACCGAGCTTGATGTCCTTGAAGTTACCCCCAATACGGAGGTGACGTTGTATGCAGTCAACGACCATGCGTACGATGCCATCGACGAATTACCGGAACCGGTCGCCGCTGCGATACACGAGATGGAACCATTAGAGCGAATGAAGGCCGCAGTGGAGGCTGGTGAGTTGCCTGAGCCGGAGGACGCAACAGTTGAGGAAGTCTACGAGGAGGCCCACGGTCACGGCCATGATCACGACGATCATGGCGATGACCATCACGACGACCATCATGACGATGAACACGATGACGACCATCATGAAGAGGACGACCATGGCGACGACCACCACGATGACGAAGACGACCACCACGACGACCACGACCACGCTGGTGGCAAGTTAGATCACGGCTTCGTTATCCTGGATTTGGACGTGACCGTGGACGTGCCAGCTGATGCGAACGAGCCAACGGAGACGACGTTTGTGGTGGAGGAGCCGGGAACGTACGAGGCCATCTGCACGGTCGATTGTGGGTACTACCACGCCGAAATGGTGGACGAAATCCTACGTGTTGAGAATTAAACCAGGATCAATATTCTCCCCGAATTGTGGGAAAACGGCAAAATATCCGTCGGCATTCGTCATCTGCATTAAGGGAGTTGTTCCGTCACTGGAGTGCAGCTGACTCCGGTTCGGGGTTTTGAGCCTTCGTATCAAAACCGATAAATCGTTGGTAAAGGGAGTTTGGTTTCGATGAGTCAACAGACCAGTGATGATTTGAATATCCGAGGGAAGCTCAATATGTACCACTTGAAATATCGTTAGTATGTGGATGACCGAGGGACTGAATGTATCAGTTAAGATGCTTTACTTAACCGAATTAAGAGAGGTCTTCTGCAACGGACACGGGCTGTATGTTTCAAGTAATCTGTATAATACTACGAATTTGATACTTGGGACATGCAACATACAGGGCGAGAGTGGCTCAAAACGACAATCATGGTGGGCAATCGTCTGACACTCTGCGGAACGTATTATGCCACCATCAATCTACGTACAGCATGAAAATCCGACCCAACTCGCTGAAATGATTGGAGGTCCTCCTCACAGTCCCTACGTTGCTGCCATTCCTCATATTGATCTTCGAAAGCAGCATTCCACTACCCTTCGACCCCGGCCGCTGGCGGGGAAACGTATCTTCTTGCTTGTCCCCGGCTTACTCGCGTTGACGGTTCTCATCAAGGATATTCGGCGACACGCTGTCGACACTCGTATGGCTGGCATTGTGGCCGCACTCGGTCATACGAAGGGAGTAAGACATAAGTCGCTTTAGTCGTTTACCCATCGGATGCCTGCTTCCGACGGTAATGCCTGTCGAGCAGTATGGTGCCGAAAAGGACGATAGCTCCAGAGATGACTCCCCCGATGCCCGTTCCGAAATCGTACAAGAAGCCGGGCTGTCGGCGTGTGAACTCCACCACAGCCACACCCACGAGTACGGCCAAGACCAGCGCGACGGCGAACGCTTTGATGCGGATCCGGTCTATCAGCATATCGGGTCATTCGGGTCGCACGGTATGTCGTCGTCGCTTCGCCACGGGCAGAGACCAGCGTGCTCACACGCGAGGTAGCTGATATCGTGGTATTCACACCCGTATACGGTAATGATACCACACACCGCGATGATGAACACACCGCACGCCATCCCACCGAGACTGGCAGTCTTGATGCCGAGTGCGGCACAGATGAACCATATCGGTGCACCGCACCCAATGAAGCAGACACCAGAGACAGCCCACTGACAGTATGCACACACCGGGTCGAAAGACATCGGGGCGAATCCCTCGGTGTTCGGTGGCTGTAGCGCCTGTATCTCAGCCTCCGTTGGCGGTGTAACGGTCGTGCTCGTAAGCCCGTCTACCGTGGCGCTGACAAGCTTGATGGAGTCACCGTTAGGGTACTCTAGACCGGCCTTATCGACCGCACCCGTGTCAGCGTCCAGCGAGATAGTCAGATGTGCGTCCTCGTATCCGATGAGAGGGGCGTGCGCTGCATACACTGCCCCAACGGCTTCACCACTTACATCGTACTGTGTCGCGTGGACGACTGTAGCCGAATCGCGGGTGAATCTTACGTTCGTTCCGAGTTCACGAACAGCGGCCTGTAACTCGCTAAACTCGTCGGTACGACGCATCTTGGCGAGCACCCGAGCGGCCTCGCTACCGTCGAGTTCGTCCATGTCGAGTGGCACCGGTGCATCGCCTGCGCCGACCGTACCGATGGCACCGAGTGCACCGATACCGGAGAAACCTGCCCCTCCGGCGATACCTTGCAGCAGTTTCCGCCGGTTGATATTAGTTATAGTCATACCTTACCAATATTAAGATGATTAACTCTTTGCCTACCTAATAATAAACATTGCAATTTTCACGCCGGCAAGCCGCCTTTGTCGTTTAAGCCGTCAGCGGATCCTCGACACTGGCGAGTCTTCGATGTACGGCCATGATGCACGGCCCGGCCAATGCGGGTCCAGCACCTCTGCCAGACTCCGACCGCACGGGCAACAAACGATGGATTTCCGCAGTTTCAATGTTAACATGCTGCGTTAAGTGGCTTAGGAGCATATTTCGGCCATTTTTCTATTTCACACATTTCTAGTGAGCGATTTTGCGATCTGTCCATCGGAAATCCGCGTTCATGTATTCGACCGCTGTATCCATTAACAGGATTTAGTCAATCTGGCGGCATTCCAAAATGTATTTGAAACAGGTATCTGAGTGCTTCAAAGAAACTGATTCATTCAACCGAGCTGAGAGAAGTCTACTGCAACATACAAGGGCTGTATGTTTCAGGTAATCTGGATTATACTACGGTTTTGACATCTAGTCCGTGCAACGTACACAGCGCGGGTGTATCAAAATCTGCTCCCGCGCTGAGGAGGTATAGATCGATCATTACAGGGCAAGTAATGATCGGTAAGTGTGCCTCTTACCAGATGTTCGTCAGAAGTGCCGTGCGAGATAC
>SKSD01000025.1 GCA_007118145.1 Halobacteriales archaeon
CTCGACTTCATCTTCCTCAACTTCTGGTGCTTCCGCTTCCTCAGGCTCCTCCTCGGCTTCGGCCTCCTCAGCTTCTGGTGCTTCCGCTACCTCAGGCTCCTCCTCGACTTCATCTTCCTCAACTTCTGGAGCTTCCTCGACCTCAGGCTCCGTCTCGTCCACTATCTCCTCCTCTGCAGCTTTCGCAGTCTCAGCAACTGCGGCTGCTGCGTCACGAGCGTGTCGTGTCCATCTGGTATCATCCCGATCACGGCCATGTCCGAAGTTCGACTCGCACTTCGATGAGCAAAAGTGAAAGGTCGAACCATCAGTTCGGACGAACATCCGTCCGGTTCCAGGTTCGATGTCCTCACCACAGAAGTCACACGATCGAATCTGTACCATCCGTTATTGACCCCCGATGGAATCGGCCTCCCTGGCCGTCTCGCGTAGCTGGAGGACATCACCGACGCGAACCGGTCCGAGGCAGTTACGCGTGATAATACGCCCTTTGTTCTTGCCTTCACGGATCCGACACTTGACCTGCATCGCTTCACCGTGCATTCCCGTCTTGCCAACGATTTCGATGACCTCAGCCGAGGTCGAATCGCCGTTGGATTCCTCAGCACTCATGTGTTCATCTCACCTCTTTCTCAGCGAAGATCACTGATCGTCTCGGCGATATCTTCCACATCGCCACTTGCCTCTCCGGCGTCGACGATCGCCGCTGCCGAGCTTCCGACCTCAAGGCCAGCCGCTCGACCGAGCTCGTCTTGCGTCTCGATGAAGACGAACGGGATGTCCCTCTCATCGGCGAGTTCTGGAATATGCATGACGACCTCCTCTGGTTGTACGTCCTCGGCGATCAGGACGAGTTTCGCATTACCGCGTTCGATCGATTTCGTTACTTCGTTTGTGCCTTTCTTAATTCGCCCTGTGTCTCGGGCGATCTCGAGCGCTCGAAGCGCTGACTCGGCGAGATCAGCAGGCACGTCATATGTCACGTAGATTGCCATGGTAGTCACCTCCGCATGCGGGCTCAGGCTCCCCCGCCACGTGAGAGTCCCAAAGGGCTAGGAGCGTCATCAACCCCACACGGTGTGTAACGCTGAGTAACGTAGCTCACCATAAAAGCGCTTCCAAACGAATGGAGGGTCGAACCGGGTGCTATGGCGCGATATGGACGAGATGCGAGCTGGATCCGATCGACTCGATTCGCCACGACACCTCACCTGTGTGGCAACTCGCTTGGTGAAAATCCCCCTTCAGCTTCATCAACCGTTTTAAACAAGGGTTGCCTACATGACAGTAGTCCTGACCGGGAGTTACAATACAATATGAGTGCAGATGGGGAAATTGGCGCGGAGAAGGGGAGTAGGCGAAGGCAATTCTTGTTGTTCGTCATGGCTCGCGCGGGTTGGACGGTTCTCGCTGGGTGGTTGATAGTCTCGCTCACGTTCGTCCTTATCTTCCTTATCCCCGACTACAGCTGGACACTCGTCCTCTGGGGTGCGGCATTGGGCGGGATGTCAGCCGAGGAGCTCATCGAGCTCGAACAGGAGCTGCAGACTGAACAGTCGCTGATGGGGGAGTACATGGACTGGATGGTGACCGTGATCACGCTCGATTTCGGACCCGTGACCGGTGAGATCGCCGATGCACTCGTCGTGACGCTCATCTATCTGATCCCGGCCGCACTCCTCGGGTTCATCGGGGCGATGGCACTTGGATATATCTCAGCCATCAAGCGCAACTCTATGTCTGATTACCTCCTTCGCTCGTCGACGTATCTCGTCCTGGCAGTACCGAACTTCCTTGCTGCAGCCCTCGTCGTACTCTGGATGGAAGAGAACCAGTACTGGTTGCTCGATCACGCGATACCAACGACCTACATGATGACCGGTGACGTATCCACCCTCGAGGTACTCGAGGTAGATCACTTGCTGTTTCTCATACTCCCGTGTCTCTTCATGGCGACACATCTCATGGCAGTGCAACTGAGATACGCTCGCGCTGAATCACTCGAATACCTGCACGCGACGTTCGTCAAGACCGTCCGTTCGAAGGGGGCAAGTCCGAGGCGTGTCGCCAGGCACGTCTTGCGAACGGCTGCCGCACCGTTGTTCACGCTGTTCGTCGTCGAGGTGATCGGCATCCTCCTCGTGACCATCTTCGTCATCGAGGCTGTGTTCAATATCCCCGGTATCGGCCTGTATGCCTACCGGGCAGTGACGAATGAGATGATCATCGAGATCCTCCTCGTGACGCTGCTCTTTTCGATATTCATCCTCATCGCTGACTTTCTACAGGATCTATCCTACGCGGTACTCGACCCTCGGACCACGGCCGACTGAGGTGGTCGCAAACCGATGGTGACAGTTCGCAGCATGAATGGCAAAATGGTTTCATGACCGGTGCGTTGGTTCGTGTGAGCTATGCGTCTCGTCGAACACCTCATCGATCTCCAAGCCGAGGCAGCACGCCTCGATGAGCGTCGAGTCGCCGTCCTCATCGGCGAACGAGACGAGACGTGTGGGCTTGCCAGACGCGTCCATGATGCACTGCACCGAGCGAACGAGTCATGGGTGGCAATCGGTGCGTTAGATGGACCCTGGGAGCTCCTCCCCAGCGGTCGAAGTAGCCACCTCCTTGGTCGGACACTCGACGGTCTCGTCATCGATATGTATGACTCGTTACGGCCGAATACCATCGGCCAGTCGATCGGGGCGGTTCGCAGTGGAGGTTTGATCCTGTTCTGCGTCGATGAGCTCGACCGTTGGCTCGAGCGTCCATTGTCGAGCGATGAGCGATTCGCCGTCTATCCGTACGATACGGACGATGTCACCCATCGTTTTCGACACCGATTCGTGTCGTTACTCAAAGCTCACCAGGGGATTTCAATCCTGGACGTCGCTTCGGACACCATCGAGCAAGAAGGATTCACCGGTGGATCACCGTTGATCCGCTCGGATATCGAGTCGCCTGATGATGGTCGATTGACTCGGTGTCTTACCGCTGACCAACGCCGATGTGTACGAAAACTGGATGCGTTGATCGACGAAGACGAGGTGCTCGTCATCGAGTCTCACCGCGGCCGGGGAAAATCGAGTGCTGCCGGCCTCTCGGCGGCTGGGTTCGCAGAGGAGGGCTACGATACGCTCATCACCGGACCGGGCTATGAAAGCATCCGCGAGGTGTTCAACCGGGCACATGAATGGCTCAACGTCGAGGTCGATCACGACGGAAACCGACGGCATATAGACTCACCATCTGGCGGGGCGATCACCTATCGTCCCCCCGATACAGTGCTCAATCACACAGAAGATGCCG
Source organism: Halobacteriales archaeon (assembly GCA_007118145.1). Classification (GTDB taxonomy): domain Archaea; phylum Halobacteriota; class Halobacteria; order Halobacteriales; family SKSH01; genus SKSH01. The sequence continues at coordinate 3,310 of SKSD01000025.1, forward strand.
ATGTGATCATGGTCGATGAGGCGGCAGCGATCCCGGTCGGTATCCTCAGCGACCTCCTCGATACGGGAATCCCCATCGCCTTCCTGACGACCGTCCACGGATACGAGGGGACTGGACGTGGGTTCTCGGTCAGATTCAAAGGCCGACTCGAGGCGGGAAGCCGACCGGTCAGATATCACAAACTGACCGAGCCCATCCGATATGCTCCGAGTGATCCCATCGAGATCTGGCAGTTTCGGGCACTCTTGCTCGATGCAACGCCACCCCCGGCGGCGTTGATCGATGAGGCGACCACAGATACCGTCACGTACGAAGCGATCGACCGCGATGAACTCGTCGAGGACGAAGCGCGCCTGCGCGAACTGTTCGGCTTGCTGGTTCTCGCTCACTATCGGACCGAACCAGATGATCTCGCCCGGCTCCTCGACGCACCGAATATCACCATCCGTGCCCTGACACACAGTGGTCACCCCGTGAGTGTCGCCCTGCTCGCCAAAGAGGGCCAACTCGATGAGACGTGGTGTGACCGGCTTTACCGGGGTGAGTCCATCAGAGGTCACATGATTCCAGACCTGTTGACGACACAGTTACGTGACCGTCAAGCCGGTCGTCTCGGTGGTATCAGATACCTGCGTATCACCACACACCAGCATGCCCAATCCAGGGGATTTGGATCGAAACTACTTGGGGAGATCCACGCAGAATTCAAGTCGACTGTTGACTGGATCGGTGCAGGTTTTGGCATGACGCCTGATTTATTGCGATTCTGGCATGAGAACGAGTACTGTACCGTCCACCTCGGGACGAGCCGGAATCCGCGAAGTGGTGAGCACTCGGCGGTGATGATGGACCCGCTCTCCCCTGCCGGTGCCTCACTCGTCGACCGTCACCGTCGGCGATTACTCGACAGAGTGTCTGGTCAGCTCACCGACTCATTGCGAACACTCGACCCTGAGACTGTCTGTGTTGCACTTGAGACGATCGGCCCTCCGGTCGACATCGATATTGCAGACTGGATGTGGGAGGTGATACAGACGACACCTGACGGCCCGGGTCAGATCGCGACCGCACCTGAAGGATTCAGGAACCTCGCCATCGCAAGCCTCGCGACCGGCGTACGGACGAAGCTGACACCACTGCAGCGCGAGCTACTCGTCCGGCGTGTGTTACAGAGCCATGAGTGGCCGGATATCATGCACGATCACCCGGGTGTGACCCGAGGTGATGCACGTCGCACCCTCCAGGGTGCCATCGCGATCTTGCTCGACCATCACGATGTCAGTTAGTGTGTTCACCGATGGCTGAAGAATGCCACCGTGGGGCTCCCCTGCTGGTCGATCCGTGCGAAACCGATGCGCTCGAACTGGACGACCTCGCCAGTATCCGTATCGGCGATCCCTGCCTCCGCGATACCAGCATCGTTCCCCTCGGGTCTGCGAAGCTCGACCGGATGGTTATCCGCAGCTGGTACCCAGTGGATCACCGGTACCGACCCATCACGGACGACATCGATCTCGTCATCGGTCATTTCGAGGGATTCTCCCTGTCTTGTCACACAACCAAGGCCCTTCAGCCAGACACGCTCATCCAAAGCGGGTTGATCATCGCGTTCGATGAGCACACCGTCGTGAGTGGGTAGGTCGCGGGTGCCACGCTCGGGGAACTCCGGGTGAACCGGAGGGCTGCCGGCATCTGGTGGATCAGCGATATCGAACGCGACCGGGTCGAGCACGAGGAAGTATCGATCTGCTGACTCATCGATGAGCTCGCGATTGCGTGAATAGATCCATGACATGGCCAGCTCGACGTTGCTGGTCGATGTCCCGAGTTCGACCATCGCGTCGGTGATCGCTGCACCTTGGATACCGCGCCGTCTGAGACTGGCGATAGTGGGTGCCCGAGGGTCATCCCATCCATCGAGCTCACCCGCCTCGATGAGGGCGGCGATCTTCGACGCACTCAATGGGATACCGTACTCGTCCACCTCGACATGGCCCCAGTGTATCACCTCTGGGTAGGTCCAATCGAAACGGTCGTAGATGTACTGCTGTCGCCTGGCACTGTCTTGGAGATCGATTCCTCGGATGATGTGCGTCACCTCGGTCAGGTGATCATCGATCGCACTCTGAAAGTCGAGCATCGGCCAGCAGCGATACCCCTGGGCGACCTCGCGTGGGTGCGGTGTCTCGACGATGCGAAACGCCACCCAGTCGCGCAGCGCCGGATTGGGTTGCTCAAGGTCGGTCCGCACGCGTAACACCAGCTCACCGGCGGCCACATCGCCATCGACCATTCGATCGAACTCCTCGCGGACGGTCTCGATCGATTTTTCACGATGGGGACAGGCGGTACCTTCAGCCTTGAGCTGGCTGAACGTCTCGGCGGGACAGGCGCACGTATACGCACCAGCTTCGTCGATGAGTGCCCGAGCGTGTTCGTAATAGATCTCGAGGCGGTCACTCGCAATGATGACCTCATCAGGGGTGAAGCCGAGGTACTCAATATCGTCGATAATCGCATCATACGCACCGAGCTGTGGGCGTTTCGTCTCCGGGTCGGTATCGTCGAAACGACATAGCATCCACCCATCGTATCGCTCCTTGTACGACCCGATGACCGCTGGCATGCGGGCATGACCGAGGTGATACGGTGCGTTCGGGTTCGGTGCAAGTCGCATCCGAACCTGCTCGACGGTATCGGCGTTCGGTAGCTCGGGTAACGGTTCCTCATCCTCCGCATCCGGTGCATCGAACTCCTCGAGCAACGCCGGCTCGAGTTGGGCCAATCGGTCGCGCTGTTGGTCATCATCGAGCTTGTTCACCGAGGCGACCACCCCGGCGACGATACCCGGAATCTCATCACCGTGTGGGCGAAATTCTGGGTGCTCGCCCATCAGTGGCCCCATCACGGCACCGACGTCAGCCGAGCCACCGTGTTTGAGTGCGTTGAACAGTGCATGCTTTCGCGCCGCCTGCTCGACGCGATCGCGCAACTCGTCGTCCATCGCATTGACATGCGACCGGCGTCGTCAAAACCCTCCCGAAAAAGTGACTGCCACTCAGTACTCTCGATGTACCACGTAATCGGCGAGATCGGCAAGCAGAGTCCTCGCCGGGGTATCATCGAGTAACTCGAGGTGTGCCTTGGCCGAGGCAACATACTCGCTGGCGAGATCTTCTGCGTAGGTGAGACTCCCCGCCTCTTCAAGCGCACGCACCACCGCATCGAGCGATAATTCGGGGTCGGCGACGAGATCGTCCACATCGAGGCCATTGTTCTGGGCATGAATCGTCACGACCGTCCGTTTACCCTCGATGAGGTCACTCCCCTGGTCCTTCCCGAGGGTCTCGGTATCAGCCGTCAGATCGAGCAGGTCGTCCTTGATCTGGAAGGCCCGACCGAAATCGAGGCCGAACTCGTAGAGCGCGTCGACTGTCTCGTCATCTGCACCGAGCAAGATACCTGGGAGGCTGGCAGAGGTGGCATACAACACCGCCGTCTTCTGTTCGATCATGTTGAGGTAGGCGTCGGTCGAGACGTCACGCCGACCCTCGAACCCGACATCGAGCGCCTGTCCCTCACAGATGGCCGTACACGTACGTGCGAGCTGTCCGATCGCCTGATTCGACCGTTCGACAGGTGCGCCTGTTTCGAGGATGATCTCGAACGACTTCGCATACAGGGTGTCACCGGCGAGGATGGCCGTCTCAAGGTCGAACTCCTCATGGACGGTGTGGACGCCACGTCGGTAGGAATCTGCATCCATGATATCGTCGTGAATGAGTGTGAACGTCTGTATGATCTCGACACTGACCGCCGCGGAGAGGATATCGACCTCAGTCCCCGTCAGCGATGGGAACGACCGGTACGATCTCGTCCCAGGCTCGACACCTGAGAGTGCCTCGGCCATCAGCAGTAAGACCGTTGGTCTTAGTCGCTTCCCACCTGCATCGAGGAGGTAACGAGATGCCTCCCACAGTCGAGTCGGCTCTTTGACCGGTAACTCCTCTGCGATCGCCTGATTCACTTGCTGACGCCGTGACTCGATCGCTGCCTCGACCACATCGGAGACCCCCGGTTGTGTCATTCGACGAGTGTGATCATGTTGCCGTTACGAGATGGATGCAGATCACGCCCGACAGTGTATCCCTCGCTCTCGGCGAGGTCGATGTAATCAGCCGCACCCTTGAGCTCTCTGTGGGCGGGGATGATGTGTTGTGGCTGCAGCGTCCGCAGCATCTGGTAATGTCCCTCACGGTTGAGGTGACCGGAGACGTGGATATCGTCGTAGATACGTGCACCCTGCATCTGGAGCAACTGCTCAGACTGATAGCGTTGACCGATGTTCGTCGGCTCTGGGATGACTCGCGCTGAGAAGATGACCTTGTCACCATCATCAAGTTCGAACGGTGTCTCACCCCGGCCCATCCGCGTGAGCATCGCCCGTGGTTCACCCTGGTGACCGGTCACCACGGGGAGGTACTTCTCCTTCCCATCCTTCATGATGCGGTTAAACATCCTGTCGACCGACTTACGGTGGCCGAACATGGCAAGGTCGTCGGGGAACTCGACGAAGTTCAACCGCTCGGCCGTCCCGGAGTACTTCTCCATCGACCGCCCCAACAGTACCGGCTGGCGGTCGATCTCCTTGGCGAACTCGACGAGACTCTTCACCCTCGCGATATGGCTCGAGAAGGTCGTCGCGACGATACCGCCGTCGTAATCCTCCATGCTCATCAACACATCGCGGAGGTGTTGGCGGGCAATCGCCTCACTTGGTGTGCGACCCTTCGAGTCTGCGTTCGTGCAGTCCTCGATGTAACACAACACGCCGTTATCCTCACGGGCGATCTGACTGAAGCGGTCCATATCGAACGGGTCACCGATGACCGGCGTGTAATCGATCCGCTTGTCCAGCCCGTAGACGATCGCACCCTCAGGTGTGTGTAACACCGGGTTGATCGCGTCGATTATCGAGTGCGTCACGTTGACGAACTCGAGGTGGACATCGTCACCGATCGTCATCGTCTCGCCTGGGTCCATCTTGATCAGGTCGTTATCGAAGCCGAACTTCTGTTCGTCCTCGATCTCCTGTTTGACCAGTTCGATGGTGAACGGCGTCGCGACGACCGGTGCGTTGTACCGGTGTGCGAGCTTACTGATCGCACCGATGTGGTCGAGGTGACCGTGTGTCGGTATGATCGCCTTGACCGTCCCCTCGAGGTCGGACATGACCCGGTCGTCGGGGATGGCCCCCATGTCGATGAGGTCCAGGCTGTGCATTTTCTCTGTCTCGATGTTCTCGTGAATGAGAACCTTGGACAGGTTCAGTCCCATGTCGAAGATGACGACATCGTCGCCTGCGCGAACGGCCGTCATCTGTCGACCAACTTCTTCATAACCGCCGATGGTTGCTATCTCGATTTCCATGGTGGATCCGAGTACTGAAAGCGCCGAATGCTGGCGCGACTGCTTGTATGAAACATCCACGGGTACAACGGGGACACGACCCCGGCATCTTACAGCGCGTCGGCCACGAACCCCGCCTGCGGTGCACAATGGTGCACCACTACCCGCGGGTAGTCCTACCGGTTACCACGAAGGCCGAGTATTAAAGTGGCTTGACTTTACGCCAGTACTCAACGTTGGCGCAGGGGACTGTCTCTCAAGTCTGTCAGTCTGGTGGATGTCAACAACCGTTCTCACCTGCGTGAGCACGTTGATTGACTCCAATCTTATCGCTTGATGGAGTTCGTGGTTATTCGGGTAACAAAACCCCGTCAATGACGTGGATCACGCCGTTCGATGCCTCGATATCGGTGGCGACGATGTTTGCCTGGCCATCGTTTAAGTCGGTTCCATCCACACTGATTGGACTGCCCTGGAGTGTGTTCACCCTCGGGCTCCGAACGATTGACTGGGCATATCGGCGACCGTTGGTCACGTGATAGGTGAGCACTGAGAGGAGGAAGGCCGGGTCGAGGTCGCCCACATTGTCCTCATCGATCCCGATGGCATTGAATGCGTCATCGGTCGGTGCGAAGACCGTCAGTTGGCGGTTGCCACTCAGCACATCGACGAGTCCTGCCTCTACAACTGCTGCAACGAGCACATTGAAGTCATCCGAAGAGACGGCGATATCGACGATCGTTGGCCCTGGCCTGGCTCCACGGCGAGCTCCAGCCGTACCTGATACGCCGATCGCACCTAATGCACCGATACCACCGATTGATTTGAGGAGTGTCCGTCGGTTATTGTCTATCATAATGTCTGAACTCCAGTTACCATGAAAACAGAACGAGCACAATGTAATGGGTCGCCTAGACGGTTAGTATCAAATTTACCAGATACAATCTGTCACCGGTGTTTGCCCGGTGATACCCCTCATCGCAGGTATTGGTGCAACCCGAGGTGAACGTGTCATATATGAGACAGCAAGTTAGGCGTCACTCGCCATGTTACTCCTGTGCAATAGCGCTGGCCAGCGACATCCCCCGAAGGCGGATGTATCACCTGTAGGTCGTTCGATCATCGGTTCTGGCTACCCTCACGTGACAACCCGAGTTGCTCGTCAGTCGGTAGGTACGATCGATGTGCCCGGTTGGCCACCATCCAAGAATCGATCAAGACCATCGAGGTCGAATACCGATGCTTGACGCTTGAGGCTGAGTAGGGTCTCCACCTTCGCGGCCATCCCCCCGGTCACATCGGTCATCTCGCTATCACCGAGCATCGATGCCACCTCGTTGTACCCTGTGATACGCTCGATGACCGCTCCTTCCGCATCGAGCACTCCGGGGACATCGGTACACAGGCCGACTCGTACTGCATCGAACTCCTGTGCACACTGTACAACCAGGTCATCACCACTCAGGATGGTCACACCCTCGCCAGTGGTGAGCACCCCATCACCATGGATGACGGGGACGAATCCTTCCGATATCGCAGCCGCGACTGCATCGAGCGAGAGGGTGAGCTGTGTACCATCACGTCTGGCAAACGAGAGTGGATGGAACGCTATCGCTGAGACACCTGCATCAATCAGGTGATCGACGACACTGGTGACCAAATCTAGCATTGCAGCATGTACCTCAGCGATCGCGCCAGGATCCGTACTCCCGATGTCTGTACTGATACCGTGGCGTTCGGCAGGTGGATGACCGAAGCTACCGCCACCGATGATGACGACGAGGTCGGCCTCGGCATGACGCTCGAGTGTCCTCGCCACCACAGCTAGCCGGTCGGTTGCGAGTCGTCGTTCGTGCTCCTTGTGCGTGATGACACTCCCACCGAGTTTGAGGACTGTCGTCATCGTCACTCCTGCTGCAGACCATCCGGTGTGAGTGACGCCTCGAACGCTCTCTCACACACGGGCGTATGCTCGAGCGCCGTCGCGACATCAGCTGCCTCAGCGAGTGCGACGATACACCCGCGACCACCGGCACCGGTGAGCTTCGCACCGAGTGCACCAGCATCGCGAGCCGCCCAAACCATATCGTCGAGTGTTCGTGATGAGACACCAAGCGCGACGAGCAACCCATGATTGAAGTTCATCAGTCGGCCGATTTCATCGAGATCGCCATCATCGAGAGCGCGCTCACCACGCTCGACGAGATCGCCGATGACGCCGATCGTCGTATCGGCGAAATCGTACGTCTCACGCAGTTGCCGTACACCAGCGACAAGCTGTCCGGTATCACCGGCTCCGCCATCGTAACCCAGCACGAACGGGAGATCCGGCTCACCGAGGCGGCGACAATCAGTCCCCTCAACCCTGACTGCGCCACCCATCGCCGAGCAGAAGGTATCAGCGCGTGATGCCTCACCGTCTTGGACGGCCGCCTCAACCTGAAAGGCACGTTCGGCGACCGTCTCAGCGTCAGGGGTCGCGCCGAGTTCTCTCGCCACCGCATCGATCGCGGCGACGGTCACCGCGGCTGACGAACCGAGACCGGCACCAAGTGGGATATCGCTCTCGATGGTCAACTCAAGCCCTGTATCCGATCCACCGGCGAGATCTCGTGCCTGGTGGATTGCGCCGTTGACGTAACCGACGGCTGCTGAGACGAGGTTCTCAGGAACATTGATATCTGGACGAGCGTTCTGGTCACCGTCATACTCGATGGTGAAGCCATCGAGGCTGAGGTCGCTTGCTGAAAGCCGGACACGATCGTCATCGCGTTGGGTCGCATGTACTCGCGCTCGTAGGTCAATCGCACACGGCACGGCGGGCTCGCCGTAGACGACGGCATGCTCACCGAAGAGGTAGATTTTGCCAGGTGCGGTCGAGGTGGTCATACTTGCAAACTCCTGTGTATCGCGGTGAGGAGACGAGTGGACGCGTTACAGGCCCAGCTCGAACTCTTCAAGTGTATGTGTCGGCTGGCCACCGCGGCGGTCGATCGTCTCGTTGGCGAGCAGCCAGTAGACTACGGCGAGTGCCTTGCGACCCTTGTTGTTCGTCGGCATGACCAGGTCGATGTTCTCGTGGTTGTTGTTGCTGTCACACATCGCGATGACAGGGATACCGACGGTGATCGCCTCGGTCACCGCCTGTGCATCACCGATCGGATCGGTCACGATGACCACGTCCGGCTCGATGTAGCCACTGTACTGTGGGTTGGTGAGCGTACCCGGGATGAACCGCCCGGTGAGTGCCTCCGCACCGACGACTTCCGCAAAGCGCTCTGCCGGGTAGCGACCGTACTGACGACTCGATGCCACGAGCACCTGTTCAGGTGGGTAGCTCGCGAGGAAGTCAGCGGCCAGGCGGATGCGTTCGTCAGTCTGGATGATATCCAGCACGTACAGGCCATCGTCCCGGACGCGGTGGATAAACCGATCCATGTCCTTGGTCTTTTGCTGCGTCCCGATGTGGACACCGGCGCTGAGGTAGTCCTCGACGGGTATCAGCAGGTCTGCCTCCTCACCCTCGGCCACCATCGATGCCTCTGGTGTCGCAGGTGATGTGTCCTCCTCCACGTCGACTGCATCTTCGCTCGGTTCTTCGGGCGGTACCTCTTCGACAACGGTGTTGTCGTTCGTCTCCTCGGGTTCGATATCGTCTGTCATGTTGCGTCTTGAGAGATTCTGATCAGTTCGTTCAGTTTGCACGTCCGTTCGCCACCCACCGCACCAGTCTTGATAAACGGTGCACCGGTGGCGATCGTGACGTGTGCGATCGTCGTATCCTCCGTCTCACCACTGCGGTGTGAGATCACGGGCGTGTGACCGGCTCGGAGCGTCAGGTCGACCGCGTCGACCGCATCCGAGAGCGTACCGATCTGATTCGGTTTGATCAACACCGCGTTCGCGGCACCGACCTCGATCCCACGCTCGATCAGTTCGGGGTTCGTACAGAACAGGTCGTCACCACAGACGAGTGTCTCCGCACCGACGCGGTCGGTGAGATCGGAGAACCCGTCGAAGTCCGTCTCGTGGAGGGGATCTTCGAGGTAGACGATGTCGTAAGCCTGTACGAGTTCGGTCATGTACTCGACCTGGTCGTCAGGTGAGCGATCACCATCGCCATAGCGATACACCGCCGCATCCGCATCGTACAACTCGGTCGCTGCGACGTCGAGACCGAGGCTGATGTCGAAGCCCACCTCGGTGGCGACCTCATCGACCGCCTCGGTGACGATGTCGAGTGCCTCTGTATCGTCCAGCCCCTGCGGTGCCCACGCACCCTCGTCACCCTTGTTGGCCGGATAGCCGCGGTCGTGTAGTGTCGATCCGACACGCTCGTGGACGGCTGCGTTGGCGAACACCGCCGCGGTGACGCTGGGTGCCCCGACAGGGATCGCATGAAACTCCTGGATATCGGTCGCATCGACGGCGTGTGCCCCTCCGCCGATGACGTTGCCGATCGGAATGGGCACCTCGCCACCGTGGAACGTCCCACCGAGGTGGTGATACAGCGGCACCCTGAGGACGTCAGCACCTGCCTTCGCGGCGGCCATCGAGATGGCGATCGCCGCGTTCGCACCGAGTTCGGAGAAGTTGTCGGTACCGTCAGCTACGTGTAAGGCGGCATCGATCGATCGCTGATCGGCCACCGAGACGTGACCCTCCAGTCGTGGTATGGCCAGCTCGCGTGCGGCGGCAACCGCCTCGTCGGCCGGTCGCTCGACCGCCTCGTTCGCCCCGGTCGAGGCACCGCTCGGGGCAGCTGCTCGACCGAAGCCACCACTTTCGGTGATGACGTCAGCCTCGACGGTCGGGTTCCCACGCGAGTCGAGAATCGTTCGGACGCGGACGGTATCGACGATCGTCATGCTAGCCCCGATGTACCGTGAACGGTAACACGCCGGCGTCGAACTCGCTGGCGGCGATGAGGATCGGTTCGTCCTGTTCGGTATCGATGATCACCGGTGCACCGTAGGCAATCTGCAGTGACCGCGCTCCGATGATGCGTGCCTTCTCGTAACGGGTGTAACGTTGCGTGTTCATCATTGATAGGGTGCGACGATGTCGACGAGGTCCTTGTGCGAGACGAACATGCGCCGACAGCAGTGACGGTTGAGTCCGAGCTCGTCGAGGACCGCAGCGGCGTCCTCATCACCCTCGAGGACGCGTTGCTCGTATTCCGGCCAGTGTTCGGCGACGACCTTTCCACACGTGAAACATCTGACTGGTACCATCATGGTCAGATCACCTGTAGGACTTCTGGTAGCGTGCCCGTGCGCCCGGGCCGCCCCACTTTTTCGGTTCGCGCTGGCGGACGTCGTTGACCAAGAGGGAGCGGTCGAACTCCATGAATGCGTCACGCACCTCGGCATCGCCGGTATGGTCGACGATGGCGCGGGCGATCGCCGTGCGGACGGCATCTGCCTGTCCGGAGATACCACCACCGGAGACACTGACATCTACATCGAACTCGTCACGAAGGTGTGACGCGATACGGAATGGTTCGAGCATCTTCAGCCGTGCCATCTCGGGTTCGATCACCTCGACTGGTCGTGAGTTGATTCGTACGCGGCCGTTACCCGGGCGGATGGTCGCCCTGGCGATGGCCGTCTTCTTCTTACCACTTGTGTTCGTTACCATGTTTGGGTCGCTCCTAGGTGCTGGCTGATATCGCCGAGTTCGACGAATCGGATGGTCGACAGCCGATCCAGTGTGGC
>SKSD01000081.1 GCA_007118145.1 Halobacteriales archaeon
CCGGCTGTCTGGGAGAACCCTCGTCCCGAGGTGAAGATTCTGGGACCGGTGATCACCCCCTCAGAGACAGCCTGGCGAAGACCGAGGGCAACCGAACTGCCAACATCCCTGACCGTCGTGAAGCCGGCATCGAGGAGTTTTCTCAGGTCGACCGTCGACCGAGCAGCCAGGAGTGCATGTCTATGTCGCTCGGTGATCAGGGTGTAAGGGTCCATCTGACGCATCCCCCAGAGATGGATATGTGCATCAATCATGCCGGGGATGACTGTCTCGCCACTGTGATCGATGTGCGTGGCGCCTTCGGGTGGTGAGATAGATTCAGCTGGTCCGACCTCCTGGACGAACCCGTCGTCGATGATGACACGGGCATCGGTGAGGAGTTCCGCACCTGTTCCATCATACAGGCGTCCACAGTCGATGTACTGCATTGTTTGAGTACCGGGCCGTGGTCAACTTAGGTGTTCAGCAACCGGTGAAGCTCTCACTCGTCGTGTTCCTCGGGCATGACATACTCGCCATAATCATCAACTGAGCCGTGTGGGGGCGCACCTAGCATGAGCCATTCGTGTGTCTCATCTTCGGTGTGATTCTCGACCGAGCGCACCGCCTCAGCATCAAATCGTACGATCCCACCTGCTGGTAACTCGATCGATGATCCGTCGACTACGACGGTTCCACCACTCATGGCTATATACACCTCCTCCTGACGCTCGTGAGCGTGCGGTGCGGTCGCCTGCCCAGGTTCGAGGGTCACACTCGTGATCCGCATGTGCTCGCAGGCGAGGGCCTCGGTCAACCTCCGGTGATAGATACCCGATTCTGGAAACGGGACCAACTCGACTTCATCGGGATCAACCACAGTGTATGTTGACGCCATACTCGTCTCAAATGCCGGCATATACCCGTATAAACGCACCTGGATGCTCGGTGAGTCAACCGATTTCGGCTGGATCGAGCGGTGCGAACCGTACGATTGTGTCGAAGTATGTCTCGGCGAACTGGTCGCCGTCTGTGTACACATCTGTCGACTCAGGTTTGAGATGTCTGTCGATGAATCGCCTGGTGAGTGCCACCTCCCGCGCATCGTTCACCGAGGTGAGGCGTGTCTGCGCGCGGTCGAGTAACACAGTAGCCGTGACCATCTCGAAGATGTCGTTCAGCAGGCGTTTCGAGACCCGCTGTGCACCAGCAGGGTCATCCATAAGCGATGCGATATGTGCTTCGAGCTGCTCGCGGGTGGTACGTACCACCTCGAGTTCATCGGAGAGGAGCGGGTGATCGATCTCGTCATGTCTCTCATCGAGCCAGTCGAGTAACGTTCGGTGAGAGCCCTCCCGGTTGAATGCCCGAAGGACATCGAGTGAGAGGATGTTCTCAGTGCCCTCCCAGATGGGGAGCACCTGTGCATCCCGGAGTAGTCGGTGTGTGACAAAGTCGCGAACGTACCCGTTGCCACCCTGGATCTCCATGGCGTACGAGGCGGTTGCGACGGCCATCCGGGCCGTCCTCGCCTTGGCAACTGGGATGAGCACACGCATGAGCCGGTAGTCATCATCGTCGGATTCGCCACGTCTTCTTGCTGTCTCTCGGGATGAGAATACCCTCGCTGCTTCGAAGGTGAACGAGGTCGCCGCCTCGTGATCGACTGCCATATCGACGAGATCGACACGCATCAATGGATGTTGGTCAAGCCGTCGGCCGAACGCCTCACGATCAGCGGCGTGGATCTTGCTCTCAAGGAGTGCACGGCCCATGATCCCACACGAGGCAGCCGCGTTCGAGAGCCGTTCGAGGTTCAACATCTCGGCCATCTGCTTGAACCCCTCGGCTTCTTCACCAACCAGATACGCCTTTGCACCGGTGAACTCCACCTCACCTGTCGGCACCGAAATAGTCCCCAGCTTGTCCTTGAGCCGTCGATAGATCTGCTGATTGAGGTCCCCGGTCTCGGTCGTGTGCGGGACGTAGAACATCGAGAGCCCGTCGGTGCCCTCCGGTGCATCTGGGGTCCGTGCGAGGGCGAGTGTTCCCTCTGCATCGATGTTCGAACAGAACCACTTCTCGCCGTACAGTCGCCAGGTTCCTGTCGCTGCGTCGAAGCGTGCGACTGTCTCATTCGCCCCGACATCGCTTCCACCCTGCTTCTCGGTAAGAAACATCGCACCCTCGATCAGCTCGTCGTATGATCGAGCGGTCAAGCCCTCGAATGCCTCAGCGAGTCGGTCATCGCCAAAACGCTCGAGGACAAGTGCCACTCCAGTCGTCATCGCGACCGGGCAGTCGAAGCCTGGGTCGGCATAGGAGAGCAGATACTGCATGACGAGGTTGTGCGAGAACGGCATCGGTTCATCCCGGCCTGCCGGAGGCGTGAAACAGTCTGCCACGATTCCTCGCTCATAGACAAGACGCTCGTTCTCGATCTGTAGCGGATGGTATTCGACGTGATTGTAGAGCTCGCCATGTGCGTCGTATGTGAACAGTTCGGGACCGTGTTGGTCGATCACGTCGGCGTTATCGGCGATGGTGTGCCCGATGAGTTCGCCGAACTCGTCGAGGTGATCGACAGCCCACTCATAGGCATCAGGTGGATAGACAGAAGCTGCCTCACGTTGGATCGTTCGATCGAGCCTCCAGTAGTTGACGTGACGACCAGCTTCAAACTCGCTGTAGTCGATGTTCGTTGTCATCCAGTTTCTACTACCTTTGCCCGCCACTGGAAAGTAGGTTCCTACCATGAATCGCCTCGCCCCGCATACATCGGGTGAGTCGATACCCAGATGGCGAGAGATGTCAAAACGTCCTTTTCCCCAGCCTGTGAAGTGTGCGGTAATGTACGAACGAATCCTGTTGGCGACAGATGGTACCTCCTCGAGTACTGAGGCCGAGGAGCACGCAATCGAGCTGGCTGCGACCCTCGGGTCGACGTTGCACGTCATCTCCGTCGTCGATGAGCGCATTTTCGGTGCCTATCCCGGTGACGAGTACATTCACGAACACGAGGGTCTCGAGGAGGCGTTGGTCAGTGAGGCAGAGCAGACCCTGGACAAGGTCGATGAGCGAGCAAACCGGTCAGACCTCGATATCGCGACCCATCTGCGCCACGGTGATCCTGTCGAGGAGATCCTCAAGCTCATCGAGGCGGAGGATGCAGATCTTGCAATCGTCGGGACGAGTGAGGCTGAGGGATCGTACAGTGAGCTGCTGGGGAGTGTGGCTGAGCGTGTCGCCCATCGCGCGCAGATCCCTGTGCTGATCGTCAAGTCTGCATAGCCCACTCTCACAGACGGTGTCACCTCAGGTGAGATGCATGCAGCGATACAAACGCTGATTAGTCGCCCGTGGCAGGCTCGTATATGGAGACGGACCACCGTGTAGTCGTAGGTGACGCACGGGAGATGACAGCGGTCGATGACCAGGAGGTACACCTCGTCGTCACTTCTCCTCCGTATCCGATGATCGACATGTGGGATCAGGTGTTCGCCTCACTCAATCCTGCGATCGGTGACCGACTCGATGCCGGCGCAGGACCAGCAGCGTTCGAACTCATGCACGCTGAGTTGGACACGGCCTGGGATGAGGTCGAACGAGTGCTCACGCCTGGGGGGATCGCCTGTATCGTCGTCGGCGATGCGACCAGGAGCATCGACGGTTCGTTCCGCGTGTACAACAATCATGCACGTATCATCCAATCGTTCATACACCGAGGGTTCGAACCCCTCCCAGATATCCTATGGCGTAAACCGGTCAACTCTGCCACGAAGTTCATGGGGTCGGGAATGCTCCCACCGAATGCATACGTCACCCTCGAACACGAGTTCGTGCTCCTCTTTCGAAAGGGTCAACTCAGTCGATCGTTCGAGCCTGCCTCGTCGCGGCGGTATCGATCTGCCTACTTCTGGGAGGAGCGAAACGAGTGGTTCTCCGACCTGTGGACCGATATCGCAGGTGCCCGACAGCATCTCTATGATGAGGACCTCCGTGACCGCTCAGCAGCGTTCCCACTCGAGGTGCCCTATCGACTGATCAACATGTACTCTGTCTATGGTGACACCGTACTCGATCCGTTCTGGGGGCTGGGTACGACGACGGTCGCAGCGATGGTCGCGGGGAGGCACTCGATCGGGTACGAGCTAGATTCTGGCTTCAGAGACGTATTCGATGAACGTATCGACGG
>SKSD01000030.1 GCA_007118145.1 Halobacteriales archaeon
ATAGGCCACGTCCACCTCAGGATCGCCACCATACTCCCGGTGTGACTCGATATCGTTCAGTCCGCCCGAGTAGGCATATCGCTGTATCTTGGTGGTGACCGTCTCGCGGTCATCGCTCAGCAGGATACTCGGTGTATCGTCAGATGAACTCATCTTGCCTGGGCCGTCGAGGCTCGGGAGGAATTTCGAGAGGAGTGCACCAGGTTTGGTCACGTCGAAGCGACGCTTACCGGCGATATCGCGCGTGACGCGGACGTGTGGGTCTTGATCGATGGCGATCGGGACGAGCGTCGGATGACGACCCTCGACAAGTTGAGGTAACAGCAGGTGCGTCGCCTGCACGGCGGGATAGAACGACAAGCCGATGTTCGGCGGTTCGCCATACGTGGCGTTGACAGTGGACTGAGTGACGTGCTTGGCGAGTGCGGTCGCGATCGGGTAGACAACATCGGCATCAGCCGTGTCGACGATAATCCGTGTCAGGTCTGGGTCGAACCCGACGGCGAGGAGATCGCGGAGGTTATCCCTGGTGTGTGTTGCGATCTCGGTCAATGTTTCGTCTTTAACGACGTACTTCTCGTCATCGGATATCGGGATGTAGACGATTGTGCCCAACGTCTCTTGGAGGTACTTCGCGAAGTAGAACGGCACGATGTGGCCGATATGCATTGGCCCTGAGGGTCCACGACCCGTCACGATCGAGTGGACTTCACCACGTGTGGCCGCATCGAGGAAGGGATCAAGGTCTCGGTGTGCGAAGAAGATGTTTCGCCGAAGAAGTGGATGGATCGGTTCGGGAAATCTGGCTTGCTGTTCGCTCGTCAGTGGGTCAGCCCCAAAGCTGTCGAGGAGTCGGTCATAGTCGATGTCGCCTTCGACGACATACGGTGTGACGGTGAAGTCGGTTGTTGCTGGCATTGGTCTGCTTGGTTGTAGTGGTCACTTGCATTGCGATACGGTCGAGAAAGCGAGTGAGCCACGCGGCGAGAACCACCCAGGTGAAGCCCGACGGACCTCAAAACGCGAGACTATCCGCTTCCCAGGGGAGCCACCGCCAGCGAACAGCATGGGAAGCGGATCTCATATGCGAACGTGAGATTGGGGAATATAATAGAGTTTTTCATCAGCTCGGTCACAGACCGGCTATCGGATCAGACGGCATTTTCTCACGAGTAACTGATCGAATCACCGAAGCCGACTTGCCTATGGCAAATTCATGACGGTGGGTCCGACACCGCTTGTATCTCATCATCGTCGAGGCTGAGCACGAGTTCGTCCTCACCGACGCTGATCGTGAATCGTGCACGTAAGGGGTCGGTCGAGAGCACCTCTTCGTCGAATTCGAACGCCCACCACGGATTCGATGTCGGCTGGAGAAGGTTGATCCCATGCTTCATCAAGAATGCTTGTACCTCGGTGTTCGCGACGAGACCATTGATGAAGATTCCCTCGGATCGGTGGATGCAGTTGGGACAATCGGTATGTATCCTGATGGCAAAGCGCTGGTCACACGCCTCACAGATGCCATCGGTCGAGTCGTGTGCCTCACAGACCGCCCACGAGCGATCGAGTGATGCTGAACACGCCGGGCAGAAACCCGTTGCGATGGCAAGCATTCGAAGATGCCCCCACGAGAGCGCCGCGATAAATGCCTCCTCCGGTGTGCGGTCGATGACTCCAGCTGCCGGTAGTAATGCACCACCGAGGTGTCCTCGTCTGGTCTCGTCGATCGACTCACGTGACTTCCAGGCGTAGGCTCCCTCGCACTCGGTGCAGTACGTCTCTAGCCAGTCTTGTCTGTAGCTGATCTCGATCGGTTCCCCGCAATAGGTACATGGCATGTCGATCTGCGTCGGGGCGATCGCCGGATCGTCGGTGACCGCCCCGGAGAGGACGGCCTCGATGACGCGTTTTCCTGACTCTCGAAGCTCGTATCCTGCATCGGACTTCCTTACGAAGTGGCCGACCAGACGATCCAGGTGATAGTTGAACTGTGCACCCTGGCGAAGGCCGACACGTTTCCTGAGTTCGGTGAAGCCGAGTGGTTCGGTCGCCTCTCCAAGTGCCCGTAAGATGGCAATACGTGTCTCGTTGCCGAGAACGGCGAACGCCTTGTCGGGAGAGAGTGTCTCACTTCCCTCGTCCTCACCCGCGTTCGACATATTGGTTCATACGTGGAGGTACTCAAAAAGACGTGTATTCCAACGGTGACCTGTTAGTGTGATTCGAGCGATGCACTAACGCCCGGCCATCAGGGACCTTCTCAGTCAGTCTCTTTCTTAGCCACGGCGTGAGAATCGGAGTTGGAAGTTAAGCGTGTGAAAGTATACCATATGAGTGGATCATGGCACTCCGACTTGACTGTCCAATGGACAACTGTCACGCGAGTATCGAGGCAGCGACCGAGGATGAATTGATGGAGCAGGTGTCGGCGCATGCCGAAGAGCGACATCCCGATGTCGAGCTTGATGATGATTTCGTCTCGTCGATCAAGGCCCAGATCATCGAGGTGTGAGTGGAGAACCTGAAACTATACCCTCCCGAGTTTTTGTGACGCGGTGCGAGTACGTGAGTCGCATGGCTGTTTGACCAACCACGTTTTCTAGATACCAATATGGTTAGCGAAATCCGGTGGTTTATAGCCTCCACTCGTTTGCCTGTATCGTACGAGGATGAACGGTGAGCGGGAGATTCCCACCAAGAAGTTGAAGCAGATGGCCGACCTCGTCGATCCAGCGGTGACGATCCGTGACGCAGACCTCGCGTCGACAGGTCATCAATCGGTGTATCATCTCGATATCGAGCGCGAGGGCCGTCGCCAAGAGTGGGTCCTCAAGGCAGCGCGCGATGAGTCATCCGAGGATATCGCCACCGAGGCACGACTGCTCACTATCGTGAGCGAGTGGACCTCGATGCCGGTCCCTGCGGTCATCGGCGTGGTCGATGCACACGAGAAGCTCCCCACACCGTACTTCGTGATGGAGCGCACACCGGGGACGAACCTCCCAAAGCGCGCGATCGCCGAGTTATCAGATGACGCGCTTGCACGAATCGCGTTTGAATCGGGTCGATATCTCGCCGAGTTACACGCACTCGATGGCCCGTCGGGGTATGGGCGTGTGACGGTTGCGGTAACAAGTCAGCACACCGGTGGGCGACCGTCGGTCTCGCTCGATCAGTTGGGAGTGGCCGTTCTCCAGGGGGCATCCTCGAGCGATCCCAGGGAATGGCCAGCGGTGTTTCGTACCTGGTGTGACGATACACTCGATCGGCTTGCATCGACGCGATTTGGTGACCTGAGAAGGGAGGTTGGTCCCGTGGTCGATACGCTTGTTGACGATTTTTCTGGGCCGTATGAGTCAGTCATCGCCAGGGTGGATCATGGTCTCAACAACATCCTCGTCGACCCAGAAACCGGTCGGATCACTGGCGTGATCGACTGGGCGTTCACGCTATCGGTGCCGCCGGCGTACGACCTTGCCTGTCTTGAGGCTAATCTCGCGATGGATCCGTGGTCGGTTCACCCATCGACACCAGATCGACGTGAACTTGTTCGGGAAAAGCTCCGGGAGGGCTACCGACTCAAGCAAGGTGCAGAGATCGATGAACAACTCGACCGAAATCACTCGGTGTATATGCTGATCGCCATTCTGCGGGCGATGAATCACCTCGATGCCATGCCCGAGTTCGTCATGGACGGGGCAAACGAGGCAGATGTTGATGTGGCAGCCAAGGCATATCGACGGCTAGTTTCGACCTGGCTTTCGTAATCAGGTACATTTGGTGGTGCTGACAGAGGTATCCGATTCACCGTTCGATATATAGGTGCGAGGTTGAAGCAGATTCGTATCCGAGCACGAGGATTAGAACGTGCAGGAGTTCATTCACAATTTGGTATCGAATTCCTCGTCGAACACCTCGTAGGTGATTGTGAGTCGACCAGGAGTTTGCTCCTTGACGACCGCGCTAAGCGTCTCGAACTGGCCGAGCAATTCACTGGAATCCACTGACCCCTCACGGACGCTTCTGGACTCCTCTCTGATCGTGTCGTATACACGCTCGAGGATGCGTCTCGCTGCATATGAGTCACTTTTTGATTCGATCTCGAAGACGGCCTCATATCGCTCCATACACGTGTCGTGGGGTTCAGCAGGGAAATGCTCGTATGCTGTATTGAGGATAGGTTGATATGAGTGGGGTGCAGTGAGATTCAAAAAGAACTTTCATCGCTAGTTTATCATCATCGGTATGATGGATGTCTCGATCAGGGAGGCAACTCCAGATGACGCCGAGGTACTTGCACCTGTCTATCGAGGTGCCTATCAGGAGAACATCAAGCTAGGCTTCCCAGCGAAAGCTGCATCAGTCACCACCGAGATAGTGTCTGATTGGATCGAGGAACATACCGTCTTCGTAGCGAGTATCGATAGCGAGATTGTCGGGGCCGTGCGGATTGAAGAGATGGAGCCCCATCGGGCAAAACTCAGTCGCCTCGGAGTGGGGGAGCCATGGAAGGGTGAGGGTGTTGGCAGTCGGTTATTGGACCACGTGGAGGGTTTCGCTCGGGAGCATGGATATACCACCCTATGTCTAACCACACCTGAGGACCACCCGTATCTCGTGAAAATGTATCGACGCAGAGGCTTTGAGCAGACGGGTGACTATCCCTTGGCGTATCGTGACTACGATGAGGTGGTTATGGAGAAACAGCTACCACCCAACGAAGGGTGACTAACCGAAAGACGTTATTTGAAATTGAGAATAATTGATGAATCTGTTTGACCAATTCACTACTCGGTAGCTTCCTCGCGTGCCTCCATCTTGGCACGCTCGCGCGCGCTTGGGTGGACCGATGGCTTGAACGGGACCTCAGACACGTATGCCCGTACCGGCTCGCCAGGTTCGTCAGCGTACTCATCGGGCAGGTGCACGAGGAACTCCACCTCAAGGTCTTGTCGGTAGATCGCGTCATTCAGTGGGATGTCCGTCTCAGCCTGTAGTTTCTCGGCAGGGACGAACCCAAGCCCGACGTTTCGCTCGAGTTCGGGATTGTACCACGGCGACGTCATGTAGCCACACTCCTCGCCGGTGTCGGGATCACTGATGAGCCAGAAGTCAGGTGCGTAATCCGTCACCGGTTCACCCTCGAACTTGAGACCCACGAGCTTGAGTTCAAACGGATACTCGCCGTTCTCGATCTGCTCCTTCTGTGCCTCGAGCACCTCCTTGCCGACATAGTCTGCATCCTTGTCATCCGGGACGTGGTACCCGAGGTTCACCTCAAACGGCGATGTCTCGTGGTCCATGTCCTGGCCCCACGAGAGGATACCCGCTGCGATACGGCGGTGGTGACCAGGTGCGATCACCTCTCCGTCGTATGACTTGACCGCATCCAACACGGGATACCACACCTTCTCGGCGTTATCCATCGAGTCCTTGACGTATATCTCAAAGCCTTTCTCCCCTGAGAAACCCGTCTGGCTGACCAGGACGGGTGCACCGCCTATCTCAGCCTCCATCAGGCCGTAGTACGGTATCTCACTCACCTCATCCCCGACGAGGTCGACCAGGACGTCCTCAGAGCGTGGCCCCTGGATTTGCATCGGCGAGACATCGATCTCGTCAATCTCGACATCGAAGCCCTCGCCGACGTTGACTCCCTGCAACCAGAGCATCAATGTCGAGTCAGAGATGGAGAACCAGAACTCGTCCTCGGCGATGCGTAACAGGATGGGGTCGTTGAGGATGCCGCCCTTCTCGTTGCACAGGATGACATACCGCCCGTGCATCGGTTCGATCTCGGTCGCATCGCGCGTTATGACGTAGTTGGTGAACGCCTCGGCATCAGGGCCCTTAACGCGGATCTGTCGCTCGACGGCGACGTTCCACAGCGTGACGCGGTTGACGAGCGGGTCGTACTCGGCCATCGCACCGCCATCCTCGGGCTTGACATACCCACGTGGGTGATAGATGCGGTTGTAGACTGTCGCCCGCCAGCAGCCCTCCTCGACGGATAGGTGCCAGAAGGGTGACTTGCGAACACGCGTCGAGATGAGCATCTCGATACCGGGGTCACCCGATTGCCTGAGGTTCCTCGGCAGCACACGATCTGACTGATCGACTGAGGAGTGATTTGGATCTTTGACGTCGGCCCAGTTAGAATCAGTTTTATTGGCCATTACCTAGAAAAGACTCGCCAGCATACCTTAAACGCACATATTTATTCCCAATTACTGGTGAATAGCCTCCCCCCGAGGGTGAAGAGAACCATCTCGCTCGATCTGAGATGTGGTCGCACGCTACCCGACAAGGCTAGCATACCTGACGATACACAGTAGATTCGTGGATCGGGATCATCCACTCGCTACCGTCAATCGTAGTGGGCTAATCTTCGATGATGGCGATAATGTCCCCCTCGTCGACGATGTGGTGTTCCTCGCCGGCGATCTCGAGTAAGACACCATCATCGAAGAAGAATACGCTATCTCCCTCCTCGACATGGTCACCGTCGCCAGTCGCTCGAACGATCCCCCTGAGGTACTCTGCACCTTGACCAGGTCTCGCACCTGATCCTGTTCGGTCCTCTGTCTCTTCCTCTTCGATCAATACTCTGTCAAATGTCGGTGTGATGTTCATTGTGATTGTGATGTCGTTTGTATCTTGTGCTGCAGCTCCACTGAGTTGGCCACCTGTCAGTACCGTCACACCCGCGATACCCGCAAGTTTACCGAGTGATCGACGACTGATGCTGACCGATTCGTAGCGCCGCTGTATGCTTTCGTGTGTAGGTTCCTCTACCGGCATGATTGCTCGATATGAAGATTGCTCATGGTGTGCTCTCACTTGCTCAGTCGTCGTGTCAAACTTCGGATTGTGACACCTCGATCAAACTGTCGAGTGTTGCGTAATTAAATTTTTCCGTCACGAACTTATAGTGAATTTATTGACGTATCGGTGGTGACATCACCGCACTCACCAAGGGTCGTGTTAGCAAGTATATATTCCGCACTTGAAACCTCACAACCTCAATAGTCCACAGACACAACACAGCGACATGCACCCAGACGCAGTCGAGCTTATTGACGAGGCGATTGACTTCGCTGGCAACCTCGGCCTCGGTGTGACGAGGCTACCCACGGAGACGACCATCGTTGATGTTGGAATCGATGCCGAGGGTGGCTACGAGGCGGGGTTGGTCCTCGCAGAGCTCAGGTATGCTGGCCAAGTGACGGCCGATGTCCGGCCACGACGCCTCGGCGATCTCACCTGGCCCGTCGTCGATGTCATCGCCGATCGACCGACCGAGGCTATCGAGCTAGCCATGCCAGCGATCCAGCTGGCAGAGGCAGATATCACCCTCACCGGCCCGTCACTCGACGGGTCGACCGACCCGTTCGCCGTCATCATCGCCGAATCAACACAACCCATTGGCGATGAGGAGGCGAAGGCCATCGCCGATCATCTCGGGGTCAACCCATCCAGCCTGTACATCGCAGGTGTCAGCCCAGGCCATCCGACGTGGTGTGTCTACGAGGCAACCCTCTCACTGCTGACCCTCGGTGAGGTGTTCGAGGCTGAGGGGGTGCTCGATCACCTCGAAGGTGCACTCCTCAGGGTACCGACCACACCACCGTTCACATATGAAACCAGTCCTGACACCCCCTGCCCACGCAGCCTCGCAGGCCGGGCACACCTCAGCTTGGGTGAGTCGATCGATACCCAGCTACTCGATAGATTCGTCGAGTCTATCATCGCCCAGGTGACGTTTACGACACCAGATGGTACTGTCCACACCCAAGGGTCGACCGACCCCGAGGCGTTCGCAGAGACGATCACATGAGGTTCAAGGCCATCCCACCACCGCCAGCATCACTCGTCACACTCGAGGAGACGTGGCGTGCCGTTCCGCTCGTCCCCGAGACCGAGGGTACCTGCTGTGAGCGTATCGCCGGGAAGATCGACCGTGTCGACCTCGACGAGACGCGTCGCTGGCTTGCCCTGTTGCGTGCACTCGATATCGTCGAGAAAGGTGCCATCGGGTACGTCCGCGTCCGGCCATATCCCGAAACAGACGAACTCGCCATGCGGTATCGGGCGAACGTCTTCGGCGTCAACGAACTCATCGATCACCTCGATAATCACGGTACCGCAGATATCGAGACGGCATTCACCGCCATCGAGGACGTGGTCCCACCGTGGGAGCGTCACCGTAACCCGAACACGTGGGAGGATGCCTGGCGCGAGCGCGTCGCCCACCTGCTCGCCTGGGGCGAGCTCTTTGGCATCTTCGAGCGAGCAGACGACCGCTTCTCACTCGCTCCGAACCTTATAGGTAGCTAGCCGTCTAATCCCCGTGTGAATGTCCGAGTTTCGCGATGAGGTTCAAAGCGAGGCTGTCGAGTACGAACCGATCAGCGTCAAGGATCTCCTGATCGAGACGAAAGACACCTCGGAGTTGCTCATCGATCTGGCGTACTCGGCTGTGTTGCACAACAGCCAGGATATCGCTAACGAGGTGATCGAGCTCGAGCGGGCGATGGACGTTCTGCAGATGCGCTCGCGGATGTCACTCTTGCTCGCCTCGCGAAACCCAGCTGAGGCAGAGCAACTCGCACCCGTTCTCGGCATGGTTGCCGGTGCAGAGAAGATCAGCGATGCCGCAGGCGATATCGCCAAGGTCGTCCTCGAGGAGATCGGCCTGCCAGACGCGGTACGACAAGCTCTACCCGAGGCTATCGAGACGGTTGCGCGCGGTAGTGTGGCGGATGACTCACCCTATGCGGGTCGCACACTCCTCGATATCGACCTCGAGAGTGAGACAGGCGTGCGCGTCATCGCCATCCGAAGGGGTAACGGGTGGATCATGAATCCGGGGCCTGAGACGGTGATTGAGGCGGGTGATGTCGCCATCCTTCGGGGCCCGTTGAACGCACTGCAGGAGGTGTTCGAGACGCTCACCTGCGAGGCGTACGAGGTGACTGAGTTCGAGGAGACCGACCACCCTGATTTCCTCGAGCGTGCGGTCGACTCGATTGTCCTGATGAAAGACCTCAGCGAACTCGCGGTCGATCTCGCCTACACGAGTGTACTCCTCGACAGTAGCGAGCTCGCCGAGGAGGTACATCACCTCGAGGTCGAAGTGGACGCACTTCGCTCGCGCTTTGAGGCATGGGTACTCCAGGCGGCGGCCGATGCTGAAGATCCGGTCAGGTTACGCGGTCTTTTACACCTTGGCTTCGCCACCGAGACCATCAGCGATGCAGCTATCGAGATCAGTGAGGGTATCCTGCGAGATATCGATGTCCACCCCGTCACGCAGGCGGCCGTCCAGGAGAGTGACGAACTGATGATCCGCGTCGAGGTCGACGAGGGTAGCGACCTCGAGGGGACGGCTGTCGAGATGGGTGTCCCCGAGGCAATCCCGGCGATCAGCGTCCTCGCTATTCGTCGCCCACAGGAGGGCTGGTTGCTCATGGCCGACGGTTCAACCACTCTCCGCACGGGCGATATCGTCATCGGCAAGGGGACGGCCACGGCTGTCGAGGGTTTCGACGAGGCCGGCACCACCTGAGTCGGTCACCAGCTCAGAGGATGATGATTGCGACGATGGAGAGGATGATGACGCCGAGGATGTCGCAGACGTTCGTGACGACCGGGATGGTCGTGTCGTCAGGGTCGAGACCCCACTTGTAAGAGAGCCACGTCGCGCCGATCGAGATGACGATCGCCAATACAGCCAGTATCATCCCGGAGATGAGTGAGATCGCCAGTAGGTCAACAAGCGGCAGTGGAGCCGAGATGACGAACTCACCGATCGCCCATGCGGCGATACCCAGTCCGGTGAAGATCGTCAGTGCGAGTGCGAGGATGGCACCAACGTTCGTCTGGAGATTCTCATCACGTAACTTGAACGTGAGCAACCCGAGGTGGAGTCGGGTTGACAGCCTCGAGCTCATGATACAACCAAGGTTGCCACCCATGTCGATCATCACGGGTACCATCACGAGCAGCGTGGGATTACCGAGGTAGGTTTCCTCGAGCGTCTCGAGGATGTATCCCGAGCCCATCTGGAGGATGCTCAAACCGATGAGGATTGGCATCATCGTGATGACGATAGCCCGTGTCTCCCACGTCCCGAGTGAGCCCTGTACCGGGAGTGTCATACGATCGCCCCCACGACCATGATCGAGACGAACAGGAAGACGACGCCGAAGATGTCACCCAGCGTGGTGACAATCGGCCCGACCAGGTTGTCGGGGTCGAGCCCGTAGCGATATCCGGCGAAGACGAGGATGACCAGCCCAATGATCATCACGACCGACGTGAGCAACCCGGCGAGCAGCATGATGCCGACGAGCGTCACGAGCGAAGGATCTGCCTCGGGGCGTAATACCGACGAGATCGCCCACGAAAGCAGCCCGATGAAGACCGAGATATAGATACCGTTGATGAACGATGCCGTGATGGCGTTGATGAGACGACGATCCCAGCTCAATTCAGCTTCGATCAGCCCCTGATGGAGCCCGCTCGCGAGGCGTGCACCGAGTGAGCCGTAGACGTTCCCACGCGTGGCGAGGAATGCCGGTAGTAAGAGCAACAGTCCCGGGATGCGCTCGAACGCATCGACCATCCCTTCCGTGCCGAGGACGCTCCCCGCAAAGATTCCGCCACCGAGACTGACGAACAGGATGAGGATCGACTCGGAGTAGATGCGACGAATCCCGGTGCGCACCGTCATGGGGAGGATGTAAACGCAGGCGTTAGGTAAATCTATTGAGGCAGGTCGATGTCCACATTGCCGAGTGGGTCGCCCACGATGAGACAGTGATCGTGGTGTGTCGACATCGCCGGGCGAAAGTGATGCAAACAGATGGTCTCTGTATCACATATGAATGTATGGGATACTTGCAAGCGGTGAAACCATGCAATCCTCGTAAATCCGGGTCAATCCACCGAAATGAATCGAATTTCGTGTTGATGTTGACCCCAGTTTATCTGATAGTCTGTGATAGCCGGGTATGCGATGAAGTTGAACACACTGCTCACGATCACTGTATCACTGGTGGTGCTGCTCGGGACTGGTGCTGCCCTGGCAGGGGCCGTGCCTGGACAGGCAGCTCCAACGAACGACACACCGAACGAGACGGCACCTGGCCAGTCTGGTGAGGCGGCGAATACGACCGGCCTGAGTGCTGCGAATGCATCAGTCGGTAACGCGACAGACGTGAGTCCCGGACCGGAAGATGGGCTACCACCGCAGGTACCTGACCATGTGAGTCAGATCCACGATACGATCGAGGCGTTCCTTGGTGGGACGCTCGATATGCTCGGGAATGCGTTGAGTGAACTGCTCACGCCGTTCTAGGCAAGACGCTAGCCAATCTTTGACCATGATCATCACGACAGCGGACGGATCCGACCTGGGGGTGCACATCCGGCCGACGACGGGTATCGATGATATGGCCGCCGTGATCCGTATCCACGGCCGTGCATGGAAGGTAGCACACCGGAAGGTGCTCCCACCTGCCGTTCTCGAACAGACGACGGTCGATGCCGATAGGGGGCTCTGTCAGGCATGGCTGGCGAATATTGACGATGAGACGGATCGGTTCTTTGTCGCCATGGATGAGGACGAGCAGGTGCTCGGCTATCTCCACCTCAGGCTGGGTGAGGCTTCCGAGGCGAGCATCGTAGATCTCGCCGTCGACCCTGATCACTGGCGAGATGGTATCGGAACGGCCTTGTTCGAGCGTGCATACGATGAACTGCCTGCACGGACCGAGTCGATGCTGGTTGAGATGATCGCCGGAAACGGTGTCGCCCGACTGTTCTACGAGCACCTCGGCTTCGAACGGACTGGCTATCGACCCACCACAATCGACGGCGAGCTCTACCCGGTGGCATGCTACCGCATGGAATGTATATCGAACCACTCCATGAGCTGTTGATTTCCACGCATCTCACACCGGACTCGCAACTACCGGCGTAGATCGTCGATCGATGTGACTGTACCGACACCCTTGGACTTACCCTCGCGGAAGACGAAGCGCTGGCCCTCCTCGACGAGGTAGGGACTGAACTTGAATGTGATCCTCGTCCGTCCGGTATCCCCCGGCAGTAGGTGACCATCGATCGGCTCGAACCGTGCCGCCTCGCTGACCGTCTCGAGGTGGACGACCGGTTCGTATCCCGAGGTGATACGCGTTGGGTGGTTGAGCACCATCACCTCAGCTTCGAATGTCCTCACCGGCCGTGGCGGTGATGCCTCACTCGGGAAGAGCGCCATCCCTCGGGATACCTCATCTGCGGTCACACCCTTGAGAGCGATACCGACGATCTGCCCGGCTCTGGCACGGTCGGTGCGGTGATAGTGCATCTCGATCGAGCGCACCTCGACCTCGCGGTAGGCACCGTCTTGGAACGGCCCGAGCGTGAGGCGGTCACCCGCCTCAACCTCACCGGATCGGACCGTCCCCGAGGCGACCGGACCGACACCGGCGATCGTGTAGACACGATCGATATACATACGAAACGAACCGGCATGCCCGGCTCGCTTGGGGAGATCACTGAACAGTGCATCAAGCTGATCGAGTCCGCGGCCGGTCACCGCACTCGTCACAACGAGAGGGACGACCCTCGGGCTGATCTCATCGATAGCTGTCTCGATACCGTGGCGGTCGACCGGCAGTGGAGTGCGACCCACCTCGCGGAGCATGCGCTCGATATCGTCGATGACTGCATCGGCACGTGTATCGACGACCATGTCTGTCTTCGTCACGGCGACGATGGTCGGTAACTCCATCGCCAGGAGTATACCGAGGTGTTCACGCGTCGTCTCGGTCACGCCATCGTCCGCCGCAATCGTCAACAGGCCGTAATCCAATTTCCCGCCGACGATACCGCGGATGGTCGTCCGCAGCCAGGGATCGTGTCCCACCGTATCGACGAACGAGACGACCCGGTCAGATGCCTCAACGACGCGGGCACGGTCACCCTTTCTGTTGGGGTTATCGAGATGGACGGTCTCCCCGTCGGTGAAACCGTAGACGCCGTAGGAGATATCTGCAGACAGCCCGCGTTCGATCTCGTGTGGCTTGAGGTCGAGATAGGCTCGCGTCGCCCCCTGGCCGTCATCGAGCTCGCCGGTGACGAGAGATCCGACGAGCGTGCTCTTGCCGTGGTCGACGTGTCCGGCCGTCCCGATGACGATATGGTCGTCATCGATGGGCAACACCGCACCCTCGACAATCCGAGCCAGGCCGACCAATCCGTCATTGATACCCCAGGTATCGACCGATGCAATATGCGCACCTGCCTCCTCAGCAAGCAGACTCAACACGTCCATCGACTCGGAAAAGCTCGACGGGTCGATACCGGCGAGACCGCCATCATCCGTCACACCGATGACGTACGTGGCCTCGCCCTCACCGGAGAGGACCCGATGTCGCAACTGTGCAGCCAGACTCTCAAAGCGGCCATCGCTGAGGTGTATATCCTTCCGGAGGCGTTCCTTGAACTCGATGCTCCCACCATCGGATTCACCACGTTCGAGGGCCGCCTTGAGTTCGGCCCGGTCCTGGGCCATGTGAACGGCGGTAGGCCCGGATAGCGGAAAAAGCTTCGTGTGGTCTATCTCACACCCGAAGTGTTGAAGTTGAGCTCACTGATGCATCACTCTGTCACTGCTTGGTCGGGGAGGATGCCCGGGTATCCAACGCCTCCCAGGCGATCTCGATGAACCACTCTAGATCGGGATAGAATCGTTCGATGTGTAACTTCTCCAAAGCGGATGGCGATGCACTGAACGCCAGTGGAGAGAAGAATCGAGTGTCGGACACATCAAATCCGGCCTGCAACACACCTGTCGTGTTAGGTACCTCGATGGCGTAATCGATCCCCACCATGTACATGTCGTTGACAGGCTCACCCCACGCATCGAAGAAGGAGGTTAACGCAGCGAGATCGACGACGAGTCCAGTCTCCTCCTCGAGGACACGGGCAACCCCTTTCGTAGTGACTCGCCAGGTACGATACTTCATGTCGGAAACTTCCACGCACCCTCGCTTTGAAAGTCCTCAACGAGGTGGATAGGCTCACCATCGATGACAGCAATACAGCCACCCGGAGTTGGATGGTAGAACACGTGAACATCACCCGTATCACGCCGGTAGACCCTCGGTAAGTCGACCTCGGTCGTCACCATTGATGCATCGATACCGGTGACGGGTGAACCTCAATATGGACAGTTCGAAGGTGACTGGTTCATGGCCACAGGATGTGAGGTCGCTCATCCTGGCCAAACCACCGAAAACCTGCAAGATTCGCCTGAGCTTTCAACTCGATGCGATCGCCGTCATTGCTCAACCCGCCGGGACGATCTCGACACCCGTGAATTCGAACCTGGCACCGCCAGACTCAGCCTGGGTCAGGGAGACCGACCACCCATGTGCCTCGGCGATCTCTTTGGCGATCGACAGTCCGAATCCCGTCCCCTGGTCGCTCGTTGAGTATCCCGGTTCGAACACCGCTTCACGCTCTCCGGCCGGGATACCTGGCCCGTTATCCTCGATAAAGAAGCCATCATCGAGCGTGCCAATGCGTACCGTCACTGACGTGTCACTGTGTTCGACAGCATTACGAAAGACGTTCTCGATGATCTGTCGTACCCGGTCCTTATCTCCCTGGATGACGAGGCCGGTGTCCACCTCGAGGATGGCCGTCTCAGAGGTGACGATATTCCAACACTGCCTGCTGAGCTCTCCGAGTGCGATTGGCTCGGACTCGGCGACCGTCTGGCCATCCCTGGCGAGTGTCAGTGTATCCTCGATGAGCACCTCCATCCGGTCGAGCGCTGCTACGACGTGTTCGATATGCTCGCTGTTGCACTCCTCATCGACGAGCTGAATCCGACCAGCAGCGACATTGAGTGGATTGCGAAGGTCATGACTGACGATGCTCGAGAAGCGATCGAGACGGTCGTTCTGTCGTCTGAGTGCCTCCTCTCGGTCGAGCATATCGGAGATATCGCGTATCACACCGGCCGTCCCGGTGAAGGTCTCCTCATCGAACATCAAGGCGACGTGGTTCTCACACGGGATGACGTCACCTGCCGCGGTGTGAAGGTCCATCTCGAAAGTCCCCCGGTCTTGCTCGCCCTCGAGTAATGATCGAATCAGCGAGCTACCTCGCTCATAGTCTTCCTCGTCCATGACCATCATACCTGACTCGCCGACGAGAGCTGCCTGATCGAACCCAGTGAGCTCGACCATCGCCTCGTTGACGAACGTGAAACAGCCTTCACTGTCCAGGAGATACATCGGGTCGCCAGATGCCTCGACCAGTGCCTGATACCGCTCAAGCTCTCGGATATAATCCATCCGCTCGAGATGGCTCTGGATGATCCTCACGAGTGTCTCAATGAGTGCCTGCTCCTCGTCGAGGAACGTACGTTCCTCATCAAGGATGACCGCCTCGAGGAGTACCTCACGACCGTCTTGCATCGTCGATGTTGCGGAGAGGTGTGGTTCGGTGTGTTCGAACCCTTCTGTCGATACCATCTCATCACCGTGGGTGATCTGCACCTCCGTATCGGTTGGATACTGGAACGACTCGGGTAACGTCGTGATGAACTCGGCCAATAACTCGTCGAACGTAGCCTCGTGCGACCCGAATAACGTGGTCGCCTCTCGGATGGCACTGAGTTCCTTCACCCGCTCGCGAAGTTCGTGTTCACGCTCCTTCCAGCCCGTGATATCACGACTGTTTATGACGAACCCACCCGTTGTCTCCTCGAGCCTGTTCGACCCCACCGCTTGTAGCCACACCCACGATCCACCGGCGTGTTTGAACCGAAACTCCTCGTAATCGTGGACGAGCTCTTTTTCATCGATGGTCTCATAGAACGTCTGCATCACCGCTTCACGATCATCGGGGTGGATGTATTCCATGGCTGGCTCACCGACGAGCTCGTCTTGCTCGTAACCGAGGATACGCTCGACAGCTGGACTTTCGTACTGGATGATGCCGTTCTCGTCGAGGACGGTGACGATATCTGAGCTGTTCTCGACGAACGCCTGGAATCGCTCTTTCACCCGGGCGAGTTGCTCCTCGCGTGCCTTGCGGTGGGTGATATCACGGACGATGCCGACGAATCGACGTTCGTCGGCATGTTCTATCTCGGTATATGATGATGCCACGTCGATGCGTGTACCATCCTTTCTGAGCCCTGTTGACTCGGCATAATCCCAGTCAATCGTCCGCTCACCGGTCTCGAGATATCGTTCGAGTGCAGTGGTATGTTCCTCAGCCACATTATCCGGCATCAAGATCGCGAGTGACTCACCCGCTAGTTCATGCGGTTTGTATCCGAAGATATCCTCGACGGCTGGATTCACCGAGTGGATGGTGCCATCTTCGTTGATGAAGATGACCGCATCCCTCGCGGCCTGGATCAGCGACGAATGCTCCTCTAACAGGTGTTCATGTTCCTTCCGATCAGTGATATCTTGAAACTGCGAGAAGATCGCCACCGTTTCACCGTCATCATCTGTGACGACGCGGTTGTGCCACTCACAGACGATACGCTCACCATCTGGGCGTATGTTCTCGTTGATGCTATGGTAGCCACCCTGTGCATCGAGTAATTCATCGACCACCTGCCCGACCGCATCCATGTCCTCAGGCGGGACGATCACCTCCCAGGCCCTCCCCTCGAGCTCACTCGCATCATAGCCGAGTATCGATTCTGCTGCCTCGTTCATCCGATGGAAGTTGAACTCGTCATCCCACTCGATCACACCGAGGGGTGACTGTTCGAAAAAGAGGGAGAGTCGTTGTTGACTCTCCTCGAGTTGTTGTGTAGTCCGGTAGTTGGCAACGAGATTCGTGATACGATTCGCGAGCACGTCATACTGTCCAGTCCCTCGTCCCTTCTGGAGATAATCGGTCACACCGGCTGAGATGGCATCAGCGGCGATCTCCTCTGACCCCTTCCCGGTATACAGGATGAACGGCAGATCTGGATTACTCGCACGGATCTCCTTGAGAAACTCGATACCCGTCTGCCCCGGCATCTCATAGTCACTCACGATGCAATCGAATTCCTCCTCCTCGAGGTGTTCGAGACCCGCTGATACAGCGGTGACAGCAACGGTAGAGATCCGATCATCCACGCGCTCGAGAAATTCTCCAGTCATCGATGCAAAGCCTGGCTCGTCATCGACATGGAGCACGCGAATCTGATTGGCCATAATCTTGACCATACACCTTTTCAGGCATAAATCTCTGTGTCGACCATCGAACGTGCTAGATATGTGAGCAAAGCAGTGTTATGGAGAAAGACCCCGTAAACATACGTCTCGAAGGGATTTCGACGCCTCTACGCATCGCTTACTAAAATAGCTCAATTGTGTGGAATAGGCCGTCGTTATGTTGTCACGTCCATCCAACCCGCTGTTGAGGTATCGCAACACCCACCACTCATCAATATATGTGAGGGATTCGAGATGATCTGGCTCCCGTTGCAACAGTCCATCGAGGACACACTCCGCGATGCACTCAATGATGCCATCGCGTTCACACCGAGACTGCTCGGGGCACTACTGGTCCTCCTGCTCGGGTTGATCATCGGTCGAATCCTCGGCGGTGTCGTCGAGCGTCTCGTACGCGCCTCTGGGCTCGACCGACGCGTGTTCGAGACACGTGTCGGTGTGCTCTTCGACGATGAACATGGCTTTTCGTGGGCTGTTGGGAAGATCACCGCCTACTACATCTACCTCATCGCCCTGCTGGCAGCCGCTGACGTCCTCGGCGTTGCCGTCCTCTCAGAATGGCTCGATACGGCCGTGTCGTTCCTGCCAGCACTCATCGCAGGGTTGCTCATCATCTTCCTTGGATTCATCCTTGCAGACCTCATCGCCAAGTTGATCCGCGAATCACCCACCTCGAGACGGACTGGCTTCGCACCTATCATCGCAACAGGTGTACAACTCTTTCTCTACTTCGTCGTGTTGACCATGGGTCTAGGCACGATGGGTGTGGATATCAGTATCCTCTTGGTCGTGCTCAGTGGCTTCGTCGGCGCGCTCGGTCTTGCTCTCGCCCTCGGTGTCGGTCTGGCTATCGGACTCGGTGGTAAGGAGTACGTCGCTGAACACATCGATGGCTGGGTGAGCGGTGTCGATGAGTCGATCGCTGAGTCAGAGGAATAGCAAGACCGTACTGACAAAAAACGAACAGTTCTGACTGCCTTCTTACAGCGTGAGATCGAGGGTCAGGCTATCCTCGTCACCACCGGTGAACTCACCGTAGACGTGATCGACGTACTCCTGCTCGTCGATCTCATCCACATCGAACGGTCCTGGTAGCTCGAAGAGAGCTAGATGGAGATATCTCGATGGTGCGTCCTCATCGATGCTGAAGTAGACGGTTACCTGGGTAGGCTCATCTTCGTCATCGAAGTGGAACTGTTTATCGAGGATATCGACATCGTTCAACTGCCCGTCGGTCTGTTGACGGCGGTGACTCGGGTTTTCTTCGACGCCATTGACCGTATCACCGAGTGCACTCATGATATCATCCGGCCAGTACTTCGGTGGGATCGGTGGCTCGTCACCCTCGGCGAAGTCGAGTTGCCAGTGTATCTGCTCCACCTCGGTCGGGACACACTCTGCCTCGCTGATCGTCAACAGGGCATTCGCACCACCGCCGGTGACGTCCACCTTCGCACTCTCGATGGTCCCACCCGGTGCCCGGCAGATATCGAAGTGATACGCACCGTTGCCTGCCTGCCAACCCCCGACCGAAGTCTCATATCCGTCGTCGAACGTCACCTCTAGCTCGCCGACCTCCTCGAACTGGTGTGGTCCACCCCTCGTCAATACCCAGTGCCAACACGCCTGTTCACCGGGCTCGCAGACCCATTCTGCATACTCACTGCCTCGCTTGCCGTCCCACTCGATCGTTCGTTCACCCGGTGGGTCACCCGGCGGACCGCCTTGGTTGCCGACACCCTGGCGTGCAGCAACCGGGCCGAGGGTGACGCCGAAGGCTGTCGCAGTCCCGAGGGATTTGAGTACAATCCTTCTTGAGGTACCATCCTTATCGGACATACATCACTATGCAATACCGAATATACGGTTTGTTATAGAGCGGATAGCTGGTATACGGTCTGTATAACGCCCAACGTGATGGAATCGGTGCAGTAT
The DNA here is from genome assembly GCA_007118145.1 of Halobacteriales archaeon. Classification (GTDB taxonomy): domain Archaea; phylum Halobacteriota; class Halobacteria; order Halobacteriales; family SKSH01; genus SKSH01. The sequence continues at coordinate 19,206 of SKSD01000030.1, forward strand.
GTGTACGGACGAGCTAGCGAGCAAGCACCGGCTCATTCACCTTCGAGACGGTCCTGACCACCTTGAACAGGAATCGCATCGCCTTCGAGTTGTAGTTCCACTGGTTGAACGTCCCGGCGAGGTAGACATCGTTGGCAGGGTTGTACATCATGAATGAACTGGTCGCACCGAGGCCACCCCAGAGGTGGTATCTCGACATCATCGGCAGTGGGCGGAATCGGATGAGTCCATAGCCATAATCGAGCCCGACAGTCAGCTTACCCCACTGTTGCATCTGCGAGAGCGTGTCTGAATCGACCAGCTCGCCCTGAGCGAGTGCACGATGGAACGTGAGTAGGTCAGCCGCGGTATTGACCGTCTGTCCACCCGCATACCACGCACTGAAGCTGCGATATGTCTCGGGGTTGAACGCTTGGTCATCCATATAGATATGCGCCACGGGTACCTCGCTCTCGACAGCAGGTGTCGAGTACTGTGACAGGTAGGAGTGGTCCATACCGAGTGGATCGAACAGTCGGTCGTGTAGCACCTGGTGATACGCATCACCGGTAACTTCCTCGATGATCAACCCGAGGAGGTTGTACCCAACCTCTGAGTAAAAACGCCCCGCACCCGGTTGGAAATGGGGTCTGAGGTTTGCCTTCGCCCAGTCGACGGTCTCCTCCGGCTCCCAAAAGCGGGTAGGATCGTCGAGGACAATATCGAGGAATGTCCGCCCATCAGGTCCCTGCTCGGGCTCACGGCGAAGAAGGCCGAACTCGTCGGCGAGGAGATGTGGCAGCCCTGAGGTGTGACTGAGCAGGTGGTCGATACGGATATCCTCGCTGAAGTCATGCCCCTTGTAGACGTGAAGTCCATCGAACACCTCGGTATCGAGGTATGGCTCGATGGGATCGCTGAACTCGATATGGCCGTCCTCGACGAGCATCGCGATGAGTGTGGCCGTGAAGGTCTTACCCACACTAGCGGCATGGAACGGTCGGTTCGGGTCGGCCTCGCCAGCATCTGGCGAGGTGAACGCCATGTCCCAATGCAGCTCGCGACTTGGGGAATGAACGAGGAGGTGGACGTTATGTAGGTCTGGGTTCGATGAGACACCCTCGGCGAGGCGTTCTTCGATTCTCTCACGTGCGGTCGATTCGTTCATACCCGTACTTCATCTGGAGTGAGGATGAATCGATAGCGCGTTCTCACTACCGGAGAACGGTGACCATCCCGCTGTAATCACGTGAATAGTTAACATGCTGGGACGCGAACCAATCCGGTCGCATGGTAGTTCACAAGGAGGTCATCGTCACGGCAACGAGCGGGGAATCCTGGGAGGATGCGGCCATGAACGCCGTTGAGCGAACGGGCAAGACCGTCGAGAACCTGCAATGGGCTGTCGTCCAGGACATCTCGATTGAGTTGAACTCGTCCGATGAACCGAGGTACAAGACGAAGGTGAAGATCGGTTTCGAGGTGAGTGAGTAGCGCCCCCCGATCGGGAGCAAGGCCGAGGTATTTCACCGCTCGAGATGAATCCATAGCAATGAGCGTCACCGGGTTGTGTTCCATCTGCGAGGCTGCCCCGGCGAGACACATGTGCGAGCACTGCGGTGCACTGGTCTGTGATGATCACTTCAACCAGCGTGTCGGTGTCTGTGTCAACTGTGCACGGTCGATGGGCAGGGCACCTCGTGACCGTTAGCGGTACTCGTTGAGCCGGTCGCGAAGTCGCTTCGCGGCCGAACGAGCTGCCTTATCGAACGTCTCACCCTCACCAGCGAAGATGACACTCCGGCTCGCATTGATCAGCCCGACACCATCGACACACCCGTACGTGACTGCCGCCTCCACGTCACCACCTTGTGCACCGACACCTGGGACGAGGAAGGGCAACTCCGGAACGAGGTCACGCACCGCCTCGAGCTCGTCGGGCGTGGTCGCCCCGACGACGAGGCCGATATTATTCCGCTGATTCCACAGATCAGCCAGTGTCGCGACGCGCTCATAGAGTTGATCACCCTCGGCGAGTGCTAGCTCTTGGACGTCACTTGCACCCGGGTTGGTGGTCCGACAGAGGACGAACACCCCCGCATCGCTTCGTTGTAAGAACGGTTCTATCGCATCTCGACCAAGATAGGGGTTGACCGTGATCGCGTCAACTCGGTCGAGCTGTCTGGCGTACTGGCGTGTGGTGTTGCCGATATCTGCACGTTTTGCATCGAGGATGACCGGTACGTCTTTCCCATGGGCATACGCGATGGTCTCCTCGAGCGAGCGCCACCCGTCAGCATCCTCGTAGAACGCTGCATTCGGTTTGTAGGCTGCAACCAGGTCGTGTGTGGCATCGATGATTCGACGGTTGAACGCCCATCGGGGTAGGTCAAACCCGTCGAGATGGGAGGGTAGCCGGTCGGTATCTGGGTCGAGGCCAACACAAAGCATGCTGTCGGTTTGTTCGATCCGGTCGCCAAGCCGGTCGAAGAAGCCCATGGTCACCCTCTCCAACGCAGGGGCTAAACGGTTGTTGGTCGGGAGGTTCAAGACCCGTCCACTCCTGTGTCTAGGTAGATGGGCATCAAGGCGGTCACCTTCGACCTCGACGATACCCTTGCCTTCCTGCGACGAGACCGTTCGACCATCCTTGAGGAGGCAGCCGTGTCGGTCGGTGCGCCATCGCTCTCACGAAGTGCGTATCTGAAGGCACACCGACAGCACCACGACCATGAGACACGCGAGGCGGCCTTCGCCGAAATGCTCGATGCCACCGACCGCGAGGATATCGACCCACTCCATCTCGCACGTGCCTATCGGGAGGGTATCGGAGATTCACTCGAACCGCTCACCGGAGCCGACCGACTCCTCGACAGGCTGAGTGAACACTGTCTGGTCGGTCTCGTCACGAACGGGCCGGTCATCGCACAGCGCGACAAGCTCGAACGCCTCGACTGGATCGACCGATTCGACACCGTCGTCATCTCCGGGCAGGTCGGTGTTGCCAAACCCGATTCCCGCCCGTTCGAAGTCGCGTGCGATAACCTCGGTGTCACCGCTGATGAGGTGGTACACGTCGGTGACCACCCGGTCGAGGATATCAGGGGCGCACTCGATGCCGGGATGAGAGCCATACACGTGGGTGATGACCCCGAGGCAATCCCTGATGGTGTAATTCATATCCATCCCGACGAGTTGGTCAGCACACTCCCCGACCACCTGCCAAGGCTATCACCTGCCTAATACTGCCGCCTGAGGAGTTCGTCTAACCCGGTCTTGACCGTCATGCCGTCTTCGATCCGTATCGATGGGCCATCGATGAGTTCGATGACGATACCGGTCTCCTCGACCGCCAGTTGAGCCAGGAGTTCCCCATCTCGAACCACTTCGTATCGCTCGCCTATCGCACAGGTAAAGCGAGCTGGATGATCGATACCTGAGACCACGAGTCCACCCAGTCGACCGAGCTCGCGGCCGACCACCTCGGCGATGAACAACTCCGCAAGTCGCGCGCCACCGAGGTCGTCGATCATGCACGCTCAACCTGGCCTTCCAGATCACGACGCACTTCGGTCGCCACGGTCGATATATCAAGCCCCTGACGGTGTGCGTAGATGACCGCAGCGGCATCGCTCGTCAGGTGTGACCGTGCCTGTAACTCATTGATACCCGCCACGCTCTCACGGCGGTCGTACCCCTCAGTCTCGAGTTCACCGAGTAACCGTTCGAACGGTGGTACGACATCGAGGAGCCCCTCAGGCGGTTCGTAACCCGAGGGGATGGTGACCTCCCCAACCTCGAACGTCGGCACCAGCACATCCCCATCGGCGATGAGTTCTCCACGATCGACGCCGAGTTCGATCAGCTCTCTGACCTCATCAGGCGTGTACCAGCCACGGTCGAGGGCAAGCGCGCTGACGAGTTCGGTCTCGGTGAGACGTCCCCGCCCGTGATGTTTGAATCCTGCGGCGAGGACACGTCTGAGCGACATTGCAGGTTGGGTCGTCCCTCTCGCAGGTAACGGTTTCCATCCCGATTGATTAATGGTGCTCTATAGCCGAGTTGTCGGGCATGAGCTATCACGGCCGGTCGCGAACCAAGCGCACTGGTGGGCGGATCAAGCACAGTCGCAACAAGCGAAAGTACGAACAGGGGCGGTACTCAGCCGAGACTGAACTGGGCGAGAAGACACTCCGTGTCATCAATGCACGAGGTAACACCGAGAAGATCAGAGCGTTGCGTACCGACCGAGCCTCGGTCACGACAGGCGATGGCGAGACGCTCGCGGCGACCATTGAGGACGTCCTCGAGAACGATGCCGACCCGAACTACGCCCGCCGGAACATCATCACGAAGGGTGCGATCATCCAGACCGATCAGGGCCGTGCCCGGGTGACATCACGCCCCGGTCAGGACGGTCAGGTAAACGCCATCTTGCTCGACTGATAGATACACCCGGTCTGTACCGTTGCTAGCTGTGTACGGATGTGTCGCACATCGCCGAGTCAGACAACTCTGGTGGCAGAGGTGGGAACTGCCATAACAATTATCTGATTTATCTTCGTTCTTCCCTTGGATGTACTCCCAACTACCCCTACAGGTGGCGATCGATACCGACGAGATCGTGGCCATGGCGGTCGATGCGGTGATCACGATCGCACTGTTCGTCATCGCGTTCGTGCTGTTCTACCTCATCGGGAAGGCCATCTTCCCACGGATGGTCAAAGAGAGCCTCGAATTACGCGAAGTCGATGCGGCGATTGTCGGCCTCGCCACTAGCGTGACCGTCGTGATTACTGCCGTGTTGGCCATCGCCCTCGCGGCGACGGTGGCAGGCTTCGGTGTCGTCCTGTCTGCATTCGCCATCCTCGGCGGTGCACTCGCACTGGCCGTCGGGTTCGCCAGTCGCGATCTCCTGTCAAACTTCATCGCCGGTGTGTTCATCATCCAGGACGAACCGTTCGTCATCGGCGACTGGATCGAGTGGGATGGTAACTCGGGTATCGTCCGCGAGATCCAACTCCGCGTCACGAAGGTCGATACCTTCGATGATGAACTCGTCACCGTACCGAACGCACATCTCGCCAATACAGCCGTGACGAACCCGGTGGCGAACGATCAACTTCGAGTCCGATACGACTTCGGGATCGGTTACGATGACGATATCGACCAGGCTCGAGCGGCCATCATGGAAGAGGCTGAGCAGATTGATGGTGTGCTCGATGAACCCGCCCCATCAGCACCGGTGATCGACCTGGGCGATTCGGATGTCGTCCTCTCCGGACGGGTATGGATCGATCCGAACCAGACGAGTGCCGCGGGCGTCAGAACGCAACTTATCGAGGCGGTCAAGAAGCGCTTCGATGCAGAGGGAATCGATATCCCGTATCACAACACTGAACTCTCGGGCAGCATCGAGGTGACCTAGACCGATACACTCAGGGTCTTGGTGCGGCCTTTTGCAGGGCTGTTTCGGCGATGTTACCACCGTAGTCGGCACTCCGTGAGAGTGAGTCGACGATCAACCCCAGTGACTGTGCCTCGTGTGGGTCGAGCTGGCGAAGCAACTGGTCGATCTCGCGAGCGTGTTCGTCGATATCGATCACCCTCGAGCGTGACTCGTTCGCCAGCCGGGTCGACCGCTCACGGTCGGACTCGAGTAGCGCGTCGACGGAACCGTAGATCACCGCAGTCACCGCCTCGTGAAGGTCAGCGAGTGCCTCACACACTGGTTCGGGTACCGTATCGAGTTTAAGCGCGAGATTGCTGATCTTCGTCGCGTGGTCGGCGATACGTTCGAGCTGTCTCGCAGCTGAGTGAAAGTCGAAGCAGTCCTCCCTGGTGATACCGAGCGAAGCCGCGTCGACCGGTGAGCGTAGCGTCCCCCTGAAGATCCTCGAGACGACCAACCAGAGGCGGTCGACCTCGTCATCGCGACTGATGACGTCCTGCGCCATACTATCGTCATCTTCTGTGAGGGCGAGCAGCGCATCACCGAGCATCGAGTCGGCGATGAGATGCATCCGTTCGACAGCGTTCATCACGGAGAGTTCAGATGAATCGAGCAGGTCCTGGATGATGACTCGGTCGGTCGTCTCCTCAAGCACCTCGACTCCGATGAGGTTCTGTGTGGCGGTTCGAATCGCCTGGCGCTGTTCAGGCGTGATCCCATCTGCGGTGAGTTCGATCACGTCGAACCCACTCACGTACATGGTCATGACAGACCTGGTGAGTTGTTCACCATCGAGGTCGCTCACGTCGAGCTCGCCGGTCGAGCGTCCCTCGACACTGTCGGTCGTAACGAGGAGGTTGTGACCATCCTGCAAGAAGGAGAGCGTCGACCCCGCCTCGACACCGTTTTGCCGAGCCCACTCCTTCGGGAGCGAGACCGTATAGGTAGAGCCGCCCGTGAGTTGGACCTTCCGTGTCTCCATGCCCGACGATTAGGAGGTTATACATATATTTGTTATGAACTATGTAAATGCGTAGAGACCCCTAAAATCACAAAAATACCGATATATGACGTGTTGGGGGATCCAAACGACACCATGACACCGTCACTCAATGAATATTTATATAGAAATATATAGTAAACATAGTAGGTTATTTAGGCATCATTTCACCTAGTCAGTGGTAGAGGATGGAACGTGGGACATCGGGTGCGTCAGGGGTCGATAGCGGCCGTCGTACCTTTCTCTCGCTCGTAGGTGCAACGGCACTCGCCGGTCTCGCAGGTTGTATCACACGTGGTCAGCCCAGCGAGCTGCGTGGGAGCTTCGTCATCGACGGGAGCAATACGGTCTTCCCTCATGGTTCGGCCATCGCCGAGGAGTTCATGTGGCGAAACAACCGCGTGATCATCTCTGCTCGTGGCTCGGGCACCGGTGCTGGTTTTCAGCGATTTTGTACCAGGGAGACCCAGTTCCAAAACGCCAGTCGGGCGATTCTCCCTGATGAGGAGGCACGCTGTGAGCAACGTAGCGTCGAGTGGGTCGAACTCGAGGCATTGCTCGACGGTATCGCCATCTGGGTGCACCCCACGAATGACTGGTGTGACTGCCTCACCACACAACAACTCCGCGAGATATGGCAACGCGGCTCGACAGTACGACAATGGAGTGATATCGATCCGACCTGGCCTGATCGCAGTATCGATCTCTACGGACGTGACTCTGCCTCGGGGACGTTCGATTACTTCACCAATGCGATTAACGGTGAGTACGGCAACATCAGGAGAGATTACTCCGGGACGCCTGATACCAACCAGATCGTCCGAGGCGTGAGCGGTAACCGATTCGCCATGGGCTTTGGCGGGGCGGGATACTACTACGAGAACGAGGACGACCTCAAACTCGTCGGAGTCGATGCGGGCGACGGCTGTGTCATCCCGACCCGTGAGACGATCGAGGACGCCAGCTACAGACCACTCTCACGGCCTATGTTCGTCTACGTCCGTAAGGATGCACTCGCGAGGCAGGTGATTCGTGCGTTCGCCAGGTTCTACTTCCAGGAGGTCGATGAGGAGGGTTACAGACAGGCAGATCGAGCCGGTATCCGTGATCCAGATGAGCGACTCACCTGGACACAGTGGGCGGCACGTCGAGTCGGGTTCTACGCCATCGATGATGACCGACTCGGCGAGGGTGAGGCCGCTCTCGAGGCGGCCATCGATGAGGTGATCGGATGAGCACGGCTGACGAGGTAGACCTCAGCCACGGTGGCTCGAGACGTGAGCACCGCGTGGACAGTCTCGTCCGATGGGTCTTCTTCATCTGCGCACTCCTCACCATCCTGACGACAGTCGGCATCATCCTCGTCCTCGTCCAGGGGGCAGTCACGTTCTTCCTCGATGTCTCCATCATCGAGTACTTCACCTCGATCGACTGGGCACCACTCGATGCCGACCCGAGCTTTGGCATCTGGCCACTCATCTGGGGAACCCTCGTCATCACTGTCGGTTCAGCCCTCATCGCCGTCCCGATCGGCACGCTGACGGCCATCTACCTGAGTGAGTACGCCTCCGACCAGACCCGGTCGGTGTTGAAACCACTGCTCGAGATCCTCGCTGGCATCCCCACAATCGTCTACGGGTTCTTCGCCCTCTCGTTCATCACACCGCAGATCCAGCGTGTCTTCCCAGACACAGGGACGTTCAACGCACTCGCTGGTGCCATCGTCGTAGGGATCATGATCATCCCGATGGTTTCATCGCTCTCTGAGGATGCCATGCATGCCGTCCCAGACGACCTTCGTCAGGCGGCGTACGGCCTTGGTGCGACGCGATTCGATGTCTCGACGAACGTCGTCGTCCCGGCTGCCCTATCGGGAATCGTCGCTGCGTACATCCTCGCCATCTCACGGGCGATTGGCGAGACGATGGCTGTGACACTCGCGGCGGGGATGCGTCCACAGATCACGACCAACCCACTTGAGCCGATCCAGACGATGACTGCCTACATGGTCCAGGTCGGCACGGGAGACCTCTCTGTGGGATCGATCGGATATCAGAGTCTGTTCGCCGTCGGCCTGACGCTGTTTGCCATGACGCTCGCGATGAACCTGGTCAGCCTGTGGATCAAGGGCCGGTATCGTGAGGTGTACCGATGAGTCAGCGATATATCGATGAGGAAGGCTTCGCGATCGAAGGTGACAACCTCGACCGTAAGCGGTTCTATGGGAAGATATTCGTCGGTGTGTGTTTCGTGTCTGCGATCATCGGCGTGATCGCCCTCGGGTTGCTCATCGCCGATGTCATCAATGAGGCATGGGGCTGGCTCGACTGGACGTTCCTCACGTATCCGCCATCGCAACTGATCGAGAACTACCTGCCAGACGGACGCGGTGCGGGTATCTTTCCAGCGCTGATCGGGTCGATCATCCTGATCGCACTGACGGCGATCTTCACTATCCTCCTCGGTGTCGGTGCGGCGATTTATCTCGAGGAGTACGCACCCCAGTCACGTCTGACGAGCCTTATCGAGGCGAACATCGCCAATCTCGCTGGTGTCCCGTCGATCGTGTATGGCCTCCTCGGCCTCGCACTGTTCGTCCGTGCCTTCCAGATGGGGTCGAGCCTGATTGCCGGTGCGCTGACGCTCACACTGTTGATCCTCCCGATCGTCATCGTCGCCAGTCAGGAGGCGATCCGAGCCGTCCCTGACTCACGGCGACAGGCTGCCTTCGGTGTCGGTGCGACCAAGTGGGAGGTCATCCGCGATGTGGTGCTCCCGTCTGCCCTACCCGGGATCATGACGGGGACTATCCTATCGCTCTCGCGGGCGATCGGTGAGACGGCACCCATCCTCATGATCGGTGCTGCGACGACGATGTTCGCCCCTCCGATCCGCGATGGCCCGTACGGGACGCAACTGCCCGACCTATTCGGGCCGTTCTCTGCGATGCCGATGCAGATATTCGACTGGGCGACCCTCCCACAGGAGGGCTTTCAACACGTGGCTGCGGCCGGTATCGTGGTGTTATTGACTGTCTTGCTCTCCATGAATGCCCTTGCCATCTACATTCGATACCGTTACGAAACCAAGACCTGAACCATGTCACTAGTAGACGCCGTGACTGACCGCTTCGCCACCGACCTCAGAGCAGAATCGACGCGTGAGCCACCTGCAGATCCAGATACGATCATCGAAGCAAGAGATCTCTCGGTATACTACGGTGAGACGCTCGCGATCGACTCCGTGTCGATGCGTATCCCCGAGCGTCAGGTGACGGCCATCATCGGCCCATCCGGCTGTGGTAAATCCACCTTCCTCAGGTCGATCAACCGGATGAACGACCTCGTCCAGGGAGCCCGTGTCGAGGGTGAATTGCACTTTAAAGGCAAGAACGTCTACGATGAGGACGTCGACCCGGTCGCCCTCCGTCGACTCATCGGTATGGTCTTCCAACGGCCGAACCCCTTCCCGAAGTCGATCTACGATAACGTCGCTTATGGGTTGCGTATCCAGGATAAGGACGACAACCTCGACGAGCGTGTCGAGCAGGCGCTCAGACAGGCCGCCCTCTGGGACGAGGTGAACGACCAGCTCGACAAGAACGGGCTCGACCTCTCCGGCGGTCAGCAACAGCGCCTGTGTATCGCTCGTGCCATCGCGACCGACCCTGAGGTGATCCTCATGGACGAACCGGCGAGTGCACTCGACCCGGTCGCCACCGCACAGATCGAAGATCTCATCGACGACCTCGCTCGTGACTACACCGTCATCATCGTCACCCATAACATGCAACAGGCGGCACGCATCTCAGACAAGACGGCGGTCTTCCTGACCGGTGGCGAACTCGTCGAATTCGGGGATACCTCACAGATCTTCTCCGATCCGGAGAACGAACGTGTCGAGGCGTACATCACGGGCAGGTTCGGCTGACCATGAGCGATGCCATCCAGGGTGTGCCACGAGACACAGCGCCAGTAGATCGATTCGGCTGATGCATTTGACAGAACACTCTGCCAGAGGTCGAGGCTTTTTATGAGAGAATACCCTGGGGATAGCCATGGCACGTCGCCCGATCTTTCTCCTCCTTGGGTTCATCTGCGTTGGTGGGCTTCTCGTTGTCGGCGGAGTTGCGCTGTTTTCGAATGATGCCGGTGCGTCTGATGGTGATGGGTTCATCCAGCCCTGTGCGGCCGAACCACCGGCTGATTTTGCCGACCCCCCCGAGGGTAACGAGACCATCGGCTGGTTCGACGGCTACTGGTACAACGAACCACTCGATATCGATACCGAGGACGGGATTACACAGGAGGAACTCGAGCGGTTGAGCAAGCGGACAGCAGCACGCTTTGAGGCACTTCGCTGTATCACCTTCGATCGCTTACCCCCGGTCGAGATCATGACGCGTGATGAGTTCGCGAATCAGACGGAACAGGATTTCGCCGAGGTTGATGAGTCGACCAGGCTGTTCGACAATGCGAAGCTCGCCACGTTGTTGACCGTCGGTCACGATGAGGACTCGATCGATGTCCGGATGGCAAACCGACAGGTGACCGTCGGTGGCTATTACAACTTCGTCGAGGAGCATATCGCCATCATCACGGACGACCCAGAACGGCTTCTCATCGACGAAGAGATTCTCGCACACGAACTCGGTCATGCGGTACAGGATCAGTGGTTCAATCTCGAGGAGTATAACCGGACGCTCCACGATGTCGACAAGGGCAAGCTCGGCGTCATCGAGGGTGATGTACACCTGATCGAGCATCGATACCTGCAGATGTGCGAGGAGGGTCTGTGGGAGGAGGAGTGTCTCGCCGAGGACTTCGACTCAGCGCCAGCTGGTGAGCTGGCCAACTGGGCGCTTTACTTCATGAACTTCCAGCCCTACAGTGACGGACCGGCGTTCATCGAACATATCTACGATCAGGGTGGTTGGGATGCGGTCAACGCACTCTACGATGAGATGCCCGACTCATCAACGTACATCATCCACCCCGAGACATACGGTGAGACAACATTCGCAGACCTCGAGGTAAACGACCGCAGTGATGCTGACTGGGAGCGCCTCACGTTCGATGGCGCTCCTGACTATCAGGTGATCGGGGAGGGTGGCATGGCGTCGATATTCTTCGCACCACCGTACGAGACGAACGGTGCCATCGAGATCATCCCACAACACGAGTTCCTCAACCTGATCTTCGAGGACGGGGAGACTCAGGTAGATCCGTTCAATCCTGTCGATTATGAGCACGATGCGACCGATGGGTGGGTGGGTGACCGACTCTACGTCTACTCGAACGATGTCAACGATACCGCGGCCGTCTGGAAGATCGCTTGGGAGGATGAGTCCGATCTCGATGCATTCCTCGACACGTACGAGCAGCTCATTGAGTACCGCCAGGGCGAACGCAAGTCGGAGTATGACAACGTCTACGTCTTCGATGATCAGAGCAACTTCGACATGGCGATGGTGCTCCATGCTGAGGGTGATCGCCTCTGGATCGTGACCGCACCGACGGTGAACGATCTCGACGCAGTCCATGCCGATGTCGAGTTTCTCGCCACCGATGAGATGACACCGACGCCGACCCCTGAGCCGACACCGACGGACACACCGGCCCCTACGGTAACCCCCACACCACCGGATGAACAACCTGGGTTCGGCGCCGTCGTGGCAATCGTCGCCATCGCCCTCGGGGCATTGTTGGCTGTTCGTCGCCGATAGCATGCCGTTGGCCGTGTTTCGACGGGGTCACCAGCTACGGCGAGACGATAGTGTGTCCGTTGTGTTGAACTACCTTACAGAAGGTTCGATGATGCCCAGTTGTTGCATCACCCCAAGGTAGTCTGTCTGTCCGTGTTCCTCGGCGATTTTGCCATCTCGAACGGTGAAGACGGTCGTACCTGTATAGTGCATCTTCTCGCCTGATGACGCAGGGAGGACGCCGTGGGGCAACTCCCATCTGCGTCCGGTGTGCGTTCCGCCCCCTTCCCAGCGGGCGACCACCTGATCCCCGTCAGCGATCAACGCATCGGTGATGTCAAACCTGCCATGTGGGAATATCTCCTGAAAGCCAATAATGCGCTCCTTGACCGCTTTTCGACCGTGGACCTCACCTGCAAGCGGATAGTACCATCGAATATCTTCTGTGGCCAGCTCGTCGACGATATCCGGGTTTAATTCACCCCAGTACTCGGTGAACCAGCGTGAGACGATCGATTTGTTCGTTGCTTCCTTCACGGGTTACGCTCCGTCAGTTGCTACCCGGACGACCCATATGTACGTACGCGATGAAAGTCGTGCACCCGGTGCATATCTCGCGGACCATGCGCGAGATCATACGAGATATATATCCAGTATGTGTCACGAACAACCCTCCCAAGCTATCTAGCTGACCGGTCGATTGTTGAGGGTGTGCACATGTGGATAGAACAGGCTCACATGTGCCTCATGACGTGTCTCGGCCCTTGTAGCCGTTCACCATGTATCACCGTTTGTGCACATTTGTGGTGATTGCCTGCAGTCTCACTACGGCTGGCTTGGCTCTATCTGGAGTACACAGCTGTGCGATGGACTTGACCAGACCATCGGGCACGTCGACTTCAAGGCATGGACTGGTGTTCGGTGGAAGGGTGAGTCAATATAAGCGAAAACCCACAGTCAGAGACAGGACATTCACGAGAGTAGGTCGCGACGCCAGTGTTCGATATCGTCCACCTGGTTGAAGGTGTAGAGGTGGACGCCGGCGATATCGTAACGCGCCTGTCCTGCGTACGGTGAGAGTCCCTCGATGAGGGCGTCAGGCTCATACCGCCCCTTCGCACCGAGCATCTGTCTGAGCATCCCGAGGATGCCGGTCGTCTTTTTGACGAATCGGATGGAGTCACCCACACCCACCTTTCGAGAGATCGATAGCATGCGCTGGTACTGCATGACGCCCGGGATACCGACATAGACGGGTAGTTCGATACCTAATCCTCGGATATCTTCGATCCACCGGATGATATCGGTCGGATCGAAACACAGCTGCGTGACGATGTACGTGGCATATGGCTCCTTCTTCTGTAGCTCGTCGATGAGAGTGTCGTCATCGATGATGGGGTGTCCCTCGGGATAGCCGGTGATACCCACCTCGGGGAAGGAGTACCCTCGCTCGTCGAGATCGGTCAGGAGCTGATATGACGAATCATACGGTCCGAGTGGCTCTTCGTTATCACCCCCTGGGACGAAGAGATCCTCGATACCGGCATCTGAGAGGCGCGTGGCCACCTCCTCGAGGTGGGCTTCACTCTCGACTGCACGTGCGGCGATATGTGGGATCGTCTCGAACCCACGCTCAGCTGTACGGACCGACTGGTCGACCGTCAGCTCGAGGCCCTTTTCAGGCGACGCCGTGATGGCCACCTTCGCACCATCAGGGAGCTTGGTGAGCTCGTCCTCGAAACCCATGAAGGGCAGCAGTTCGTAACGTGGGGCTGAGAGCAGGTGGCTGATGGCATCGTTGGACATCGCTCGTCATTCACCGACTTCCACCGCCGATGCCTTAAAGACGCAGACAACCCAGCAAAGACATCACTCAACCTGACTGGGAGGTCGGTCCGACCGTCTCCGACGGTAGGTGACAAACGTGAGTGGGTCGTCATGTGTCCGGTCGGCGATCTCCCATACCTCGGTGTCGATGACCGGGAAGGTTGTGTCACCGTCGAACCTACCGGGTACCTCCGTGATGATGAGACCATCCGCCTCGGGGAGGAACTGTTCGTAGATGCTCGCCCCTCCGATGACGTACGCCGTTGATGCACCGGTCTCACCGGCTCGAGCGATCGCAGCATCGATACTCGATGCAACGAGGATATCCGTCTCACCATCAGGTCGGTCTGACACATCCACCACTGCACTTGCCACACGGCTGGTCAGGACGATATTGGTGCGGCCGTCGAGCGCGTGGCCGAGTCGGTCGACGATGCTCTCGTAGGTCTTGCGACCCATGATGACCGGCGAGCCGAGCGTCACCTGTCGAAAGTGACGGAGGTCCTCGGGGTGGTGCCACGGGATGGACCCATCATCACCGATCGTACCGTCCTCTGCCACCGCCGCGATGAGTACCAGTTCGAGGGTATCGCTCACGTTCACTCCGCGACGGCGAAGTGTAGCCGTGGGTGTGGATCGTATCCCGAGAGCGTCACGTCATCGACGCCGAGGTCATCCAGTGGCTTATCAGCAACCTCGACCGTCGGTAACGACCGTGGCTGACGGCTCAACTGCTCGAGTAGGTTGGGTATGTGATCGAAGCCCGCCTCACCCTCACCCTCCGCTGGTGCGACCGAGGTCAGCCAGTCACGTACCTCCAGGTACCCCTCGGGTTCGTCCACGGCCGCCACACGGGCTTGTACCTCCTCGAGATGGTCATCATACCATGCACCACGCTCGCCCGTCCCGCAGTAGATGTGTGCGTCGGTGAGAGAGTGGGCGAAGATACCCGGTTCGTATCCCACCTGCGCAGCCATCGTGAGCAACAACAGCGAGTAGGCGGCGATGTTGAACGGCACCCCGAGGGCGATATCAGCCGAGCGTTGCTCGAGCTTTAGGTTGAGTGTCTCACCCTGGACATTGAAGGTATACGTGTAGTGACATGGCGGTAGCTTCGAGACAGCAGCGTTCGCCGGGTGCCACGCATTGACGACGATACGACGGGAGTGTGGCCTCTCCTCGAGGCTGTTGAGCACGTGAGCGATCTGGTCGAACGTCCCCTCATCGTTCACCGCTGGATGGTCCGCATCTGGCCATGCCTCGCCCGGGAGTCGGTTCGACGGGTCGGGGATGGGATAGCGACGCCAGAATCGGCCGTAGGCGGTCTGGAGATGACCATCTCCGTCTGCCCACTCGTCCCAGATCGACGTATGCTTGCGTAACTCTCTGATGTGCTCCTCACCAGAGAGGTACCAGAAGAACTCATACAGCATCGACTCCCAGTACATCTCCTTCGTCGTCAGGAGTGGAAAGCCCGCAGCCAGGTCGAGTTCGTACTCGTAGTGAAAGGTCGATATCGTGTCAACGGCGGTTCGATTCGGCTTGTACCCACCCGTGGTCAGGACGGTTTCGACGAGTGTCTGATAGTCGCGCATGTCCGTTGTCTGCGTAGTGTCACCCGGGGGGCTTAATGGTCGCTCTTCGGCTGGTGACCATCGCATCGAACAAGCCCTATCTACACCAGTCTCGAAATCCGAGCAATGGCGGGGTTGATGCCCGAGCGTGGGACCGTTGACTTCTCTGTCGACGAGTTCACCGGTGCAGTCGGTGATGTTGCCGTTGTCCTCCCGCTCGTGGTGGCACTCGCGGCGCTCACCGAACTCTCACTTGCGGTGATGCTCGTGTGGTTCGGTATCTTCCAGATCGTCTTCGGTCTCTACTACGGCCTGCCAATATCGGTCGAGCCGATGAAGGTGCTCGCCGCACTCGCCATCGCCGGTGCGCTCACCGCTGGCGAGTTGGCACTCGCCGGGATCGCCCTCGGGGTGGTTCTCATCCTCATCGGCGTACCACGCCTCCTCGACCGGGTGGGATTCCTCTTTGGCGACCCGGTCGTCAGGGGTGTGCAACTCGCCGTGGCGTTCGTGTTGCTCGAGATCGCGATCGACCTCAGCCTCGATGATATCACACTTGCTGTAATCGGATTCGCCATCGCCATGCTTGTCATCGTTATCGGCTATCATACACTGAGTGCGATCGCTGTGATCGCCGTCGGTGGCGGGGTCGCCCTCTGGGTGGCTGGGATACCCTCGCCCGAACTCCCTGCGATGGGATTGGCTTACACCAGTGATGACCTCACCGTCTCACTCGCCGTCGCCGACGCTACTCTCGCCCAGCTGGCGATGACGATCGGCAACGCAGCCCTCGCGACATCGGTACTGCTCGGTGATCTGTACGAACGCGATATCTCCGCTGACCGGCTCTCGACAGGGATGGGCGTGATGAACATCGTCTCTGTCCCACTCGGTGCACTCCCGATGTGCCATGGGAGCGGTGGCGTCGCCGGAAAGTACGCCTTCGGGGCACGCACCGGTGGGTCGAATATCTACCTCGGTATCGGCTACCTCCTCGCCGCCATCTTCGCAGTCGGTCTCGTCGTCGCGTTCCCACTCTCGATGCTCGGGGTGATACTCGTCATCGTCTCGCTCCAACTCGCGATGGTCAGTCTCAAGACTGAACAGCTGTGGCTCACCATCGGGGTGGGTGTACTCGGTGTGCTCACCAATATCGGTCTCGCCTTCCTGGTGGGTGTCGGTATCTATCTCATCTGGCGGTGGTACGGCGCCACAGATACCTGACGACCGGTCGGCCGACGGGCTCGCGGACCGAAGTTGTTCTTATGACCGAGGGTGAAGCTGTGATGGACTGGCACAGCCAACCATGACCACACCGACCGATACACAACCGGTTCCGACGCTGGACCGACTCGATGCGGATGGTATCGAGGCCATCCACGATACCTCGATGGAGATCATCGAGGAGATCGGCATCCAGGTGAATCATGACCGTGCACTGCAGACCCTCGAGGAACACGGTGCCTCGGTCGATGCTGAGCGTATTGTGACGGCAGATCGCGAGCTCATCGAGGATGCCGTCGATGACGCACCGTCGTCGTTCACCTTACACGGGAGAGGCCCGGATACAGACCTCGATATCGGTGCTGGCGATATCCTCAGGGCACCAGGGTACGGTCCGCCCAACATCGTGACACATGCGGAAGGCCGACGTAACTCGCAACTGGCCGACTTCGAGGTGCTCCTCAAACTAGCCCACGAAGAGGATGTCATCAACTGCGCTGGGTACAATCTCTGCGAGCCGAACGATGTGGACCAGTCGGTCAAACATGTCGCCATGCTTCAGCGGTCCTTGACGATGACCGACATGCCGATCATGGGCTCGACCTACGGTGAGGACCGCGCAGAGACGTGCATGGAGCTGCTCAAACTCGCCACGGATGACCCAGACCTCGACCGGCCGTACATGGCCGGGCTCATCAATACCGTCCCACCGAGAAGTCTGGATACGCGCATGGTTGGCGGGCTTGTCACCTATGCAGCGTACGGCCAACCGACGGTGATCTCGTCATTCACCATGGCAGGTGCCTCCGGGCCAGCGACTCTGGCTGGATCGCTTGCCCAGGCGAACGCTGAGAATCTCCTCGGTATCGCCCTCACACAGTTCGTCAACCCCGGTGCACCGGTAGTCTACGGCGTTCCGTCATCGAACATCGATATCAGGTACGGGTCGCTCTCGATCGGGAGTGCCGAATCGGCGCTGTTCACGTCGTTCGCCGGTCAAATGGGGCGGTACTACGACATCCCCTCACGAGGAGGGGGAAGCCTGTCAGATGCGAAGACCGTCGATTACCAGGCAGGATTCGAGTCGATGCTCACCATGGCGGTCACCGCATTCAGTCAGGTGGATTTCGTCCTCCATGCGGCTGGTATACTCGAGTCGTACTCGGCCATCTCACCGGAGAAGTTCGTGCTCGACTGCGAACTCATCCGCACACTCGACCGGTTCGTCGAGGGGTACCCGATCGACGAGGAGCACTTCGCCCTTGATGTCATGTCATCGGTCGACCCCAGTGGTCATTTCCTCGCACAGCGACACACGCTCGAACACGCAGAGGAGACGTTCTATATGCCTGATATCATCGACAAGCGATCACACGGAGACTGGGAGGAGGATGGGTCGAAGACGGCGTTCGAACTCGGCAGTGAACGTGTCGATGCGCTACTTGCATCCTACGAGGCACCAGACATTGATCCCGATATCGAGTCTGCCATCTCCACACTGGCTGAGGAGGCGATGGCCGGGGTCGAGTAATCGGACAACGATACCGCTGAGACACCTCAATGGCCGTTCTTCCGGTGGACACACACACCGATCACATCCTCTCAACTCACGCGTATATCACCATCATTGATAAGAACCGACCGAGAAGTTCTGCGTTGAGATGACACCGACAGACGATTCTGACGCTACATTGTCGACAGATTATGAGATTGCAAAATCGGTCGAGAAGCAACCCATCTGGGAGGTCACCCAGCCCTTCGGTCTCGACCGATCCGACCTCGACCTCTACGGCGATTACAAGGCCAAGTTGACACAGGAGACGGTCAACGAGCTGCAAGGTGGCGACACGGGAGATTCGAGGCTCATCCTCGTCACCGGGATGACACCGACCCCGCTGGGTGAGGGCAAGACGGTGACGACCGTCGGCCTCGGCCAGGCGTTTAACCAACTCGATGAACAGACGCTCATCTGCATCCGCGAGCCATCGTTAGGGCCGGTCTTCGGCATCAAGGGTGGTGCCGCCGGTGGTGGCTGGTCGCAGGTGCTCCCCATGGAGGACGTCAACCTGCACTTCACGGGCGATATCCATGCACTCACCGCCGCACACAACCTCATCTCGGCCATGCTTGACACCCACCTCGCCAAGGGTAACGAGCTCAACATCGATATCAACGAGGTGGTCTGGCCGCGGTCAATCGACATGAACGACCGCGCACTCAGAGACACGGTCATCGGTCTCGGTGGGCGTACGGGTGGTGTCCCTCGCGAGGACGGTTTCCTCCTCACCGCCGCGTCAGAGTTGATGGCCGTACTCTGTCTCGCCGACAGCCTGGCTGACCTCAAAGAGCGTATCTCACGCATCATCATCGCGTATGACGAGGATGGCGAACCGGTCACCGCTGGCGATATCGAGGCGGCCGGTGCTGCGGCGATCCTCCTCAGGGATGCGCTTCGTCCCAACGTCGTCCAGACCATCGAGGGCACACCGGCGTTCATCCACGGTGGCCCGTTCGCAAACATCGCCCACGGTACCAACTCACTCATCGCCGACAAGCTCGCATTCGGTCTCGCCGATTACGTCGTTACCGAGGCTGGGTTCGGCTCCGACCTTGGTGCTGAGAAGTTCATGAACGTCGTCTGCCGCTTCGGTGAGATGGAGCCCGATGCCGTCGTCATCGTTGCCACGATTCGAGCACTCAAATACCACGGTCTCGATATGTGGCCGGCAGACCAGGATGCTCTCTCCGACCCCGATGTCGATGCGGTGCGAAACGGCTTTGCGAACCTCGATAAGCACATTGAGAACCTCCAGAAGTTCGGCGTCCCTGTCATCGTGGCGATCAACCGGTTCCCACAGGATACCGATGAGGAGGTCCAGGCGGTCATCGATCATTGTCAGGATGACCTCGGGGTCCGAGCTGCTGAGTCGAACGTTTTCGGCGAAGGTGGCGAGGGTGGCATCGACCTTGCAGAGAACGTCATCGATGCAGTCGAGCATGACGATGCAGCCTTTGAGTACCTCTACGATGCCGATGCACCCATCAAGGAGAAGATCGAGACGATCGCGACGGAGATCTACGGTGCAGGTGAGGTGAAGTACGTCGGGTCAGCTGAGAAGGATATCGCGAAGCTCGAGGAGATCGGTATGGATGACACACCGGTCGTCATGTCGAAGACGTTCCACTCATTCAGTGATGATTCGTCGATCAAGGGCGCACCGACAGGTTGGGAGCTCGAGGTGAAGGAGGTCTACCCGTCGGCAGGTGCAGGGTTCGTCGTCGCCCTCACCGGTGACGTGTTGACACTCCCAGGTCTGCCTGCCCGACCGGCCGCGGCGGATATGGATATCGACCCGGACGGGACGATCCACGGGTTGTTCTGAGGTTCATCCCCGTTCAGCTCCCCGAGTTTTCAGCCAGATTGCCTGCGATTTATCAGCATCCTAATAATCTGTCAGGAGGGTGTCTTCGCAGGTATCCGTGAAACGTCTGAGGATTCGTTCGAGTGTCTGTCTCAACGGTCGCGGTATGGGAAAGACACACATGGTTCGGGGTGCTCGATAGATGTACATGTTAGATGCTGGCTTGGTACTCGTCGTCGATGAAGACCCCACACGAGACCTCACCGAGCCAATCGCTGAACGCGGCTTCGATGTCGTCACGTCACCGTCATTCAGTGAGCTCAAAGATCATGACCTTGAGGGGGTTAGCTGCGTCGTCTGTGCCCAGTCTTCGACGCGACCGGTGACGACCCTCATCGAGGCACTCAGCGGCGAACACAGACCTGTCGTCTTTGTCTATAACCATCAGGCGGCTGCCGCCCGTGCCCGGGATGCCGGTGCAGCCGCGACGGTGCCACTCGACGGGACTGGTGATGGGTGGGCGAACCACCTGGGTGCCACTGTCGAGGGTATCGTTCGCCATCATACACGACCGGGTGACCAACTGGTCTCACCTGCACTCGATGAGTTACCCGATATCCTCTTCGTGACCACGATCAGCGGCCGACTGCTCAGGTGGAACGACCGCCTGACGGAGGTGACTGGTTACAGCGATGAGGAGATCGCCGACATGCAGCCACTCGAGCTATTCGACCATCTGGACATCGACCGTATCGAGCAGACCATCGGTAAGATCGTCATGAACGGTCATGCGATGGTGGTTGCAGATATCCAGACGAGGGAGGGCGATGCGATCCCGCATGAGTTCACCGGGTCCCTCATCGAGGTCGATGGCACACAGGCGATCGTCGGGACCGCACGTGATATCAGCGATCGTTTGGCACGAGAGCAAGCGCTGGCCGAACAGGCCGAGCGCCTTGAGGCTGTCAATCACGTTAACGCACTCATCAGAGACGTGATGGGTGTATTACTTGCCGCAGAGACACGCGAGGAGCTCATCGCCAACGTCTGCGATCGACTGACCGGGCCGAACGGCTATCGCCTCGCTTGGATCGGCGGTTATGATAGCGCCTCTGGTAGGGTCGAACCTGAGGTGTGGTCTGGTGAGGGGGCATCCTATCTCAAGGAACGCCCGACTGGCGAGGGGAGTGAGGACACCGTGACCGCCCTGACGGCAATCCGGGAGCGAGCCGTCGTCTTCGCACAGGACGTCTCATCGGATGCGGCTGCGACTGGCTGGCGGGCAGCCGCGCTGGAACACGGACATCGTGCCGCGGCAGCGATCCCTCTCACCTACGACTCGGTGGCCTATGGCTGTCTCTGTCTGTATGCTGACCGACCGGATGCGTTCGGTCCGCTCGAGCGGGAGGTACTCGCCGAGCTGGGTGATATCATCGGCCACGCCATCCATGCCACCGAGGCGCAACGAGCACTCATCACCGATACGGTCACCGAGTTACAGTTCAGGCTGACCGATGAGGACTCCTTCCTCGTTCAGGCGGCAGAGGATGTGGATGCGAACCTATCGCTCGTCGGAGCGGTCGGTCGACCTGATGGGGCGATCATCCAACTGTATGAGGTATCAGGGATCGATCCGGAGACGGTCCAGCACTTCGTCGAACTCACCCCGACCGATGCGGAAATCGTCACTCGACATGAGGGTGACTGTGTGGTGAAGGTCACGATCACGGAGTACTCGATCGCCCACGTCCTCGCTGAGGCTGGGGGGAGTATCCGTTCGATCGAGGTGGTCGACGGTGAGGTGCGAATCAGTGCTCACATCCCGACGACGGTCGATGCTGGAGAGGTACTCGATCGTATCGGACATCTCTTCGATATCGAGTTCCTGTCAAGGCGTGAGGTAGAACGTCCTGCCCACACCGACACCGAGTTCCGGGCAAGTGTTGAGCGACGTCTCACCCAGCGACAGTTCGATGTGCTTGAGACGGCGTTCAACGCGGGCTTCTTTGAACAGCCACGGATGAAGTCAGGTGAGGACATCGCTGAGCTATTGGAGATTTCTGCACCCACGTTCCATCAACACCTCAGGATCGGTGAGCGCAAGCTGCTTGAGGTACTGTTCGAACACCGAACACCCGAGCGTGGGGATATCGACTGGGCCGCGTTCGACATGGATGTCTTTCATGAGGTGGCGCTCGAGTTCGGCGAGGTCTCTGAGTCCGATCAGACCGAGTCAGAGTGACCATGCCACCTGTAAGAGCCCTGAATACGGTCATCAAAGGCCATCGTATCTCACCCATCCGGTAACTGATCATCCGGATATGATGTGTCACAACATGCTATCGAGGGGATCGCCACCATGATGGAGGTGCCTAAAATATTAGGGTCACCCGAATTTCGAACAGTAGCTCGATATGGCTCTCACCGAAAAATAACCGAGACAGACTTCCCACTTCATATCATATATTTGGTATATTGATACCGGTTGGATACATGACTTATATCCGCTATACTCGTGCTTCATGAAATTAATCAATTGAGATTGATATGAACCGGTGCTCGGCCACCATCCCGTGATACCTTCACATTTTAGGTTCGCATTTGAATGGGAATACTTTGGTCTATGAGAGTGGGAATGTCAGATAAACCCACACAAGATGAACCCAGGCAGATTCCTTTTCAGCACGATTCCCCAACAGGTGAAGTAACATCAGATCGAGCCGATGCGGTCGCACGACGTGACTTCCTGCGTTCGACATCAGCGGTGGCTGCCCTCGGCTTGGCAGCACCCACAGTTGTCACACAGGATGTGGCAGGTCTGATCGGTAACGATCCCGCGCCAGATGACATCCTCGTCTTCGCGAACCCGAGGGTGCAGGAGGCGATGCACGCATGGGAACGCGGCTATCGAGGTAACCCGATGCGATCGCTCGCGTTGACCGACACCGGTGTCGACAGTCGTCATCCGGACATCGGTCCGTGGAACGGTATCACCGCGACCACGGCGAATGGTGAACTTGAGCTCCGTCGGATCGATCAAGACCGTGATTGGGAGCCCGACACGACGACCCTCGACGAGGAGGTATTCGAGGGCGAGGAGCTCGGTGGTGAGGTCGTCGGTTTCAGCGAGACGTATGAACTCGATGTCCCAAAGGGTACAGAATTGATCGAGGTGACACTCGATTGGGACTCCACGACGTCGGACGATATCGAATTGCGATTCCTCGAAGACGGCAACCAGCGAGGCCTCGATCGGTCGGACGAGCCGCCACTCACCGTCGAGTATCACGAACCAGACGAAGACACCACCTTCGAGATCGAGATCATGGTCTGGTCTGGTGTCATCGACTACGTCGCGACAGCCACCCACAGCGAGGTCAGCGGTCACCTGACCCCACCGTGGGAACCCGACGATCCCGATCCATTTGCACTCGTCGATGATACCGGTGAACCCGCGCTCGTTGGGTGGCACAACGATTTCCCACGGTTCGGCCGATATACCAGACCTCGCGACGAGAACAGTCACGGCACGCACGTGGCCTCGATCATGGCAGGATCTGGCCGGGCAGCCACGTTCGACACCGATAGCCTCCAGTTTGACGCACCGAGAACGACCCTCGTCCTCGGTGATACACTCACGTACACCGTCGATGCTGAGGCTGACACCGGTGTCTTTGCTAGTGTATACGGATCGGCTATCGATGTCATCATCGAGGGTCCTGATGGGCAGGAACTCGCAGGGGCATACGGTGCCCAGGGGACGAGCGAGGAGACGTTCGAGAACAATATCGCAGAGACACCAACGGTCCACGACGATGGGGAGGCAACCTACATGGTGCACGTTCGGGCCGTTGAGGGTGAGTTGCTTTCAGTGGGCAATGTCGAAACCGTCGCAGTCGGTGTGTTCAAGCATCCGGTAGACACAGCTGGTGACGCCCTTGACACCGGCGATATCTCGCTCCATGGGGGTATGGCACCCGGGTACTCGATCACCTCACTGTCGGATCTCGGCACGGCGACCGTGGCCATCGGCGAGTTCGCCGATTCGTTCGCCGAGACGTTCAACATTCGAGCGGTCAACATGTCCTGGGGGTACATCGGAGGCCTACCGTTGGGTGGCGCGGGCGGGATTCTCGACGACATCCCGACGTATATCCGCAGTCTTGCCAACGCAGGCATGCTCAGTGTGGCTGCAGCTGGCAACGATGCCACACCGGCGAGCGGTAACGGGGCTCCTGCGGTGGTGAATGAGGCGATCTCGGTCGTTGCAACCGATCGACGAGATGGGATCGCATCCTACTCAAGTGGCGGCATTGGTGGCATCGACGACGAGTCTGGCGAATTCTACATGAAACCTGATGTCACCGCACCAGGTGGCGAGCTCACCGAGTTGGACCTCGCGGCGTTAACTGGGGATCCTGAGGCGAGCTTCACAGATAGGGAGCCAGCTGCTGGGCTGGGTGAGGCAGAGTTGGAGCCCGTTGTTGACATAGAGGACCTCGATGGCGACGATGTCGCGCCGAAGACGGTCCTTGACGCTGGCATCACCGGCGAACTTGGTTATGAACCGGAGCTGAGCACGGTCGTCATCGACGCGTTCGAGGAGGAAGCGCTGCTCGCTGACCTCCTGCTCAACCGACACGAGGGTCGCGAACGGGGTTCATCGAAGGGCAGAGGTGGCGGTGGGCGCCCACATGACGGGATCGAGGGCGATGGTCGCGACGGCGTACGTGATTTCACCGGGAAGGGTGGCACAAGCATGGCAGCCCCATCGGTCGCCGGTGTCACCGGCCTCGTCGCAGATGCCCTTGAGAACGATGCACCCGAGGCGATTTCGATCCCCGAACCTGCTGAGACGGGTTACGAAGACGTACTCAGACTCAAACAGATCATCCTCGCAACGGCCACGGAGACGGCACTCACCGCAGCTCCGTATCACGCTGCGAAGGCGCCGGTCTACCGATTTGGAGAGCGCGATCAGTACGAGGGTTACGGCCGTGTCAACGTCGGCCCGGCAATCGACGCTGTGACGGTCGATCTGACCGAGACCTCGACAACGGGCGAGGTCGGCCTCGATATCCCCCGAGATGAGCGTGCCGTGGCCGGGTACGTCCTCGTTGACGAGCCCGGTGAGGCGAGTGCCACCATCGAGTTCAGTCACTACGGTGGAGGCAATGCAGGTGCCACTCGGGGTGATCCACACCTTGACCTCTTCGTCTACGATGCCCAAAACCCCGATCCTCTCACCGGTGAACCGACGGTCGTCGCGCGTGATGCCGGTGTGACCGGCGATGCGGAGGTGTCGTGGAGCGTGAGTGTTGACGACCTTGATGATAACGACGGCGAACGTGTCTTCTTCGTCGTTGCCAAGCTTGTCAATGTCCCTGGTTTGGTCAACGGCTTCGATGTTCAGGTGTACATCGACCTCGAGACAGCCTTCGACGCAGATGGACTCGTCGTCGGTGCCGGTCGGGAGGGAGACGGCTCTGTGTTCACCGGCGGACAGACCACCAGGAACGACCTTGATGTCGAGGTACTGTTTCCAGAGGGTGTGGAAGTGCTTATCCGCGATCACGCCCCACCAGGGTGGGATGTCGACGAGGAGTTCGGCGATACCGAGGCGACGACGCCAGCGTTAACCGGTGGCACGCACGTGTACTTCGGCATAGACGACCCGAGCGACCTCTTCGAGGAACTCACCTACTTCTCTGAGGCCCCCGATAACATCGAGGATTCTGGTCGTTACACCTTCGGCCCGATCGCCGTGACGACAGAAACTGATGAGGAGGGGACTCTGACCGACCGTGACTGGGTGACGATCGCCGGTACGGAGCGTGAGGTGACGGTCGTCGCAGAAGAGACCTGATCAAATCCGTCACAGACAGCGCGACAATCAGTAATCCCAACATGACAGCACACGATCCTACCACACACAACGTTTCAGACAGGGGAAGGCTTGAGGAACGAACAACCGAGCATGTCGACCGACGCTTTGAGGATACCCCACTAACGCGGCGGCGATTCGCGATACTGGCAGGTACCATCGGCGGTGCGTTGGCGTTGCCTGGCAATGCGTACGCAGATATCGAGTCGGGCAAGATGACTGAGGAATACGAGTTCATTGTCAACCATACTCCTGATGACTTCGCCGTATCGACGGTGATCGAGTTCACCAGTATCCTGGGTATCGCCGATCTCAAAGACCTCGGCATCGAGGTGGATGACGATTGGACGCTCGATGAGCCACCAGCAGCATACGCACAATTGACGACGAGTCAGGTCGAGGATGTTGTCGAACTTCCGACCGCTGAAACGCTCAGTTGGGCTCCTGGGTCGAACCCATTCTGGCGCCTTGGACAGTATCCATTCGGGGTGTTCCCAGCACCGTACCGCTCGGTCGACTTCATCCATTACGAGCAGATGATCTCGGGGATGGAGTATCTCGGGGCAGAGCACCCCGAGATGCTCAAATTCTACGCTCTGGCAGACGAAGACAATCCACACGATGTCGTCTATGACCGGAGTCCGGGTCATAACAACAACCTCACCGATCGACACGATCCAAAGGATATCCACGTCGCCGAGTTGACGAAACCACCCGATGGCTACGACACCCTCGAAGAGTTCAGGGACTCGAAGCAATTCGCCGAGCGCCAGAAGGTGATGTACGAGGCGTCCATCCACGGTCTCGAACGGGCTGGTCCCGAGGCCTGTTATCGCTTCATCGAGCGCATCCTCACCGGTAGAGAGATCGAGTTCGAGCAGTTGCTCGATGAGTGCGTCCTCATCATCCTCTCTGTCAATCCCGACGGGTGGGTCGCCCGTGACCCCCAATACGACAGCGGGTGGCAGGTCACCGGGGAGGGCCGGGACGACCTTCGCTTTCCTGCCTGGCCCCAGTACGAGCGGGGCAATGCGCAGGTGTTCGATACCAACCGACAGTACCCAACCGTCGGTTGGGTCAATCCGGGTTATCACCCGGGAGAACCGGA
Organism: Halobacteriales archaeon; assembly: GCA_007118145.1. Lineage (GTDB taxonomy): Archaea > Halobacteriota > Halobacteria > Halobacteriales > SKSH01 > SKSH01. The sequence goes on from SKSD01000030.1 coordinate 46,320, forward strand.
CGAAGACCGGTGGGCCGAGGACAATCCCCACGACATCATCAACATGGTTCCGGATGCCATGGGGACGGTCGAGCACTTTCGCCAGTACGACAATCTCACCCACGGCGCTGACCTTCACGCGATGTTGTGGAACTCTGACTTCATCCTCGGCCTCATCAACCAGATCGAGTACACGCAAGACGAATTCCATGACCTCTATGAGATGAACCACGTCCTCGAACAGAGCCTCGAGGCAAAGATGGACGAGTGGGAGTCACTCGCCGATATTCAGCATGAGGCGGCGGACGACTTCAACGTCGACCTGTTGGGGTTTCCAGTGCTTCCAGAGACGGCATACGACTACTCGACCATCTGGGACACGATCGGTTACACCGTCACCGGTGCACTCATCGGCTTCATGGGGGCAGCCGAGGAGCGAGGCGGCCTTGACGTGACGACGATGGCCTTCGAGATGGCATTCAGTCACATGGTGGGCGGGAACAAGTGGGAACCCGTCCTCGGTGAGTGGTGGGTTGAGGGTTACATGGAGGCGATGCGGACGATGACGGACTACGCGTTGCGTGACGTGGATTCCGAGGTCGCGACCCCCGATGGAACGGTCGAGACGGTCGCATTTGTGACGAGTGACACGGTCATCCGGTCATCAGACGACCTCGAGTTCCTTCAGGAGGATCCTGACAACGAGGAGACCAACGCCGTCATGACTCACGACCATCAGCAACTGGAGGTGGCAGCAGAATCGGTCGAGACCACGACCGTGGACGTTGCCTCGAACCTGCACACGCTATCCATCCAGCCACACGCTGAGCAGGCGCTGGCTGACGTGGTCCTCAGAGATCCCGATGGTGCAGAGGTACGGGCATACCGCCCGTCTGATACCGGTGGTGAGGCGCACCACGACTACGAACCGTTCGTTGTCCGCGAACCCGTAGGTGGTACCTGGACGGTCGAGGTGACGAGTCTGATGGCCGAGCACCCGGTCCAGATGGACCTCCACGTCGGGACGCTCCAGTCCGACTACGAACACCCAGACCCACGTGACGCCCTTGGCTTCGAACAGGAGGCATACGAGGTCTCACCGCTCGTGTTCTTCGATGAGTTCGCGGCTGACAACGACCTCGTCGAGACCGTTGGGTTGACCCCAGAGGAGGTCTCCACCGAAGGGATTGACGCAGACCACCTCGTGGTCATCCACGACGACCGTGGTGAAGACCCGGTGGGATACGTGGATGCCATCGATGCCTTCGTCGATGCTGGAGGGAACCTCGTCGTGACAGACACCGGGGTGCACCTCCTCGGGGCACTCGAGTCAGTCGATGGCATCTCCAGCGACGACATCAGCGACGAGACCTTCGGGGTCAGCCATCTCGAAGAGCGTGTCGAGGACCACCCACTGCTCGTTGATACTCGGCCGATCCAGCGCATGACCTGGAAGGTCGCGCCGCTTGGCTACCCATACGCCAACGACGCCCCGATGACACTCGTCGACGACGATGCCTTCATCACGGCCGGGGGTACCGTCGCCGGGTTGACCGATGACCATGTCAGCGCTGGCTCGATCTTCACCGACGACGAGGCTTGGCAGGGTATCCACGTCATCGGCGGGCTGTTGCCGCCGGCTACCCAGCGGGAGCTGCATCCCTTCGGACTCAAGAACTACGTGATGGCCTACTTCGGCCTGACCGTCCTGATCAACGCCCTCGGGATGGAGCAACATCGCTTTGTCGACGGTGAGCTCGTCCGGGTCATCGGGGATACCGGAAAGGAACCGATCACCCCAGACCTCACGGTCATCGGTGACCGTGATGGCTCTGGCAGCGTCTTCACCGGTGGCCAGACCAACCGGACGGAGCTGGACGTCGAGGTGGTGACACCACCTGAGGAGACGGTTCTTGTCCGCGATCACGTTCCTGAGGACTGGGATGTTGACGAGGAGTTCGGGGATGTCGAGGCGACGACGCCGTCGATGTCCGGTGGGACGTGGGTCTACTTCGGCCTCGACGACCCTCAGGGTGATTATGCTGACCTCACCCACTTCGCCCAGGCACCAGACGACCTGCTCGAGTCGGGTACCTACACGTTCGGACCGATTGAGGTAACGACGGATACCGAAGCTGATGGTACACTGATCGACCGCGACTGGCAAGCGATCGAGGGCAACGATCTGTCCGTGACGGTCCTCGGATTACACACTTGATTTACATCACCCACACAACACTTCAATGACACGAACTGACCCGACGACACGAAGCGTATCGAACAGACGACGATTCCTCAGACTCATCGGTGTCACCGGTGCCGGTGGTCTCACCCTTGGTGCCACCCTCCCCGGCGCTAGCGGGTTCGTCGAGGATGAACTGTACGAGGTGATCATCGTCTTCGAATCAGCTGATGACGTCGACCTGTTGTTCGACCTCGATCTTGAGACCGGGGTGTACGAGTACGAGATGCTCCCCTTCGCATACACGATGCTCACCGGTGCGCAGATCGACACGGTCGTGACCTGGCCAGAGGTGCTCCGTGTCGCAGAGAACGAACAGCTGCAGTGGGAGCATGACGACGCCCGTGCGGATACCAGGGCCAACGACGTACAGGCCGGGGAGGGATTGGACTCGCCGTATACAGGTGAGAACGTTCATGTGGCTGTCGTTGACACCGGTATCGATCCATTGCATCCAGATCTGGCCGGCAACATCGAGGGCCACTGGCAGTGGGTCGGCGATCCGCTATCAGATCCTCAGGGGACTGTCTGGATCGAGGCAGGCGATGTCAACACCGACGATAACGGACACGGCACCCACTGTGCGGGCAGTATCACCGCAACCGGGACACAAAGCGATGGTGAGTTCCGTGGGATGGCACCGGAGACGAGTATCACGGCCTACTCTGTGAACATCACAGTGTCGATCGACAAGGCCATCGCAGCGTATGATCATATGATGCAACTTCAGGAAGCAGGCGATCACGAGATTCACATCGCCTCGAACTCGTGGGGTGCCGGTCCCGGTGAGTTCGACCCGTACGACCCGTTCAATGTCGCCGCATGGAAGGCCCACGAGATGGGCATCCTCACGACGTTCTCCGCTGGGAACGACGGCGAGGCGTGTGAGACAGAGCTCGGACTCAACTGCTGGACGGAGTTCGACACCCTCGGGCATCGAAAACAGGCACCGTACGTACTGAGCGTCGCTGCCACGCATGCAGATCAGTCTCTGGCGTGGTTCTCCTCCAGAGGTGCCAAGGACCTGAATCACGATCGAGAGGAGGCTTACCAGAACATGGTGAAGTTCTATTCTGGCGTCCCTGAGGACGAGATCGATGGCCCACTCGGGCTGTACCGACCGGCCGTCGGGGCCAAGGGTGCAAGCCTGATGAGCACGCTCAACCCCGCCCATCCGTTACAGGCGGTCGAATCGGATACCGAGGTGTGGTACGGTCGGCTATCTGGAACGAGCATGTCGAACCCGACCGTCGCAGGCTGTGCAGCATTGCTCATCGATGCATATATCGAGAACGTCGGCGAGGTACCGGACCCGATGGCGGTAATCAACACCATCGAGGCAACGGCTGACCCACATGCCACCGACGGACTGGAGGATCCAGACGGAACTGCGACGTACACGGTGATGAACATGGGGACAGGCTATGTCGATGCACTCGCGGCGACACAGCGAGCTGAGAACGGTGACCTGGCTGACTTCGATGAGGTGGAACTCCTCCCAGGTGACTGAACGATGTTCAAAAGCGACACCGATCGATGTGAACGTATCGCCATGATTACCAGACGCTCGGCGTTGAAGGTCGCCGGTGGAGCGATCGGGCTCTCACTCGTGGTCGGCTCAGCGACCGGTCACAAGTACACGACCGATGGCCCCCTTGGCGAGCAGTTCGACGGCAATCGACCACAATCGACAGCGGGCACCGAGATCGTCGGTTATCACAGTGGGGGTGGTATCGGTTCTGAAGCAATATCGGGGTCACCTGGCGACCCTCACTGGGGTGCGTTCACCGAGCTCCGCGTGCATGACGATATCGCCGTCCAGAGCGTCTTCTCCTCACGTGGTGAAACACCCGGTCGGGGCATGATGGTGCTTGACATCGGTGACTACTCACGTGCCACGAGCTCGGCTACACTTGATACCGCCAGCCTCACCGTCCTGTCCTATTATGGCAATGACAACGGTGCGTCGGCGTGTATGGACGTCAAGCTCTCCGATGACGGCAAGTACGCCTTCATCTCGAAACAGCCGCTGACAGCGTTGTTTGACGAGGCAGAACTCCACTTCGATATTGATGACGATGCCGACAGCGGTGGTGGCGATGGAGCCGCCCTCGAGGTGGTCGACCTGAGCGACCCGGGCAATCCCGAGTTGGTAACGCAGTCGTCACTGTCGATCTGGGCACTGGGGCCACACAACGCATGGTATCACCAGATAGCCGGCGAGGAGTACGTCTTCACCGTCCATGGCGAGGATGGCCTCACTGGTGGTATCAACGTGTTCCGATTCGACCGCGACCTCTCTACGCTAGAGCACGTCAACTGGTGGAACTTCTCGGCCGAACTCGCCCAACCGGAGACGGAGATCGACACGGCCGGTGGCGAGTACTATGCCCATGATATCGTCGTCCAGGATGACCCGCGCTTCGGTACGCCGGTCGCCTATCTTGCGAACTGGGATGCCGGGACGAGGGTTCTCGATGTCTCCGACCCGACCGATATCGAGGAGATCGGACTGTTCGAGATGGAACGGTCACACCACACGGTACCGGCGCCGACACTGCTCAACGGCAAGCGGGTCTTCATCGCCGGGCATGAGAATCCGTCCGGTGGTGCGGGCTGGGTCCGCAATGAGGGCGAGTCAGGTCACTATTACCTCGTGGACGCAGATCCACTCGATTCCGTCCTGAGTGACGATACAGACGAGCCCGTCTACCTCGGTATCTCGTCAACCATCCATGACGACGGGGTCGTTCCGGGCACCCGCGAACCATCCGAGATGTACGATGATGTATCCGCGACGACAGAACTCGATCACTGGATCCTCTTCGAGGATGTCACCCAGACCTTCGACGAGACCCCAGGGTTCGAACAGGAGGCTACTGCCGATGATTGGGAGTATGAGGGCTTCGATGACTTCAATCTCAGCAGTCACAACATCGATATCGATCACCAGGGGTTCGTCACCGTGGGTCACTACCACGCTGGCACGAGATTCTTACAGATTACGGATGGGTTTTCCCTCGAATCGATCGGTTACAGTCGTGTGGGTGAGGATGTCCCCGAGGAATCGACCATGATGGCTCTTACCTCTGGGACGCCGTTTCACTGGTGTGCGGTGATGAGAAACGGCGTCACGTTCGCTGGAGGGATTAATGCCGGACCACAGGCCATTGTCCACGATGACATCACCGTCGGCGAGGATACCCCCGTTGATGCAACCATCGAGCGCGAGGCTGATGCCTCGCTGTTTACCGCCGGCCAGACGAGTCAGGTGAAGATTCACGTCGATGCTGACGAACCGGTGCGGATACGAGACCGGTTACCAGCGGCGTGGGTCGTCGAGGAGGAACATGGCGACGTGGCCTCCATCGACACGATTGGCGATGGCTTTCGTCAGGTCATCACGCTCGACGAGACGATCGAGGAGGGTACCTTGCGTTATTACGTCACCGTTCCGGAGAACCTCCTCGAGACCTTCACGATCGGTCCGGTCGAGTTCGCCAGACCGACGGTCACCTCGACCTACGGTGGTGGCATCTCGACGAACAACTACCTGTGGCGGAAGGTGAACGCCGAGACGGTCACGAAGACGGTCGTCGGTGCTTCCCTCTGACGTCCTCACTGGTCGATCGGCCCGGAAACCATCAGGATGTCGATGTCTCCACGGTCAACCTCCAAAGTGACCGCTGCAACTCGATGAACGTGATGTTGAGGCGGTCGGCCACGGTGGTACACACCTCGAGATACGTGCAGTAATCCGAGGGTCTGACCTTTTTGGGATATGCCTCATTGATTTCACCGACGCCCTCGAGCGCGTGCCACTCACGCCCACCCATGACGATATCGCGTGTCGGGTCGATGAAGTACAACATCCCAGAGGCGACCGGGATGTCGATCCCGTCAAGCGTATGGACCTGTGCGACACGCTCGGCAGGGTCGTCGATATCGATGACAGACTCGAGTGTCGCCCGGATGGTGGCCCATTCGTTCGATCGGTAGGCGCGCTCGGCATCCCTGGCGCGAGCGTTGTACGTCGAGGTGAGGAACCGGCGGTAGTACCACCGCACCAACCACTCCACATCCTTCCACGAGAGGGTGCCCTCCCGCACCGCCTCGGGCATCGTCTCGAGGCGTTCCTGCTCGACCAGGTAGAACGCCTCGGTCCGCTCGTAGTCACGGTTGAGTTCTTCAACAACCGTTCGCGTCAGCGTTGTCACAGGGGGGATACTTCTCGGTCGGGGTTGATGAACGCCACGCACATCCCGGGGTGAGACCCGCCGAGGCCGAGGGTGACATCGTAGACCATGTCAGAAAGATACATGCAGCCATGAGACCTACCCCCGACAGTTAGGGGTCAGATTCCATTATGTCCACCGAGCAAGACGACCTTGTCAAGACGATCTGTCCATACTGTGGTGTCGGGTGCGGACTGCAGTTGCAACCGGGCGATGAGCCAGGTGAGGTATCGATAAAACCGTGGTTCGACAACCCCGTCAACGGTGGTGCACTGTGCATCAAGGGTGGTGCGTCGACCCAGGTGGTCGATCACGAAGAGCGCCTCAAGGAGCCTCTCATCAAGGAGGACGGCGAGTTCCGCGAGGCGAGCTGGGACGAGGCGCTCTCGTTGATCGTCGATGAACTCATGCGCATCCGTGATGAGCACGGACCGGATGCGGTCGGTTTCTTCGGTTCATCGAAGGTGATGAACGAGGAGAACTACCTGCTTCAGAAGCTGTCGCGTCGATTCGGGACAAATAACGTGGACAACTGCACGCGCATGTGTCATGCATCGACCGTATATACACTCCGTCAAAGCCTCGGGGCAGGTGCGATGACCAACAGCATGCAGGACCTGATGGAGGCTGGTGATGTCTACTGGATCCAGGGGGCGAATCCGGCCGAACAACACCCTATCGCACATAGCCAGTACCTCAGACAGGCTGCCCTTGAGGATGCCACCATCATCCAGGTCGACCCTCACGCCAACAAGACCACACGTGACGCCGATATCCATCTCCAGCTCGAGCCCGGAACCGACATCCCGCTTTTGAACATCGTCATCAAGACGATCATCGACGAGGGTCTCATCGATGAGGCGTTCATCGAGGAACGCACGAAGGGATTCGATCACCTCAAGGCGACCCTGGCTGACTTCGATATGGAGGAGGCAGCCGATATCTGCGGTGTGCCACTCGAGGACATCCAGGAGGCTGCACGAATCTATGGTGAGGCTGAGAACGCCGCCATCTTCACCGGGATGGGTATGAGCCAGCATACCTGCGGTGTCGATAACGTGCAAAACGAGGTCAATCTCGCACTCATCACGGGCAACCTCGGCCGACCGGGGACAGGCGTCAATCCACTCAGGGGTCAGAACAACGTCCAGGGGACGTGTGACGTCGGTGCGATGCCGAACGTCCTACCCGGTTACCAGAACGTCGATGATGATGAGGCACGGGCATCAGTCGAGGAGGTATGGGGCTTTGAGATCCCACCCGAACCTGGGCTGACCAACGTCGAGATATCGAACGCGATCGGCGAGTCCATCCATGGGCTGTTCGTCATGGGTGAGAACCCCATCATGAGCGAGCCCGATTCGAACCACGTCGAAAAGCGCTTCGCGAACGACCTCGAATTCCTCGTGGTCCAGGATATCTTCATGAGCGATACCGCCGAGTACGCCGACGTGATCCTCCCTGCGACGAGCTGGGCAGAACGTGGTGGGACCGTCACCAACACAGACAGGCGTGTCCAGTTGATGCGCCCTGCGACGAGCGTGCCTGGCAACACCCGCCATGACATCGATATCCTCTGCGAGCTCGGTACCCGGATGTTCGGCGAGGGATTCGACTTCGACGATGTCGAGACGGTCTTCGAGGAGTTGCGGCAGGTCTGTCCGATCTATCACGGGATGACGTACGAAGCCCTCGGGCTCGAGGGCATCCAGTGGCCGTGTTATGAACCCGGCGACGAGGGTGACCAGTATCTATATGAGGAGTCGTTCGACACACCCGATGGCCTTGGCGCCATCAGGGGTGTCTTGCACCAGCCCCCAAAGGAGGTGCCAGACGACGAGTACACGCTCATCCTCACCACGGGCCGACTCGAAGAGCACTACAACACCGGGACGATGAGCACGCGCTCGCCCACACTCATCCGGCGGACACCGGAGAACTTCGTAGATATCCACCCGGCCGATGCGGAGGCACGCGGTATCGAGGATGGTGACTACGTGAAGATACGATCACGCCGTGGCGAAATAGTCCTCGAGGCGAACGTGACGGAGGATATCAAGGAGGGGTCGATCTGGACGACACCTCACTTCTCAGATGCACGGGCGAACACACTCACGAACAACGTGATGGACCCACTGGCAAAGATCCCCGAGTACAAGGCTGCTGCAGCCGAGGTAGAACGCGTCGAATCAGGTCAGGCGGCCGACTGACGGGCACCACGTCATCAATCTGTTGAACTCCCTCGTTGCTCATTGACCCGCTCGATGGCGGCTTCAATGCCATCGATGACGAACAGATGTGATTCACCATCTCGTGTATCGACCTGTAGCCGAGGAGGCACCCGCCTCGATCGCCCCTCTGGCCGGTCATCCGGTGTCTCCTCGCGCACCTCAGCGATATCGTCGAGATCGATACTGGTTCGATCACCGCCAAGTAGCGCATCGAGGAAGTGAGGGAGGAAGACCAACCGCTGGTCGGTGAGGTACAACCTGCCACCGAGTGGCCGACTATCCCGGTAGAAGTAGTTCGTCGGATACTTGACGATCAGCTCCTCTCCTTCACCGAGTGGGTCACTCTTCAACCACCAACCCCCAAGCTTTGCCATGTTGAGAGTGACTTGAACGCCTCGATAAGAAATAGCTTCCGTGGACTATGGACATCTCGACCGTAAGAACCTTGCTCGGATGTTGTATTTATCCCGGTAGTACGCGAACATCCATCATGAGTATCTTTCATCCGACACACCCAGCCTGTTCGAACTGCCAGGCTGATCTTGAGGGTAACGAGGAGGTGTGTCCATACTGTGGCTTTCATCCCCGAAATGAGGGTCTCAAATGGGCTGGTGTGTTGTTACTCGTCGTCGTGATTCTCTACACGGCCACCATCTTCCTGGCACAATGGGATCCATTCATCGCCGCCTACGTCATGGTGGGTGTCTTCATCTGCTTTTTCCTCTCCTTCATCGCGTTCGTGATCTCGTTCCTCGCCACACCGTACCGGTTCGGCTCACTCTTCACCTGAGACAGTGAAAGACACCAAAGGAGGTCGCCTCCGATTACCACATCGTCACGGAAACGTATATCCCGCGACCGTTGGTGCTTAAGGTAGATGACAAACACTATCGCATTGGCTGCACTGGCCACAGCGGCCATCTTCGGTATCATCGCGATTGTCATGATCTTGTTCGCCGAGTATCTCTTCGCAGGAATCAGCTTCCTAATTGTAGCTATCACTATCTATGTGTACGAGATAACAAAAGAGTAGAATCGGGTTACGACGCGGTACCCAGTTCAGTCGTCTGACATACCGCCGTCACCACCGCCACCGCCTTCGCCTTCCTTGATCTCGCTGATGACACCGGTACCGGTCTTGCGGACCGTGAGACCCTCAGTCTCCATGAGTTCTTGCACCGCTGCGTCGAACTCCTCGGATTGTAAGGTCTCGTACTCCTCTTGGAAGCCTTTCCAGACACTGTAACACATGAACAGCAACACCACTGCGAACGGTAAGCCGGCGGTGATAGACGCTGTTTGCAGTGCCGAAAGTCCACCGGCGACCAGTAACACCGCGGCAACAGCCCCCTCGATCAGTGCCCAGGAGATACGCTGGTTGCGTGGTGCTCGGTGCTTACCACCTGAGCTGAGGTGGCCGAGCACGAGCGATCCTGAGTCTGAGGAGGTAACGAAGAACGTCACGACGAGGATGACTGCCAATACCGACAGGAGTATACTGAACGCGAGCGTGTCGAACATCTCGAACATAGCTACGTCCTCACCGAGTGCCCACAGCGGTCTGAGCAGGGTTTCGTGTTCCGCGGTGATGGCACCCTGTTCGACTGCCTCTGCGGGTGTCAGTCCCTCGTCCTCGAGGACGCCGTCGAGTTCGCTCTGGAATGCCATCTCGGCCTCCATCGCCGCACCGCCGAGGATGCCGATGAACAGGAAGGAGAACACGACCGGCATGATCAACACACCGAGCGCGAACTCACGTACCGTCCGTCCCCGTGAAATCCGCGCGATAAACATCCCCACGAAGGGTGACCACGCGATCCACCAGCCCCAGTAGAAGACCGTCCAGAAGCCCTGGAAGCCATCATACGCACCGATGGAACCCCCGGTTGCTGTTGCTTCGGCGAAGAACGCCAGCTCAGGCAGGTTCTGGAGGTAGTATCCGATCGATTGTGGGACGAGCTGGAGGAGGAACAACGTTGGACCGAGGATCAACACGGAGAACATCAAGATGAGCATGAGACCCACGTTGATGTTGCTGAGCACTCGAATTCCCCGGTGAATCCCAAGTGCCACCGATACCACCGCGATGGCGGTGATACCGAAGATGATCACGACCTGCTGGGCATCGCCGGTACCGAGCGAAATACCGAGGAGGTCGTCAGCGACTATATCGAGCCCTGTGTTGACCTGTAACGCCCCGAGACCCAACGAGGTGCCAAGACCGAACAGCGTGGCGAAGATGGCGAGGATGTCGATGAGGTGACCCCACCAGCCATAGATGCGCTCACCCAGCACCGGCCAGAAGACCGACCGGAAGGTGAGTGGCAGGCCGCGGTTGAACGCGAAGAAAGCGAGTGCGAGGCCGACCACGCCGTAGATGGCCCATGGGTGGAATGCCCAGTGGAAGTAGGTCACAGCCATGGCAACCTCAGCGGCAGCCACCTGTTCGCCGACCATGAAGACGCTCTCCTCAGCGATGATGTTCCCGTCGGCATCGTACTCCATGATACCGTAGTTGAGCCCGTCAACGCCGAAGAGTGGGTCCGCCATGTGGAACAGCGGCTCACCGACGCTCCAGAACATCAACCCGATACCCATCCCGGCACTGAACAGCATGGCGATCCACGAGATGTCGCTGAATTCCTTCTCGGCGTCGACACCGCCCAGTCTGATGTTCCCGTACTTACTCAACGCGAAGAACAACACGGCCAGGATGAAGAGATTGGCCGCGATGATGTAGAACCAACCGAAGTTGGTGTTGATGAAGGTGAAGATCTCGCCGTACAGATCACCGGCTTGATCGGTGAACAGTGCCGAGTAGATGATGAACAGCAAGATCAGCCCCATCGAGATGAAGAACACCTGTGGTTGGATGTCGAACCCGGCGATCTGCATGTTGGTGTCGCCCGGCTTCCGATCTGTATCGGCGTGGAAGAACTCCTCGGTCAGGTCCGTCGCCCATACGTGAACGGGTTCACGTTCATCCGAAGACATAGATTACCCCCCGTTTAGTTTCTCTCACGATACTACCCCTGTCGTTGGTGGTTGTTGTCATGGTGATCGATCTTACGGTCGTGGGTTTGTTCGTCAGTTTCCTGTTCTGTCTGATTTTTTGATTGCCTATTTTGATGACTTATTGGGAAGAGTGGTTCTCCGAGAGGACTTCTTTGTTTCGATTCCTTTGATATCTGGTAGTTGTGATGGGGTCACATACACCACGTTGAGGGGTGTCACCCCCTGTTCCTCTGGTTTTCTGGGCTTAGAAACTTTGTTTAGTAGAAATTTAGGTAGAATAATATTTGCACAGGTTAGAAAATAAATAAATCTTAATACTGATAATCCAGTTCAAAGTATCATGGTAGCTTACGCATAATTCAACGTTAGTGATAGTATAACTGGTTGCGTAAATACAACTGACACATTTGTTGCGTATTTTACGTGTCAACCTGCTCCGCCCAGCACCAGATTCGACATACCGATACCAATAATCGATATGGCACGTTCGATATCGGAATCTTGTCATCGAGGTGTACTGGCCGACCGCAATCAGTATGAGAGCACCGTCATATGGCGCCAGTCACACCGTGGGATCAGCCCTCAAGGAGCGATCGAGGGATCTCCTCGATGACTCGCTGAACCGATCGTTGAAACGTTACAGCGTTTTCAAGCAGATGTCATAGCATTGACGACATGTAGCCCATCTTATATGTGTACACTCTTCTCGCCACGATTAACAATTCCGTGGTGCTGAACGTGCAATCGATCGGCTGTTGGCATCTCACTGAGACCACTAATGACAGGTCGGTAGAATCCTTTGAAAAGCATGTGATGGAGGTATATCAACGTCCACTGTCACAGATTGGGTGTCCACCTGTGACTGATGATCTCCATGTGCGCCTGGTATCGATAGCCATGTCTTCAAAGTGGTACTAGAGGGCGCAAGTATAACCGTGGATCAACAGGAGTGGAAGGTATCAAGCGGCCTGCTCAGCCCGATGAGTGACCGATTGACGACCCTCCGAGACGAGTTCCTTCGCTCGTTTGACCGCTGCATCGGCATTATCACCGTACCCATCAGCCCCGATCTCCTCACACCACTCAGCCGAGGTCGGCGCCCCGCCCACCATTACCTTCACCCGGTCTCGAAGGCCACGTTCTTCGAGTAGTTCAATCACCTCTGCCTGGTGATCCATGGTCATCGTCATCAAAGCAGACATACCGAGGATGTCCGGGTCATGTTCCTCGACTGCCTCGACGAAGCGCTCGTTGGGTACCTCCACACCGAGGTCGATGACCTCGAATCCGTTCGCCTTCAACATCGTCACCAGGATGTTCTTACCGATATTATGAATATCCTCATCGACAGTACCGATGACCACCTTACCTCCGGTATCCCCTACTGCTATCTCCATCTCTGCGAGGAGGGGGTCGACGTGCCTCACCCCTGCCTTCATCGCCTCCGCAGCCATCGCCAACTGGGGGAGGAAGACCTCTCCCCGACCGAACATGTCGCCGACGGCTTTTACACCGGCTGTCAGTCCGTCCTGGAGGAGATCCAGGGGATCAATTCCGTCCTCAATCGCCTGTTTCGTCAACGTCTCCGTCTTGTCGGCATCGAGGTCGATGATCGACTGTTGTATCTCGGCCAGCACAGGCTCATCGACCCCGCTCAATCGCTCGTCGAGGTCATCTGCCTGATCAAGATAGTCGTCAGATTGACTCATGGGTATCTCGCTGTCCACACTTAGCCTATGAGCCAAATAAATATTTCTACTCTATAGATGCATATGAGTAATATTATGGGTTGCCACAATCACCATAGTCACACGATGACCTCATCGTGGCTTACCCGGCTGAGGAAGTGACTCCCTCGGTTGCACGTTGACGATATCTACCTCGTAACCATGGTGAGCGATCGCCTCGGTGATCGATCGTGAGTGATTGGCACCAGCTGTCTCGACCTGAAAGATCAGATACGCCTCACCGACGGTCAGATCACCGACCGCACGCTCATGGCGTACCGTCCGGATGTTGGCACCATGATCTGCAAGGATCCCCGAGAGCTCGCTCATCTTGCCCGGGACATCTTTGATTCTGATACGCATCTGAAGCAGCTGCTCACGTTCAGCAAGTGCATGTGTGAGCACCATCTGTAACATCGGCATGTCGAGGTTCCCGCCTCCGAGCAGTGGCATGACGGTCTCACTCTCGACATCCACTGCATCGCTCAACAACCCCGCCACCGATGCAGCCCCAGCCCCCTCGACGAGTTGCTTCGCTCGCTCGAGCAGGAGGAGGATGCTCCGTGCGATCGCCTCATCGGATACCTCGACCACCTCGTCGACATACTCCTCTATCAGTGAGAGCGTCAGATCGGAGATACCCCCCGTCGCGATGCCGTCTGCGATGGTATCGACCGATGAGAGCAACTGTGGGATGCCCTTATCGAGGCTGTCATGAACGGTCGCAGCCTCCTTGGCCTGGACACCGATGACCCGCACCTCGGGGTTCAACGTTGCGAATGCGGTGGCGACTCCACCGATCAGTCCACCACCTCCGATGGGGATGATCACGGTATCGACCTCGGGGAGGTCCTCGTACATCTCGACCCCGAGGGTACCCTGGCCGGCGACGATCAGCGGATCATCATATGCGTGGATGAAGGTAGCCTCAGCATCACTCCCGGCGAGTGACTGTGCGTACTGCATCGCCTCCTGAAAGTCTGAGCCATGGAGCTCGACGGTTGCACCGTAATTTCTGGTGGCATCGATCTTTGTCTGTGGGGCTGTCTTCGGCATGACGATCGTCGCGTTGACACCGAGACGCGTCGCGGCAAGGGCAACACCCTGGGCGTGATTCCCAGCACTGGCGGCTATGGCATGCTCGATCCCGTCCGTCTCGAGACAGTACTTGAGCTTGTTGTACGCACCTCTGGTCTTGAACGATCCCGTCCACTGGAGGTGCTCCATCTTGAGAAAGACACGAGCGTCGACCATCCCACCGAGGGACGTACTTCGCTCGATCGGTGTCCGTTTGACCACGGTGTCGTCATCGATACGCTCACGTGCGGCCTCGATATCCTCGAAGGTCACGCCGAGGTCGTCGCTCATCGCATGATGCATCGAGCGCTCACACTGTTAAGTCATCGGCGAGCCCTTGATGAGGGATCCTCAGGGTAGGTCGATGTCCACCCCCTCGAGGTCGCCTGCAGCCTTGACGGTGTTCCAGAGCAACATGGTAATCGTCATCGGGCCGACGCCTCCAGGGACTGGTGTGATCGCTGAGGCGACCTCTCTCGCACTCTCGAAGTCGACGTCACCGACGAGTTTGTATCCCCGCTCGTTATCAGCGTCAACCCGGTTGACACCGACATCGATCACGACCGCACCCTCTTTGAGCATTGAGCCATCGACGATGCCTGGGTAGCCGACGGCGGCGATGACGATATCTGCCTGTCGGGTCTTAGCCGCGAGGTCAGCCGTCCGTGAGTGGCAGATCGTCACCGTGGCGTTCCCGACCGGGCCCTTCTGGATGAGGAGGTTCGCCATCGGTTTGCCGACGATATCAGACCGTCCGATGACGACCGCATCCGCACCCTCGGTCTCGACACCGGTCTCTTGAAGCAGTCGTTGCACGCCGTGTGGGGTGGCAGGTTTGAACCGTGGGCGGCCAGCGACGAGCCGGCCCACGTTCTCTGGATGGAACCCATCGACATCCTTTGCTGGGTTGATGTAGTTGAGCACCTCCCATGTGTCGACATGGTCAGGGACAGGCATCTGGACGAGGATACCGTGTACTTCGGGGTCGGCGTTGAGTTCATCGAGGGTCGAGAACAACTCATCGGCTGGTGCATCGGGTTCGATCTCGACATGGATACCGTTGATCCCGATCTCCTCACATGCACGCTGCTTCATCGATACATACGTCGAACTCGCAGGATCCTCACTCATCAACACGGTGGCGAGTCCCGGTGTGACTCCTGCCTCATCGAGCACCTCGACAGATCCCTCGAGCTCACCGCGGATGTCATCGCCGATGGCGTTACCGTCGATGATCGTGGTCACCGTTGCTCACCTCTGTGTGTGACCGTGATGGTATCCTGATTCCTCATTATCGTTCGCCTCGGTCTCGGTGTACACATGTGCATAACTGGGTGATCTCCTGTGGGGAGCATGGCCATTCTCACTCGTGGCCGTCTCACGTGGTTGAGGGTTTCTGTCGGGTGTATTTAATGTTCTGTACTTTCCCAATCAGTGACGGAAACGATCTCCCATGGCTCTGTGCGCGTCCCTGATCGGCATCGTCGGTGGCACCTCGGTGATGAGCGACTCGTATCGCTTGGGTACATCCCCCAACATGGCTCGGATGAATGCATCAGAGGCTGGCTCGACCGCTACCTCGACTGACCGATCCGGTGTATCCTCGGCTGTGAGACGTTCGAAGAACGCACCAACGTCCTTGGCATACTCCTGATGGAATGGACGGAGCGTGCCGGTATCGAGGAGCACGACACGACAATAATATCCAAGCAACTCACCGAAGAACGTGTCTACCACAGATGCATCACGCACGGGTGGGTTGGCGACGAGTTCACGATAGCGCTCACCCTTGTACCAGGTCGCGGTGGTGTCCTCATCGCTGACAGCAGCCTGCTCGAACGAGTCGACGAGCCGGTGTTCGGTACCGAGATAGCCGTGATAGAGCTTGAGCGGATCGATGCCGTGGTCGATACTCCCGCTGGTCAGGTAATATGTGCCTGTCGCCTTCATCGGTGGCTCGGCAGGCTCTTCCCCGACGAGCAGTGCTGAGGTGCAATCCTCGACGGCCCACACACGGATCGTGCTCCGCTCGGCGTGGATCTCACCAAGAGCATCACCTGCGGTCGAGTAACAGATGGCGATCGGGTCACACCCCGCCGCCTCGAGATCAGAGACGGACTCCTGAACGGCTGCCGTGATGCGGGAATCGTCACCCGGATCGGCTGGCGATTCATGGAACTCCTGGGGGACATAGTTGACATCGACTGGTCGGTCGATCTGTTCGATTATATCGTACAGACTCGAACAGGCCACGCAGCCGGGCTGCTCGCTCATGATTCACGAGGTTGCTCCACATCGATCGGTGTGCGGATCGATTCGAGGTCTGCCTTGACACCTGGGTAGGTATCGAACACCTGATGAGGGAGGTACATCGCCCGAAGGAACGCTGCCTCGAAGCGATCTGTCCCGGCTATCTCGTAGTAATCAACCTGTTCGACGATTCTCCCTGCCTCCTGTCGCGCATCGACATCGAGCAGCGCGAGTTGGGCACCGACCCCAGCCCCGTTACCGAGTTGTGTGATTGAGTCGTGGTCGACCTCTGGATACAGGCCGATGGTGACCGCAGATGACGGGTCGATATAGTTCCCAAAACCACCGGCGATAACGAGGCGGTCGATCGTATCGACACCGAGTTCATCCAGCAATACGCGTGTCCCCGCCTGGATGGCAGCCTTCGCCATCTGTACGTCTCGGATGTCGTTCTGTGTGAGGACGATGTCCTCCTCATCGGCTGCGTCACCACGTTGCACGACGAACTCCACCTCACCGTCAGCGTTGGTCCGTAGCCGTGGGTGTGCACCTGGATCGATGGCGAACGTCCCCCGTCGGTCGACGATACCGGCGAGGAAGAGCTGTGCGAGTGCATCGATCACACCCGAACCACAGATGCCGATAGCAGGTTCGTCATCGATCGTCGTGACCGATACCTCGTGACTTTCAGGGTCGACTGAGACGCGTTCAATCGCACCAGGTTGTGCCCTGACACCATCGGTCAACTCTGCCCCCTCAAGTGCCGGTCCGGCCGGTGCCGAGGTGGTCCAGGTCTGTGTTGCATTCCCCACGGAGATCTCACCATTCGTCCCGATATCGATACAGACCGTCATCGCCTCATCGCGGTAGTGTCCAGAGGCGAGCAGTACGGACACCTTGTCTGGACCGACCCAGCCACCACTGACGGGTAGCCAGTGGAGGTACCCTGCGGGATGGATATCGATACCGAGCTCGCGTGCTTTGAGCGTGACGGACGCTTGCCTGGCGGGGATGTACGGTGACCCGGCGACGTAATCCGGGTCGTATCCCAGAAATAGGTGATGCATCGCGGTGTTGCCGACGAAGACCGCCTCATAGATCGCCTGCCGGTCGATACCAGCAGTACCAACCACCTCCTCGATGGCGTCGTTCACCCCGGTGATGATGTCACGCTGGAGTCGCTCCCTGCCATCTTCCTCTCGCCTGCAGTAGCGCATCCTGGACATGATATCTTCACCGGCATGGCGCTGTGGGTTCAACTGTGCGCTCACTGTCTCGACTGCACCAGTGTTGAGGTCGATCAGATAGACGGCTACGGTCGTCGTCCCGATATCGACCGCGAGTCCGTACATCGAGGGGAGACTGCCCGGATGGACATCGAGTATCTCACCACCGCGGTAGACCGTCGCGGTGAGTTCGATATGCTCACCGTCATCCCCGTTCCGGAGGGTGCTCGGTAGAGACTGGTGAACCTGGTGATCGATAGCGTCGATATCGAGGTTGTACTCAGCTGCTAACGCATCGATGAGTCGCTCTCGGTCGGCACGATTATCGGCGAGCGACGGTGGGTCGATGAGCACCCGGTGGTTCGACACGGCTGGGTTGAGGTCGATCTCGAGCGATCGACCATCAGTCAGGACGATGCCGCCGGTCACCTGCGAGACTGGTGGGACGATGATATCGACCGAGCCAGCCGCCTCGATCTCGACCCGGCAGGAGAGACGCCTGCCAGCGGCGAGCTCATCTTCGGTGAGGATGGTCTCCTCGACCTTCGAGACGGTGCTGAGACAGTCGGGCTCACCCTGGATATCCACCGGACACGTCCCACAGATACCCTCACCTCCACACAGGCTCTCGATACCGACGCCAGCTTCGCTCGCAATTGAGAGGACTGTCTCACCGACGGATGCCCGGGTGGTCACATCGTCTGGTTGGAACGACAGTTCTGCCTCCTCACCCATGGCACACACCCCCGCTATCCTGTGTCACCGAGTACACCAGATCATGCCCTGGTACATGGCAAGACCGATAGGTATCCATACCGAGGTGCACCTGTCGACAGATGACCGCAGACGATCTTGACGGTGTGTACGAGATCACGTTCATCCACCCCGAAACGGGCAGTATCTCGGCTCGTGCACAGGACGATGCGCCGTTGTTCGATGTTGCTCTCGAGTCGGGGATTGAGCTTGGTTACGGGTGTTACGATGGCACGTGTCTGAACTGTCTGGCTCGCCTGCGTGAGGGAGAGGTCGTCCACGCGAAGGAACCCGTCGCGTTGACGCCAGACCTGCTGGAGGCTGGATTCGTCCTCCTGTGTGTCGCCAAGGCCACGTCTCACTGCACCATCGAGATTGGTTCGCACCTCCGAGAGGAGGCATATCCGTCATTGTGGGGGGAGTGAGCGACATCGGTCGTGTCGAGGCTAGTCTGCGTGAGTGAGTTCGATCCGGTCGTCGTCGAGGTCCGCCTCGACCAGCCGTGCCGCGCTTGCAAGGTTGCTCACCTTCTCGAACGCGACCGATCTCGGCAGTGGTTTCAGGCCACAGTCAGGTGTGACCGTCAGCCGATCTGCAGGGACGTACTGTAGCGCGTTGCGGATGTTCGCCGCGATGGTATCGATGTCCTCGATATCCTTTGACTGTGAGTCGACGACACCGACGCTGACATCGACACCGAGGTCTACCTCGCCGAGAACCTGGTCGATCGCGTCAGCATCCTCGCTCGCGAACTCGAGGTCGACCTCGTCGACGGCGAAATCGAAGATGTCCGGAGCGAGTGTATCGTAGTTACCCGAGCAGACGTGCAGCCCGAGACGGACTGATGCTGGGACATGGGATGCGATTTGTTCGATACTTTCCCTGGCGATCTCGACGTGCGGTGACATGCCTAGCGCTGGCTCATCCAGTTGGATCCATCTGGCACCTGCAGCTGCTAATCGTTCGACCTCCCCGGCGACGAGTCCGGTGAAGTCATCGATCAACGTCTCCATCTCATCGTAGGCATCGAGGCTACAGAACGAGGAGAAGGTGAACGGACCTGGGAGGGTGACCTTGACCGGTCTGTCTGCGAGCTGGTGAGCGAAGGTGAAGTCATCGACGAGCCATGGCTCAAGCGTCTCGAGTTCACCCTCGACGGTCGGCATGTGTGCGTTCCAGTCACTGTCGTCATCTCCGGAGGGTGGTGCATACCCGTCGATGAACGGCGTGAAGTGCTCCACCATACCGTCTCGTCTGATCTCACCATCGGTGATGACGTCCAATCCGGCTGCGGTGTAATCAGCGATCACAGCGCGACATCCATCCTCGAGTGCCTCCTGATAGGCCGCTTCACCGAGCTCATCGGCCTGATACGATGCCTGTACGGTATTGATCCACTCTGGTCGTGGGTGACTACCGACGACGGTCGTGAGGATGAAATGGTCACTGGCGTGGTCATCGGGTCGAAACTGTGCTCTGGTCATGCTCGGATGGTTGAGGCTAACGAGTGCAAGGATTAAAACTTATGGTTATTTTAGACGCGATAAAATGCTCTATAGTAATATCCTGTTCCATCAAACCCGGTACGTGAAGCCGCAATCGAGGTGACTTTCAGGGTCACGGGTCTCTCACCCGACTGTGAATCGAACGATCGGTTCAGTGCTGATACTTCTCGCCGCCATCGGGTTCGGGACGATCGGTATCTTCGGCAAGCTCGGGTTCGATGCCGGGTTGAACAACCCGACACTGTTGACGTTTCGCTTCGCTATCGCGACAGTACTGCTCTCCCTCCTGTTGTTGCGACCGGGGCGGTCGTTACAAATGACCCGGAATGAGTTCCCGGTCGCCATCGGCCTCGGGGTCAGTTATGCCATCCTCGCAGGTGGCTTCTTCTGGGGGTTGCTCTACATCCCTGCCGGACTGGCAGCGATCACGCTGTATACCTATCCGATCTATGTGTTCGCCATCTCTGTCGTCCTCCTCGGTGAGGTCATCAACCGCCGCAAGTTCGCCGCCTTGCTCCTGGCGATCCTCGGGGTCGTGGCGATCGTCGGGTTCGACACGGCCGGATACGACCCCCGGGGGTTGTTCCTCGTCTCACTCGCTGCCATCGCCTACGCTATCTATACGACAGGGAGCCGCGTGGCCGTGAACGATATCAGCGCTGAGTGGCTCGCACTCTTTGCGGTCGCGACGACCACACTGGTCTTCCTCGGCTTCGGCCTGGTCACCAACGCATTGTTCGTCCCAACGACCCTCGAGCAGTGGGCGGTGATCATCGGTCTCGCTGTCTTCGGGACAGCTGCACCGATCGTGCTGTTCGTCTATGGGTTGGAGTTCGTCGAGGCAAGTCGGGCGAGTGTGCTGACGACGGCCGAACCTCCGGTCACGGTCATCCTCGGCGTGCTCATCTTACATGAGGTGCTCACCATCGGGATCGTCTCCGGTGGTGTGTTGATACTCATCGGGATCGTACTCATCCAACTCGACCAGCGGACGACGCGCCCGGCTGTCGCCCCGAGGGATGGCGATAGCTGACCGAACCCTCTCGGTCGCACCGTGTGCTTTCGCAAAACGGATCGAGGGCACAAGGATATCCCAGCCAAACCATAGTTAATCGTAATAATTACTACAGGACCCTGAGAGGTCTAGGACATGGGCCTTCTAACCTTAGGTTTCGAACTAGAGGCAACCGACAGAGCGATCGGTCACCTCGAGGAAACCGACTGTAAACGCCCGTCAACTGGTGGTGTGTATCTATGAGCACGAAGGACTTCCCCACCAGTGCACGGACGGTCATCATCGGCGCGGGTATCGTCGGCAACAGCGTTGCGTACCACCTGGCAGAACAGGGGCGTACGGACATCGTCCTGATCGACAAGGGGCCACTCCCAGATCCAGGTGGCTCGACCGGGCATGCGTCGAACTTCATCTTCCCCGTCGAGCACTCAAAGGAGATGACGCTCTTGACGCAGGATAGTCGTGAGCAGTTCAGAGATATGGACACCTTCACCCGCAGTGGCGGGATCGAGGTGGCACGTGACGAGGAGCGCCTAGAGGAGCTCAAACGCCGCATGCAATCGGCCAAGGCATGGGGCGAACCTGCGGAGATGCTCACCCCAGCGGAGGTCAAAGAGCTTGTCCCATACATCAACGATGATATCATCCTCGGTGGCTTTCACAGCCCGGACGCAGGCGTCTGTGATCCACTCAGGGCTGGTGAGGTCATGCGTGCGAGGGCACAGGACAAGGGTGCCCTCTCACTCGCACCCAACACCGAGGTGACGGATATCATCGTCGAGGGTGGCAGGGTCACCGCGGTCGAGACCGACCGCGGGACGATCGAGGCCGAGGAGGTCATCATCGCTGCCGGTCTCTGGAGCCCTAAGCTCGCCAAGATGGCCGGTGTCGAGATCCCTCTCACCCCGGCTGTGCACCAGATGATCAGTGTCGGCCCGATCGACCTCTTTGAGGAGGGCGAGGGTGAGATCAACTACCCGATCGTCCGAGACGTCGACACGCAGATGTATGAGCGCCAAAGCGGCAACGACATGGAGGTCGGTTCGTACGAGCACCGACCCATCCTCTGGGATGTCGAAGACGTCCCCTCGCTCGATGAGGCACCGTTGTCACCCACACAACCGCCGCTGACGCACGATGCGTTCGAGCCATCGATGCAACATGCCCTCGAGATCATGCCGGAGATACTGGACGACCCATCCGTCGAGATTCGCCACGAGATCGACGGCCTCCTCTCGGTCACCCCCGATGGCATGCCACTCATCGGCCGACTCCAGGATGTCGAGGGGTTGTGGTCGTGTGCGGCCATCTGGATCAAGGAGGGTCCTGCCTTCGGCAAGATGCTCGCACAGTTGATGACGCAGGGCTACTGCGATATCGATATCCACGCATCCGATGTCAACCGTTTTTACGAGTACGGTAACTCGCGGCGCTTTGTAAAGAACCGCGCAGACGAGGGTTACAGGAAGATCTACGGTATCATCCACCCGGCCGAGCAGTGGATGAGCTCTCGTGAACTTCGCACCAGCGCGTTTTACAACCGACAGCGAGACCTCGATGCGTACTTCTTCGAGGCAGCTGGCTGGGAGCGCCCACAGTGGTTCGAGTCGAACCGCGACTTGCTGACGAAGTACAGTGCCGAGCTCGCCCACCTGATGCGACCCAACGAGTGGGACTCGCGGTGGTGGTCGCCGATCATCCTCGCCGAGCACCTCCACATGCGCGACCACGTCGCGATGATCGGCGATACCGGCTTCACCATCTTCGATGTGGTCGGCCCCGGCGCGCTCGATTACCTCGAGCGTATCGCGGTCGGGCGGATGGATGTCGATGTAGGTCGGTCGGTCTACACGCCGATCCTCGCCGAGAACGCTGGCTTCGTCTCCGACCTGACGATCGTCCGCCTCGCCGAGAACCGATTTCGCGTCATCACCGGTGGCGGCATGGGTGGAGCGGACAAGTCCTGGTTCAGGGCACACCTGCCAGCTGATGGGTCCGTCGTGCTGGACGACCAGACCTCTGCACTTTGTACTCTCGGGCTATGGGGTCCCAACGCACGTGACGTGCTCGCCTCCGTCGCCGAGGAGGATGTGTCACACGATGCCTTCCCACCGTACACCGCACAGGACGTCACCATCGGCGAGGTCGATGCATGGGCGTTCAGAATCTCGTACGTCGGCGAACTCGGCTGGGAGATCTACGCTCCGATGGAGCAGGGGCAACGCCTGTGGGACCTCATCGCCGAGGCAGGCGAACCACACAACATCCGACCCGCTGGCATGGGTGTGTATGGTACGACCGGACGTATCGAGAAGGGTTACCGACTCTACGGTCATGAACTCGAGCTCGAGTATGACCCAGCCGAGGCAGGTCTCACCTTCCACGGCGTGAAGGATCTCGACTTCATCGGCAAGGAGGCATATGCGGAGGCACTCGATGGCGAGCCTATCGCCAAGATGTGCACCCTCTCTGTCGATGATCACATGTCGTCAACGGGTGAGCGCCGCTTCATGCTGGGAAGCGAGCCGATACTCACGACCGACGGCGAGGAGATCGTCGACGACCACGGTCGCCGGTCGTACGTCACGACCGCGGGGACGGGCCCCAGCGTCGGCAAGCACCTGCTCATGGCCTACCTACCGACCGACCTCGCCGAGGAGGGTGAGCAGTTCCTCGTCGAGTACATGGGCGAGCAGTATCCCGTGTCGGTCGAGGTGGTCGGCAGCCGACCACTGTTCGACCCGAAGAACGAGCGGATCCGCTCCTGAACATCGAGACTTGTCGGGTGCATTGAAGGCCTGGTCGCTACAACCTCATCTCAGACGAAACCAATGGACATCCTAACCTGCGTCAAACGAGTACCGAATACCGGCGAGAAGATCGTACTGACCGATGACAAGCAGGCGGTCGATGCGAGCGGCCTCGGCTTCACGGTCAGTCCACACGAGGAATGTGCCGTCGAGGAAGCCATCCAACAGGTCGAGCAACACGGTGGGACGGCGACCGTATTGACCCTCGGCCCCGAGGACGCATCCGACGAGCTAGTCACGGCGGTGGCACGTGGGGCTGATGAACCCGTGTTGCTCGAGGCACCGGACACCTCCGCCGATCCGATGGCGACGGCCGATGCCATCGTCGACTACATCGAGTCCCGAGGTGACGGTGAGGTGCCATTCGACGTGTTGCTCTTTGGGAACGAGTCGGCCGATGCTGGTAACTATCAGGTCGGTGTCAGGGTGGCCAATGCCCTCGGCCTGCCGTGTGTCACCGGTATCAAGGATATCGAACTCGAGGATACGACAGCCACGGCGAAACGTGAGGTATCCGGTGGCTGGGAGGTATTCGAGGTGCCACTCCCAGCGGTCATCTCTGTGAAGGAGGGGATCAACCATCCCCGATACGCCTCGATGCGAGGTCGCATGCAGGCTCGACGGACGCCGATTGAGACGGTCGAGGTCGACCTTGCGGGGGACGAGCGCTTCGAGATGGTCGAACTCGAGGTACCCGAGACAGAGGCTGCAGAGGCAGAGATCCTTGGAGACAGTGCGGACGCAGCATCGGCTGTCGTTGATATCCTCGAGGAACTGGAGGTGCTATAGATGGTACTCGCGCTGGTCGAACATGTCGAGGGTGAACCGCTTGAGGAGTCGCTCCAGATGCTCACCCTGGCACGTGAGATCGCCGAGGCGGAGGGTGAGTCGGTTCATGGGGTGGCCTTCGGTGACGGTGTCGACGGCCTCACCGACCGTCTGGAGGATGCCGGTTTGGAGGTTCTATACATGGTATCTCTCGACGGTATCGACCGATATGCACCGATTGCATGGGCGGCGAGTCTCGAACAGCTCGCCGATGAGACCGATCCTGCAGCCGTGCTCGCCGCGGGGACTGATCGGGGCAACGAGGTACTCGCCCATATCGGGGCGCGTAACGACCTACCGGTGGTGGCGAACTGCCTCAGCGTCGAGGTGGGCGAGACGTACACGCTCGAACGCCAGCGATGGGGTGGAAGCCTCATCGAACATGCCCGACTCAGGGCAGGCCCGAAGGTCATGTCCGTCGCACTCCACGAACTCCCGATCGAGTCAGCTGGCTCCGGTGCTCCGACTGTCGAGTCGTTCACCCCAGAGCTGACCGAGGTCGAACACCTCGTCACCGTCGATCGCTTCGAGGAGTCTGAGGAGGAGGGTATCTCGCTCACCGATGCGAACGTCGTCATCGGTGGTGGCCGAGGTGTTGGCAATGCCGAGGACTTCGACAAGCTCGAAGAGCTTGCCGAGCTCATCGGTGCGGCGGTGGGCTCGTCACGAGCGGCTGTCAACGAGGGGTGGCGTCCACACGACGACCAGATCGGTCAGACCGGTGCGAAGATCTCTCCAGAGCTCTACATCGCCGCCGGTATCAGCGGTGCCGTCCAGCATATGGTTGGCTGCAAGGGGTCGAAACACCTGCTTGCGATCAACACCGATCCCGAGGCGGGTATCATCCAGAAGGCGAACTGGGCGGTCTTGGGCGATCTCCATGAGGTCATCCCGGCGATCACAGAGGAGATCAGACGTCGACAGGGTGAGTGAGTCAGCGTTCGCGACACATCGTCCGCTGTCCATACAGTCTACGCACCGATACAGGCCCGTTTGCAACCGATATCGCTGCGGTGTGTGTCAACAGCTGTTCTCGTTACTCAAACCTATCGACCCCATCACCTACCTCAGCGAGCTCCTCCACCAGCCCCAGTGACTCACATAACGAGGCCGTGGGGACCCCTTCTTGTGTCCATCCTCGCCGCTCATAATAGTGGCTGAGCAGCCGGGCGAATGCCAAGCGATCGATCGTTGCATGATCACCTCCAGTGTCGATCGGCTGTGTGAACACCTTGGGAAGGTTGTCATCATCTCTCGTCACACCCTCGCGGATGTTGAACAGACGGGTGAGTGTCCATACCCGCTCGCCGATGCGCTCGAGTTCGCCACTCGTGATATCGACACCGATGGCGTCGAAGTACTCGATACCAAGATCCGCCTCGAATGCCGGGGCGGTGACATCATCCACGATGTAGGACCAGAGGAGCGAACTCCGGTTCTGCTCGTTGATCACCGCGGTGATGCGATCGTTATCGTCCCAGTTAGTACCTGTCACCTCGGCGAACACCGGATGCGATCGGCGGTGACAGGCACCGCGGTCACTCGTCGCGAACGCGAGTGCCATCGATGGTGCACGCCTCGGGTCGTATGATGCGGCTGACATCGACTTGACCGTCGGGACGAGGTTCGCACCGCCAAGACGTGACGCAGCCCGGTCGATACCGTCGGCGAGGAGCTCACCGAGTCGCGATGAGCGGGTGGCGATCTCTTCGATGAGCTGACTGGCATCCTCGACCGCATCGAAACGAACCGTCCGATCGATGACGCCTTCCTCACTGGCGAGCATCGCCCAGGCGACGGCGTTACCGGTCTCGATGAAGTCCATCCCGAGGGTGTCACACAGCCTGGCGAGGTGCACCACCTCGTCGAGATCACCGATACCGAGATTCGCACCGAGAGCGATACCCAACCCACCCCTTGGGACCACATCACCGACCTGGAAGTCACCCTCGACCTCGCTGCCGCTGGCCTCTCGGCCGTCGGCCCGCGACTGGATCGCGTCGATGCCGATCGCATCAGCCCCGTCGAATCGGCCCGCTCTCCATCCCATCGTCGGGAGCACGCCAAGCTCGTCGGCTGCATCCACCGTCTCGAGCGTCCCACTCGCGCGGTGAGCCCGACCCTCTGGGTGGTCGTGAAATCGCTCCTCATATCTCGCACGAATCGCCTCGAGTTCTGGGTTGGCAGATGGCTCACCCCGTGCTACGATCGCCTTGAGCCGTTTCGATCCCATGACCGCACCTGTGCCTCCTCTGCCAGCGTGGTGGTCACCGCCATCGGTCGCGATGGTGGCGAATCGCACGAGTGACTCACCGGCAGGTCCAATCCCGGCGACTGCACCGTCGAGCGATGCATCGAGTTCCCTGACATCACTACCCCACAGGGCAGGTGTCTCGTCGATCTCAACCTCACCACCCTCGAGGTGGACGGTCACAGGTTCGTCAGCGACACCTTCGATGATGATACCGACGTGAGCACCGAGTGCGTCGACGAACGCGTCGGCAAAGGAGCCACCACTGTACGAATCGACGAAGATGCCAGTCAGCGGTGATTTCGTGATGGCTGCGAATCGTGTCTCACCAGGCAGATAGCCCGAGAAGGGCCCTCGAAAGAGACACAGTACGTTGGCAGAGCCGAGGGGGTCGATATCCGGATTCAACATCTCGAACAGGTACCGCACACCGAGACCCTTCCCGCCGATGAACGAACGACGCCATGGCTCGGGGATATCCTCGGCAGTCACCGCCCGCTCGGTGAGATCGACTCTGAGTACCGCCTCGGGAAGTGACATCGATGACTCAACCGAAGTGACGTACCTTCACCGATTAAGGGTTATGACGACCGGTCGATCCCCACCCTCGGTCTGGCTTTCGGTGGTGACTGGCCCCTCCGGGCGTGAGTCGGACACCCGTCAGACGGCTGTGAGACGCATAAAAGGCACGACGCGATAGGGTTTTCATTGACCACTCGATAGGGTTACGTCCGGAGGTCTAACCGATGATGACATCACTCACACCGCTCCTCGCCGACCTCGTTGTCGTCGGTGCGTTCGTCACCTTCCTCATCGCACTCTTTCGAAGGATACTCAAATCGCGGGCGGGATCGCTCTCGAACACGTAAGCAGGTCAAGATTGACGGGGCTAGCGACACAGTCAGCCCTCTTGCACATCAGGCGACCTGCCGTTGCGATGACGGGGTATCGACAGTCACAGGATCTCTATGCAATGTGACCCCGATACCATCGAAAAGTGATACGACATGTGTATGGTGTCATAGCACCGTGAACCATGACGAGCGAAGGCGCAATCGGTATGCACTCTCGGATTCGAGTGGTGACGTGATGCGGTTGGTCGAGGCACTGGATGCGGACCAGGGGGTGGTGAGCGTGGTTGGTGCTGGTGGGAAGAAGTCGACGATGTACCGGCTGGCCGAACAGTTGGACCGTCCGCTGCTCACCTCGACGGTTCGGATCCCAATCTTCGACCAGTATGTCGAGCGCGTCATCGTCACCGACGATCCTGTCGAGGCGGTCGCGAACGCGGAGGAGACACACTGGCCTCTCGGGGTTGTCTCCGAGCAGGATGGTTCCGATCGGTATCTCGGGTACCATCCATCCGTTATCGACACGCTCTCAGGAGTCGACGAGGTGCAGACGATACTCGTGAAGGCAGATGGTGCCCGGATGCGCAAGTTCAAGGCACCGGGTGAGAACGAGCCACAGCTACCGAGTTCGACATCGGTCGTGGTACCCATCGTCAGCGCGCACGTCATCGGTGAGCCGCTGTCCGATGAGATCGTCCACCGAGTCGACCGAGTTGCACACCTCACCGGACTCTCACGTGGTGATACAATCACCCCATCCGCCGTCGCTGTGGTCATCGCCAGCCCGGACGGTGGTCACAAGGGCGTCCCTGATGGTGCAAGCGTGGTCCCACTCATCAACATGGTCGATGATGGGTCATTCCAGGACGATGCCAGGCGGGCAGCAGAGGAGATCTTGCGACGGTGTGATGCACCACGCGTCATCTTGACACGGCTCACCGCTTCGAACCCAGTCGTCGATACCATCGGGCGAAGTTAATCAGCTGTCGGTGGCTGCTCGAGGTATGCCTCGTTGAGTTCCCACTCGCCGTTGGCGTTCTTGACCATGTACTCACCGTAAAACGGCACGCGATTGGCGACGACCGTCTCGAACGCCTCACGTATATCGGGCTTCGACATCGACCCCATAGGGACATAGTCATCGGTCCGGTTGAGACAGCCCTTGAGCTCACCCTGTGGTGTGACGCGCACACGGTGGCAGTTCGCACAGAAGGAGGGGTTCTCCACCGGATCGACGATCTCGACCATGCCGCCATCGACCCAGTATCGACGACGTGAGTGCATCTCACGTCGCTCGATGTGGTCTGCCCGACCAGCCAACCAGTCATGGACACGATCGATATCGATCGCCCACTCCTCGTTACCGGTCAGCTCTGGCATGTACTCGATGAGTTGCAACTGAAGCCCGGATTCACTCGAGACACGATCGACCATCTCGGGGATGTATGGTGCAGTCTGATCGAAGACGACCATATTGAGCTTGACCGGATGGAGGCCGGCTTCGAGTGCAGCATCGATCCCCTCGAGGACACGGTCGAACGCACCGGTCTTCGTCACCTGTGCGAACGCCTCCGGTTCCATGGAGTCCTGTGAGACATTGACTCGTTCGAGACCGGCATCGACGAGCCGTTCTGCCCGGCCTGGAAGGAACGTACCGTTGGTCGTCATCGACACCTCCATCGATGCCGGTGTGTTCGCGATAATCTCCTCGAGGTCCTGTCGGAGCATCGGTTCACCGCCGGTGAACTTGACCGCCTCGACACCGTACTCAGCGGCCACCTCTAACACGCGTATCACCTCGTGCGTCTCCATCTCGTCGTCCTGCGGGTCGAGCGGCCCGCGCGTATCGCCGAGGCCTTCGTTATGGCAATAGACACAGTCGAAGTTACAGCGATCGGTGAGAGATACCCGTATACCGGTGAGCTCACGACCGAACGCGTCTTCCAACATCTAGACGAGGTATGGCACGGGGTCGCATAAACCCCTTGCTGGTCTCCGTCGAGGTAGGTTCAAGGGCGTTCAGTACCTGCCATCGACCATGTACGCGGTCAGGATCGAGACGGGTGCTACTCTCGACGAGGCCGAGGTTGCCAGGCGGGTGGCAACACACCTGGTGGATAGTGGTGAGGTTGCCACCCTCGAGCCACGTCGACGGTCACCCGCAAGGGTCGATGGCTCGCCATCGATCGCATCGGTTCGTCTGTCGGCTGCGGATCAGGTGGAACTCGACCTCCCCGATCGAGACACCGCCGAGTTGCTCGATATGCTCTGTGACCTCGGGTTCTCGTACACCCTTGTCGTCAACGGTGACGATATCGACCTGCCCGTCATCTCAGTCGGCACCGAAATCGAGGAGGCGATACTCTCTGTCGAGCAGGTAGCACGTATCGATGCATCAACGCTACGTGAAGCGATCGCACAGACCGAACCGCGTGAGACGCTCACCTCACTGGTCGAGAAGATACAGGACCATCCTGACTCTGCCAAGGCGGGTGCGATCGCAACGTTCACCGGTCGTGTCCGTGCCGATAACATCGAGGGTTCGCGGACAACCCACCTCGAGTACGAGAAGTACGACGGTGTCGCCGATGAGGAGCTGGCGGCCATCCGCGATGAGCTGGTCGCACGAGACGGTGTATACGAGGTGTTACTCCACCATCGGACGGGTGTGGTCGAGGCTGAGGAGGACGCCGTGTATGTCGTCGTCCTCGCGGGACATCGACCTGAGGCGTTTCGAGCTGTCGAGGATGGTATCGACCTCCTCAAAGAGCGCGTACCCATCTTCAAGAAAGAGGTGACCGAATCCGGTGATTTCTGGGCACACGACCGGCCGTAACGTGTCTCATCAGTCGCCCTTGACCTTCTTGACGACCTCGATATCGCCGATCCTTGTGGCTGGATACTGACCATCGGCGTCCTTTTCGAGGCTTTTGACCATGTCCCAGATGGTCAACAGTGCACCACTCACACCGTTGAGTGCCTCCATCTCGACGCCGGTCTGCGCCGTGGTCCGCACCTCGGCAGTCGCGGTGACGTACCCGTCGCCGATATCGAACCTGATGTCGATGCTCGAGATGGGCAATGGGTGACACAGTGGGATCACCTCAGGGGTGCGTTTGACCGCTTGGATACCAGCAACCCGTGCCGTCTGCAGGACGTTCCCCTTCTCGACGCTCTCTGCGTTGATCGCCTCGATCGTCGATGGTGAGAGGAAGATCGACCCCTCGGCAATGGCGACTCGGTCGATGTGTTCCTTGTCCCCGATATCGACCATCCTGACACGGCCATCCTCCAGGTGTGAGAAGTCGCTCATACTGGGCGTGTGGTGGGCGTTGAACCTTATGGTGTCGGTCGCTCAGGATGTCGGTCACCGATGCGCCAGGCTGACCACGTGATTCAACTCGGGGACGATCACGTCATCCATGGCGAGTTCGACCGCGTGTCGACTCCCTGGGATGGCGAACACGGCTGTCTCACCGACGATACCAGCCGTGGCTCGCGACATGATGACGGCCGATCCGATGTCGTCAACACTCAGTCGGCGGAGGTGCTCACCGAAGCCGACGAGTTCCTTATCGAACAGCGGGCGGATCGCCTCGATCGTCACGTCATCAGGTGTGATGCCGGTTCCACCTGTGAGGATGATGGCATCCACATCATCGATCGCCCCTCTGACGGCCCGTCGGATAGCCTGCTCATCGTCGTCGAGCATCTCGTATCTTGTGGGAGTATGACCCTCGGCCTCGAGCGATGCGTGGATGATGCGACCCCCCTCGTCATCGGCGACCGTCCGGGTCGTACTCACCGTGAAGACAGCCACCTCTCGTGGATCGGTAGAAACGTGATGGTGATGGTCACCTCCACCAGATCCAGGGAGGGGTGCCATCATGACGAGTGTGCGAAGTGGCTCATCGCCGTCATTGCGAATGCCGTGGCTGACCCCGGGTGCGGCGTGGACGAGTTGACCCTCTGCAATGTGTCGCTCCTCACCGTCGATGGTCGCGATGGCACGTCCCTCGAGGACGAGGTAGATCTTATCAGAGCCGTCGTGTGTATGGGGCTCTTGTGCCTGACCAGGCTCGAAGCACCAACAGTCGACGAACATCCGCTCGGTGTCGATCAGATTGATCTTCTCGAATGACTCGGGTGAGAACGCCCCGATCGACCCAAGATCGTGTATCTCCATGCGACACATCTGAGGTAGCCCAGTGTCTTACCGTTTTCCTCCCCAAGAGACGATCCTCACAGGTTAACCCCGAGGTTTAACCGCGTTCAGGTGCTCATTCACCGATACGATGCGGACCGGTGTCATCCTCGCTGGGGGGTATTCAACGCGATTCGGTGAGGCTGACAAGGCTTTCTCACACATCGATGGGACGCCACTCATACGTCACGTTGCCGACCGTCTCAGGCCGGTCATCGACACCCTGGTGATCAATGCGCGGGAGGATCAACATGAGCGGTTCGCCAATGTCATGGATGGGTACCCACTCGAGGTGACCTACGCGATCGATGACGTGGCAGGTGGTGGCCCCGTCTCTGGGATGGCGACCGGTCTGTCGGTGGTCCCTGAGGGGACGGCACTCGCGTTCGTCGTCGCTTGCGACATGCCGTTCGTCGAGGCTGACCTGGTCGATGCGTTGTTCGAGTTGGCCGAGGCCGAAGCTGACGTCGGTGCCGTGGTGCCCACCTCGAGCGATGGCTGGCACCAGGTGCTCCATGCAGTGTATCGACCAGCACCGACCATCGACGCCTGTCGAGCTGCCATCGCCCGAGATGAGCGCAAGGTGCTCGCACCGCTTTCACGCCTGCATGTCAGATACGTCGACCCGGATGAACTCACGCAATACGGCGGTGAGCGGTCGTTTGAGAACGTCAATACACCAGGCGAGTTGGAGGCTGCTGCTGCTGCGTTACAGTCGACCGAATAGATATCACCTCGCCGTATGGGTCATACTACAGTGGCGGCTTCAGGTCGATGACTGGTGTCTCATCCAGCATATCGATCCCCTCCACCTCGAGGCCGGCCTCATCCACCTCCAAGACGTGACACCTCGTCAGACAGATGGGGTTTGGTCTGTCCTGTGAGCGGGTGGTGAATATCCCCCGCCCAGAGAAGCGGTCGCTCTCGAGAATGGTGCGATCCGCGAGATGGGCGTGCCAGATGACGATGATGTCGTCTGCGTCATACCCCTTGATACCGATCCGATACGGCTCGTGAAGGTCGATCCGGCCCCGTATGGACTCGAGCGAACCCTGTCGAGGTGCATCCTCAGGCTCGATCAACTGACTCGACACCGAACCGATCGGGTCATACGTGATGTCCATGAGCGAGGGTTCGGGCATGCGT
Source organism: Halobacteriales archaeon (assembly GCA_007118145.1). Lineage (GTDB taxonomy): Archaea > Halobacteriota > Halobacteria > Halobacteriales > SKSH01 > SKSH01. Next base: position 79,665 of record SKSD01000030.1, read on the forward strand.
ACCAAATAGCGACTGCCGATTCCCACGAGTTGTCACGAGGTATCGCCCGGTGGCCGATAACCATCGAGCATCTCGGTATTGAACGAGGTCACCTCCTCGACCAACCGTGTGACCCCTGGTTTTTCTCGTCGGTCACCATCGACGAGGATATCGAACGGCTCCCACATAACGGATACCGTATCGAACTCGTCCGTATCGGTCACCGCTTCGAGCACCAATGCAGCGTCCACCTCACCCTCGGTCACCGCTCGCAACGCTGCCTGCTGTGAGGGGAACGTTCGAATCGAAGCCGAGGTATCGAGAGTCTCGAGGCGGTGATACAGGCCGGTCTGTTGCCCTGTGGTACCAAGCACATCAGCCTGCTCGAGAATGGACTCCAGGGAACCGAGCCCGAATGTACCGCGATGGGCGAGGACGACATGACGCTCAAAACACGCTATGCGTTCGATATCGTTGCGCGGTTCAACCCCGAGGGTATCGTCCCCGAGGTTCACACCGGCGATATCGACGATGCGGTCTCGAAGCTTCCTCGCACCATCGACGGCACCATCGGCCAACCATCGCGTTGATGGCCCATCACGATCGAGGAGCTGGTCGACCCCGGGGCAGAACTCACCACCGATGAGCACATCTGGCGGTGAAATATGGCTCGCGAGGAGTTGGACGGACACCATCTCACCGGCATCGAGATAGTTGACGTTATCGTCGATCTGGATGAAGCCGTCAGCTTCTGCCAGCGACGTGATCGCACCACTCCCCTTATCGACATCGTACACAAGGAGCCCCTCACCGGGTGATTCGACGAGCCCGACCGGTAGCAACTGGGTACGGCCGAACTCCGAGTCGACGGCGACTGAGAGCTTTGCCTCGACGGTCGGTGCATTCGCCTCGGCATCGAGCAGTCGCCGCCCGAACAGTCGGAAGGTCATCAACGCACTGATCGGGTTACCTGGCAGGCCGAGCACGGCAGTCTCGTCGATACTTCCAATCACCGTCGGCTTACCTGGCTTGATCGCGATACCGTGAAGCAGTAACTCACCCATGTCCTCGACGACGCGATAGACGACATCCTCCGCACTCGCGCTCGTCGACCCGGTCGAGAGAACGATATCGCATGTCTCCACAGCCTCGTTGAACGTCGACGTGATCACGTCGTAATCGTCGGCTGCATGGGGGAAGATGGTCACCTCTCCACCGGCGTCTGTGACGGCATTCGCCAGCGAGAACGAGTTGATATCGAAGATCTCACCCGGTGCGAGTCGGTCAGCCGTGCTCGGCCTGATGATCTCAGCACCTGTCGAGATGATCCCCACCCTCGGCCTTGAGCGTACGGTGAGCTCGTCGATACCGAGTGCTGCAGCCAGGCCAATACGACGTGGGTCGAGCCGGTCACCCCGGCGAAGGACGGTCTCTCCGCTAGCGATATCTGCACCGCGTGCCATCACGTTCTGACCTGGTGTCACCGGTCGGAACACCTCGATCGCCTCACCATCTCGACTTGTCTGTTCGACCATGACGACCGCGTTGGCACCAGATGGGATGACCGCACCCGTGGCGATCTCCACGGCGTGCCCCGGCTCGACATCGATGTCTGGCTGCTCGCCGGGATGTACTTTACCTCCGTAGGTCAGCTCGACGGGATTGTCATCATACGCACCGACGGTATCATCGGCGATCACCGCATACCCGTCCATGATCGACCGGTCAAACCCGGGGACATCGATCGGCGATGTGACCGAGCTGGCGAGTAGACGGCCATCTGCCTTTTCGATCCCAACCGACTCAGTCGAGACCTCGACCGAGAGCGAATCGAGTACCTCGAATGCATCCGCGAGCGGGCTGAGTTCTCGGAATTGCTTCCGCATGGTCACTCCCAGTAGACAGCCTCGACCTGGTCTCCACGGTCGAACCCCTCGACAGCCTCGGGTATCTCGACGATCCCATCAGTCTGTGCGATACTTGAGAGGATACCCGCACCACTCGTCATCGTCGGCGTTGCCAGGTATCTGTCACCATCTCGTTCGAGATGGACGCGTGTGTAGGTACGTCTCCCCACCTTCGAATGCACCTTCTCGGTGAGTTCGCACGAGCGTGTCGGCAGAGGGAGCGATCGGAAACGGCCCACCCGTTCGAGGGCTGGCCTGGCGAAGACGACGGAGTTGACCACGCACGACACGGGATATCCAGGGAGCATGATTAACGGTGTCCCATCGACATGTCCCATCCCCACCGGGTGACCGGGTTGGATCGCCACGCCGTGGATGACCACCTCACCGATATCGTCGACCACCTCGGGGAGGTGATCACGCTCGCCGACGCTCGACCCACCGGTCGTGAGGATGAGGTCGGCGCCGACCTCGGCCAAGATCGCCTCGCCAAGTGTCTCTGGGTCATCCGTCACGATATCGCGATAGAGTGCATCACCTCCCCATGATTCGATATACTGTGCGACCATCATGCCGTTCGTCTCGATTACCTCACCAGGTTTCGGATCGGCGCTGACCAGCTCCTCACCGGTCGGGATGATCGCCACCTGCGGGCGTTCAAAGACGGTTACCTGCTCGACCTCGAGGCTTCGCAGTAGGCTCAATCTAGACGGCGTGAGGGTCGTCCCCTCCTCGACGACCGTCTCACCCGATGCAACATCCTCACCTGCGACGCCGACATGCCTCCCCGATGCGACCGCGTCGTATACCTCGATGGACGCACCAACCGTGCGTGTATCCTCAATCATCACTACCGCATCCGCCCCCTCAGGGAGTGGACTCCCGGTGTGAACGCGCACTGCTTGCCCCGATGCGACCGGTTCACCCTCCCCGACCTCGAGGGTCCTCGGTGACCGCTTGGTCGCCCCATGGGTCTCCTCAGCGCGCACCGCCCAGCCGTCCATCGCGGCGCGATCATAATGAGGGATGTCGCGGTCAGCGGTGATCGACGTGGCCGATACACGCCCCCGAGCGGCGTGCAATGCGACCGTCTCGGTTCGCTCGACGGGATCCACCAGGTCTAACAGAGTCTCCCTGGCTGTCGCAACGGGTGTCGCATCACGGAACCCGTGCTCATGTCTCATCGGTCGGAGTTAGGTGTCAGGCTCAATAAACGCATCACACATCGATGCGTCTGGATTCGTACCGATACGGTCTCTGTGACCCACTGATGTTTATACGATCGACGACCAAGCTGGTGACATGGCGAGGCAGGGATATCAAGAGCAGCTCAGGACACTCCGTGAGGACGTGCTCTTTATGAGCGAACTCGTCCTCGAGCGTCTCAGGCTGGGGTTGGACGCGTTGGAGACGAAGGATGATGACCTTGCCGAGGATGTCATCGTTGGCGATCACGAGATCAACCAGATCTATCTCGATCTCGAGCAGGACTGTATTGATCTCCTCGCACTTCAGCAACCCGTCGCAAGTGACCTGCGATTCATCGCCGCCTCGTTCAAGATCATCACCGATCTTGAGCGTATCGCCGATCTGGCAACGAACCTGGCTGGCTATGCCATCGAGGCCGAGCGTGATGTCTACCCCGAGGTAGATATACAGTCACTTGGAACGGCGACCGCGCAGATGGTCGAGGATGCGATGGATGCGTACGCAGAGGAGGATACCGATCGATGCTACGAAATCGCCGAACGCGATGACGAGATAGACGCCCTGTGTGAGGAGGCCAGTCGTGTCATCCTGACCGACCTCATCGACAGTCAGCTCGAATCGACCGATGACGACGCCATCGAGCGCATCTTCAGGGATGTCTCACGTCTACTGTTGACGATACGTGACCTCGAGCGTGTGGGCGATCACGCCGTGAATATCGCCGCCCGCACACTGTACATGGTCGAGAGCGATGACGAGTTGATCTACTAACCCTCCTGCTATCACATATCAGCCCACGGTTAAGCCACTGGAGGCCGTATATGTACCATGGTCCAGAAAATCACGATCTTTGAACCACACATCGAACAGATTGGCCCTGCCACACTCCCATCGATCTCGTCTGAGTCGACGGAGGAATCCACACCCGAGGAGGAGGCATCCGGGGGTTCCATCGCGAAGAAGCTCGCCATGGTAGTCGGCGGCGTGGTGACACTCGGCATCATCGGCGCAGTTCTCTACCGTCGACGCAATGGCCACTCGATCGAGATCGAGGAGATTACTGAGAAGGCACGCAAGGTCGAAGCCTGACACTACACGCAGACACTTTTTATCGGCCTTGTTGCAATATACCCACTCACAGCGAAGGGAAGATACCGGCCACCCTGACGATACCGGCGGCGATCAACCAGAGTAACACCAGATAGCCGGCATTACCGATGGTCGAGAAGAGGACGAACCGCCGCTGGGGGTAATGGCTCAAGCCAGCCGGTATCGTCATGATACTTCTGATCCCCGGGATGGTGTTCGTCACGGCGAGCGCGACGCCGCCGAAGCGGTCGAAGTTGCGCGAGACCAGTAGCATACGTCGCCTGCCGATGCGGGAACGCGCCATCGACGGGATGCGGTGGAGATACGGTATCCAACGCTTCGTCGGTGACGCGCCATCCTTCTCATCGAGTAACCAGCGATAGAGTGTCCACTGACCTAAAGTCGATGCAATCACACACGCGACCGTCAGTGCAACAAGCGCAACCAGCGTGAGTGAGACGAGTGCCACATACGAGATATACAGTGCTGCTGGTGGGAACACCTTCCCGACGATCATCCCGTCAAAGTAGAACGAGATGAGGATGAGGGGCAGAATCAACCAGCGTAGGACCGACCAGAGCGACGGGTCGATGGCGATTCCCTCGAGCACGTCTCACCATCCGAGTTACACACACATATGGTTCGTGCCCAGCAGCCGTGGCTGGCTTCACACGAGTCGAATGACCCGCTCAGGCTTTCGAACCAGCTTTCACCGTGTCGAGACCATAGTCACATAGGAGATGGAGACGCCAGTATCGCGCACCGAACAGAAGGTCACCTTCCGGGTTTCACCGACGAGGGGGCGGAGTCAGGAGGTGTCCGCCCTCTGGCTAGAACGCCGTCTCGAGGAGCTCGACGGCGTGACCGATGCCGAGGCATCCTTTCACACCGGGTTGATACACGTCGATCTCGACCCCGAGATCATCGAACCGAGGGCGGTTGGTGAGCGCATCCAGGCGCTTGGCATAGAGTTGGACGACGGTGTGGAACCGATCGCGCTTGAGGACATCCCGACGCACGAGAGGACGTTGCGTATCGAGGCGATCTTCGTCGCACTCACCTTCGCTGGCATGACCGTCGGCCTCATCGCAGGTTGGTTCGACCTCCCGACTGAGGTGGGCTGGATCGGTTATGGGGTGGCCTATGTCTTCGGTGGATACTACGGTCTCAAGGCGAGCATCGAGACGCTCCGTCACGTCGCGGTTGATATCGATCTACTCATGATCCTTGCCGCGACTGGTGCACTCATCATCGGCGCGCCATTCGAGGGTGCGATGTTGTTGTTCCTCTTCTCGCTGTCGAACGTGCTTCAGCACTATGCGTTCGGTCGATCGCGACGTGCGATCAGGTCGCTCATGGAGCTTCGACCGGAGTCAGCACAGGTTCTCATCGAGGGTGAGGAGGTAACGCGTTCGATCGACGAGGTCGAACTCGGCGATATCTTCGTCATCAGACCGGGTGACCGGATCCCACTCGACGGGGTGGTCGTCGATGGAGAGAGCACGGTCGATCAGGCATCACTGACCGGTGAGTCCGTGCCGGTTGCCAAGTCGGTCGACGACCAGGTGTTCAGCGGGACGATCAACGAGACAGGTCGACTCGAGGTGGAGGTGACCCGACTCGCACACGAGTCGGCCATCGCGAGATTGATCCATCTCGTTGAGGAGGCACAAAGCGAGAAGGCACCGACACAGCGTCTCATCGATCGCTTCGAGCAGCCGTACGTCATCGGTGTATTCGCCATGACCGCACTGGCGATCGCCATCCCACTCTCCCTCGGATTCGAGTTCGACAGTACCTTTTATCGGGCGATGACGTTGATGGTGGCTGCATCGCCCTGTGCGGTCATCATCTCGACGCCGGCGGCCGTTCTCTCGGCGATCACCGCGGGGGCACGCCAGGGTGTGCTCTTCAAGGGTGGTGAATATGTCGAGTCCATAGCCGATGTCGACGTGGTCGCCCTGGACAAGACCGGGACGCTGACAGAGGGGAACACCCGTCTCACCGATGCAGTGGTCAGGTCAGACGATGCCGAGGAGACACGTTCACAAGCCGATCTCCTCGCCCTCGCCGCAGCCGTACAGTCCGGTTCGGAGCATCACCTCGCCGAGGCGACGGTCGACGCAGCTCGCGAGCGTGAGCTCGCTATCCCGTCATCATCGAGATTCCAGGCACGCTTTGGCAAGGGCGTCTATGCCGAGGTGGATGGGTCGACCATCCATATCGGCAATCCGAGGTACTTCGAGGACGACCTCGTCGACGGGCCGATCGCCGGGCTTGATGAGGGACTCGATGCGGTCAACGAGCTTCAACGGGAGGGCAAGACGAGTGTCCTCGTCGTCAGGGAGACCGAGGGGCATGCGGCAGTCATCGGATGGTTGGCCTACAGCGATACCATCCGCCAGGGGGCTGCAGAGATGATCGAGGAGCTGCGTCGTCATGGGGTTGAGCGGGTGATCATGGTGACTGGAGACAACGAGGTGGTCGCCCAGGCGATCGCCGAGGAGGTGGGGATCGACGAGGTGCATGCTGAGTTGCTCCCCGAGCAGAAGGTCGAGATCATTGAGGAGCTCACCGAGCAGTTCGGGAGTGTCGTCATGGTGGGTGACGGGGTGAACGATGCCCCGGCTCTGGCGGTGGCTTCGATCGGCGTGGCCATGGGTGGTGCCGGGACTGACGTTGCACTTGAGACGGCCGATATCGTCCTCATGGGCGATGACCTGACGAAACTACCTTATGTGCTTGAGCTCGGTTCGCGCACCCGACGGACCCTCATGACCAACTTCGGTGTCGCATTCGGTGCGATCGGCATCATGGTGGCTGCCATCATCATCACGGGCATGCCACTCCCGTTGGCCGTCGTCGGTCACGAGGGGTCGACTGTCGCCGTCTCACTCAATGGGTTGCGCCTGCTCGGATTCCGCTCTTGAGCGTGTTATCGTTGCCATCAGCTGAAGATGAGGGTTCCTCGCTGAGCTATCTGCGGCGCGTATTGATTTGATGAACCGTTCACGTGGTGCGTTTTGCCTCATCCAGCCAGTCTGGCTCGGTTACCGTCACATCGTTGAACCCCTCGTATTCGATCTCCCAGCTCCTAGTTCCACGCTCAAACTCCGCGAGTATCCGAAGTGAATGTACCATACCCTCCTCGTCGATGACGAGCGTCATCTCGCCGTGTGTGAACGGACCGTCGTGTTCTGCCCAACTCTGGATACGTGCATTCGATTCCATCCCCTGCGTATCTGTGTGAAAGACAGCCTCTCTCGGATGGACATTCTCATTGATCTCCACTTGCTCGAGTGCCACATCCTCAGTGATACTCGTCAGAAAATCGAGCATCGTGAGTGCCCGGTACGTTCGAGCCGGTCCTGCTAGCTGATTGAAGTCGATATCCCCGTCGATGTAACGAAGTCTGAGGTAGGTGATGTGACCGTCGAAAAACTCGGCAACAGTTTCGATGTTGAGAGTGAATGGATCAGTCCATGTCCGAGCGTACTCGTCATCGATGCGGTTGAACTCGACTGAGCCCTCCATCACGATCTCACCGGCATCGGTTGTCCGCATCTCGCGTTGGAACAGACTGACGCTGTCGAGGTCGTCGTCCATCGGAGACCCAAAGCCAAATGCGAGGTTGCCCTGTACACCGTCTTCGCTGAACCCAGGTGGATACTCGAAATCATCTGTCGAGCCAAGACACCCCGAAACGCCGATCGCCATCCCCGAGACGGAGCACGCGAGGAACCGCCGCCGACTGATCGTTGGTCGATACATATCACCGGGCTAGGCCACCAATATATACACGTGCTGTCATCTGACGACCAGTACGGGCGTCGGCGAACGACGTACCACCCGTTCGGCGACACTGCCGAGGAGTATACGGGCCACACCGGTACGGCCGTGTGATCCCATCACGATCAGGTCGACATCTGCGTCCTCGGCGAAGGAGATGATGGCGCGAGCCTCTTGCCCCTTCTCGTAGGCCATCTCGTGTGCTGCCGTTGCAGCAATACCTGCCTCCTCAGCCTGTTGCACATACGCTTCGAGGAATGCAGTTGCCTCTTCCAACGCCTCATCGAAGCGAGACCCCTCTTCGAGCCACTCCTCTTCACCTGTCAGGTAATGCACCTCCGGTGGGGTGACCACATACAGCAGCGTTATCTCGGCATCTGGGTACGTCTCGAGGGCGAATTCGAATGCCAGATCACCCTGTTCGGATCCGTCGATGGCGACGAGGACGTGCTCTACCATACTGGCTGTTCACAGACAGGCGATAAATTTCTAGTCCCGAAATGAGATGATTATGCCATGAGGCGATCGTCTCGTGAGAGTTATGTCTCGAACAACTCGACCTTGTGACCCTCAGGGTCACTGATGAACCCGTATGCGGGGGACTCCTCGACTGGCTCGCTGATGATAGGTGCCTCACGGATCGTCATCCGACTCCACGCATCATCGAGATCGTCAACACCGATACCGACGTGATCCCAGGCGTTGCCGATGGTGTACGTCCGGCCATCGTAGTTGTAGGTGAGTTCCACTGCCAGAGATTCCCGAGGTGCCTCCGGTGGGCGCATGAAGAAGTTCGCGAAGGTGTCAGCCTCCCACCGCCCGACATGTTCGTATTCAAACTTCCGTGTCCAGAAGCCGATCGCCCGGTCGGCATCCTCGACCCGCATCATGACGTGATCGATGCTCCACGGCGAACCGAAATCCCTGGGGACGATCTCGACCTCGTGACCGTCTGGATCCTTCACGAATGCGTAGTTGCCCCCGCATGAATCGGGATCGCGGTAGTCAGGGACGCCCGCATCCATCAAGCCCTCGTATGCCTCGTACAGGTCCTCGACACGTACGGCGATGTGACCCCAGGCGTCACCGACCTCCACGTCACCGTCTGGTGTCTCGCGAAGCTCAAGGTGTGCCTCTGCATCGTCAGCACTCGATGGTGCCATGAAGACCGAGGTGTGACCATCGAACGATTGACGGTCGCGCTCGGTGTAGTCGAGGTGCTCTCGATACCAGGACTGACTTGCCTCGAGATCGGACACGTTGAGTGTCACATGATCGATGGTGCTATCCATATCAGGTCATGCGCCCGTGAGCGGCAAAAGACCACCGGGTTCGAGGGTAGCTAGCGCGGGATCACCGACCGATAACGAGCGTTTGTCGGCAGTCCGTGAGCCTACTCCTACCAGGCACGTTCGAGCAACTTGAGCAGTGCAGTCTCGTCCATATCGATACCCCGAGGTTGATTCGCCATCAGGCTATCATCGGCCGTTCGCTTGGCGATGAGGTCGAGGTGGTCTCGAGTTAGGCCGGGTATCTCGTGTAGCCTACTCGGAAGACGGAGACGATCGCGGATCAGCTCGACGGTCGAGATAATCTCATCAGCGAGTGCATCATCACCGAGATGTGTGTCGACCCCGAGGGCATCCCCGAGGAACCGTCGTCGTCCCTCGACCCGGTCGAAGATGAACCGTAACACGTGAGGTACCATGATGGCATGGACGAGACCCTGTTGGACATCGACCGTTGCCTTCACACCGTGTCCGAGGGCATGGATGATCGAGAGCTTTCGAGCATCAGGTCTGGCGATACCGTATTGCACCAGAGCGGTACCCTCGAGGATCGTCGAGATCGTATCTGTATCACCTTCAGTAGCGATGAGTTCGGGTAACCCACGCCGCAGTAGTCTGAGGCCACGAGCAGCCGTGGCGTCAGTGATTGGCGTCGCACTCGGCGCATAGAGCGTCTCGATACCCTTATCGAAACCGTTCATCGCTGATCCAGCCAGCACATCCATGGGTGTGGTGGCGACGATGCTTGGGTCGTAAAAGGCCGCAGCCGGCATCAACGCTGGGTTGGATACCCCACCAGAGACCGGTTTGTCGATGGGATCGGTCGCTGGGTCGGCTGTGATCCCGGCACCGAAGGACAGATCTGCACCAGCGAGGGTGGTTGGGATGACGATCAATGGAATCGGATTCTCGCTTACCGGGATGGTCCCTTGCTCGCCGAACGTCTGGGTGAGTTCGGGCTGGTTGAGGTCACCGCTCCCGAGAGCACTGGCGGTCTTGGCGACATCGAGGCTGCTCCCTCCACCAACTGCGACGATGGCATCGGCTTGCTCATCGGTGAGTCTGTGCGAGGCAGCCACGGCGGTTGCGAGCCGTTTGTCCGGTGTCGTCTCGGCGAACAGCCCGCCGAAGGTATCACCGAGGCCATCGCGTATCGGCTCGATCACCGCAGGGTTCGCACCGACGGACCGGCCACAGACGATCAGTGCCCGTTGTGCCCCGGTATGTCGAATGGCCGCATGAAGATCGTCCACACAGCTGTCCCCGAAGTGGAGAACCGGTCCATCGTATTCGTACCGAACCCGATCCATCATGGTATGGGAGATTGAGGCCGAGGCACCATGAACCCAGTCGAATGCCGGTTCCATTGCTGCTAAAGTGGTGTGGCACATAGACCGATCAACGACGAGCCATCATGACGCTAACCTCCCCTGGTATCCACCACGTGACGGCTATTGCGGGTGATACCGGACCGAACCTCGCCTTCTATACGGATACCCTCGGCCTCAGACTCGTCAAGCAGACGATCAACTTCGATGATCCAACGACGTATCACCTGTATTACGGAGATCGGGTCGGGACACCTGGGACGGCGATGACGTTCTTTCCGATCCCCGTAACAGGCACGGGATCGATCGGTACCGGTCAAGTGGTCACCACGTCCTTCACCGTCCCACCCGATTCGCTCGACTGGTGGTATCGCCGACTCACCGATCATGATTTCGACCCATCAGAGCCGTTCACACGCTTCGATGAGCGCGTGTTGGCCGTGGCCGACCCCGACGGCCTCGACCTCGAACTGGTCGAGCGTCAACCTGACGATTCGATCGACCCCTGGACGGCAGGTATCGACGAGGCCCATGCGATCGCCGGTTTTGACGGTGTGACGCTCGACTCACGCTCGCCTGGAGAGACGACTACCGTGCTCGAACTCCTCGGATTCACGCACGTCGATTCCGCCGCAGACCGAAGACGCTTCGAGGCAACGGGGACACACGGCCGCTTCATCGATCTCGTCGACGAACATGACCACACCGGACGAAGCGGACCTGGTACCGTCCATCACGTCGCCATACGGGCGACCGATGAGGAGGAACAGCTCGAGTGGCGAGAGTGGTTACTCGATGCTGGCTATCATGTCACCCCCGTCCGTGACCGTCACTATTTCAAGTCCATCTACTTCCGGGAACCTGGAGGGATCCTCTTCGAGATAGCCACGGATGGACCAGGCTTCGATCTCGACGAGTCGGTCGATACCCTCGGTGAGTCACTGCAGGTGCCGCCATGGTTGGACCACCAACGCTCGGAAATCCTCCGTCAGCTCCCTCCACTCGAGTTCCCGACGGAGGTGTCGTGATGAGTCAACGAGATCCAAACGCCGATGGTGAGGTGCTCTCCGGTGGTACTCCTCTTGACGAGGCTGTCGCGATCGCGATCGCGATACATGGCCGTGGGGCAACGGCACAGAGCATCCTTCAACTCGTGGCACAGGCGGATCGAAGCGATGGGGACATTGCATATCTTGCACCTCAGGCGACACGTGCGACGTGGTATCCACGCTCGTTCCTGGCACCACCGGAGCACAACCAACCGTATCTCGATTCGGCACTCTCGACGGTCGAGCGGGTGATGCAGATGGCTCTCGGACAGGTCAGTGCTGATCGAGTCGCGATCGTCGGCTTCTCGCAGGGTGGTTGTCTGGCCAGCGAGTTCGTCGCAAGGAATCCCCGTCGATACGGTGGTCTCTTCGCATTCAGTGGTGGGCTCATCGGCGATGAGGTTGATACTGACAGATATGCAGGCTCACTCGATGGCAGCCCGGTCTATCTCGGGTGTAGCGATATCGATCCCCATATCCCGGTCGAACGTGTGCACGAGACGGCAGATGTGTTCGAGATGCTCGATGGCGAAGTCACAACCGATATCTTCCCAGGGATGGGCCACACTGTCAACGCTGACGAGCTCGAACAACTCTCGAAACGATTCGAGCAGCTCACCGCCTGATGATGGTCGAGTCAACGACACAGTCGCTCTGGACGACCGCCTCAAACGACTGCACAGGTGGCAGATGACGAGGTCTGTTGCCATCTCGTGGAGTGGGGGGAAGGATGCCGCATTCATGCTGTATGAACTGCGCCAGGAGGCAATCGAGATCGCCACACTGGTGACCACGATCAACGAGGCGACCGACCGGAGTTCGATGCACGGTGTGCGACGTGAGTTGTATCACCACCAGGCATCGTCGCTTGATATCCCACTCGAGATCGTCACATTACCGCCCGAGCCATCCAATGAGGTGTACGAGGAGGTCATGGCCGGTGTGTTCGACCGGTTGGCAGACGATGGCGTCGACACGATCGCCTACGGCGATCTCTTCCTCGATGATATCCGAGCATATCGCCAGAAGCAGTTGGCCGATACACCGATTGACGGGTGGTGGCCCCTGTGGGATAGAGACTCGACGGCGTTCATGGACGACCTTCTCGACGTTGGTTTTCGCCCAATCATCACAGCAGTGACGGGCGACTCGCTCGATGCATCATTTGCTGGACGCCCGCTCGACCGAGCCTGCCTCGAAGACTTCCCCTCCGAGATTGATCCGGCTGGAGAACACGGTGAGTTTCACACGTTCGTCATTGACGGCCCAACGTTCTCATACCCCCTCAAGGTAGCCCGAGGAAGGCAGGTCACACGCGAGGTGGGAGATACCGAAATCCACTATCGAGATCTGATGATCGATACGCCGTGAAAGGCACGGCGATCTGGTTTCTACACCCTCGACAGAGAGGTAGCCACCGCTGTGTCAGCTAGCGGTCGAACCAATCATCGGCCAGGAGGCCGAAACGGAACACATCGACGTACTCACCCTCGATGAACGCCTCATCGCTAAATCGCCCCTCTTCCTCAAATCCTACCTTCTCAAGTACCCGTCTCGAGGCCGGGTTTGTCTCGTACACCTGGGCGGCCACCTTGTTGTACCGACATTCCTCGAATGCGTATCGACACATACACCTGAGCGCGTCCGTCGCATACCCATTACCCCAGTGTTCTGGGTCGATGAAGTACCCAACCTCGACTACCCCCCATGCCAGGTGTATCGGATGCAGGCCGATGATACCGACCCGTTCGTCATCGACGGTAACGAGCAGGTGCACTTCATCGGTATCTGCCCGTGACTCTACCCAGTCCACCTCCTCATCAAACGTGTACGGTTCGAAGGAACCGATGCGACTGCGAACCGCAGGTGCGTTCACGATGTGCTGAAGGAAAGTTGCGTCATCTGTACCGAGCGGTCGGAGTTCAACACGTTCACCTTCAAGGAACACAGGACGGTCCATGCAGATTCTGTCGTCTCTAGCCGAAGCAGTATTCAATAACGTATCGATTCCTTGGAAAACCGATAAGTGTGTTCGAGACGGATATTATGGTATGGCAGAACTAGACCGAAAAGAGATCGTCGAGGATATCAAAGACCTCCTTGACCGACTGGATGACCAGATCGATGAGAAGGTTGACGAGGGGAAGGCTGGCCTGGATCAGCTTACCGCTACTGCTCGTGAGAAGCTCGATTCTGGTGCTGCAGAGTCACAGGACAGGATCGGCGAACTCAAGCAGAAACTCGACGAGCTCGATGATGAACTTGATGAGAAGACCATCGAGGGACGCGAGCGACTCGCGAATACGATCAGTCAGATCCGGACGAAACTCGGTCAGCTCGAAGACCGACTGCGAACCGACTGATACCCTGCTCGCCTAACTGGCTCATCTTCGATCAATCACGAACGGTAGTGATCTCACCCTGTCTCGTGTACTCAACTCGGGCTGCAGTTTCATCCGCACGTGACCTACCGAGTTCGCGCTCGATGAGCCATAGCCCGAGATCGAGCCCGGCTGTCACCCCACCGGCTGTGATGACTGTTCCTGCATCGATCACTCGGTCGTCGGAGACGTCGACACCGGCTCGCTCGAGGTCATCGAATGCGGTGTGATGCGTGGTCGCACGACGCCCCTTGAGCAGGCCAGCTGCGGCCAGGACCATCGCCCCAGTACAGACGGATGCGACCACTCTCGATTCGTCCGCATGTGTGGCGATATACGTTGGGAGAGCGCCATGTGCAATCTCTGCACTCACACCACGGTCAGCTTCCTGCCACCCGCCTCCGGGGACGATTACCACGTCATATCGCACCTCCGGGTCGGTCACGTGTGGCGTCACACGCAGTCCGTGACTCGCCGTGATGGGAATCGGCGTGTGATCGAGTGCGAACGTCTCGACAGTCAACACATCGGATCGGTCGCTTGCCATGGCAAGAATCTCAAGTGGACCGATGGCATCGAGCTCCTCGAATCCCTCAAAGAGTGCAATTCCGACCCTCATTGATACCAACTCGTACAGATAGCCATGGTGATGTTGTCGGTGTCTGGCTGGGAAAACCTCTCGGGTGATCCTGACCGCCAAATCGCAAGCAACGGAGTTTCGTACTCTGGCCATCTAACCCTCATCCAGTGTCGATCGATCTCGCAACTGCGGTGGCGGGCATCATCTTCGGACTTGCCCTGGCGGTCCCCCCTGGGCCGATGAACGCCATCATCGCCGAGGAGAGCGTTTCCCGCGGATGGTATGCTGGCTTCCTCGCTGGATTCGGTGCGATGCTCGCCGACGTGATCTTCTTCGGCCTGGCAATCCTCGGTGCGGCGACCGTGTTCGACGTGATCGACCGTCTGGAGGTCGCGCTCTTCCTCCTCGGAGGGCTGTTGATGCTCATCTTCGCGGTTGATGCATTGACCACCTCGATACGGTCCACATCGTTCACTGATACCGATGTGACCGTCTCAGCGACCGGATTCCAGAAGACGTTGGTCCTCGGGTTGACGAACCTGTTCCAGATCGCCTTCTGGTTGACCATCGGATTGACGCTCGTCCGTTCGGGCGAGCTCGATATCGCGTCCTATCTTCCGCTGGTGAGTGAGTTTATCGTCAACACAGGGAGTGTCTCGCTGTTAGGGGGTTTCTTCCTCGGCATCGTCATCTGGATCGGCATCTATCCAGCTGCACTTGTCGCCATCGGTGAACGCTTCGATGCGTTCGCACCCTTCGTCGCCGCACTCAGTGGCGTGGTACTCCTCGGGTTCGGCCTGCTGTTTTGTTGGGTCGGTATCGATGGATTGTTGTGAGCGGTGCTGAGGCGAACCCGAGGGTCCACATCACGAGAAACAGGACAAACGCAGTCCGTTCAGGCTCCAGCCTGTATACGTTTTTCAGCGTATCGCTCTGCCGCCTCGAGGACGGTGATATCCTCGTCCTCTGCTGTCTCGAACATCTGTAAGAGCCTGTCTCCAATCTTGTTCGCATCGCGGATGGCGTCGCCCATCGAACCACCCTCAGCCTCGGTCGCCACCGTGATGAGCCCACCGGCGTTGATCACGTAATCAGGCGCGTAGAGGATGTCTCGGTTCTTGAGCGTTGCAGCGTGACTACGGGTTTCCAAGACGTTGTTCGCCCCACCAGCCACGATATCGCACTCGAGTCGAGGGATGGTCTCGTCGTTGAGCACACCGCCGATCGCACACGGGGCGAAGATATCGCATGGTTCATCGTAGACGACCTCAGGAGCGACCACCTCGAGGCCATGTTCATCAGCATACTGGTTGACCTTCTCGTCGTTGATGTCCGAGACGGTGACCGTCGCACCTGCATCGAGGAGACGTTCGACCAAACCCCTTCCCACCTTCCCGATACCCTGGATGACGACGTGACGGTCGGACAGATCACCTGTGTCGTACCGGTGCTCGACACATGCCTCGATACCGCTGAAGACACCCTCTGCGGTCACTGGTGAAGGGTCACCGAGGCCGTCTTCTCTCCCGACGACATGCTCGGTCAGCTCGGCGATAATCTCCATGTCGGCCACGCCGGTGTTCATATCGACCGACGTGATGTACCTGCCACCCAGCCAGTCGACCGCCTGGCCGTAACTACGCATCAAGTCGGCAGATTTGTCGTCCGGATCTGCGATGATGACCGCCTTCCCACCACCCAGGTCGAGGTCGGCTGCCGCCGCCTTGTAGGTCATGGCCTCTGACAGTCGGAGGACGTCGGTCAGTGCGTCAGCCTCGGTCTCGTACGGTCGAAGCCGTGTCCCACCGAGGCTCGGTCCGAGCGTCGTGTCGTGGATGGCGATGATCGCTTTGAGGCCTGTCTCATCGTCGGTGACGTAGGTCACCTGCTCGTGACCGTGGTCGCCCATCTCACTGATAACCATATCACAGAGGTTCGAACGATGTCAACAGTAAACTTTCGTTGTTCGTCTGGAATGTGTGACCTTCAGACGACGTCGTGACGGCGAAGGACTGACACCTGTTTGTACATCATACAGCCGAGACAGAGCCCAGAGACGGCAGCCAGAGCGGCGAGGAGCCCGATGACAGCCGCGACAGCGAAACCGATCATCGCCAACTCAAACACGAGGAAGATCGCTGCCAGGGTTGAGCCCAAAGCACCGAGAAGACGGGCGAAGCGATGCGGTGCTGCAGCCTCACGGTGTGATGTTGGTCCAACGAATGGGACCATCACGTTCCGCCAGAGCGTGGCGTAGAGATCGACCCTCCACCCACTGAGCACGCTCAACACCAAGATGGCCGCCACGAGATAGACCACCACTGGCTCCCAGAGTGCAACACCGACCAGTAACAACGTCGCGGTTAGGCCCTGTCCGAACCTCGGTGCCCGTGGGTCGACCATGGCGCGATTGTCCGATTGCTCCCCGGTGATCTCCATAACCTATCTCAGTTATGTGATGCCCCACTCTAAACCTTGCCCTTGTTGCAAATCCAGCCGATATGTAATCTCGATGGCTATGGCCCGAGGTATCCCCAGGCCAACAACCGATCCCCGTCACCCTCGATCCACCGCTCGCCGATATCATCGCGATAGTAGAGGTTCGGGATGACGATATCGTCGACGCGGCCGTAGGCCTGCTCACGTGCCTCGTGCATGGTCTCACCCTTCCCGGTGACGACGATCGGCATGCCGTTCTCACCCGCGACACGCCACTGGCCGTCTACCTTCTTCGCATCCTCGATGTGGATACCCTCCTTGTCACCCGATTCGAAGACGACCGCCGCGTTACGTGAGTTCTCGTCGTAGGTCTTCTCATCATCGAACGGGAACGGTGGGAGGACGATCCGGATGGCGACCTGGTAGCCCTGGTGCACCTGCAGCTGTGGATCTTCACCATGGGCGAGTCGGTAGAGGAACTCCCCGGTGGCCGATTCGAACGATTCCTCCTGAAGGATGATCGTGGGATACCCGAACCGTGGTGTGAACTCGAGCGGATAGATACCTCGCTCGTTGACGATACAGTTGAGATCGATACTCCCGACATACCCCTGGTCGGCGAGCCAATCCTCGAGCTTGCCGAGTGTCTCCTTGAACAGCTGTGTCCGACCCGTCCAGAACATCGAGGTACCCATCTCACCCGTCTGCGGGCCGATATTCCCCGGGAAGAGTCGCTTGTGTTCGAAGTTGAGGTTCACTTGGTCGATGAACCTGTCACCATTGAAGAAGCCACAGATGGCGACCTCGACTCCCTCGACGCGTCGTTGTAACTGAAAGCCCTTCATGCGGTGTCCCCATGCCTTCTTGTAAGCGGTGAGCACGTCGATGACGTCACCGCCGTCGTCATCCCTGCCCACGTATAACAGCCGCTTGACGTTTTGCACCTCACCGAGTGGTTTGATGACGTACGGTCCGGGATGCTCTCTGACGAAGTCGATACCCTCATCGAAATCGGTGAACTCACGGTGGTCAAGTGTCGTCACGTCGTGTTCCTCGAGGATGTCCATCGCATACCCTCGGTCCTCCTCGAGCCGGTCGGTATCTGGTGTTCCGCCGATGACAGCGTGTCCGTCCGCTCTGAGTTCTTCTGCCAACGCACCGGTACCCACCTCGGTACCGACCCATACATCGTCGAAGACGATCACGTCAGCCCAGTCTACCTCGCGCTTCCAGTCTTGCGTCTTCGGGACGAATCCATCTCCGATCTTTTTGTCCTTCGGCGCCTCGATGTAGTACTTCACATCGTGACCCTCCTGGTGCACCTGCCAGGCGAGATCGGCAACGAGTGCTGCATCCAACGAGGCGAAGAGGAATCGCTTTGAATCCATAGGGTCGTCGTTCGCCATCAGCGCCCATTAACCTAGGGCTGGCTCTCACGACCTGCAAGTCACGTATAGTGCTGTCAGAGTATGTAGTACCTATGCGACCTCGAGGTCGCCACCATTGCCGTTTTCGTCCCATTCGATCTCGAACTCGATGCTCAGCTCACCCGGACCATCAGGTGGGCCTTCTCGCTCTGCCTTCACCTCGAACGTCGCCCGTTCCGGTGGGTCCATCGAGAGCTCCTGCGATCCAGCCTTGAGCGTGATCGACTCACCCTGAGCCAACCGTTCGGCGACCGATCGGAGATAGTCTGCGATCTCTCCACGCGTGGATGACTGTTCGGACTCGAACAGAACTTCTTCGACCATGACTAACATATGGTGAGTACCGAGAAAAGCCTGCCCGTTCGGGATGCTCAGACAGATGCATTCACCGCAGTCGAAACAGTAAGGTGCCTACCGGGAGGTCGAACGTCCATGACCGTGATGGGTGTCCCCGAGGGTGCGCTCATCGTCTACGTCATCGTTCTCATCGCCCTCGTGTTGTTCGTCAGTGAAGTCATCCCCAACGATATCACAGCTATCGGGGTGATCGTCGCCCTTGCTGCACTCGAACCCTGGACTGAGGTCGCACCGGTCGATGCCATCTCAGGGTTTGCGAATCCAGCGACCATCACGATCGTCGCCATGTACATGTTGAGTGGGGGGATTCAAAACACCGGCCTCGTCAACCGACTCGGCGCGACACTCGCCCGTGTGACCGCCGGTGATCACAGAAAGGTGCTGTTTGCCACGGTCGGGACCGCTGGACCGATCGCGGGTTTCATCAACAATACACCGGTCGTTACCGTGTTCATCCCGATGATCGATGACCTCGCACGTCGGAGTCAGATCTCCGCCTCCAAGCTGTTGTTACCCCTCTCGTATGCGGCCATCCTCGGTGGGACACTCACCCTCATCGGCTCATCGACGAACATCATTGCGAGCAACCTGACCGATGAGTTGCTCGACCGGGGTCCGATCGGCTTCTTCGAGTTCACCCACCTGGGAATCATCATCTTCCTGGTTGGTGTGGTCTATCTCTTCACCATCGGCTGGCGACTCACCCCTGAGCGGGTAGCTCCAGCCAGGAATCTGACCGAGGAGTTCGCCCTTGAGGACTAC
This sequence comes from Halobacteriales archaeon, assembly GCA_007118145.1. Lineage (GTDB taxonomy): Archaea > Halobacteriota > Halobacteria > Halobacteriales > SKSH01 > SKSH01. Next base: position 99,250 of record SKSD01000030.1, read on the forward strand.
CTCTTCCAGGTGGCCGTTCGCGAACGCTCTCCACTGGTCGGGAAGCGGCTATCCGATATCGAAGAGCCAGCTGGTGTCGATATCCTCCAGCTCGAGCGTGGTGGAGAGGTGTTCAATGCGGCGACGACCGACCAAAAGCTCCTAGCGAATGATCGACTCGTCCTCCTCGGTCGCTTTTCCGAAGTAGATCAGTTTGCCCGAGACAACGCCCTACTCAGACTCTATGGGAGGACGGTGGACGATACCGCATTTGAGACGCCATTGCAAGGCGACACGCTGGCAAAGCTCCTCATCCCGCCAGAGTCTGCATATGTCGGGCAGACAGTCGACGACTCTAGACTCGAACGTCGCTACGCGACGACCGTCATGGCGGTTAGCAGACATGGCGAACAGCTGCTCGAGCACATCGATGAGACCCGTCTCGAGGCAGGTGATGTGTTGCTTGTTCGCTCCACCGATGAGGCACTCGCCTTCCTGGCCGAACGCGATGATGTCATCAGGACCGACACGCCCTCCTATGAGACCCTGGCAGACCATGCCGGAATCAAACCGCCACTCTCACCGAAGACCCTCACCGCGATCAGTGCGATGGCGGTCGTGGTTGGGCTTGCTGCCTTCGATATCGTCCCCATCGTCATCTCCGCGCTGCTTGGGGTGTTCATCATGGTGGTCTCCGGTTGTCTCACCCCATCGGAGGCGTATGACTCGGTGAGTTGGAACATCATCTTCCTGATCGCCGGGGTGATCCCTCTTGGTCTTGCACTCGAGGCGAGCGGTGGCGCTGGTGTGATCGCCGACATCCTTGTCCAAAGCGAGGCGGTACTCCCGCTGATCGGGGTGTTACTTCTGTTCGTCATCGTGACTGGCTTGCTCGCCAACGTCATCACCCCGGTCGCCACCATCGTCCTCATGATCCCGATCGCGGTCGATGCTGCGACGCAACTCGGTGCGAATGAGTTCTCCTTCCTCCTTGGGGTGATGTTTGCGAGTGCGACCTCGTTCATGACCCCCGTCGGTTATCAGACCAACATCATGGTCTATGGCCCCGGTGGCTACCGATTCATCGATTTCGTCAGGGTTGGCGCGCCGTTACAGTTCATCCTCGCCGTGGTCATCACCCTCGGTATCGCATTCTTCTGGGGGTTGACCCCCTGACCGTGTTCGGTGTGATGAGGCGAACATTCAAGGCACCTGACGAGCACATGTCAGTTCGAAGCAGTGACACTCCATAGCCTTCGGAACTTGCGTCCTGTATATGCGAGGGGTCGAGCATCTCATCGGAGGTGTTGCCATGAGTGAACCACCTGTCGAACGAAACATCGCGGGCGAACAACCGACGGTTGAACCGGTCGTCGATACCGATGAGGCCACGATCGTCGATGAGGACGTTCAACTCGAACGGACGATCGGGCTGACCGGCGGTCTGGCTATCGGTATCGGGACGATGATCGGTGCAGGCATCTTCGTCTTCCCAGGTCTGGCTGCGGGCCGTGTCGGTGCCTCAGGTGCGATCGCATTCCTCATCGGCGCTGTGATTGCCCTCCTGGTTGCACTTCCAACCTCCGAGCTTGCGACTGCCATGCCTCGAAGCGGCGGTGGATATTACTTCATCTCCAGAGCGATGGGGTCTGTCTTCGGATCGGCCATTGGAATCGGGCTGTGGTTCGGACTCGTGTTCGCAACTGCGTTTTACCTGGTGGGATTGGGACATTACGCTGCTGCCGTCCTCGCTGAGGTGGGATTCGAACTCGGTCTCAACCCGGTCATCCCGCTCGGACTACTCTTCGGTGTGTTCTTGACGGCACTCAGTGTGACCGGCACGGAGAACACAGAGAAGCTGCAGAACCTGATCGTCGGGCTGTTACTCATAATTCTGACGCTGTTTCTGGGTTATGGTGGGATTGATGCGGTGGGACTCGTCGGTGAGCCCACCGCTCCACAACGCTTCGAGTTCGGACCGTTCGTACTCCTATCAACGGCTGCACTGGTCTTTACCTCATATCTCGGCTTCGCTCAGGTGGCCACCGTCTCCGGTGAGATCGAGAACCCCTCGCGTAACCTACCACTCGCGATGGTCGGTTCGGTCGTGATCGTTGGGCTGTTGTACATCATCACGATGTTGGTTGCGACGAGTATCGCTGGGTCGGAGATGCTCGAGGCGGCAGGTGAGACTGCGATGGTCGAGGTAGGGAGGATCTTGTTCGGTTTGCCTGGTGCGGTGATCATCCTTCTGGCTGGTCTGCTCGCGACGATCTCAAGCGCGAACGCATCGATACTCAGCGCCTCACGGGCAATATACGCACTCAGCCGCGATGCGTTGTTACCCCAGCGGGCATCGTCGATCAACCTCCGCTATGGGACACCACATATCGCACTCGGGATGGCAGGCGCGCCGATTCTCCTCCTCACGGCAACCGGAGAGGTGGAGTTATTGGCAGAGGTCGCGTCCTTCCTTCATCTCGTCATGTATGGATTGATCTGCATCGCCTTGATTCAACTCAGGCGCGACCCACCAAGCTGGTATGACCCTGATTATATCTCACCTGGTTACCCCTATCTTCCCGCCCTCGGTGCGGTTTCAAGCTTCGGACTCATCCTGTTCATGCACTGGCTCTCGATCATCCTGGGGGTGGCGGTGATGTTGATCGCCGTCGGATGGTTCCACTATTATGCACCAGATATCACACTCAAGGGGGTGTTATGACCGTGCGAATCCACCGAATTCGTATCGATGACACACATATGTGGCATACACGTATATGGGGTGTACCATGAGTGAGCCCATCCGCGAGTGGGTGAGCGAACTCCGCCGGGCGACGATCGATACCGCTGAGCGTCCCACTATCTTGGTCCCATTCGAACTCTTTCGAGGTGAGAGTATCCCACCAGGAACGTTCGAGCTCCTGGCTGAGACACACGTGGTGCTACTCGGATACTTCAAGGTACCCGATCAGACCGCCCCAGGTCAGGCGAGTATGCAGTTTGAGGAACGAGGTGAGCAACTACTCGAGGACCTGAGCGATCGCTTCGAGGAGGCAGGAGCTGTTGTGGATTCATTACTGTGTTTCACCCGGGATCCCGATGACTCAGTCGCACGTATCGCGATGGATTTCGATTGCGAGGCACGGCTGATTATCAATCAGGTTGCCGATGTGGAGGACGTACTGCTGGCTGTCACAGCAGACCTCGATACCGAGACCGTCATCGGCATATTCGGTGCGATGTTCCTGCAATCACGGCCGACCGTTCATTTACTCGACATCGGAAAAGAGGTCAGCCCGGAGGCTGTCGATCGAGTCCGACGCACCCTGGTCAGTATCGGGTTCGATGATGAGGACATCACCGTCCGTGATGCCCGTGCCAGGCGTCCGGTCCCACGTGTGGTCGAGGCGGCTGCGGACGTCGATGTCGTGGTCATCACCAGGCAACGCCATGGTCTTGAGACATACATCCTCGGTGACCGTGCCAAACGAATCGCGAAGGGATACGTCGGACCGGTCCTCGTCATCTACGAGAAAACCGGGATAGACTCGAATGGAGACGATACAACGTCGACACCTGCGGAGTGATTCGCATCACGATTGGATGACTGTATCACCCGCCCCTTCCGCTATCCAATACGACACTGAGGGGTGAACGTGTCTGTGGCCGATCGCTGATGTCAAGTTGCAGGTGAAGCACACGGTCACTCTCTGCAGAGGAGATGGAATAGGCTCGCAGACGCAACGTTTATCCCTGGAATTTGCAAAACCTCCCTGTGAGCACGGATTCGACGACCAAGCTCGGCCATCTCAGTCCTGTCGAGTAGCGTAACAGCCTATACCATGACGACGATACACGACATCGCATGTCCGAAGTGTGAGGCGATTGACGAGGTCATCAAGGAGGGCCTCGATACCTACCGATGTACCGAGTGTGAGGAGACGTTCTCAGCAGAGGATATCCTCTGAGTACTAGACGATTCGATTGTCCATCTCGTCGTACGAACCTGCCTCATAGAGCGGATAGTTCGCTGTGAATAGGTCGACACACCGTTGCCAGTAATGTGGCGTTGATCCGGCCATGTGTGGCGTGATGATGACGTTCGGGAGCTCCCACAGCGGTGAGTCATCGGGGAGTGGCTCCTCCTCGAACACATCGAGGCCAGCACCACCGAGCTCGTCGTTCTGTAATGCCCTGATGAGGTCCTTCTCGACCGCCACCTCACCGCGTGCGATATTGATCACCACGGCATCGTCGTCGAGGTGGTCGATCGCATCGCGATCGAGCAACCCCCGTGTCTCATCCGTTAGCGGGCAGGCGAGGACGAGATAGTCGACAGCCACGAGGACCTCCTCAAGTGCTTCGGGTGGGTAGAGGCGATCTACATCCTCAAGCTCCACCTCGATATCCCGTTTCGTACCGATGACGTCCATTCCAAACGACTGGCAGTATCGTGCCACCTGTCTCCCGATCGAACCGAGACCGACGATCCCCACGGTCTTGTCATCGAGTTCACCACCGGGGAAGCGCTCCCAATCACCCGATACCTGTTGGTGCATTGCCTGCAGCAGATTTCTCTCGAACATGAGCATGTATCCGAGCACCTGCTGGGCGATTGGCTTGGCATGTACGCCAGCAGCATTGGTGAGGATGGTGCCCGCCTCCTCGATGGCATCGAGGTCATAATGATTCACCCCCGAACTGAGTGCCTGGATCCAGGTGATATCCCCGAGGTGATCATACCACCCATCCTCCATACCCATCGTGATGAGGATGTCAGCCTCGTCGAACCCATCGCGCGTCTCCTCCGGGGTGGCTGCGGCAATGACGTTGAGTGTCGGGACCGCCTCAGTAAGATGGTCACGGATCGTATCTCTCGAGGATTGTCGTCTCGTGTGGGGTATCAGGGCAACATGATGACTCGACATCGACATTTTGGTACAGGTCGGTACCACTAATACGTTCCTTCACGGTCGTCGGTCGGTGACCCTATGTGTATGGTCGACCGATACCCTGGCGATGACCACGCGAACTGCCGTGATCACCGGTGCCGACCAGCCGTTCGGCACCGCGGTGGCTCGAGCACTGTCACCGAAGGTCGACACGATCCTCCTCGGTGGGACAGACGAGGCGAGACTGAATGAGCTCGTTGAGGAGCTTGAGGCACACGCTGGCACCGTCACCTCACTCAGAACTGACGTGCGCGATGAGTTCGATGTCGAGCGACTCATGGAGACCGCATCGCGTCTTGGTGGCGGATCGATCGACTATATCGTTCCGTGCGCACGGGTTAGCCATCTGGATAGCTCGTCGCCGATTACCGCATGGTCGTATGCTGGATTCGATGACGAGCTCAGAACGAACCTCCGGGGGGTGTTCGCGTCCGTCCGTGAGGCGATCCCACACTGCGATGATGATTCGCACATTGTGGTCCCCCGCGAGGATGGCTCCTCTACCGGTACCTTTTCGCCGATAGCTGAGCATGCCATCGATGCACTGGTCGAGCTGGCGGACGCAGATGGCCCGACGGTGTCGGTCGTGACCGTCGAGCGTATCTCATCCGAAGCTGATGTTGAGCCGATCATCGATGCGTTGCTCATATAGTGAGAGGGTATGGTCTCGGTACAGGGCTGACGAGACAGCGGGATGGGTTTGGTTACTGCGGTATCCACCCGCAGACGCTACACTCTCGGGCTGTCCCTCGATGAAGCCCGTAGCACTCTGGACACTGTTTCTTATTACCATCCCACAGCCATTCTGGGTCACGTTGCTCATGACCGCGTTGTATCAGAAAACGTTCCACGGAGTCACCGATCTTATCGGGAGTGGACCCCATGTGTCATGGTATCGCACACCACGGACATAACCCTTGTGGTAACGGCTATCACGGATGGCCCTGCTGAGTGAGCGGACCATCCCAGCCGAGGAGCCCATCGGTGAGGTTGTAGACGGTCGTCTCGTTGACACCTTCGTAGGCACTGAGCAGGGTCGCTGCCTGCCGTGAACGTTCACCGTATGGACAGACGAAGACGACGCGGTCACCCCATTCGACCGAGTCGATATCCTCGAGCAGCCGTTCGAAAGGGATATTCACCGACCCAGGGATATGTCCGTGCTCGAACGTCTCACGGGGTCGTACATCGACGATCTGTACGTCCGCACCAGCCTCGAGGAGTTGGCCGAGGGTTGCGGCATCGAGCTCGGCTGCCATCTCCCTCTCAGTAGCATACCCACGCAATAAAGACTGGCGGTGCTAGCGGTCGAGCAGGTGTACCTCGACGAGTCGGATACCGGCGACGACGAATCCAGACACCATGACGACGAAGAGCGTACCGTTATCTGCGAGTGGGAAGATCCGCTCGACATCCCCAGCTGGTTCCCCCCGTGGGGTCGGATCGACCCCCGTTCGATAGTGTGTATCGGCGGTCGTACCCCTGATCGATGCTGATGGATCGTCGAGTTCGATGAAGGTTTGGACGATGCCACGTTCGGTCGAGAAAATGAGACGGCCGCTGAGATCGATGAACGAGTCGTGCAACGGCCAGAACAGGTTCACCCCGTTGAAGAACGCATCGAGCAGAATATGCGCGAACAACAATGCCACGAGCGATACCCAACCGACACGTACACCCCAGTCTCCCCACCTTGTTCGGACGAACGAACGATCGCGAATACGCACGTCCCAGGTGAGGAGGATGGCTGGGATAAGCACCACCCACAGATTATGTAAGTAGGCACGATGAGCCCCATCGAACCAGAAGCCAAGGAAGGTATCGAGTTCGGGAAACGCAACGACGGCGAATACCACAACGAGTGCCTTCCAGTCGAAGTGATCTGAGAGGAGTGCCGTGGCGATGAGGGCGGCGAGACCCAGGTGGACCAGTGTTGATGGCATAGCGGGGTAAGGAGGTACTCGACCATATCTTTTCGGCAGGCTCGAACTAGAGGCAACAACGCTTTAGGGGAGCGATGGATTGGTCACAGCGATGGGAGCGGTCAGTCCCCGCACTGAACTCGGCAAACAGATAGCCGGTGAGATCGTCATGAGCGAGGACCCCGGAGCGACCATCCGCAAGTGGCGGACGGATTTCGATATCTCACAGACCGACCTCGCCGAGGAGCTTGAGGTATCCTCCTCGGTCATCAGCGATTATGAGAGTGGCCGGCGCTCGAGTCCGGGTGTCGCGATGATCGAGGGTATCGTCGAGGCACTCATCAGCATCGACGAGCGCCGCGGTGGCGACCGCATCAGACAGTACGCACGGGTGCTCTCAGCTGGGTTTCAGAGTGACATCGTTCTCGATCTCAGAGAGTACACCGCGGCCGTCCCGATCGACCGTCTCTATGAGGTGATCGGAGCGGAGAAGATCGTCGACGGCGAATGGGACCGCGTCACCGGCCATACCGTCGTCGACAGCATCCGTGCGATCACCAATCTCACGAGTGAGGAGTTCTTCCATCTGTACGGTCAGAGCACGAGCCGTGCACTCATCTTCACTGAGATAAGCCGAGGTGAGTCACCACTGGTCGCACTCCGCGTTGTCAACCCGACACCGAATGCGGTTGTCCTACACGGTATCACGCGCGAGGAGCTCTGGGAACATGCCCCTCGGCTTGCACGCATGGATGGCTACTCACTGGCGGTCTGTACCACACCGATCGATGAGATGCTCGAGGGATTGGCGACCCTCCCGTGAGGCGTGTTATCTCGGTGTAGCCTGAGTACCGACGAGGCCGATGACCGTCTCCCACCAGTCGGTCTCCTCGAGGTCCAGGCTAGCGTTCCAGTCCTCGAGCTCCTCATCAGTCGGCGGGGTCATCCCGATGACCGTACAGGTACGGTCGGAGACACCGGATGACTGCTCGACGAGGATCGCCGTCTGTAGATTGAACGTACAGCTGATTGCCTCATCATCAGGTGGGATGGTCATCGTGTGCCCGCTCAGTTGTAACGCGAGTTGCCCGGTGATGCGGGCATCGGTCGTCTCGTCACGCTCGACATGTGTTGAAAACCAAGCCGCGATGGCCTCGTTGTCGATGGTGACCGAGTAGCGAATCTCCCGGGTCTCACCCGGGGGGATGAGGCCGTCATCAGGCCCATCGACCAGGTCGACATCGTGCGCATCCCAGTCACCGATATCGATCTCATTGAACTCGAGTGCCCCCGTGAATGCGGGTGTGGGAATGGGGTACTCGTTGGGATTGTGTACCGTGAAATCGAACCATACCTCGGTCTCAGACTCCGTGACCGACCCCCACTGGGCATCGGTATCGGTCACCTCGACCGTCCGCTCGACCGTCACCACGGAGAGGTCGATACCTGGCCCGGTGTGTTCACCTTCGAACCCCTCTAACGCCTCTGCGAGCGTTGTCTCGAGATCTGTCTCGATGGTATCGCCGTGTGAGACCCTTGCCGCACGGTCGAATGGCCCGAACGAGACGAGGATGGCTGCATCGATGTCTACCTCGCTCACCTCATCGTTCTCGATATGAGACGCCCACCACGGTGGGATCGCATCGGTTAAGAGGTACGTACTGAGGTTCAAGGTACCAGCCCCTCGGGGAATGTCGATCGCTGAGACATTCCCCTCGGCCACCTTGATCTGGTTCATCTCGAGCGTATACTCAGCACCGTCGATCCCGTAGCCAATGGGGAGTGGGTTGGGATTATCGATATCGAGTTGTGTCCTGATCTCGATGCGGTCATCCTCCACCTCACCCCACTCGTTGGACATCCCGTCGAGCGAGGGTGCACCGATGACACCGAGGGTGAACAGTCCGACGCCGAGAAACACCAAGGCTCCGGCGATGGTAGCGATCCACTGCACGCGTGAGAGCTCAACGGGTAATTGCATGGGTACGCCTGCCCGCCCGGTTACGCGACGAACTGGTACTTTCGCTCACCCATCGGTCCCCATCCGGCGAAGACGAACTCGTCATCGGGGGTGGTGAGCGGTTCCACATCGGTCTCAAGGTCGAGATTGTGGTTGTCGTGGATGAGTTCATACTCGGCGAAGCTGAGGTCATACCGGCTATCGAGTTGCTCCTGGATATCGAGCCTCCCGATCGCCCGCTTCCAGTTTGGTTGGATGGTCTCTGCGTGAATCTCTGCCTGAGCGCCTGATCCATATGACCCGACGATCATCTGCGATCCGACGAGATCGCGGTCTCGATCGTACCCGTCCAAGAGTGCACTCGTTCGGGCGACGTGGACCGAACCGGTGTACCAGTTACCCACCTCACGGGAGATGGTCAGCGTCGGTCGGATGCGCTCTTTGTACCACCGTTGATACCGCTCGGTATCTCTGAGTGAGTCGGTGTACTCACGGAGGGCTGCGAGGTAGTCCTCCTGATCGGTGAAATCCTCGGGCTCGGGCTGTCTTCCCACCTCTGCTTCGAGTTCGTCAGCCACCTCCGTATCGCGTATGACGTTACGATAGGCGAGTACGGCTGCCTTCTTGACCATCCCCGGAAACGGCGTGTGGAACGGTCCGTAGACGATATCGTCCGGATGGATATCGCCAGCTGCCGCCTTGTAATCCTCGAGTGCCTCTCGCATGCGTGCCAGGTATACCTGCATCGACCGGTGGCCGTCGACACTCGGGAACTGCTGATTCGGCTTAAGGAAGTCCGTCTCGTCTGCACTGCCGATCCCCTGTTCCTTGCTGAGTGTGACGATGTCGGGGTCCTCGTCGATGAACATGGCGACCGCACCAGCGCCCTGGGTCGCCTCACCGGCGTCACCACGTTCGTACAGTGCGGTATCGGTTGCGATGACCAGTGCACCACGCCCTCGGTTTCGCCCAGAGGCGATCCAGTTGTACGCGTCGTTCAGACTCTGTGTACCGGAGATACATGCGAACTTGCGTTCGCCCTTGTTGGCGTTCGTCAGGCTCTTGCCGTAGACCTGTTCGAGACAGCCAGCGACATAGGTCGACACCGGCTTGGACTTGTCAAAGGCCGTCTCCGTCGCCACGTCGATACGACCAATATCTGCCGGTTCGAGGCCATTTCGCTCCATCAGGCGGTACGAGGCGTTCGCCGCCATGGTGACGATATCCTCGTAACTGTCCGGGAACGAGCTCGCGAAGAGGCCAAGCCCCTTTGTATACTTCTCTGGATCTTCACCGTTCTCCGGTGCGAACGTCTTCGGAAGATCGAGTTTGAGGTTGCTCACCCACACCTCGATGGCGTCGATACCTACATCTGTCATGCTTGTATCACCGTGGATTGAGCAGCTATTTGGCCGTGTCGATGGAGGTTTCGACGATTGTCGAAAAAACGGTTACCGTCAAGCGGTCAGTCATCCTCGACGACCTTCGGGCCTGCAAGTGCCTCCTGCAGGCTATCGAGCCCACCGAGCCACTCGGTAACCAGACCGTACTCCATCTCCTCCTCATCGAGCTCCAGATCGAGTGACTCGCCATCGATGAGCCTCGTGCCGATGCTCGTCATGTAGTGCAGTGCCTCCTCGTACTCCTCTCGAGCCTCCGCGTCTATGGCTGCCTCGTAGAGCTCATGCAACGATGCGTCCTCGTCGGCTGGACCATCGGTAAGGAATCGATCTGCCGCGAGGAATGGACAGACGAGGCTCGTCTGCACCGCGTCGATGAGCATGACGGATGATTCGTCATGCATTTCGACCTCGGCCAACACGATCTCTTGGATGGTGGCGAGCTCCTTGCGTGCCTGTTCGGGAGCGATGGTGCCATCCTCATATGCCGTGAATATCTTGGCGATGGCGATAGTCGCATCCGACTGCAGATTCAGAAACAGGCGAGATGCCTCAGATTCGTCCTCGAGATCAGCATCTTCGATACGGTCTAACCAGTTATCCCACCGGTCTTTCGAATAGAACTCCACAGGTCCATCGTCCATATATCGAAGGTACCAAGCTGCGATGAAAGGCCTTTCCTTCCACTTACTCGGTGAGGGTCGCCTCGGTATCGATCCCGTACACCTCACGAGGCGTCTCGATATGTGCCGTGCGCAGTGCGTCGAGGTGGCCGTCAGCGGCCAGCTCACGACTCCGGCGTGGGACGAGCTTCGGCCCGAGGACCGCACCGGGCCGGCCTGGATCATCGAGGTAGTCCGTCTCGAGGAGAAAGCGTTCAGCTCCTGCGACCGCACTCCGCACCGCTTCACCTCTGGCGATGACGCTCGGGGTCACACCGGTGATCGGCCCTGTCGAGAAGTGTTTGACAACACGTCTCGGATCGAGTCCATTGTCGCTCGCGATCGTCGCGATATCGTCGAAATCGTCACCCCCCTCAGTGTGTAACTGTAGTGCACATGCCCTGTCTGCGGCTGTCCGCGCCGCATGGCCGATTACCTCGTTCGAGACGTCCCAGACGGCAGCTGAGACATCGTAATGTGGCCGACCAGATTTGAGGGCGAGTGCATCCCCCTGCCAAACGTACCGCCCCGCAAGGTCGATACCTTCCATCATCAACTCACAGGCACGGTCGACCGACCAGCCGTTATGATCGACCAGCTGGCTGATGAGCGCGGGGTGCACACCGAGGACCGGCCATGCCTGACCGGGGAGTACAGCAGATGCCGCATCGACGAGGTCGAGCGTCACCTCGAACGTGGTCTCGAACGCCGAGACGTCCTCGACCGAATCAACGATATGCCACGAGGGACGGTTCACCACCAGTAGGTGTGTGCCGCCAGCCCTCGCGAACTCCTTGACCGCCTCGACACCCTTACCCTCGGCGTGGAGATGCAGGTGGTTATCGAGTACCGGGGTGGGCAGGTCGTCCATATACCCATAGCAGTTGACCATCCGCAAAAAGGCGGTGACTCTATCCCTCGAGGAGGATCGCCTCATCTGCCACCGCCGTCAGTCCGGTCGAGCGACCAACCTCCCCTGGGGCGACCACGATCGTCTGCAATCCCCGGCGTCTGGCGAGTTCGATGACGGGCTTGAAGTCGATATCGCGGGTGGCGATGGCGATGCCATCGAGCTCGTCTCGCTCGATCGCACTCGTCGCATCGACCGCCAACGTTACATCGACATCACCACTCGTGATGTGTATCTCGAACCCAGCAGCCTCGCCAGCCTGGATCAGTCCGGTCGATGCCCGATGATCCAGGTAGAGCCTCGCCAGACGGAGCCGGCCTCGACCGCTGACCACTTCACGCACCTGATGGAGGTCGGTGTCGAACGGTTCACGCAGCACATTCGGTCCGTCGACGAACAGTCCAATACCACCACTGGCTCGTTGTCCGGCCCGATCGCGGTCGCCTAGCCAGCGTTTGAACACGGTGAATCATCCTCGGTGGTATGCCATAATCCCACCGAGTTGAGAAACCCCTTAGTCACTCCTCTGTGGGGGTGTAGATATGGACGCACGACGGACACCACTGTACGATCAGCATGAGGCACTGGGTGCCCGCCTCACCGAGTTCGGTGGCTGGTCGATGCCGGTCACCTTCGAGTCGATTCGTGAGGAGCACAGAGCCGTTCGCACCGAGGTCGGTAAGTTCGATGTCTCACATATGGGTGAGATCGAGGTGGCCGGCCCGGATGCGACGGAGCTCATGCAGCGCCTGACATCGAACGATGTCACGAGACTTGAGGTCGGTCGAGCACAGTACGCTGCGATTACCGACGAGGATGGGATCATGCTCGAGGATACGATCATCACGCGCCTGGTCGATGATGCTGATGGTTCACGCTATCTCTTCGTGCCGAACGCTGGTAACAATGCATCGATGGCTTCGAGATGGACCGACCATCGAGACGCGTGGGGACTCGATGCGACGGTGAACGACCGCACCGACGAACTGGCGATGATTGCCGTCCAGGGACCTGATTCACAGGCTCTGCTAGACCCGCTCGTCGATGCCGATCTTGGTGATGTCAAGCGCTTTGCCACGATCGAGACAGCGGTGGCCGACACGGCATGTTCGCTTTCACGGACGGGGTACACCGGGGAGGACGGGTTCGAACTGCTCGTCGATTGGTCAGATGCGAGTGCAGTGTGGGAGGCCATCGATTGCACCCCGTGTGGCCTTGGTGCACGTGATACGTTACGTCTCGAGGCTGGCTTGCTGCTTCGAGGGAACGAGTTCCATCCTGAATCCAACCCACGGAACCCGATCGAGGCAGGTATCTCGTTCGCGGTCGATCTTGAGACGTCATTCGTCGGTCGCGACGCGCTCGAGGAGGTGGCACGCGACGGGCCGAGACAGCGACTCGTCGGGATTAGCATGACCGGGCGTGGCATCCCCCGGACAGGGTACGACATCACCGATGCGGAGGGGACTGTCATCGGCACGGTCACCAGTGGGACACAGAGTCCGACACTCGATGTTGCCATCGGGATGGGCTATGTCGATAGTGACCAGGCCACACCTGACAACGGTATTTCTGTCAGTATCCGTGACCGTCTCGTAACAGCAAAGATTGAATCCCTCCCCTTCGTGGAGTGACATATGAGCCTCGACATCCCCGACGACAGGCGGTACATCGAGAGTCACGAATGGGCAAAAGATGAGGACGGACACGTCCGTATCGGCATCTCTGACTTCGCCCAGGACGAACTCGGCGATATCGTGTTCGTCGAGCTCCCCGATGTCGGCGAGGAGATCATCGCCGATGAACCATTCGGCGTCATCGAGAGCATCAAGGCGGTATCTGATCTCTACGCACCACTTGGCGGGAGCGTCACGGCGATCAACGAAGAGCTGTTCGACCGCCCCGAGCTGGTGAACCAAGAGCCGTATGAGGGGGGATGGATGCTCGAGATCGACCCGAGCGACCCCGACGCACTGGATGCACTGATGAGTGCATCGGAGTACGAAGGCCAACTCGCCTGAGTGGAAAACCACCGGTCTCATAAGGTCCACCTACGGAGTGTCAGCTACGGATACCACTCACGGGGGCACTTCAGGCTATGTCATCACCAGATACCGAAGACGGAAGCCCGTATGCACCGCACACCGAGGCGGAGACCGAGGCGATGCTCGACGCCATCGGGGCGAGCGATGTGGAGGAGCTATTCGATATCCCCTCCGCCGTCGCCTTCGATGACACCTTCGATATACCAGCAAGATCGGAGGCGGAGATCACCCACGAGGTTCGGTCCATCCTCGACCGCAACGCGTCTGTCACCTGTCTGCTCGGACGTGGCCATTACGATCACTTCATACCAGCCATCGTCGATCATATCGCAGACCGGTCGGAGTTCCTCACCTCCTATACGCAGTACCAACCAGAGGCGAGCCAGGGCTATCTCCAGGCGTTGTTTGAGTACCAATCACTGCTGGTCGAGTTGACCGGCCTCGGCGTCGCCAACTGTTCACTGTACGATGCCGCGAGTGCACTCGGCGAGGCAGCTACATTCGCTGCTCGGTTGCGACATACCGACGGCAATCGCGTCCTCGTCCCTGAACTGTTACATCCGGGACGTCGTTCAACCCTCGAGAATTACTGTGCTGGTCCAGGCATCGAGGTGGCGACATACCCCTCCGATGACGGCACCGCGGATGTCGACGCACTCGAAGCATTGGTCGATGACGATACGCTGATGATCTACGCGGAGTCTCCGACCATCCGTGGGACGCTCGAACCAGCGTCTCGTGCCCTGGGTGAGCTTGCGGATGACCATGATGCGGCGTTCTGTCTCGGCAGTGATCCGTATGCACTGTCCATTCTCGAGACCCCACATGAGGTCGGTGCAGATATCGTCGTGGGCGATGCCGGTGTGCTCGGTCTGCCCACCTCCTTCGGGATGGGTCTCGGACTCTTCGCCACCCGTGAGGAGTATGTGCGACAGACACCTGGCCGCCTCGTCGGTGTCTCAGAGGACCTCGAGGGCACACGGGCGTTCTCCCTCACACTCGTCACCAGGGAACAACATATCCGTCGCGAGCGGGCGACGAGCAACATCTGCACGAATCAGGCATGGGTCGCCCTGCGAGCCGCCATGCACGCCGCATGGCTCGGCCCGACCGGGCTGGTCGATGCAGCGACCTCGTACGTCGAGCGGCCACGCGAACTGGCCGAGCGACTCGATGCGATCGACGGTGTGAGCGCACCGGTACATGACCGAGCACACTTTCGTGAGTTCACCTGGCGCGTCGATGATGATGCGAGCAAGGTAGCGAATGCGTTGCTCGAACACGGTTATGCCGTCCACGCCCTCGATGACGATACCCTACAGGTATGTGTGACCGACCAGCCAAACGCTGCCATCGATGGCTTCGTTCACGCTGTCGAGGAGGTGATCACATGAAGATACATGAGCAGGCACGGTGGTACCGACGTGATGATGATCTCACCGAACCGTTGCTCGTCGAGAAGGACTCGACAACCGTCGATGTCTCGGTCGATGGCCTTGATGATTCACTGACACGAGACGAACTCACATTACCGAACATCGCCGAACCAGAGGTGGCTGCCCATTACACCCGACTATCCCAGATGACGTTCGGGATCGAATCCGGACCATATCCCCTCGGTAGCTGTACGATGAAGTACAATCCCAAGTTCACCGAGCGACTGGCAGCCGATCCTGGTGCCCATGTACATCCTGATCTCCCCGATGAAGCGTGTCAGGGCATACTCGAGATCATGTACCACCTCCAACGATACCTGGCTCGCATCTGTGGGATGGACAGGGTGTCACTCCAACCGCCGGCTGGGGCGGCTGGAGAGTTCGCCGGTATTCTCATCTGCCGTGCCTTCCATGCGGACAACGGCGAGGATGGACAACGGACCGAGGTGATCGTCCCTGCGAGCGCACATGGGACGAACTTCGCATCGGCCGCCATGGGTGGCTATGAGGTGGTGACCGTCCCATCGAACGAAGAGGGTCGTGTCGATCTGGAGGCTCTCGAGGCGGCACTCGGGCCGGAGACGGCCGCATTGATGCTGACCAACCCGAACACCCTCGGGGTGATCGAGCGAGATATCGAGGAGATAGCCTCACTCGTCCACGAGGCAGGTGGTCTGTTGTATTACGATGGTGCCAATCTGAACGCACTGCTTGGGCGTGCC
Source organism: Halobacteriales archaeon (assembly GCA_007118145.1). GTDB lineage: Archaea > Halobacteriota > Halobacteria > Halobacteriales > SKSH01 > SKSH01. The sequence continues at coordinate 115,241 of SKSD01000030.1, forward strand.
CGCCCGGGTGATATGGGCTTTGATATCACGCATTACAACGTCCACAAGACGTTCGCGACACCACACGGTGGTGGCGGGCCTGGCGCTGGGCCGGTCGGGGTGACCGATAGACTGGCTGACTACCTCCCTGACCCGGTTGTCACCGTTGATGACGACGAGACGTATCGACGTGTCACGCCGGAGCGTTCGATCGGCAAGGTCCATGGATTCGAGGGTAACTGGCTGGTCCTGTTGAAGGCGTTCGCGTACATCGCCCGCCTTGGCGATGATGGACTACTCGATGCGAGTGCGAAGGCCGTCCTCAACGCCAACTACCTCGCCGAGCGAGTCGGGTACCCCATCCCATACGGACCCGTCCAGCACGAGTTCGTCGCCAGTGCGAGCGGTCAGGATGCAGGTGAGGTGGCCCGTGCGATGCTCGATTACGGTGTCCACCCACCGACGACGAAGTGGCCAGAGCTAGTCGATGAGGCATTGATGACCGAACCGACCGAGGTCGAGACCAAGGAGTCGCTCGACCACCTCGCCGATGCATTCAACGCGGTCAGAGACCTCGACGATGACGAACTCGCCGAGCGTCCAAAGCGAACCTCGGTCAGGAAGATCGACCAGGTGGCAGCCGCACGCTCGCCGGTGTTGAACTGGCAATCGATTGAGACGCCTAAGTCATAATTGTTAAACGGGGCGTGGTCAGATAACAACCCGATGACGGTCGTCAGCATCTCCATGCCGGACGCCCTCGTCGAGCGTATCGACGACTTCGTGGATGATCACGGCTATACCGGCAGGAGTGAGGTAATCAGGGAGGCAGCACGTGGTCTGCTCGCAGAGTTCGAAGAACAGGATCTCGAGGGTCGTAACCTCATGTCTGTCGTGACCGTCCTGTTCAACTATGAGAACCCAACTGTCGAGCACGAGATGACGCACCTCCGACACCGACACGAGGAGCTCGTCACCTCGAACGTCCACAGTCACGTCGGTGATGGATACTGCATGGAGCTGTTCATCCTCGAGGGGACACTCGATGATATCTCGGCGTTCGTCGGGAAGGTCCGCGCCATCCAGGAGACGCTGTCGGTCGATTACTCTGTGATACCGATTGACGAGGTACCCTCTGCGGTTCACGGCTGAGGTCGACCCTTTTCAGATTGCCATACTTGGTGAGGTGACGGTTTATCACCTCTCCACCTGAACGAGACCCATGCCCACGGTCGAGGACACGTTCATCGAGAACCGCAGTCGAATTCAACCAAATCACACCAACAACTACGGGACAGCTCATGGTGGCAATGTGATGAAGTGGATGGATGAGGTGGGTGTGATGTCGGCGATGCGGTTTGCCGGTGAGACCTGCGTCACCGCAGGGGTGGCCAAGATGGACTTTCGCCGGCCGATCCCCGTTGGTTCGATCGCACTCATCGAGGCCTACGTGTACGAGGCTGGCAGGACGAGCGTGCGCGTCCGTGTCCGCGCGTCAAGGGAGGATCCGTTGACCGGTGAGGCCGCACCGACGACCGAGTCGTTGTTCGTCTTTGTGGCGATACATGACGGCGAACCAACCCCGGTTCCCGACCTGACCATCGAGAGCGAGACCGATCGGCGATTGCACGCAGCCGCGATCGAGCAATCGGAGCGAGACGGGGTTTGAGTGTCTCTCGTTGGTATTTCCGGATGGACATGTCCGAGTACGGTCTGATAACACGTGTCACGAGTGCGACCATACCGCCAGGTATATCTGTACAAGCGCCTTCTCAACGGGTGGAGTCTTAACGAATGCCAACTGGTACGGTTGCCTTTTTCCACGATCGGAAAGGCTACGGATTTATCGAATCGGACGATTCCGACGACGATGTCTTCTTCCACATGGAGGACGTCGGCGGTGACGACCTTCAGGAAGGTCAGGAAGTGGAATTTGAGATTACAGCTGGGCAGAAGGGCCCACGAGCAACGAACCTGAAGCGCCTGTAAACCCGACATCGTCGGTCGGCCTTCTACGTTTCATTTCACCGACGAGCTTTTGCCACGTCGGTTGCCGTGTCGAGAAGGCCTTTGGGTCCGTGTTAGAAACACCTGAACGAATCGCCCGTGTCCTGGTCACGTCTACCGAACCCGATCCGAGCGAGCATCCTCTGGGTAGGCTATGCCCTGGCCAGCGTCGGTCTGATCGATCGACATCGGGCACAGCGGACGACCGATCTCGCATGGCCACGGATCGTCACGGGTATCGCCCGCATGTCGAAAACGGCAGCAGACGTGGCGATGGTGGGGATCGCCATCGGGTCATCCGCTATTGCAGGTCTCGCCTTCGCCGGGCCATACTGGGGGATGGCGTTCGCACTCGGTGGAGGTATCGCCGGTGGAACCATCAGCCTCGTCTCACAGCGATATGGGGCAAAAGCGTGGCACGAACTCGATCTGGCCATCAAGAGTAGCGCGATTGTCGTTGTCATCATCACGGTACCGGTGGCACTGTTCTTCTTCCTCTTCGCAGAACAGTTGATCTCCCTGCTCGGTGCGGAGGGTGACGCCTTGCGATACGGGAGCGACTACCTCCGCGTCATCGCACTTGGTGTACCCTTCGCGGGGTTGAACCTCATCGGTAGCCGTGCCCTCGTCGGTGCAGATGATGCCTGGACGCCCATGATCATCCGCTCAGGCGGCGCTGTCGCGAACATCGGGCTCAATGCCATCTTCATCTTCGGTCTCGGCCTCGGCGTCGTCGGTGCGGCGTTAGGGACGGTCGTCTCCAACGTCCTCGTCATGGCCGTCTTCACCCTCGGTTTCCTGTCCGGTGGCGTCCGAGGTGTCGGTAGCTTCCCGGTGACGGTACGAGCTGGTGGGCCATACCTCGAACGTGGCCTCGTCCGCGATCTCGTCGAGATTTCGACACCGCTCGTCCTCGGTGACAGTGCGCGCTTTGGTGCACAGTTCCCACTGATCTTTATCGTCGCCACCTTCGGCGATACCGTACTCGCTGCCTACGAGATAGCCAAGCGCGTCCGCGGTCTACTCAACACACCTGGCTGGGGATTCAGCCTCGCCTCAAGCAGCCTGGTCGGTCAACAACTCGGTGTCGGAGATGAGGATACAGCAGGTGAGTATGGCCGCGAGATCATCATCTTCGCGATGACCGTGTACGCCTTCGGTGCGATCTTCGCGTTCGTGTTCGCCGAGCAGATCAGTCGTATGTTCGTCGATGATCCCGCCACGTTGCCGATCGCCGAGCCGTTCGTACAGATCGCCGCCTTGAGCGTGGTATTCTGGGGGATCGATGGTGCCGCGACCGGCCCATTACGGGCAAGTGGCGACACGCGTTGGCCGTTTTACGCCGGCCTCCTCGGGCTGTACGCGTTCGCGATCCCACTGGCCTACCTCGGTTCGGCGACCGCACTGGGCATCTACGGGCTCTACCTAGCTCTCGTTGCTGAGACCGTCGTGCCAGCTGGGGTGGTCTACTACCGCTTCGCCACCGACAAGTGGAAGGAGGTGAGCAGGCGGTACCGACCGGAGGTGGCACTCGGGGATGACTAACACCTCGTCGACCGCAGGTCAATTCAGCGACCTGTGTCGTACTTGTACGTGGTCTCCTCTGGGTCGATACCGAACTCATCCCTGAGCTCGCTCACCTCGTCCTCGGAAACGTCGTCCTCCTCCTCAGGGTCGTGTCGACCGGCGAGCTTGAACGCTTCTCGCAGGTGCGCAGGCATGGTGAAGTCGCCAACCTCGATGATGAGTCCGATGATGTCCTCGTCTTGCTTGCGGCGCTCTTCAAGGCGGTCGCGCAGCTGCGGCGGTAACTCACTGCGCTCGATCGGCTCGAAGCCAAACTGCGTGAGATAGGCGACCTCGCTGGTGAGCGAGTAGACGGTGGCAAAGCCCTGGTCACTCGCATGGTCGAGCAGGCGCTCGATCACATGGGCACCGACACCCTGTTCCCGCCATTCCGGAAGCACACCGATCGATGTCAGCTCGCAAACCTCGGGCTCACCGGGGTGGATTCGGATACGTCCGAATCCCGCCTTGTCACCGGTCGTCTCATCCACGGCGACGACGTAATCCCGTGAACGAAAGGCCGGATCGTCGAGATCCAACTGCTCGATCCGATCGAGGAGCCACACCTCCTCACGATTCTTGGCCTCTCGGACGTACATTGACAGGTCGTACGACTGGGGTCGGTAAAGACGTTCGGTACGTCCGTCGTCCGGTACCACCACGGCGAGTAGGCTGCTTTTCAATGCAATGTTTACATCACCTCCCCGGTAAGTCCCGAGTAGTATGGACACACTGACCGATATAGACGAGTTCGTCTACGAGCCTTCCGAATCGGTCGTACAGGAGACGAACGTCTACGCGTTCATGCAGGAATATGGCATCGAGTCGTACGATGCTTTGATCGAGCGGACGTGCTCAGATATCGAGTGGTTCTGGGACGAGTTGATCACCCACCTCGACATCGAGTTCTACGAGCCGTATGAGCGGGTGCGAGACGATACCGACGGACCGCAGTTCTCTGACTGGTATCCAGGTGGTGAGCTCAATATCGCCCATAACGTGGTCGACCGTCACGCAGATACTGCCTCTTCGACACGCAACACCGTGGCCGTCATCTGGGAGGGCGAGCCCGGTGAGGTGCGCGAGGTCACCTTCCACGAGCTTCACCGACAGAGCAACCAGGTAGCCAACACGCTTGACGAACTCGGCGTGGGGACTGGTGACACCGTTGGACTGTACATGCCGATGGTACCCGAGGTGGTCTCCATCCTCTACGGCTGTTTCAAGGTCGGTGCGATAGCTGTCCCGATATTCTCTGGTTTCGGTGTCGACGCGATAGCCACTCGCATCGAGGCATCCACATGTTCAGTCATGTTCACCGGCGATGGCTTCTACCGACGTGGTGACGAGATCTTGCTCAAGGAACAACTCGATGCGGCGATCGAGCAGGTCGGTCACGTCGAGGATGTGATCGTCTACGACCGCCTCGGTGCTGATATCCCGTGGGTCGATGAACGAGACTCGTACTGGGAGGATGTCATCACCGGACAACCAGCTACCTTCGAGACACGTTCGCTTCCGTCCGATGCAGAGTCGATGTTGTTGTACTCATCAGGTACGACCGGTAAGCCGAAGGGGATTGTCCACACACATGCTGGTGTCCTCGCCAAGGTAGCCAAGGAGATCTATTTCGGCTTCGATCACAAGCCATCCGATCGGTTCTTCTGGGTGTCTGATATCGGTTGGATGATGGGGCCTTGGATGCTCATCGGGAATCACACCTTCGGTGGGACGGTCTTCCTGTACGAGGGCGCACCGGACTATCCACATCCCGGACGGTACTGGGAGATGGTCGAACGACACGGGCTCACCGTCTTCGGCATCAGCCCGACGGCTATCAGGGCGCTTCGAAAGGCAGGAGACGAGTGGGTCGACCGGTTCGACCTCTCCTCGCTTCGATTGCTGGGGTCGACCGGTGAACCCTGGGATCCTGAATCGTGGCTGTGGTTCTTCGAGGAGGTCGGTGGGGGTGATGCGCCGATCATCAACATCAGTGGTGGGACGGAGATCTGTGGCTGCTTCCTCATGCCGTTGCCGATCCAACCACTCAAGCCTTGCACCCTTGGCGGGCCAGGGCTCGGCATGGATATCGATATCGTCGACCTCCACGGTAACTCTATCAAGGACGAGCACCGGCGCGGGTACCTCGTCGCACGTGACTCATGCCCGTCGATGACGAAGGGGCTCTGGGAGGGCGATGAGCGATATCTTGAGGAGTACTGGAGTACCTGGCCCGACCTCTGGGATCACGGTGACTGGGCACAGATGGACGAGGACGGCCTGTGGTTCCTCCATGGACGTGCTGATGACGTGCTCAACGTCGCTGGCCGTCGAGTCGGCCCAGCCGAGGTCGAGGGTACCCTGATCGACCATCCCGCCGTGACAGCAGCTGCAGCTGTCGGCGTACCCGATGACACCACCGGCGAGGCGGTGGTGACGTACGTGATCACCGAGCCCGATGTGGAGGAATCCGACGAACTTCGCGACGAGCTCCTCGATCACGTGGCCAGTGAGCTTGGGAAACCGTTCAGGCCGAGGGAGCTCTTGTTTGTCGACCAGTTCCCGATGACACAAAGTGGGAAGATCATCCGACGTGCCATTGCGGCCACCTATCGGGGGGATCCGGCCGGAGACCTCAGCAGTATCGAGAATCCTGAGGCGATCGAACACATCGACTCCGACGCACGCTGATCCCCGTTCCGATAGCTTTCTGAGATTACAGCGAACCGCGGATCCGGTCGAATAGCGAGGTATCCATCTCGAGGTCCACATCCATTGCCTCGGCGAGTGACTCGATCGCCTCTCGCTGCTCATCAGTCAGCCGATCTGGCACGGCCACATGCGCTTCGACGATCAGGTCACCGTAGCCACGTCGGTTGAGTCGTGGCATACCCTTATCGTCGAGTCGGAAGCGTTCGCCATTTTGTGTCCCCGCAGGTATCCGCATCTCGACACTCCCGTCGATGGTCGGTACGGTGACGCGATCGCCGAGGGCTGCTTGTGGGAATGACAGCTCGAGAGCGTAATAGAGGTTGTCACCCTCGCGGTCGAACTCTGGATGGCTGCGAACGGTCACCTCGATCAATAAGTCACCTGGTGGCCCACCGTGAGATCCTGGGCCACCCTCACCCTCCATGCGGAGTCGTTGACCATCACGGATACCAGGTGGTACCTCGACCTCGAGTGTCGCCTCGCGTTCGACGATACCCTCGCCTTGACAGGCTGAACACTGACCCTCATAAAGCTGACCCTCACCCTCACAGCGTGGGCACGTCTCAGTGTGTTGCACCCGACCGAAGGGTGACCGTTGCACCCTGGTCCGTTGCCCCCGACCATCACATTCGGGACACCTGACCGGGTCCGCACCAGGTGGTCGACCGGTACCATCACAGGTATCACAGCCCTCCGGTCGTCGGATGGTGATTCGCTTTCGCGACCCATGATAGGCCTCCTCGAGGTCGATCGTCATCGAGGTCCGAAGATCGGCTCCTTGTTGGCGACGCCGACCCTGGCCACGACCGCGTCGCGTGCCGAAGAACTGCTCGAAGATATCTCCGAACGGGTCACCGCCGCCGAACGCATCGCCCCCGCCGAAGAAGTCACCCGCTGCCTGCCCCCCTGCATCGGTGCCACCGGTCTTTTCGAACTGGAGGAACCGCTCGTGACCGAGGCGGTCGTACAGGTCACGTTTTTCCTCATCGGCGAGGACCTCCTTGGCCTTCTTCGCCCGCTTGAACTTCTCATCGGCATCGGGCTCATCGCTGACATCGGGGTGGTACTTCGCCGCGAGTTTGCGAAACGCGCGGTTGATCTCCTCCTCGCTGGCATCGCGACCGACCCCGAGCACGTCGTAGAAGTCCTCTGCCATCGTTATCCCTGTAACCAGTCAGACTACTTTAACAATGTGGGGACGGTTTCAGTCCTCGTCGTCATCTTCGACATCCTCGAACTCTGCATCGAGGACATCCTCATCGAAGTCCGCCTCCGTCGCACCACCTGCCCCTGCGGCTGCTTGCTGTTGCATCTGCTCTTGATAGAGCTGCTTACCGATCTCCTGCAGCGAGGTAGACAGCGCCTCGATACCGTCGCGGAGCTCCTCGGTGGCGACCTCATCGTCCTCGAGGAGTTCCTCAAGCGAAGCCATCTCCGCCTCGATCTCATCAGCGAGGTCGGCATCGATGCTCTCCTCGTTCTCCTCAAGTAGCGTCTCAGCACGCCTGAGTGCACCTTCTGCCTCATTACGTGCCTCGATACGCTCACGACGCTGCTCGTCCTCCTCAGCATGCTCTTCAGCCTCGGCCTTCATCTGCTCGATCTCCTCATCCGACAGCCCGACACCACCCTCGATGGTGATCTCCTCGGACTCGCCGGTCCCCTTGTCCTCTGCTGAGACATTGACGATACCGTTTTCATCGATGGCGAACATCACCTCGATCTGTGGCATGCCAGCGGGTGCCGGTGGGATGCCTGCCAGGAAGAACTCGCCGAGTTGTTCGTTCTTCTCGGCGATCTCTCGTTCACCCTGGAAGACACGAATCTGGACGGATGTCTGGTTGTCTGCGGCCGTGGTGAACAACTTCGACTCCTCGGTGGGGATGGTGGTGTTACGTTCGATCAGGCGTTCGAACAGGCCACCCTTCACCTCGATACCGAGTGAGAGCGGTGTCACATCGAGCAGGACGATATCGTCGACATCTCCAGCGAGGACGCCACCCTGGATCGCCGCCCCGAGTGCGACGACCTCATCCGGGTTGACGTTCTTCTTCGGCTCCTGCCCGGTGAGCGCTTCGACCTTCTCCTGGATCATCGGCATCCTCGTCGAACCACCCACGAGGATGACCTCATCGATATCGTCCGTCTCGTACCCAGCATCCTCGAGTGCCTGTCTGGTCGGTGAAGACAACCGGTCGAGCAGGTCGCTCGCCAGAGATTCGAACGTTGCCCTGGTGAGTCGCTCCTCGAGGTGGAGCGGACCAGTGTCGGTCGCCGAGATGTACGGCAGATGGATCTCCGTCTCCTTCCGACTCGACAGCTCGATCTTCGCGCCCTCAGCCGCGTCCTTCAGCCGCTGAAGTGCCTGTCTATCCTCACGGAGGTCGACACCGTGATCCTCCTTGAACGATTCGGCCAGCCAGTCGATGATGACCTCGTCCCAATCATCACCACCGAGTTCGTTGTCACCGTTGGTCGCGACCACCTCGTAGACTCCACCACCGAGGTCGAGGATCGAGACATCGAACGTCCCACCGCCGAGGTCGAAGACCAGCACCGTCTGCTCGCTATCATCGTCGAGCCCGTATGCCATCGATGCGGCGGTCGGTTCGTTGACGATCCGCTCGACCTCGAAGCCAGCGATCTCTCCAGCATCCTTGGTCGACTGACGCTGCTTATCGTTGAAGTACGCCGGTACGGTGATCACCGCCCGTTCGATCTCTTCTCCGAGGTAATCTTCCGCATCACGTTTGATCTTCTGTAAGATCATCGCCGAGATCTCCTCGGGGGTGTAGGATTTTTCGTCGAGATCGACGGTATAGTTTTGCTCGCCCATGTGGCGCTTGATCGAACCGATCGTTCGAGTCGGGTTCTGTATCGCCTGGTTTTTCGCCGGTTTTCCGACCAATCGCTCACCGTCATCGGTGAAGGCGACCACAGACGGTGTCGTCCGGTCACCTTCAGCATTGACGATGATCTCGGGTTCACTACCCTCCATCACGGCGAACGCACTGTTCGTCGTCCCCAGATCAATCCCGAGAATCTTGTTGCTCGTCATCGAAAGGAGAGTAACAACTTCATTCTTTTAAACCCTGCTGGACGACGTTTGTCACACCTGGTCGATCGGTGGTCACTCCTCGGTGTGAGTGTCGTCCTCGGCACTGATGGTCACCTTTGCAGCATTGAGGACACGACCAGCCTGTTCATACCCGGGTTCAAACACGTCGACGATCTCCCCCGCCGGTTGATCACTCTCGACGCGCATCATCACCTCGTGGCGATGTGGATCGACCTGCTCACCAGGATCTGGGTCGATCTCCTCGACATTCTCAGCATCGAGGATACGATCGAGGTCGTGCAAGATCATGCGTACACCTTCCCTGAGGTCATCGACGGACTGACCCTCGGTCTCGAGCGCCCGGCTCATGTCCGTCCTGATATCGACCAATCGCTTGACGAGACGCTCGGTGGCACGCGCCTTGATATCCTCGCGCTGTGCCTCCATCCTGCGCTTGTAGTTCTCGAAGTCGGCACGAGACCGCGTTAACCGACTGGAGAGCTCGTCTATCGTCGCTTGTGCCTCATCGAGTTCCTCCTCAAGCGTAGAAGATCGCTCGATGAGGGTCGCTGCCACCTCAGCCAACGCCTCGTCGTGGGCTGCCACTTGTTCGACGAACCCCTCGGGAACCTCCGGTGATTCTCCATCGACGGCGTCGCCCGAGGGATCGTCAGGTGAGACCTCCTCGCTCATCAACTGGAATCGTACTTGTTGGTCACCTAAAAGGATTCCACAATGGAGTCGTGGGTGATATCGCAGAGTAAAGGGATTCTGTTTCCCTCAAGTGATTGACGTGACCCTGCATACGGGACACATTCACGGGCAATCGACCGCTTCGAGATGTGCATCGATCACCCATTGGATCGGCGCGGACGGGTCATTGAGGTCGCTCCCCTCAGCGAGTCGCTCACCCTCGAATCGAAAGATCATATAGCCTGATGTGAGCATCTGCTCCTCTACCGCAGTATCGATTTCGGAGTATCCGATCAGGACGATATCACCGCTGACGGTGATATCCTCCACTATCCTCGTCCAGGTGGGTGCCGGGTCGTGCATGACCCTGATCATCTCAGATAGGTGCTCTCGGCCACGAACCTTCTCCGGCGGGTGGTTGATGTACTCCACGTAGTCCTCAGCGACGAATTCGTCGACCACATCGAGATCACCACCATCCCAGAGCTCCGTCACCATCCGGTGACAAATTGTCGCCTTCTCAGCGTCCGATAGTTGGCTCATATGTGTCAATCCTTGGAGTCTATCCGTCCGAACGATGTCTCACGTGGCGGTCACTGGCAAGGAGACCTTCCTGTGAGGGACTGCCGTGACTGCGCCCCCCTGTTTCGTCGATCAACGTCTCGTTCTGGGATTCACGGTGAACGTCTCCAGCATCGACACTGGCTCACCGATGGGTTCGAATGTGACTGGGTCGACTGGCTGGGCGTTTTCGGGATGAGGCACCTCTGCAACGAGGGCGTAGTCGCCCGGTGAGAGCGACACATCGACATACGCTGTCTGGGAGCCATCCAATGGGAGGATGTCCTGGACGCCACCGAGCCACGTGCCTGGGCCTGGATTGGCACTCGTCGAGACGAGGGCACCCTCCTTTCGGTACATGAGATCCGCTCCCGGGTCGAGGTAGTTCATCCATGCGGCCACCTCGTCGATATCTACCCCGTCATCAAGTCGGATGAGGTGAACGTCGTGGCCGAGGCCATGGCTGTACATGGCGTTATCCTCGAATGTGACGCCGATTCGGTATCGACCGGGCCGCCCGATCGAATCGACCAGCTCGAGCCCTTCGGTCGATGATATCGACACATCGACATCTGCGGTTGGTTCACGGGCATTCGAGGTGGGCTCGGTCACCTCAAACAACTCGACCATTCCATGGGTCGTGTGATAGACACCGTCCTCATCGAGGATATAGCACTCGATGAAGTGAAGCCCGGGTTCGAGTTCCATCACCGTCCTTGCGGTGTGATGTCCCTGGGTGAGGCCAGGTCCACCGACTGGGATGGCGCCACCAGCCAGGAACCATGGGGCAACCTTCTCAAACAGGTCATCAAAGAACTCCAACATGTTGGTCTGTTCATCCCAGTAGGGGTTCCAGGCCTCCTGGAAGGGAAGTGCCACCTCAGCCAGGTGGGCTTCCCTGAGGGTGTCAACCTCGGGATCGTCAGCGACACGTGCCTCGAGCGCATCAACCGCATCATCGGTGTACCGGTACATCCCTGCGAAGTGTGTCGATCCGGATTGATTGTCGAGGATGAAATCGGTCCACCCAGCCTCGATTACATCGGCAGAGAGTTCGAAGATGTAGTGATCATCATCATCGGGATTGTCCGGATGCTTTGCCTCGATTTCAATCACGTTTCGAGGGCCTCGACCACGTCCCCTGTTTGTACCGGCGATCGAGCTATCCCCACGCCCACGGCCCCGTCTGGCCAGGGCTGTCCCGGTCATCCCTACCCCACCGACAACCCCTGCTCCGAGTGTTCTCAAGACGGTTCGCCGTTTGGTCCAAGCTTGCTTGCTCATGCTAACCTCCTGTTGCGGTGAATCACCCATTGGATGCTCGCAACAAGATTTCCCGTTCGCGTGTGCGATGATCCACGGGGTACACCGGAAAGAGACACGAGTCCGATCACTAAAAGTGTATTCTGAACGACAGTTTAGACAAATTCTCGTCTGAAGACTGTTTTAGACACGTGATTGATATGTGTCAAATGGCAACTCACAGCCATCTCACGAGTACCACCGATCGTATCCGGGCAATGTTCGGTCCGTGAGTTGACCATCGAACATCCAAACCCGAAGGCGATGACAAACACCACAGATCGTGTTCCTCAGGTACATTGTGTGCCGATCGGTAGGTTGTTCACCACACCAGATTGAGAGAAGCTGATAATTAAGCTGGCAAGCACTCAGTTAGCTGACAGCGGCTCGTTAATCTCGATGAGAGTCCCTGCCGGATCGCGAAAGTGAGCTACGCGAATGCCCCAACCTGGTCGGTCGTGTGGTTCGGTGACAAACGTGACCTCACCCTTGAGCCATTCGAACGTCTCATCGACACTCCCGACTTCGAAAACGATCGCCACCTGGTCTTGCCGCACTTGGGACTTCGATCCGGCCGCCGAACCGATGGCGTCTGCCATCGCTTCACCATCGAAGAGTGCGAGCGTGGTATCGCCCGTTCGAAGATCCGCATACCCTCCCTCTTCGTCACCCCAATCGACATCGAAGCCGAGTGTGTCACGATAGAACCGAAAGCATGCACTGTATGGTGTGACGAGCAATCTCGTGTGCGTGAAGGTCAAAGTCGTGTCATCGTCATCTGCCATGATCTCACATCGAGAGAGCACTGTATCAATCTGCTCTTCAACATCACACCAGGCAAGCATTCAGGCAGCTCAGGGATTGTTGTTCCAGTGTGAGGGCAGATCATGTGGTTCATCGGTTAACGGTCTAGGTCTCGACGTCGACCTTTGGGTACCATCGATCGCAGTTCACCCTCGATGTACTGCCCGACACCGAGGATGGCTCGCTCTCCCCCGATCGTCGCTGACGCAAGTGCGTAACCCCTGTCACCCGACCAGTCGATGTGCTGGCTCTCACCAGCGACGAACCGGTCGATCTCTTCATCGATGAGCTCGATGACGTTCTTGGTCGCGTGGTGACCGAATCGCTGCGCAGCGTTCGTGGTGGGTTTCCAGTCATGTCCACTTGTCCGTACACAGACCATCCCCAGGCCGTCAACGGGGGCTGGATCTGGGACATCGCCGTAGAACACCCAGATGTTCCCCTCGCCACGCTCCCAGAATGTATGCGCCGCGAACACCTCTGGGTCGACACCGAAACGAGCATCCCACCAGTCGAGGATACCTGCCCGACTCGGCATCCGATCATCGCCTGCCCGCGCTGGTAACCGATCGAATCGCTCGGTGCGATCGTCGGTCATGCTCCCACCCGCAATGGTGCGATGAAGAAGCCACCGGTATCACTCAGATGTGGGTAGATACGGTGCGCATGTCGAAGCTGTGGGTCGAACGAGTATCCATCCCAGTGCGTGATACCCGGTGCGGATTCGATCGGAAGCTCGAGCGGCTCGAGTTCGATATCGTATGTCTCGAGTACGGCGTCGACGACCGCCTCGTTCTCCTCTGGGGCGAACGTACAGGTACTATAGATGACCCGACCGCCAGGTCGCGTCAGTTCGATCGCCCGGGTGAGGATCGCCTGCTGGACATTCGCAAGTGATCGCACATGATCGGGGCTCCACGAGTCGAGCACGTCGGGTGACTTCCTGACAGTCCCCTCACACGTGCAGGGTGCATCGACGAGCGTTGCGTCGACGTGATTGATACCCAGCTGGTCGAGGCGAGTTCGTCGGGCATCTGCATGTTCGACAGCCACGCAGGTGGCACCGAGGCGTTCGGTGTTGAACCTGAGCGAGGCGATGCGACCGAGGTTATCGTCAGTCGCGTAGACCAGGCCACGGTCCCCGAGGAGATCGACGATATGACCGGTCTTGCCCCCTGGCGCTGCGCAGGCATCCCAGACACGATCACCTGGTGCGATATCAAGCAGCGGTGCGGGGAGGCACGAGGCAGCATCGAGACCCTGTATCCAGCCGAGGAACGACGGTAACGTGCGCCCGGGTCGGTCGGTATCTACCTCGAGGATGGCTCCGTCCCACTCTAGTGGTGTGGCGGTGATACCCGCTGATTCCAACGCATCAATCACCTGCGACGGATCGGCGGCAGATGTATGTACGCGGACGGTCCTCGGAAGCGGTCGCTCACAGGCGTTTCGAAACGCATCGAAATCGTCGATGATCGGTCGGTACCGCTCCAGTGGGTCCATGCCGAGCGTTATCGAGTCACTGATTTGGGCGTTGTGTTCGCCCCGTACGTCCCCATCCAGTTAAGGGGACCTCCCACCTGTACCCGGACATGGTCGAAGTCAATGTTCATGACGAATCGATAACGCTCGATGAGCCGATGCTCGTCGAGGGCTTCCCCGGCATCGGCCTGGCAGGGAAGATAGTCACCGATCACCTTCTCGATGAGGGTGAGTTCGTCCACTATGCGAGTGTGCATTGTGAGACACTCCAACAGATCAGTGTCTATCACACGGGCGATCGTACCGTCCGAGCACCGCTTCGTATGTATGCCGATCCCGATGGCTCACTCCTGATCCTCTCGAGCGATATCCCGGTCAAGCTCGACAAATCGGGTTCGTTCGTCGAGTGCCTGACGGCGTGGTTCGACCGGAACGAGGTCTTTCCGATCTTCCTCAGCGGTCGGCCGAGACAGTCAAAGCAACAAGAGGCAGTCGCCGATCCCCAGGTCTTCGGTGTGGCGAGTGGCTCTGGCCTCGACCGACTTGACGACCTCGACCTCTCCACCCCCGATGAGAACGGGGCGATCAGTGGACCGACTGGGGCACTATTGTTGCGATGTGCAGAGCTCGACTTGGATGCGGTCGGTCTCGTCGTCGAGAGTAGTGTACAGTTTCCCGATCCAATGGCGGCTCGCTTCCTGATCGAGAAGGGTGTCGACCCATTGATCGACAGGGAGACCGACACCGAGACGTTGATCCAACATGCTGAGGATATCCGTGAGCAACGTGAGGCACTCGCTGCATCGATGAGTCAGGCGGATCAGGAGTCGAGTTCGCAGGCACAACCGCTTGGGATGTTCCAGTAGCGCCGCCCGTTTAGAACCGCCTTTAACTGATGCGGTTCTCGGGTCATATATGGTCGACTTTGCCAATCGGATCGACCACGTCTCGATCAGCGGTATTCGGGAGGTGTTCGAGGCTGCAGGTCCCGATGCGATCAACCTCGGCATCGGCCAACCGGATTTCGATGCACCACAACACGTTCATCAGGCAGCGGTCGATGCGATCGAGTCGGGCGTGGCCGATAATTACACGTTCAACAGGGGAACCGATGGCCTCCGTGCGGCCATCCGGTCGAAGCACCACCGAGAGAACGATCTCGATATCGAGGATGGATCGGTCATCGCGACCGCAGGTGGCTCCGAAGCGCTCCATCTCGCGATTGAAGCACATGTCGAACCCGGAGATGAGGTACTGATTCCTGACCCAGGATTCGTCTCGTATGAGGCACTCACGCACATCGCCGGTGGGACGCCACGATCTGTACCACTTCGTGACGACCTCTGTCTCGACCCGGGTGCGGTCGAGGAGGCCATCACCGACGAGACCACGGCGTTCATCGTCAATAGCCCGGCCAACCCAACAGGCACCGTCCAGTCACCAGACGAGATGCGCGAGTTCGCCCGCATCGCCGACGATCACGATATCCTATGTATCTCCGATGAGGTCTACGAACACATCATCTACGAGGGGACACATATCAGTCCGATGGCGTATACCGAGACGGATAATGTGGTCGTCGTCCATGCTTGTTCGAAGTCGTTTGCCATGACCGGCTGGCGACTTGGGTGGGTGGTTGCTTCACCGCGTCGTATCGAGGCGATGCTCAAGGTGCACCAGTATGTCCAGGCATGTGCCAGCGCACCAGCTCAGTATGCCGCTGAGGCGGCGTTGACTGGACCACAGGAGCCCGTGACCAGGATGGTCGAGACCTTTGAGCGTCGGCGGAACATCCTACTCGACGGGCTCGAGGAGCTGGGTCTCGCGTGTCCACGACCCTCAGGTGCCTTTTATGCCATGCCGGCGGTTCCAGAGGGGTGGGTCGAGGCCGTCATTGACGCCGGCGTGATAGTCGTCCCTGGCGAGGCGTTCGGACCAGGTGGTGCTGGTCACGCTCGCATCTCGTATGCGGCCGACGAGGAGTCCATCAAGGATGCCCTCGAGGTGATGCGGTCGGTGACGAACAGCCTGTGACCGGCGACCGGATTTTTGCCTCAAGAGCTTATTTAGGAGACCATCCCGATACGGTCTGACATGGCAACAGACCAGTTGGTCGTACTCAACAAGGACGAGGATACCCTCTCGATCATCGATGTTGCGAGTGGCGAGACGGTCACCGTCGTCGAGACCGCCTTCAACCCACACGAGGTCGCCGTTGGCCCCGACGGTGACCGCGTGTACGTCACCTGCTCGCAGGGTGGCAAGTTACTCGTCTACGATACGGATACCTGGGAACTCCAGGCGACACTCGAGCACGAGCACTTTCAGTTCCCTCATGGCCTCGCGGTTCGTGCATCAGCAGGCGAGTTGTGGATGGTGGCGACTCGTTCGTCGTACGTGTTCGTCATCGACCTCGAGACGGCTGAGATCCTCGATGTATTCCCAACCCATCAGGACAAGTCGCATATGGTCGCGCTCGACGCCGATGAACGCTATGCATATCTCGCCAACATCGGGAGTGACTCCGTGACGGTCATCGATTGTGAAGAGCGACGGATTATCGCCGACCCACCGGTCGGTGAGAGTCCCGAGGGGATCGCCGTCCATCCGACCGCCGGTGTCCTCGTCTCGAATCAGGATGATGATTACCTGAGTGTGCTCGATACGGAGACACTCGAGGAGGCCAACCGAGCTCTACTCGGTGAGACACCGATCCGCGTGGTGCTCTCGCCGGATACTCGTTACGCACTGGTGCCGAATCGTGAGTCACATGATGTCTCAGTCATCGACTGTACGTTTGATCTCGGCGGTGAGACGCGGCCGTGGGAGATCAAACGTATCCCGGTCGGCCGCTGGCCAGGGGGAACCACCTTCGCAGCAGACGGAGAGACGGCATTCGTCGCCAATAACAAGACGAACGATATCTCTGTCATTGATATCGCATCACTCACCGAGGTGGATCGTTTCGAGGCTGGGATCCACCCCGATGGGATAGCATATCTGCATCGGTGAAGGGTCGCCGTCGTGTTTATCCGCTTAGCACGTGATGTGCTAGCATGGACATCGCCCGCCACAGTCAAGGGGCGAGAGGTGTGCTCAACGCCTACCTCTCGCAGGTACATCCTGTGTTCATGCTCCCTCCGATCGCAGCCGCGGCCTTCGGGGCGATCCTCGCCGGTGAGGTGCATCCCCTCGGGGCGATGCTTCACGTTGTCGCTATCTTCGCGGCAGTCTACACGGCGCATATCAAGGATGGCTACGTCGATTTCTATCATCGCGGTGAGGATGATGATCACCCACTCACGGTGACCGGATGTCGACTAGGCCTCGTGTTCGCCTCGGCGCTGTTTTTCAGCTGTCTTGTCGGGCTCTATCTTGTGGTCGACATCTGGGCGGTCGCATTGACACTGCCTGGGTGGCTCATAGGCTATCTCCACGCTCCACAGCTCGATACCTCACCCGTGACCACGACGTTTGGGTATCCCACCGGTATCGCGATCGCAATCCTCGGGGGATTTTACGTCCAGGTACAGGCATTGACTGTCGAGGCGGTCGCCCTCGCTGGCGTATTCCTCGTGTTGCTCGGCGGTGTAAAGATCGTCGATGACCTCCAGGATTACGACTGGGACTTGGCCAACGAGAAGTACAGCATGGGCGTGACCCTCGGTGTCCCCAGAGCACATCGGCTCGCCCTCGGGCTCATGGCTGGTGCGCTCGTCGCGGTCGTCCTCCTCGACCTGGTCGACTTGATCCCGTCGGGCAGCGGGTTGGCAGCCGGCGCTTTCATCCCCGTGTTGTTCCTCGCACGGAACCGTGACCCGACCGTCGGGACGATGTTACTGATCAGGGGTTCGTATCTCTTCCTGGCGGTTCTCATCGCCATTGCCTGGTTCGAACCCCTCTGATCTCGATATTGTTCCGGAGCGTTAGATGACGTACTCGGCCAGGACGATGATGGCCGCGACGAGGAGGATGAACCCGAGGAGAAGGGTCACCCAATCGCTTGTTGGGGGAGATCCTGATCGGCCCGAACCGAGCGGCAATCACTTGTCAACAATGCGTGTGGTATCTTCGGACATGAGCTCTGAGCGGGGATATCACCCATGACACCAAGTAGCTACAGACACCTCACATTCAGTTTGTACTCACGATCTTAATCACGTCACCCTCTTCGAGCTCGTAGGCATCGCCGATATCACGTCTCGTCCTGGCATTGACCGCGTGCAGGTAGCCCTCGCCGATGTCGGTATGGACAGCGTAGGCGAGGTCTGGAGGTGTCGATCCACGTGGGAGGAGGAGGGCGTCGGGAAGCATCGTACCTGAGCCGTCTGTCCACCGTGTCTCGTTCTCGACGGGATAGACCGTGATCAGATCTAGGACATCATACACGGCCGTGTTGATCGAACGCTGGATACCGGTCTCTCCATACTGGTCCATGACGGATCGGATCTGTTCGAGGCCGCGTGCTTGCTCGTTCGAGAGATCACCGGTGAGTTCAAAGTCGCCATCTCCCGGGTCATATTCGAGTATGCCCGCATCTGCCCCTCGTCGTAGTGCCAACTCTCCAGCGGCCGTCGTCGGGATGACCACATCTGCCTCGGCTTCGAGCCGTTCCAGGGCGCTATCGGGCGCTTGATCGATCTTGTTGGCGACAACGACGATCGGTTTGCTCGATTCGCGTAACTTCGTGGCGAGTGCCTGTCTGATATCATCGTCCCATTGGATGGGATCGCTGGGATACTCGATCGACCGGAGACACGCGGTCACCTCGGCCTCGGTGACTCCGAGGCCGGTCAGCATGTCGGTCAGCACCACCTCGAGATCGAAATCCGGTGACCGCGACTGGCGCTCGACCCCCTCCCAGTTTCGACCGATGATACCGGCCATCCAGAGGTCGAGTTCTCGTTCGATAAAGCCGACCTCCTCGAGGGGATCATGACTGCCCACCTCGACCGGTTCACCCTCAGCATTGGTCGCTCCGGATGCATCGACGACGTTCAAGATGACATCGGCATTGGTGAGCGCGTCGAGGAACTGGTTACCGAGACCCCTGCCCTCATGGGCACCTGGCACCAATCCTGCCACGTCGATCATCTCGACTGGGACGAACCGCTTGCCATCTCGACAATCTTCTGCATCACACCGTCGATCACGCTCGGTACATGGACAGGTCGTTCGAGTGTAAGCCACACCGTGATTCGGATCGATCGTGGTGAACGGGTAGTTCGCCACGTCCACCTCAGCGCGTGTCGCAGCCTCAAAGAAGGTCGATTTTCCTGCATTAGGCTTGCCAGCCAGAGCGATCGATACCATTTACCCAAGGTTTTCCCGATATGCGCAACTGTGTTTCGAAAATAGCGGGGGACAGGACGAACGGGGCTTTCTCATGGGATTAGGTGAAATCAATCAACTGAGCATGCTCAGTCCTAGCCGTGGCAGGATGTTATTTTGACGTGAGAAACCGTACGAAAATATCACCTGGGTAATGTCTCACGCGGTCGGTGCAGGTTCGTGCATGTCGACAGTCCCTCTTGCACGCATCGTCCCCTCGATCACCGTATCGGGTGTCAGCGTCAGGTCGTGTGCCCTGACATCGCCCTTGACGACGGTCCCGGGTGAGAGTTCGACACTCCCGTGCTTCGCAACGATATCGCCGTGGATTGTAGATCCTGCACCAACTGAGATGTCCGTCTGTGAGCGCAGGCTCCCGTATATCGAGGTATCTTCGTCGACAAGGATACGCGATGCCCTGAGGTTGCCGTTCAGGCGACATTCCGACCCGATCTCTGCCGGTGCATTAACCTCCCAGACATCGTCTGTGATCGAGGCACCTCGGGGTACCAACAGTACCGGTGCCCCATCGGTGACGGTCTGGAGCTCTGCCTTGGCCGCATCAGCAGCATCCTGTAGCACCTCGAGTGCCTCTTCATCACCCGAGCGAAGCACGTGGGCGACATATGCGATGAAGAAGACGATCAACGGCATCGGATTGCGGATGACGATCCATCCGTTCGCCTCGAACCCCTCATCGATGGTGACGTCGTCACCGATATCGAGATCGCGACCGACGACGAGCTTGCCGTCGACTGAGACGCGCTCACCGAGATATGCATCACGAGCGACGAGTACCGATCCAGCGACGCTCGACCACATTCCCAGGCGACAGTCACCCTCAGCCTCGATGTCTCCATCAAGGTTGACTCCCTCACCCACGAGGACGCTCTCACCCCTGATGGCGAAGCCGATATCGCTCCGACCACCGACGAGCACGTCGGCATCGGTGACGATGGCACGCTCCTCGGCTTTCGTCCCCGACGGGATCACCAATTCATCCAGCGCTTGGCGGTCGATTGACACGGGAGAAAGCTGGCGTTCATCGCTAATAAACGCTGGAGCCGTGTCTGACGTGTGTCAGACGGTCAGCCTTACAATCGACCCGTCCCTACACTGCATCACCATGACCGAGTTGGTGTTCGATGAGGATGGTGTCGATGTGACGTACGATGGGATCGATTTCCGCCTCGAGCGCGCACTCATCGAGGAGGCGATCGGTAAGCCCTACCCCGAGGTTACCGATCACGAGATTCTCAAGATCATCGAGAAAGATCCCACCTTCGAAGGTGAGCCACGTCAGGTGAAGCATATACTCACCGTCGACGACTGAGCTAATCCCGGTCTTCTGATGCGGGGGTGAATGTCTCTTCACGCTCGGCACGGATGCGGCGTTCAAGCTCAGCGACTGCCTCAGGGTCTGGCTCAGCATCATCATCCAGTCGTACCCCCTGGCGATGGATCTTCGCATGACACCACCGACATACCCTGACGGTCACCTCGATATCGTCCGCCTCTGGATACGCGACATGGTGATCGTGCAACAGTGAGGTGGCCGAGGGGTCGTGGGCCATGGGTCGGTCCTCGAGCCCACATCGTACACATGATCTCGAACGATCAGTGACGCGTACGTGTGCACAGTCTGTCCATGCGGTATCGTCGTCGAGGAACGGACACTTGTAGTCATCCTCAAGACGTGCGGCAGTGAAGGCCGGGTCGTGCTCTGGCCGTTCAAGTGCGAAACGGCAAAGGCCATCCCTAGTCACCCAATCACACCGGTCGATCACGTCACGGTGGTCGTCAGTACCCACCGGCGTCCCTCTCGGCGTTCGCTTCATCGTACTGTCGGTGGCGCTTGACAGGCAACGACTATAGGGATTGCGAGGGGTGTCCCAGCTATGCAGCTCGTGCACCATCCTGTGTCGGGCGAACCCGAGGTGCTCGCCGATGATATCGAGTTCGCAAACACCTGGCTATCGCGGGCCAGGGGGTTGATGTTTCGCAGTTCGTTCCCGCAGGGTGCAGCGCTGATCTTCGAGTTCGACTCCAACCGGTCGCGTTCGATCCATATGCTCTTCGTCGCCTTCCCGATCGATGCACTCTGGCTGGACGATGAGGAAGTAACAAGGGTTGCGAGGCTTCGCTCGTGGGTCGGCCTGGCACGTGGCCGTGGCGACACCATCATCGAGTGTCCCGCAGGGGCGTGTGACGAGGTCAAGGTGGGCGACCGGGTCACCCTGTCACCTTCAGATTGACCGGATACCTCAAAAGCAGGTGGGAAGGACTATGAAAGCGCCGAGGGTGAGATTTGAACTCACGAGTCCGAATGGACAGCAGATTTCGAATCTGCCGCCTTGGCCGGGCTAGGCTACCTCGGCTGGGATAGATGGTACGCTCGGCGGGACTGTTATTGATTTCGTTTCGGGTGACCATCTCTCCCTACACTCAGTCGTCTCCAATGGCTCGCCGTAAGCGGATCGATGTGCATGAGAGCGTCTCCCCGAAGGACGGATGCTCACCGATCACCTCAAAACCGTGTTTCTCGTAAAATGTTAGCCCGAGTTCATTACCCTTCGCTACCGAGACGTACTGCCATGTCGCACCCTGTGCTGTTTGCTGTTCGGTCATGCGCCTGAGCAAGCTGGTCCCGATGCCACGTCGCTGCTCGTCTGGGTCGACATAGAGCACGTATACCTCACCGTGTCCCTCTTCGGTGAGTCCACCGCCACCTGCACCGACGACTCGGTCGTCCTCGAGGGCAACCAACCAGCCATCCCATCCCTTCGGATCGAGGACCTCAGCATTCAGCCGTGTCGGATCGTAGAACTCCTCCAGCGTCGCCTCTATCTCATCATCGGGGATAAGTCCATCATATGTCTCTCGCCAGCCTCGGGTACACACCCGCTTGATACCGTCAACGTGTTCGAAATCGGCTTCCTGAACCATTATCGACATGATCCCGTGTGTCACCCCCGTCAACCAGCTCCATGCGTGTCTATGTGCACCACCTCAACGGTGGCAAATATGGATTTCGAGGACGGCTGATGGATGTATTCTTATCTCTAGCTCACCTATATCTTCCATGATACGCAGCCGATTATCCCAGACTCGTGGCCGTTTCATGGCCGAGTTGGAGGCTGCGTTCAGAGAGGAACATCCCCCTCACGATGTAGCGGCGAGCTTCTCATTTGGTGTGTTCGTCACCACTTTACCGACGCTCGGGGCTGGATTGTTGTTGTTTGCACTCGTTGCGAAGACGGTCAAGCGAGCGAGCACGATCGCACTGTTCGCACCTGTGATACTGTTGAACCCGGTGGCGAAGTGGGGTGTCTACGCGCTGAGTTTCTCACTCGGGTCGCTCATCCTCGGACCGGTCCCCGGAGGGATTCCAACAGAAGTGTCACTCTCAGCCGGATCGGATGTTGCCATGCGGATTCTCCTTGGCAACCTCATCTTGGCGTTCGCATTCGCCACGGTCGGGTATGTTGCCGTCCTTCAGGGAGTGAGTGCATATCGTCGCCGTGGTGTGCATCTCGTCGATCGCATCGCTGATCCAACGACTGAGGACTGAAACGGTTATGTGTCTCCCCTTTACCTCAACAGGATAGCCTCAGCCAGGATATTCCATATCTTCGCAACGATTGGGCGTCACCGAGTCACCGAACCCTTCGGTGCATCACTCGTACATATCTGTGACTGCCTTTCCCACCCGTCACCCGTTTCAGCTTCCCCCTGAACGCTTTCAAGGGGGTCATAACCAACTCACCTCTTGACAATCTTCACATAAATCTGACCGTTTCCACCGTCTCAGGCATTGGGGGGAGGGACGCTAACGACGGATATCGGTCACACCAATCACGCATGAATCGACGACACATCCTGTTCGGTCTTGGTGCACTGACCATTGGGGGAGCGACTGTGGTTGGCACAGGCGCACTGACGAGATCTGACCCGACTCGATCAGTCCGATTACGAGTGATACGAGCCAGTGGAGCTCCACTTCAGATCGAACCAGCAGTTGGATAGACCGATCTCCACATCATCCAAGAGTCCGATGACGAGCTTGTGATCGATATCGATCGTATCACCACCGGCCAGTTGTCCGATGAGACGGCGGGAATTCGGGCATTCGAGTCACTCTTCAATGTATGTAACGCAACTACAAAACCGATCGAGACATGGATCGGGACACTCGGGAATCGCGACTTCCCCGATGATATCGATGCGGTCGATCCCATGGTTGACATCCTCCCCGCCGTAAACGACGGGGATTCCTTCGTGGGACAGTAGGGCCATTCCTACGTCCCCGAAAGCACCCTGACCAAACCACGCGGGTTTAGCTGTGGTTCGTGGGCGATGCGTCGGGCCTCGCATGGAGGCGTGATGTGCTTGGGTATCCGCTTGCATCC
>SKSD01000088.1 GCA_007118145.1 Halobacteriales archaeon
GGAGGCGTCCTGACTGCCGATCGTCGAGTAGACGCTGATGGTGGCCGTGATGTCGTCGTTCCAGGTGAGTTGCAGTGAGGGTACCGTGGCGATGGCTGATGGAAAATCCGACCAGCCGATCGCCTCACCACGCGTCGTCGGGAAGAATCGCGCACCGATGAACGCACCCGGGCCACCAGGGACGTCACCAAGGCCTGCGGTCAACGTCCCGATGCTGTCACCGATCGCACCGAACCGTGTCTCACCCTCGGCGACGATCCGTTTTGCCGAGCCAGCACCAACCCTGGTCTGGCCCTCGGGGTCGGACCACACCCAGAGTGGCGGTGAGAGGATATCACAGGCCGCGCGGACCGACGGTGCCTCAGCGCGCTCAACGTAGGCGGTCGATCCGACCGTCGCGATGGCGTCAATCTCGGCGTTACTCATCGTGCACACCGTCGTAAGGCAGCCTTTTGAGGTTATCTCTCCGGTAATACTGGTCGATCAGGTACATCGACTGAGGAATGATACTCATCTGATGAGGCTCCGGCGTTAGGCTTTTGTACCCCAGCGATGGTAGCCTGAGCCAGCCGATGCCAAAAGTCGAGATAAACCTCCCCGAACATCTTGAAATGCGAATTACCCGCCTCATCGACCGTGGGGAATTCGTCAATCGAGAGGAAGCACTCGAAGCCCTCATTTCAGCTGGTATCAAGGCGTACGAGGCTGGCGGCCAGGTGCCTGCCGAGGACGACCTTGGTTTCGAGGGTGAAGGTATGATGGATCACGAGGACGAGTACGTCTTTTAGATCACGTCACGACCGCGCTGTGCTAGATAGCGATAGCTGGGATACCGAAGGCGATAGCGAGGCCGATCACGAGTACGAGCAGCCCGAGTCTCACCTCGCGACCTCCGAATGAACTCTGCGGTGCGGTGGTCCTTGCCGGGAGATCGGATGTATCGTCGTCTGCCATGGATGAGTCGTGCGCTTGCCGGTGACTTGCCTGTTATGGTACGCGATTATTTCGCCGCCTCGAACGCCTCGATGAAGGCGTTACCATGCTCGCTCACCTGTCTGCTCGCCTCGGCGAGTGCCTCGAGTGGGTCGACATCGTCTGTCGTCGAGATGGTCAACACCGGTTCCGTCTGGCCGCCCGATTGCTCTGGGTTCATGTCGTAGGTGGCGGCGGTGACACCCTCGGTCTCGAGCAGGGCGGTCTTCAACGTGTTCATGAAGGTGTGGTTCTCCCCACCGACCTCGATGGAGAGACTGTCCTCATCGCGATGGATGACCCGAAGTTCCATACGCAAGCTAAGACCTGAGGTGCGCAAGTAGCTTTTGTCTCGGCGCTGACGCCCTATCGACCTGAGCAAACACTATACGGTTCGCTCCGCTACGGTCGTACCGATGGAATGGGTGTATGTCGTCGGGTTGGCCCTCGTGCTTCTCGCCTCCGTGTTGTTGATCCGTCAACTTGACCGCCCGGCTGGTGACTGGGCGCGTACCGTGAGGAGTCGCCTCCTGATGGGTATCCCGTGGGGTACACTCGTCGCCGTGGGTTTCGTCTTGTTCGTCTATCTCGTGATACAAGATGGCCGTGCGAACGTCTACGACCCTGTCAGGATTCCATTCCAGGCATGGTCATACCGCTACCCGACCGGTATGTTCTTCGCCGGTTTCGCACACGCCGATTACGGTCATCTCATCGGTAACGTCACAGCGACACTCGTCCTTGGCACGCTCGCCGAGGCAGCCTTCAGCCACTATCCCCAACGAAAGGGTGCCGTCAGCTTCGGCAGGCGTCTTACCAACCCGTACGTACGTGCGTTCGTCATCTTCCCCCTTGGCGTCATCATCGTCGGTCTCCTCACCGGCATCTTCGCACTCGGACCAGTCATCGGGTTCTCCGGCGTCGTCTTCGCGTTCGCAGGCCTCGCGCTGGTGCGCTATCCACTCACCACCGTGATCGGTATCCTCGTCATCCAGGCGATCCGTCGGCTGTTTAACGCGATCAGACGACCGACGATCAGCGCTGGCATCGACGCACCGGCACCTGCGGCACCGTGGTGGGCAGAGATCGCCGTCCAGGGCCATGCGATCGGGCTGTTCATCGGTGTCGCAATCGGCCTGTACCTCCTGCACCGACGGGGGATCAGGCCACCGGCATGGCGTATCTGGACAGCCGTGTTCCTCTTCGGTATCGCGCAGGGGTTGTGGGCTGTCTACTGGTTCGAGGGGACTGACCGCTTCTTGTTGTACCAGGGTATCGGTGTGATCTTGGTCGTCATCCTGGCGATGTTGATCACGGCAACGCTCACCAGCTCATCACGTGAACTCGCCTTCGAGTTCTCACACCGACAGGTAGCCATCGGTATCTTCCTGATATGCCTCGTCCTCCTCGCCGTCCCAGCGGTGATGGTGAACCTTGTCACGACCGAGTCCGGTGTGGCTGGCGAACATGCCGGTATTGACGTGGAGGACTACCGCGTCATCTACGGTGAGGAGGTGACCAATCGGATGGTCGCCGTTGTGGATATCGATATCGCCGGGCTCGGTGAGGTGCGAACCAGTGGTGTGATCGTCGTCAGCGAGCAACGCGATATCTGGATGACGGCCATCTCGAAACAGCGGTTGCAAAGCCGTGGCCAGGGCACGGTGACACTCGGCGGTATCGGCTGGCGTGAGCACGTCACCGCGGAGTGGGATGCATGGAAGCCGGTGGGCAATGACTCGGTCTATCAGGTGTGGTTGGAAGGCCCCGATGAACGGGTCCACGCATTCGCCGCTGATGCACAACGAGCTGAGCCGATCATCGCGAACCACACGTTCGATATCTTCATCGACGATGCGCAGTTCAATGTCGGTGTCGAACGTGATGGCGACCACGTCGGTACTGCTGCCATCCCCGCACATAATGAGACGGCCACGATCGGTGAGATTGACCTCCGCCAGGAGGACGGCGATCTCTACGCCGAGCATGACGGGACGGTCGTCCGTATCGCGAGTCGGGACTAGCCCCACTCGATCCGGTATACCTCGGCTTGTTGCTGTTTCTTTGGCACACGGTGGAAGTCGTGTTGTCGGGGGAGTTCGAGGTCGACCTCGAACGCGTGTGTGACCACGCCATCGTGATCGTCGACGAACGCCTCGATGAACGAGCGACTCCCTGCGTTGTGGATGGAGTACGAGACGGCGGCAATCGAGGCCGTCGCACGCAGGAAGGCACGATCAGCACCGCGATGTGTGAGCTGAGCACCGAAGGGAGGGTTCATGATGACGGTCACCGGCTGGTCGACACAAAGCGGGAGGTTCCGGACATCACCGATCACCCAGTCGATACGCACCCCGAGGTGGCGTGCATTCGCCACGGCGATGGCGATGGCTTGATGGTCCATCTCGACCGCACAGACACCTCGGGCACCGTCCAATGCCGCCCCGATGGCGAGCATCCCCGTGCCCGAGCCGAGGTCGACCACCTGACGCCCGAGGTCGTCTCTGAGCGAAGCCTCGTGGATGATACTCGCCGCGATCTCAGGGGTCGTGGTGTACTGCTCGAGCTCGAGTCGCGGTTCGTCGAACCCTGCGACCTGTTCGAGCTTCACCGCGAGTTCGCGTCGTGATAGCATGGGATGGCGTCCTGTCGCGTGTCGTGATCGAGTCTCGGTCTGAGCAGACCGGACACGTACCTACGCATAGTATCGTGATCTGAGTTCAAGTGCAACCGAGCCGATCGAGACGAGTGCGAGGACGAGGACGATGATCGTACCGATCGCTGGGATGAACATGAGCACGCTCACCCCGATCGCACCGATGATGACGGGTTTCGTCAGCGGCCCGTCGACATCCTGACCGGTGAGCAGGCTCCCCACCAGGACGATCATCACGCCATGGCCGGCGATGCTCATGGCGACGATGATGATGGCGAGTGGGACCGCGATGATCAGTCCGACGACCGTGATGACGAGGATGCCCACCAGGAATGACCCTCCGAAGAGCACGATGATCCCGGCGATCAACGGGAGGAGGGCGTTCTCGTCGATGCGTGCTTTCGCCTTCCTGACGAACGGTGCCAACCCGCCGATGACGAGTGCGGCGATGACCAGGTTGAC
>SKSD01000013.1 GCA_007118145.1 Halobacteriales archaeon
CGATGCACATCGAATCCATCGGCTCGTCTTGACCCGTCCTCGACATCGGTCACGCGCGCTTTCGGCATGCTGATCGCCCAGTCGTTATCCTCGATCACGAAGATGACCGGGAGGTCGTGCACACCTGCGAGGTTCAATGACTCGAGGAAGGCACCCTGATCGATCGCACCCTCGCCGAGGAAGGCCACGGCGACGGCGTCGGTGTTGCGTTTTTTCGCCGCCAACGCGGCACCCACCGCTGGAGGGACGCCCTGGGCGATGATCCCACTGCAGGCGAAGTTCACCTCGGGGTCGAACAGGTGCATGTGGCCTCCCTTCCCCTTCGAGAGACCGGTCTGTCTCCCGAAGATCTCAGCGGTCATTCGCTCAAGGTCGACCCCCTTCGCGATGGCGACGTGGTGTGGTCGGTGCGGTGCGGTCACGGTATCATCGTCTCGGAGGTGTTGACAGACACCTGCCCCGGACGCCTCGTGTCCGGCAGCGAGGTGGAGTTCACCGGGGATCGGTCCGGCTGAGATGTCGAAGGCTGGCTGTTTGCCCTCGAGGTACTCCTCCTCCAATCGCTCCTCGTAGTACCGAGCCGTCACCATGTCGTCGTACATGTCAAGTAATGTGGTCGTGGCTGGCATGACTGCCCGTCTTATTTCGCCGTGAAATTCAATAAGTATATGCCAACAACTGATTGTGCTGTTATGTTTGAAACCGCCTACGTGACCAGAGGAAGGTACCGAGTCCGATCGTCCAGGAGATCGCGCCGATGACGAGCATGGCTCCACCCAGTGTCCAATCACGCTCGAAGTACAGCACCATCACCCCAACCGCAGAGAAGAACAAGGCCACGTTGAATATCAAGACGAGTGCCCAGAACATGGTCGACGCCCACTCGGGCAGCTCATCTGCATCCTCGTCACTCATCGGTCTAAAACAGATGACGGTGAGGTTTGTGGATATCGATTCGACACCGCTTCGGATGACTTATTCACCACCGGGTCGACTCGTTGGATATGTCGGGAGAGGGGCAGGCTCAACTCGGTGCGTTCGAGGTGGGCGACGACCGCCCTGTAGCTGAGGCACACGCTGTGGCCGGGCCATCGCGCGAGGTGACCGATGAGGATACCATCACGACGACAGAACACACTGGCGAGATCGAGGTCGCCCTCCAGTCGGTGGATTACACGATCGAGCGAGATGCGGAGGGCAACGAGATACCGATCATCCACGTCTTTGGACGATTGACAGACTCTTCCCCGGTGCACGTCCGTGTCATCGGGTTCAGACCGTACTTCTACGTCCCTGACGAGGAGGCTGCCGACCTCGTCGATGACGATCGAGTTACCGGGACGGAAGCTGGTTTCACCGGGATCGACGGTACCTCGCTCACCCGTATCTATGGCCAGACGCCCCGTGATGTTGGGTCCATCCGCGAGGGCTTTACCCACTACGAGGCGGACGTGCTCTTTCCCAACCGATTCCTCATCGATAACGAGATCAAGACGGGGTTTCGAGTCCCAGAGCGCCGACGTGACGACGGTACTATCGAGGTACACGTCGAGGAGGTTGAGGCTGCGGATGTAACGGCTGAACCACGTGTGTTGTTCTTCGACCTTGAGGTGGATGACCGTCGTGGCTTCCCTGAGGATGGTGAGGAGCCGATCATCTCGGTCGCAGCGCACGACTCGAAAGAGGACGCCTACTTCGCGTGGCTATTTGTCGCCCCGAATGGTGATGGAACAATCCCATCGACGCTCGATAGCCACGAACTCCTCGACAGTGGTGCATCGATCGAGGTTCGGTCGTTCGAGACAGAGGAGGCGATGCTCGATGATTTCGTGACGTACGTCGAGTCGCGACCATTCGACCTCATCTCCGGTTGGAATACGGACGATTTTGACGCACCGTATCTCCTCGATCGACTCGACAGGCTTGATCCGGACACCGACATCGATCTCTCGATCGAGCGCCTCTCGCGCGTCGGTGAGGTATGGCGGTCGAACTTCGGTGCGCCGGACATCAAAGGTCGTGTCGTGTTCGACCTGCTCTATGCCTACCGACGCACACAGTTCACCGAACTCGATTCGTACCGTCTCGATAACGTGGCCGAGGTCAAACTCGGCGTTGGGAAGGAACGCTACCCCGGGTCGATCGGTGACCTATGGGAGCGAGACCCCGAGCGACTACTCGAGTACAACGTCCGGGACGTTGAGTTGTGTGTTGAACTCGATCGCAAGCAGGAGATCATCGCCTTCTGGGATGAGGTACGCTCACTCGTCGGTTGTCAACTTGAGGATGCACCGACACCCGGTGATACCGTCGATATGTACATCTTGCACAAGGTACATGGCGATTTCGTCCTGCCATCACGAGGGCGACAACAGGGAGAGGCCTACGAGGGTGGTGCGGTGTTCGATCCGATCACGGGTGTCAGGGAGAATGTCGGGGTGTTCGATTTAGCTGCGTTGTACCCTAACTGCATGAGAACCATCAACGCCTCACCGGAGACGAAAGTCGACCCTGAGGACTATGATGGCGATACTTTCAAAGCGCCAAATGGTATCCACTTCAGGAAGTCGCCTGATGGGATTGTCCGTTCGATGGTCGAGGAGTTACTCACCGAACGTGAGGAGAAGAAACGCCAACGAGACCAACATGAGCCTGGCTCGTCAGATTACGAACGGTTGAATCGACAGCAACAAAGTGTCAAGGTGTTGACTAACTCATTGTACGGGGTATTGGGTTGGTCCCGCTTCAGACTGTATGATAAGGACATGGGAGCCGCAGTCACTGCGACCGGAAGGGAGGTCATAGCGTACTCTGCTGAGGTAGTCGCCGATTTTGACAAAGAGGTGATATATGGGGATACCGACAGTTGCCTCATAGAAGTTGAAGCGGGCGACTTAATAGCTGAACTTGTGGAAAACGGCCAAGTGTTAGAAGGCAAAATCAACGAGTCATATCAGGACTTTGCAGAAGCAGAACTCAACGCCGAAGAACACTACTTCGAGATCGAATTCGAGAAACTCTACCGCCGATTCTTCCAGGCAGGCAAGAAGAAGCGATATGCTGGCCATATCGTCTGGAAGGAGGGAAAGGAGGTCGACGATATCGACATCACCGGCTTTGAGTACCAGCGTTCAGACATCGCACCAATCACCAAGGAGGTGCAACACGAGGTGCTCGAGCGCATCGTCAGAGAGGGTGATATCGAGGGTGTGAAACAGTACCTTCACGAGATCATCACGAAGTTCGAAAACGGTGAGTTCTCACCCGAGGAGGTCGCCATCCCTGGCGGTATCGGCAAGCGCCTGGATAACTACGAGACCGACACTGCACATGTCAGGGGGGCGAAGTACGCCAACTTGCTGCTGGGGACGAACTTCGACCGCGGGGCCAAGCCCAAACGACTCTACCTCAGGAAGGTACACCCTGCGTACTTCAGACGCATTGAGGATGAACGCGGTGACGAGCTGCGAGACATCCCCCTGTACACCGAGTTCAAGCGTGACCCAGATGTGATCTGCTTCGAGTATCCTGACCAGCTCCCCGATGGGTTCGAGATCGACTGGGAGAAGATGCTCGACAAGACACTCAAAGGTCCGATCTCACGGATACTCTCTGCTCTTGATATCTCCTGGAAGGAGGTACGCGACAATCAGACCCAGACAGGCCTCGGACAGTTTGGATGACGTATATTTAGTATGATGAAAAATTATTTTAGATTTCCGTAAGCAGGAAGTGCGTGATACGAAAGGATTATGGGTCAAACGCACCTGTTCTCAACTGGCAAGTATCCATGGCACGGTTGTATATCGAGAACCTCCACGCAGAGGTCGCGACAGACGAGACAGAGAAGATCCTTCGGGGTGTTGACCTCGAGGTCGCATCGGGAGAGATTCACGCCCTGATGGGCCCAAACGGGAGTGGGAAATCGACACTGGCGAAGGTTATCGCTGGTCACCCAGCCTACACGGTCACGGAGGGGTCAATCACGTTGATACTCGACGGTGACGAGTTCGGGGTCGAGATCCC
>SKSD01000067.1 GCA_007118145.1 Halobacteriales archaeon
GCTGCCAGATGCTCACTGAAGGTCGACCTGGCAATGTCGAGATCCTCCGCCACGTCACCGGCATTGGCACCCTTTGGAAAGTCGAAGTAACCCATCTCAAATGCACGCTCGAGTACCTCGAATTGTCTCGCTGTGAGGTTCGATAGATCGACCATCGTGTACATCTCCTCGGTCGGATCCACCTGTGGTTGGCGGACATTCACCGAATCGAAGGTCGTCGCCAACCGACGCAACACCTCCTGTGCATCGTGCGGATCGGCATGGAAGGTGAGATTGAGCGTTCCTGAATCAGCCGACACGTTCGTCACGGGTGTCCCTGAGCGCTCGATGAGCTCGCAAGGGCACTGGTGATGCTCTGATTGACGGAATCGATACACCGACCCTCGTGTCCCTGAGCGTATCCGTTCGAACTCGGGTCCCGGTTTGTCATCTGACGCAAGAGTGAACTCGCCGACGACCTCTCCGGTCGGTATCGACCGCTCACAGATACCGATGTTGGTCGCCACAGAATCGGTCTCTGCGGTCGCAGTTGCTATTGGACATCCTGGTGGTGCGTCGATGCCGACGTATATGGGGATGGCCTCCTCATCCGTGGTCGAGGGATCCGTGGACATACCTACTCGAAAGATACGTGAATGACCGCTTAACAAGCAGGCTCATTCCCAAAATATGGGAGTCAGTACGGTTGGTGGCTGTCAGCTGAACCCGTGATATAAAGCCCGACGTATGCCGGTTAGAACCTTCGATTGGTGGGAATCAACTTTGCCTTATTCTTGGTGAATACGGTACGCTCAGACGTGGGTTGACCGACACATGCTGGTGTTCAACCTGGAAACATATGACATCGAAACCACCTACACATCCGGTTGATACGTTACAAGAACACGAAGATGAGGTGAACCGCCTCAAGGAAGACCTCGGCGACGATAACGAGGTAAACCTCCAACTACCGAGACTCGATATCGCACGACGGGACCTCGTCAAAGCAAGCGCCCTCGGTGCAGCTGCTGGGCTGACGGGATTGTCGGGGTGTCTTGACCTCCTGAACGATGAGAATGGAACCGATCGCGACCGCACGAACGGCAACGGCGTGCCAGATCATCACGTCCCACCGGGCGAACTCGATGATTACTACGCCTTCCTGAGTGGGGGTCATTCGGGGGACATCCGGGTATACGGCATCCCCTCGATGCGCCAGCTCATGCGGATACCGGTGTTCAACACCGAGAGTGCGAGAGGGTACGGCTTCGATGACAAGACGAAGGCGATGCTCGAGGAGACAGGTGGATACACCTGGGGTGACACGCACCATCCGAGAGTCAGCCAGACGAACAACGATTATGACGGTGAGTACGTCTTCATCAATGACAAGGCACACGGTCGGATGGCACGGATCAACCTGAAGTACTTCGAGGTCGACGCCATCATCGATATCCCCAATCAAGAGGGGACACACGGTGCCTGTGGACGCCTTCCTGACATGGATCTGGTCTACGGTGTCGGCGAGTTCCGCGCACCAGTTCCGAACGACGGTCGTGACCTCGATGACCCTGCGGCCTACGCATCGACGTTCACCGCGATCGACCGTGAATCGTTCAACATCGAATGGCAGGTCATGGTCGACGGTAACCTCGACAACACCGACAGCGGCAAGAACGGTCGGTGGGCGTTCGCGAGCTGTTACAACAGCGAAGAGGGTGTTACCGAACCTGAGATGACGAGGGATGACCTCGACTGGGTCTCGTGTATCGACACGCTGGCGGTCGAAGATGCCATCGAGGCCGGTGACTATGAGATGCTCAACGGTGTTCGCGTCGTCGACGGTCGCCAAGATAGCCCGCTGAACGCTGGCGATAATCCGGTCGTCCGGTACGTCCCGTGTCCAACGAACCCCCACGGGGTGAGCGTGACGCCCGATGGACAGTACGCCATCGCATCAGGGAAACTCGACCCGACGTGTACGATCATCGATATCGACCTGCTCGATGAGGTCGACGATCCAGCAGATGCCGTGGTTGGCCAGCCAGAGCTCGGCCTCGGGCCACTGCACACCGCCTATGATGGTCGCGGGCATGCGTATACGACGCTCTTCGTCGATTCACAGGTCGTGAAATGGGATATCGAGGCTGCGGTTGAGGCAGAGCCCGGCTCAGACGCGCCAGTGATCGAGAAGATCGACGTGCACTACAACCCTGGCCACCTGATCGCCTCAGAGTCATATACCGCCGATCCTGAGGGAGATTGGTTGCTCGTCCTCAACAAGCTCTCACAAGATCGCTTCCTCCCGGTCGGGCCGATCTTCCCAGAGAACGACCAGCTCATCTATATCGGCGATGACGAGGCCGGGATGCAACTCGTCAAGGATACGCCGACTTATCCCGAACCTCACGACGCGACGATCGTCTCAGCCGATAAGATCGACCCGATGCCGATCTACGATCCCGAGGATGTCGACGCAGAGTTCATCCGACCCGAGGATGCCGAGATCATCAGAGAGGACGGTCGCGTGCACATCAAGATGCACTCGACCAGGAACCAGTTCTCCTTCCCGGACATCACAGTCACAGAGGGTGATGAGGTGACCTTCACGGTGACGAACACCGAGACACAACAGGACATCATCCACTCACTGGCGATACCGAACTACGACGTGCAACTGGCACTCGCACCACAGGATACCCGCGAGGCGACGTTCATCGCGGATGAGCCAGGGGTACACTGGATGTACTGTGCGTACTTCTGCTCGGCACTCCACCTCGAGATGCGCTCACGACTGCTCGTCGAACCAGCCTGATGACGGTCGAACACCGATGAGATCGCTGGGTGACATCGAACTGCGACGTGCGCTGGCCGTGTTAGCTGGTGCGCTCATCGCCGTTGCCTCAGTCTTCCCCATGTGGCGCATCACCCTGACGCCACCACAGTATCCCGGACAGGAGTTGATCGTCAAGCTGTACGCGTATCCCCGCCTGGGTGGTGACTTCGAGGAGGTGCAGGCACTGAACTCGTATGTCGGTTTTTACTACCCAGATCCGGTGCTCATCGATCCCAACTTCGAGGTACACGAGCTCGCGATTGCGACACCAGAATGGTCACTCGCACCCTTCTTCATCATCGGGGCGGGGCTCATCTGTATCGCACTCGCGTGGCGATCCAGTACTGAGAACATCGGTCGCCGGTTGCGCAGGCTCGCCGTTGCGTACATGGTGTTCTTCGCAGGTATCGCCGGGGTCGCTCAGTATAGGCTCTATCAGGCCGGTCACAGTCTCGACCCAGGTGCACCACTGCGAGGTGTCGACGCATTCACACCGCCATTACTTGGCCGGTACGAGATCGCCAATATCTCCGGTGAGGCCTGGTTCGCGATGGGTGGCTATCTCACGCTGACCGGTGTTGCACTCCTCATCGCCGCAGCCGTGATCGGGTATCGGACGGTGACGCTCGCTGAGGTGGTCGAGCGGGTGTCATCGAGGCTCATACACCTTCGAACACGCACCGAGACGCGATATGAACGACCGAGTGAACAACCATGATACAGCGAGAGGCAGTGGTGCTCGTCATCGGAATCATAGTGTTGATGACCGTGGTTGGACTCGCCTTGGCTGGTGAGAGTGCCTCGTCAGATACCCAGGTCGAATCATACTCGTTTACACCACCGACAGTCTCGAGTGAACTTCCTGATCTCGAGCCGGGTTATGTCAGTCTGCATGGCGAGCGATATGCTTCGCTCAGTGAGGCTGACGAACGAGCGAGCCCAGGTGACACGATCGAGATACACGGCCACCTGACCGGTTCAGCCATGATTCAGACACCGAATGTAACCGTCCGGGGTGTCAACACCGCCATCATCGATGGAGAGGGGATGGGTCGTGTGCTGGAGATCGGTGCAGACGATGTGACTGTCAGCGATCTCTGGGTGACCGGTTCCGGTCACGATCTCGGTAACGAAGATGCCGGAGTGTTCGTCGACGGAGCACGAGCACAGCTGAACGGCCTCACCATCACCGATACCGCGTTCGGCGTCTGGATCAACGGCGTCGAGGAGGTGACAGTCGAAGACTCGACCATCATCGGCCGCACCGAAGTGTACCCGCGTACCCATCGGGGCAACGGTATCCACCTCTGGCAGGCGACCGATGCCAAACTGATCAATAACGAGATCACCGGTGCACGAGATGGTATCTACTACCAGTGGTCGAACGGCGTCGTCACGCGAGATAACACCCTCTGGTCGCTTCGTTATGGGGTGCACTACATGTATTCCGATGATAACTGGTTGGAGAACAACACCGCCACCGACAGTCACGCTGGGTTCGCATTGATGGTGAGTTCGAACCTCACGATGGTCGATAACCTGGCGATCAACAATCGTGGGGCGAGTGAGCACGGTATCCTCCTCAAGGATATTCAAAACTCACAGATCGTCGGTAACCACGTGGTCGATAACGGCAATGGGTTCTACGTCTACAACGCCCACCGGAACGTCATCGAACGTAACCTCGTCCTCGGTAACGATGTCGGTGTGGTCAGGACCGCTGGGAGTCACGAGCAGACGTTCGTTGAGAATGCCTTCATCGACAATGCTGTCCCTGCCTACTCGACGGTGAATGCACCGCAGGCGTGGAACGCATCTGGTATCGGCAACTACTGGTCGGATGCACGGACGATCGATCTGAACAATGACGGTGTGAGTGCCATCCGATACCGCCCGGCTGGGGTCATCGAGGAGTTACGCGTGGAACAGCCCAGTGCAGAGTTGTTCGCCCACAGTCCAGCGTTTGATGCCGTCCGTCTGGCGGAGGACTCCTTCCCAGTCCTCGGCGATACCACGATCGTTGATCATCACCCGTTGACCGACCCCCCGATCGATGACTGGAGTGAGTACTATGAAGATTGAATTAACGAACGTCACCAAACGATACGGCTCGATAACTGCCCTGGACGATTGCACTGTGACCATCCCGAGTGGGTCGGTCTGTGGAGTGCTCGGTACGAACGGGGCTGGCAAGACCACACTCTTTCACCTCTTGGTCGGTCTCACCACCGTTGATGACGGTTCGATATCCATCGGTGGCAGGCAGGTGACCGAGGGTGATGTCAGTGTCAGAGAACACGTTGGTTACCTCCCAGAGCGGGTGGGCTTTCCAGCCGAGCTCACGGCACGAGAGATCTTACGGACACATGCATCCATCCGGGGGATCCGCGACGGTGCGGTTGTCGACCAGACACTCGAGATGGTCGAACTCGATTACGCCGCAGACCGTCGGGTACGAGGCTTTTCAAATGGCATGCAGGGGCGTCTGGGATTGGCGACTGCCATCCTGTCTCGACCATCGGTATTGATCCTCGATGAACCAACCGCTGGACTCGATCCGACGGGGGTACGCCGGTTCTACCGGATCGTCGAGCGGTTGGTAGCATCGACCGATGCGACCGTACTCCTCGCAACGCACGATCTCGCCAACGTCGAGCGGTTATGTGATCGGGCTGTCGTCCTTGAGGGTGGACAGGTGATTCTCGATGCACCGGTTGAGGCACTCAACTCCCAGTCTGCACCGATCACGACGATACATGCGATCCAGCCCACAGCACCGTTGGCTGCACAAGCGATTATCGACGAACTCCCCTCAGCTCGAATCGAGGATGCGACCGAGGAGGTCATCAGCATCTGCGTTCAGACAGATGCACTCGTCGAATGTATCAATCTGATCGATGACACACTGGATCCCGAACGTTACGAGATCCAACATCAGGATCTCGAGGACGCCTTCGTCAATCTCATCGAATCGCCCAAGGGTGAACCAGCATGAACGAACAGGACTACCACTCCCAGTCTGAGGTACCAACGCTCACGCAACCCACGGGGTTCGCTGATGAGCATCAACAGCAACTACATCAACAGCTGGGTTCGATCGCAGCCGTCGAGTACCGCA
Organism: Halobacteriales archaeon; assembly: GCA_007118145.1. Lineage (GTDB taxonomy): Archaea > Halobacteriota > Halobacteria > Halobacteriales > SKSH01 > SKSH01. The sequence continues at coordinate 5,934 of SKSD01000067.1, forward strand.
TGGCTATCCGAAGCCACTGGCTCATCGCACTGACCCTGCTCTTCACCATCTTCGGTGCGTTATTCGTCCTGTTCAGCGGTGCACGGGTCGGACCCACCGGCATCGAGCGTGTGCTCACAAGCATCGCGAATCTCGCCATGTACCTCGTGCCGATAGCGGCCATGGCGTATGGGTTCGATGCGATCGTCGGCCGTGATGAGAGTGGGTGGTTGGCCACCTTGCTCGTCCTGCCTGTTGCGCGCTGGCGTATCGTGGGGGGTATCTACCTCGGGCGGGCGCTCGTCCTATCGATCGCCGTCGCGGTTGGATTCCTGCTCACCGGCGTACTGGTACACCTGTATATCGGAGCGATGGTCTGGGGCACGTATGCGTGGTTCATCCTCGCCACAATCGCGGTCGCACTGGCCTTCCTGGCGATCGCGGTGGCCATCTCGTCGGTCGCTCCGACCAAGACGTATGCCCTCGGGTTGGTGCTCCTCACCTGGATGTGGTTCATCCTTATCCACGATCTGCTCGCACTCGGCATGATCGCGCGGTTCGAACTCACAGATACCACACTCGCTGGCTTCGTCCTCTCGAACCCAGCCGGGACGTATCGTGTCCTCGCACTTGAGCAACTTGGTGCTGGAGGTGTGGGTGGGTACGCGAGTCTCCTGACCGACCTCGGGTTGACACGTCAGGTGCTCTTTGGAAGCCTGTTCGGGTGGGTATTCATCCCACTGGGTATCGCATCGATTATCCTCGGACGACGGAGGTGGTCGCGATGACTGAGCGGTGTCGGTGCCGAGGGTTGACACGGAGACGGCTTCTTACCTACGGCGGTGTGGTGATCGGTGGTGTGCTCGCCGGTTGTCTTGAACGTGGTGAGGATTCAGCAGCTGGTCTACCTGACCCGATCGACCTCACTGAAGGGCACGTCTGTCATGCGTGTGGGATGGTCATCGGGGCACACCCGGGTGTGACCGCACAGCTGTACCCCGATGGTGACGAGACCCTTCCATTCGATAGCGTTAGAGAGGCACTCAGCTATGTGCTCGATGGCCTGTCATCCGGGGAGCTCGACCAGGTAGGTTACGTGGCAGATCTCTCCAAGGCATCGTACGAGACCGAGGTGATAGATGGAGTCACATACCTCTGGGTGGACACACAGGCATCGGTGTTCTCACCACTCGGGTCGGTGGTCTACGTCATCGATAGTTCAGCCCGTGGAGCGATGGGTCAGGAGGTCTGGCCGATGGGCGAGGAGCACGATGCCCAGGCGTTCATCGATCACTTCGGTGGTGAGATTGTCGAACCCTCACAACTCCAATTGCACCACCTCGATACCGGCTCTCATTGACCGGGTGGGGATTGCCTATCCCAAGGGTGCGGTCTGGACCCGAATCGTACCATCATATGTCGGTGCCCACTCCCAGTATCTGGGAGACTGACGGGTGTTAAAAAGCATATAGAGGGTAGCTCACCACGTCCGATGACAGTATCAGACCTTCCGCGACGTCGATTCATCAAGCACGGTATCGCAGCCATCACCATCGCCGGTATCGCCGGGTGTGTTGGTGATGACGACGAGAATGGAAACAACAACGGAGAGAACGGCGATGATCCCGACTCGATCGCCACCGATTGGGCGAGTTCAGCACCGAACTGGGACGGAGAGATCCACGACTTCACCGGCCAGGCATCAGTGACGGTCGAAAACGGTCAGCCGTCGAGGACCGACCCATTCTTCTTCGAGCCACCAGCCATCCGTATCGACACCGGGACGACCGTGACGTGGACGTGGATCGATGACCAGAATCACTCGGTGACAGAAGATGGCAACGCGTTCGATAGTGGTGATATGCAGGGTGAAGGGACCGAATTCGAGCACACCTTCGATGAAGCTGGGGTGTACCTCTACTACTGTCGTCCCCACCTGGCTGCCAATCAGCGTGGCGCGGTGATCGTCGAATGATGCATATCGAGGCGACCTTGCAGAGGCACCGTCTCACACCGAGTCTCGCAACCCATCAGATGCTACGCTGAGAGACGATGACAGACTCCGATCTCGGCGAACATTCCGATCAGGCACAGTCCTGGGAGGCACAGATGCGGTCACTCCTCGAGGAGGGGGGTTACGACATCGACCTCGGCATCGAGATGGCACGTGACGCACAGCGCCTTGTCGCCGGGGAGTTATCAGAACAGGAGTTTCACGAACGGTACCATGCTGCGGTCACAGAGGAGTTCGGCACGGATGAACGGCCAGTTGCGACAGATGAGCCCTCGGCCTCATTCGTCGAACTCCTCACCGGTGAGTGCAGCGGTGGCGAGGACCCGTCTCGCCGAGAGGTAGTAAAGGCCCTCGGGGTGGCTGGTGGTGCCCTCGGTCTCGGTGGGATGGCCGTGGCAGACCAACAACGTACATCGACCCAGGCGGCTGCAGATGGACCCGATGAACCTGATATCCAATACGGCATGGTCGTCGATCTCGAACGGTGCGATGGCTGTCTCCAGTGTGTCACCGCATGTGCGGATGAGAATCAGACATCGAACGGGGCTAACTGGATGTACGTGCTGGCCTACCTCGATGAGCATACCGAGCAGGAGAACTTCCTCGTCCGACCGTGTCAGCACTGCTCGAACGCGCCATGTGAGAAGGTGTGTCCCGTACGTGCTCGCCATACGCGAGAGCAAGATGGTATCGTCCTCACCGACTACGATGCATGTATCGGCTGTCGGTACTGTCAGGTCGCCTGTCCATACGGCGTGAACTACTTCCAATGGGGTGATCCCGAGGTTTCCGAGGAGGAGCTTGACCCGAACCATATCTGGGATGCCCGTGGGATGCGCGTCGATAGCCGTCCACCGAAGGGTGTCATGGGTAAGTGTACGTTCTGCCCGACGAGGCAGGACGGCCTACAGGGTGAGGACAAGGTCGGAACAGTGGCATGTATGGACGCTTGTGACGCGGCAGGTATGCGTGCCATCCACTTTGGTGACCTCAATAACCCAGAGAGTCGCCCACGTCGATACCTTCGCGAGCGGGCTGCGGAGGAACTGGACGATGATACAGATCTCGATATGGATGCCGACTGGGCAACGTCGACGACGAGATGGCGAAAACTCTCAGCGTTTCGCCTACTCGAAGATCTCGGCACCGAACCGAACGTCATCTACCTCGGTAATCAACCCGGTGAGCGTGCCGACCAACAGGAGGGGCCAGTCCCGTATGATCTGATCGGTCGGGTTGACAGGCGAAAGGACGTACTCGATGAACGAACCGTCGGTATCACGGGAGGTGATGACTGATGCACGAGGACATCGACCATCGCGTCTTGTTACGACCGATCGAGACCACCTCGAGACGGTACTTCGTGCTCCTGGCAGTGGTGTTGCTCGCCATTCTCTCGTTCGTGATCGCATATGCCTACCAGCTCCAACACGGGCTGATCGTGACTGGTTTGGCCGATTGGGGCTCGGGTGGTGGAGCGACCTGGGGTCTCTACATCGGTGCGTTCATCTGGTGGGTCGGCATCGCCCACGGGGGTATCATCCTCTCAGCGGCTGTCAGACTGTTGGGTATGGAGCGCTACAAACCAGTCGCCCGTATCGCCGAGTTACTCACGATAGGTGCGTTGTCGATGGCCGGTCTGATGATCGTCGTCCATCTTGGACGCCCCGACCGCTTTGTGACGAACATCATCCTCGCCTACCCCGAGACAGTCCATACGTCACCACTGGTGTGGGACGTCACCGTCATCACGCTCTACTTCGTCCTCACCGCCACGTACCTCGGACTCACCCTGCGATACGATATCGTCCGCCTCCGTGACGAGTTACCTGATCGATTCGATCCACTGTATCGACTCCTCACCGTCGGGTATCGAGAGTCGGAAGATCCGGTGGTCGAGCGGATGGTCTGGTGGCTGGCGCTTGGTATCATCATCCTCGCCCCGCTCTTGCTCCATGGCGGTGTCATCCCGTGGCTGTTCGCACTGTTACCGTCGATGCCTGGGTGGTTTAGCGCCGTCCAGGGGCCGCAGTTCTTGACGATCGCTCTCACCTCGGCTATCGGCTCCGTCCTCGTGATCTCACTCGCCTTCAGACGAGCATACGATTGGGGAGCGCTCATCGGCGATGACGTCTTCAGAGGCCTGGGCCTCTGGCTGGGACTGTTCGCACTGTTGTTCCTCTGGTTACAACTCCAGCAGGTCATCACAGGTGTGTTCGCACCCCCGATCGATGTCGATGCAGCTACATCGGCGAAACTGAGTTCGCCGATCTATTGGCTGGCCATCGTGATGATCGTCACGGCACTTGGGTACCTGACCGCTCAGGCGATCGAGCCTCGATACTTCACCATCCCACGAACGGTGTTCGCAGGCGTGTTGGTGGTATCAGCCACGTTGATCGAGAAGACGTTCTTCGTCATCGAGGGGTTCCTCCACCCGCGCTTTGATATGTACGCAGCGGTGCCAGGGTCGTACATACCGAGCTTCATCGAGTTGAGTGCGATACTCGGGACGCTGGCGATGGTGACGCTGTTCTTCATGGTGATCGCGAAGGTCATCCCCGTCGTCGAACTCCATGCGATCGAAGACGACGCATCGGTCGCCGACTGGGAGGTGGAACCATGATACCTGGACCGGGAACTTGGTTGATCTTCGGTATCATCGGGATACCCGTCTATGCCATCTTGCTTGGCTGGTTCATCGGGTCGCCGAGGGATACCCGAACCATCGGCCTCGGGTTGACATACCTCGTCGGGCTGACCATCGCGCTATGGGCGGGGATGTTCGTACTGCAGGTGCTCATCGATCTGGTGTTCTTTTGAGGGTTCCATCATGACTGACAACACAACCGTACTCGACGCACTACGAACCGTTCACGACCCTGTCATCGAAAACGACATCGTCTCCCTCGGGCTCATCGAGTCCGTCTCGACTGCGGGAGATTCGGTCGATATCACGGTCGTCCTCCCAACTCCTGGTGATGATGCTGAAGGGCGTATCCTGGCTTCGATGCATGAGACGCTGACGCAGGAGGGTATCGAAGCGAACATCTCGACCGACGATTCTCCCTGGATGTCAGCTGAGGACTCGATCCTCCCCGGTGTGAAGCACGTGATCGCCGTCGCGTCGGGCAAGGGCGGTGTAGGAAAGACGACCGTCGCGGCGAATCTGGCACGGCGGTTAGCAGATCGGGGCTGCTCCGTCGGTATCCTCGATGCGGATATCCATGGGCCGAACCTCCCTCGGTTACTCGCCGTCGAGGGCCCACCGGCCGTCACTGGCGAGGACGCTCTTGCCCCACCGATGGCCAGCGGAATCAAGGTGATGAGCATGGCATTCCTCACCCGTAACCATGACGACCCGGCCATACTCCGCGGTCCGATGGTCAACAAGGTGATGATGCACTTCCTCGAGAACGTCGCCTGGGGCGAGCTCGATTATCTGGTGGTCGACCTGCCCCCAGGCACCGGTGACGCATCGCTCGACCTTCTCCAGACGTTACCCGTGTCCGGGACGGTGATCGTGACAACACCACACCAACTCGCTGTCGATGACGCACGGAAGGGTCTCAATCTGTTCGCCACACATGAGGCACCCATCCTCGGCGTGGTCGAGAACATGAGCTACTTCGAGTGTGACGGATGTGGTGAAGATCACAGCCCGTTCGGGACCGGCGGTGCACGGGAAATCTGTGCAGCATACGATGTCCCATACCTCGGGTCGCTACCGATACACGAGGCACTGGGAGGTGACGATCCGATCGTCGGAGACGGAGCTACCTCGGCCAATGCTGCGATGGATGCGGTGGTCGCCTCGACGCTGACAAGCCTCGGCGAGGTTAACCGACGACGTGTCGCCCGTCAGCAGATCGCTGACGAACACACACCGACGGTCTCGATGCCTGAACAGTAGGTGTTGAGGCATTCAGCACCTCATCGGGTGGAATGCCGATGAGCGTGTCGTGTCGATATACCCTTGACGTGTGACCTCCCAGAGACGTATACAGTGATCGCGACGAACCTGGCCGAGGGTGTTCAGCGGATGACGAGTAACGCCTACTTCGTCGATGGAGACACACCGACACTCATCGATGTTGGAGCTGGCTTTGATATCATCGAGCGGATCGAACAGGTATCGCAGGGGAGCATACCAGCCCAGGTTATCCTCACACACACGCATCCTGATCACGTGGGGAATGTTGACACAGTACGGGACGCGTTCGATATCGATGTCTACGGTATCGATGCGCAGTCGCGCTTCGTGGATACGCCACTCGAGCATGGAGAGCACGTACAGGTCGGTGATAGTACCTACGAGGTATGGTTCACACCCGGACACGCACCTGACCACCTATGCCTGTATAGCTCAACAGAGCGTGTCCTCTTCAGTGGAGACCTCATCTTCCCACACGGTGGTGTCGGTCGGACTGACCTCCCTGGATGCGACCATCGCGATCTCGTCGAGAGTATCAAGTTCGTCGTCGAACACGTTGACGACGACCTCAAGGGGCTCTTTGCCGGCCACGGGCCGATCATCGAACAGAGTGCGTACGATCACGTCCTCGCTGCCGCACGGTTGGTCGAGCACACCTAGGTGGATCTCATCCCGTAATAACCCGGACCGTCCTCCTCGAGGGGTTCACCGACGACCAACTCATCACTCACATGGAATATCCATGGGATGGCCCAATCGATCAGCACAGACTCCGTCTCAGCATCGATCTCCGCATCCGGTGGGAGACCCTGTAACCGACGTGCGATCTCCGGGACGGTGTACATCTGATCCTCCTCGAAGAGCTCCTCAGGGGTGAAAAACTCACAGGGATACAGCGATTCGAACGTCTCCTTCGAAACGGGCATGGGCGATGAACGCGCCCATGGAAAATCAAGCCAGTGGCTTTCGATGCCTATTCGAACAGTTCAACGTATTGCTGATAGCGTCGGTTGGGCTCATCCCAATCGACGACATTGAAGAACTTGTCGATGAAATCGCCACGGTCGGGGCCATTATCGTAGTAGTACGAGTGCTCCCAGACGTCGAGGGCGAGTACCGGATGACTCCCCCACAGCGCACCCTGGTCGTGCTTGTCGACGATGAGATTGCGCAGCTGATTCGAGAACGAATCATAGACCAGGAGTGCCCATCCGCCTGCGGCACCGGCTGCTGTTCGGAACTCCTGTTCCCACGCCTCATATGAGCCAAAGTCCTCCTCGATGCGTTCACGAAGCGACCCGTCCGCCTCGTCGCCACCGTCTGGCGACATGTTGAGCCAGAACAACTCGTGGAGGATGTGGCCACATCCGTTGTGCGTGACGCTTCGCATCGCCGCAGCCGAACCATCGGTATTACCTGCAGCGCGATTCGCCTCAAGTGTCTCATCGGCACTCACGAGACCGTCAACGTATGCCTGGTGGTGGCGGTCGTGATGCCACCGGAGTACCTGTTCGCTGAGGTGCGGCTCGAGTGCGTCGTAATCGTACGGCAGCTCTGGTAGTTCGTGATGATGACTCATGTTTGACTCCGCAAGTCAGGTGCACACGCGAGAGTGGTAAATTTTCCGATATCGGAAGTCTCACCCACTCAATCCGTCGGTTCGAGCTGCTCAACAAGGGGTAACACCGCGGCGATCTCTGTCCCCGTCTCGGTCGAGGTAACGGTCACCTCACCACCGAACTCGTTGACCACCCAGTGAACCAACCAAAGTCCGAGCCCGCTCGCGTGTTCAAGCGGTGACGACTCGCCGCGTTCGAACACACGCAACTCATCGCTGGGGATACCCGGTCCGTCATCGGA
>SKSD01000017.1 GCA_007118145.1 Halobacteriales archaeon
AACTCCAGTGTTCGTCGGCGTGCGGCTATCGTCAGATGGTGCCGTCTTGGTACATAAGGCCATGGACCGTGCGTCGTTTATCGGCTTCATCCCCGCCCTGAAGGGCGAGGCTTTCGCCTCGTATTTTACCGTAATAGCGACCATCAGATTGGACATGTGTGCCATGCTCGATCGGCCGATGACCATATGTGGTGATAGTCTCCCCTGCAATCACCTGTTCAGCGATCTCGCCAACCTCAGACTGTAGCCTGTCCTCATCGATGGGGATACCGGTCGGCTGTGAACGTGGCGGTATCTCACCGATCTCTGGTGCATTGGTGATCCGAGCATCAGGCTCAGGTAAGTGGGTGAGATACAGGCACCGCTTTTCTCCTGGATGTTCAAAGCATCCACTCACACCGACCAGACACCCAGCTGTCCACAGAGCGAGGTATGACCGGCGTGACAACCCCATGAGTATTGCTAGCATTAGGGATCCGACCAAAAAAATCACCGGGAACTGGGAGAAATCGACCGCCGGCGTGTATGACGCCCGTCAGACGCTAATTATCAATAATAAAAACAGGCGGGTGAATCCTTCAACAAGTTCATAGCACCGCCCTGCGTAAACCGCGATAATCGAGGCAATGCCGTTTACAGAGGACTCACGGGGGAAGCGTGCGCGAGAGCTTCGCGACAGGGCAAGAGAGGCCCCGACCAATGTCGATCCTGTCGAACCACTGTCACTCTTGGAATCCCCGCAACCGTCGGTGCGTCGAGACGCCATCGAGGCACTCAGAGAGATCGCTGAGGCGAAGCCGAAATCGACCACTGATGCGATCCCCCGCCTCATCGCCCTGTTGGGCACGACCGATCAACAAGCCGAGGTGCACATCCTCGAGGCGGCAGCAGCCGTTGCGAGTGTCGACCCGGAGGCAGTCGCCCCATCGATCATGCCGATCATCAACCGGATCGAACTCAGATCGAGCACGCATGTGCTCCAGGCGGCGACCAAGGTGCTCGCCGAGGTGGCAACGGAGTATCCCGAGGTGACCATCGATGCGGTTCCTCGCCTGGCAGTCGCCCTTGACCATCCCGACCCACGTGTCAAGCGTAACGTGCTTGCTGCCCTGTCGAAGATAGCCGAGACATACCCAGAGGAGATTCGCCCCCTGGTGGACGAACTCGAACGTGCACTCGAAGAGGACGATGAACGAGTCATCCAGGCAGCGCTGGCCACCCTTGGCAGACTGCTGTCGCAATATCCAATGGGTTCACCCCACCTGCTCGATATGACACTCCATCTCGCCGAACACGATGCGGTCGGTGTCCGCGCGAACGCCATGGGTCTACTCGGCGACTACCTCCGACACGAGGAGGCTGAGGATACGGTCATCCTTGGGCGACTCCTCGACGCGCTTGAGGACCGGACAGCGATGGTACGCACCAATGCAATGACCGCGATCGGGCGTATCGCCGTTAAGACGCCAGATCTAGTCATCGAACATGCTGACACGATCGAGTCGTGCTTGGATGATGTCGATCCACGGGTTCGCGAGCGGGCATGTTTCGCACTCGGGGCTGCACAGGTGCATGGCGCACGTGGTATCCTCTCATCGATCGCCAAGGACGATCCCGACGAGGATGTCCGTCAACGGGCGAGTTGGGCACTCGAACGCGTCCACTGACGACAGGAAACGGCTATACCGTCGACACGTATAGGCACGTGGCGAGACACAGCTATGTCAGCGCATGCACGGTTACCACCGCCACGTGTTGGACAGGTAGCACTCATCGCTCTGTTCATCACATCGCTCGTCACCGCGCAGTTGACCGCCACGAAGGTGCTCGCGTTCGGTCTACCGATCTCGCTTCCGGTGACTGGCGCGGCGGTGGTCGTCCCCGGTGCGTTTCTCGCGTACGGGTTGACATTCCTTGCGAGTGATTGTTACACCGAGCTCTACGGGAGACGCTCTGCCGCCATCATGGTCAACATCGGGTTCGCCATGAACTTCGTCCTCCTCGCTCTTGTCTGGGCTGCCATCGTCGCACCAGCAGCAGATCCCGAGAGTGTCGACCCCGAGGCCTTCCGAGACGTGCTCGGGGCGAGTACGAACATCGTCATCGCCAGCCTGACTGCTTACCTCATCAGTCAGAACTGGGACGTCTACTTCTTCGACTATATCCGTGAGCGAACGGAGGGGGCGCATCTCTGGTTTCGAAATATCGCATCGACTGCGACGAGTCAGGCGATCGATACCCTGGTGTTCATCGTGCTCGCATTCTACCTGATACCACAACTCATCGGTATCGGCCCGATCCTCGACGGTGAGACACTCGCTGCATTGCTCGTGGGACACTACTTCCTGAAGCTGGTCATCGTCGGTCTCGATACACCGCTGGTGTACCTCATCGTCCATGCAGTCAGGCGATGGGATCAACCATCCAGTTCACTTCCAGGATGAGCCAGGTGGCGTTTTAGTACCATGCAGATACGAGTGAGACCGTGAAGCTGCCACGGATGTATCCAATCGAGGCGCTAGCCGCTGAGGTGAGCGATGTATCGACCGTGCTCGTCTCGAACGGGGCACTGGCAGATGCGTTCGATCGACATCTTGATATCGAGGTGAACACACCCGAGGGGGTGATTGGGGCGACCGAGATGGGCCGGTTCGAGCTTGTTCTCACCATTGCGCAGGATGTCGATGCTCCACTCACAGCCATCGACCGCGCCATCGGTCAGAGTAGACGCCAGTGGCGGACCTCAGGCACGCTCGACGTTGGCGAGGGACCTACCCACCATCGTTCGGTCCGTTCGAGGCTGCGTGAACTCGACCTACCCGAGGTACGGCTATCGCATGCGGAGTCGATTGAGGGGGCTGTCTGCGTGATCGATCCGCCATCGTTCGATGCACTGCAACAGCGTGTCATCCCATCGGATGCACAGAATCTAGCTGCCTCAGAAGGTACATCCAAACCACCCGACATCACCGTGACAGAGACCAGATATGCGACCACCGAGGCGATCATCCAAGCGGTGACAGACCCGACAACGACTGCCATCGTCGTCGATGGCGAGGGGCCATACTGGCCGTCGATACGCGCACGGCTTGATGCAGAGGGTATCGCACACAACCGATCTGGTGCACACCAGGTCGGGCACGGTTTTTGCAATCTCATTGCACTGGCGTGTCACCCATCGCCGGTGACAGTCGATGACGCGAAACCTGTGCTCGATTGTCTCAACCTTCGCCCGACTGAGGACGAACGTGCACGCCCGCTCGAACATCTCGATGACGAACGTGCGATCTGGGTGCGGGCTGTGACGCGTGCGGATGCGACACTGACACTCGGCGAACTTCTCGAACAGTTCGTTTTTCGCACCGGAATCGACGGGAGGCTCATCGAACAGGTACTCGAGGCACTCGATATCGCCGATGCGCAGCCATCGATCGATATTCTCACAGCACTCGAATGGACGTTCACCTCATCATTCCTGGACACAACCGACGACGATGATGATGCCGTACAGATCATCGATCCAACCGACTCAAGTTTCACCGAGCGAGCGAACGTTATCTTCGTCAATCCGTCCGAGCAGTGGCTGGCTCGCTCCCAAGGTGAGGCGGCTGATGCGAGACAGCGACACCGCCTCGGTTGGCTCGTTGCAAGTGGCCGGCAACAGCACTGGATCACCGCTTCGCGTGATGTCGAGAGGGCGAAGTCACTCTTTGGGAAGTTGCATACCGAACCATCCACGATAGACACCAAGGTTGAACCATTCACTTTCGACCCTGAACGTCGGCCCCGCACGGGTCATGACCGGTTCACGAAGACACAGCTCAACAACCTCGTTCACTCTCCTCGAGATGCAATGTTCACACGACTCGATAACACACACGCTTCTCCAGGATTGACACGTGGCACTGCCATTCACGAGTATGCTGAACTTCGCCTCGGTGCACCAGCTGCCCTCGAGGCTCTCGGTCGAGACCGTATCATCGAAATCGTTCTCGAGGATGTCCTCTCACTGTTCAGTCCGTATCGCCGTCCGATCGAGGCGGCACGTATCAACGCGTCAATCGCGGTGCTCGATGCATATCTCGATGGTGTCGAACCAGATGGAGATGGTATCCGGGGTTACTTCGCCCCCGATTGGCGTGAAAACGTCCTCGCTGATCGCCTGGATGTGACATTGATTAGCTCGATCGCCGAGCAGTACTTCATCGATGAGACACTGGGCGTCTCAGGGCTGGTCGATCTGATCCTGTCTAATACACATATCGTCGATTTCAAGACGGGGGTGCCTCACCCCGTCTCTGAGTTGGTCAAGCGAGGCCGTGTACTGCCAGCTCAAGCGACTATCGATACACAGTTGCCGCTGTATCTTGCCGCGTTGCGACGTCGGCAGCCAGAGGTACCCCTCAGGTTCACCTACGTCTACAGTGATGGTCAGCGGTCAGCTGCGTTGGCAGGTTTCCCAGCACTCGACGTGGCAAGTCGGACAGTCACGTACCGACCACAACAGAGTCAGCTCGACCTGACCAGCGTGACATCACTCAAGCAATTACGCGATTCAGTCCCTCCAACACACCCTCGCAGGGTGCTACTCGATGCCGTCGAGCATGTTCAGCTCAGCGAGGAGATGGATGGTTGGCGACCGGGCGATGGGACCGGTGACCAACCGGACTCACTCATCGAATTGGTCACCGACAGCGGCATCGACGAGGCTACGGCTCGGGTGGGTGTCCGTGCACTCCTCCACGGTCTCGATGACCGTTATCAACATCACCTCTATGCGGATGATATCGATGCGTTCGAACGTTTCATCGACCAGTGGCGACAACGGCGTGCCTCATTCGACCGCAACGGCTACCCACTCGGCGATCCGGCTGAACATCGACTCAATCAACCGAGCATGCACGTCGACCTCGCACCGGTCTCAACACGTGAGGGGGGTCGATGATGGGCGAGGCTGTCGAGGTCACTATCGTGCCGGTCAGACCGGGGATCCCTATCACCACGGTGTTGGATGAACATCTTGATGATATCGACCGTTCGAGTCTCGTGGTGGCAGACGATCTGATAGACGAATATCTGCGAACCGCTGGAATAGGTAGTCGGTCGTTCGGTGAACTCGCCACGTCACGGCTCGACCAGGCCGGATGGGAGATACCGACACCGCTTGTGGATGCGGGTGAACCCATCACAGCCACAGGTGATCCGATTCCTGTCGCTGATACATGGTTCAACGCATTCCTCAACCATCACCCCCGTTTTCAAGACATGTTGGGGGTTGTCCCCGAGGCGCGTGAGGTGGTCGCGACGCTGGAGCGACTCATTGCTGATGGGATCATACCAACTGCCGAGGGTTGGGTCGACAACGGACTCGGTCGGCTCCAGGGTGATGCATCGGCGATGCGAATGCGGTTGGATGAACGGCAATCGGTGGTATCGGGGATCGATACTGAAATCGTCCAGGAGGCGCTCGATTGCGGTCGATACGAACTACTTGACTTCGCCGAGGTGGGTCTCCGACACTATCTTCGATGGTGTAGAGCTCGTGGGAAGGTCACCACCGCTCAGCGTATCGCCTATGCCTCTCATCAGGAACATCCCGCGCCGTTCGAACACGTCTGCTGTGTGGTTGACGGGTTACCAGCCATCGCTCGCCTCAAGCTTCTCACCTCGGCTGCCATCTCCGAGATGACCCTCATCGGGGCGGTGACACACCCCGCCCGATCGCCAGGTGCGTGGCTGGAGACGGATACACAGGTGATAGATCGTCTCGATCAGGAGCTCACACATCCCGACCGCCTCGAGATCGAATCCGAGGCATCTGCGGCTGGCAGTGATGTGACCACAGCGACGGTCTGGCACGAACCCGTTGATGACCCGGTGATCGACTCACTCCGTGTCATCGATGCGATGCTGACCGATGGTTTCGGCGAGAGTGAGGCGGTCAGACCGGACGATATCCGCGTTATCACCGAAACTCCCCAGCAGGCTCGACGGCTGATTCGCCTGGCAAGGAATCGAGCGTTAGAACTTGCGAGGGCGGGCAACGTCGCCATCTATCGAACACCGCTTGCCGTTTTGTCGATCGCATGGTTACGGATCATCTCGGGGCACGATGTCGACCGTGGCTGGGCGGTCGTCCTCGAACAGGCGGGGTGCTCAGCAGGTGATCTTGAGGCATGGCTCGGTAGTGGGGACAAACCCGCCGTCTTCGCGGCCATGCGATCGGATCTCAAGCAACTCGACGATGGTCTCGCTGTCATCGCAGCGATCTCCTCACGTTACGATGTCGACGACCGCTCGACCGCAGCGCTACTCGAACACCTTGATCGAACGCTAGATGGATGGTCAACACCACTGGCCGTACTCTCACATCTCGAGGCTGGTTTCGAACGAGGGCGTTCTGTAACGATCGGCGAGGCCGAAACAGGTTTGATCGAGGTGGTGACGACTCGAGACCCGGTCGTGGCGTTCTCACCCATCATCATCCACGTCGGTGATGGGCTCACATGGAGCCATGGTCGGCTGACATACGCCCCACCCCTCGGGTTACACCTGACACATACGACCGTCGATGTCGAGGGGCAACCTGTCGAGATAGGCCATCCGAATTGGCAGACACTGGCTGTCGTGCGAGATCATTATCAGCTACCCAGGCGATACGCCGCGCGACGAAGCGTCACACAGGCACGCGACCATGCGATACTCCTGGGATCGACCGACGATACACTCGACTCAACCAGTCTCAGCCTTGAGGATACGTGACTCATCTTGAGAGAGATCAAGATCCTCCAGTAGGTTGCATACACCACGGATGGTCACCGGCGAGACACCAGCCACATCTGCGACCTCGTACTGGTTGATATCGATCCCCCGATCACATGCGGCCTGATACAGACACGCTCCTGCCACACCCCCTGGTTTCCGGCCGACCGCAAGCCCCTCGTCGATCAGACGATTCGCGTAGGTTCTTGCTGCCCGTTCAACTTGCGACTCTAGCTCCAGGGTGGACGCGAAACGTGGGAGGAACGCCCGAGGATCGACCGGTGCGAGCGGGAGGCCAAGATCTCGATTCAGGGCATCGTATGCGGAGTGAAACTCCCTCGCATCTGCACGCGAGGTCTCAATGATCTCATCACGAGTCCGTGCATAGCCATCGACTCGACAGCCGGCATAGACCGATGCCGCGGCGAAACCCTCGATTGAACGGCCCTTGAACAGATCCTCGCGCTGAGCCTTCCGGAAGATCACACACGCACGATCGAGCAAGGAATCTGGCAGGCCGAGCGCGGAGCAGATACGTCGTATCTCGATGAACCCATAGACGAGATTCCTGTCTGCCTTCGAGGAGATCATGGCACGGTTGTGCTCACGTCGCATCCGTGCGATCTTGCGAGGGTTACCCTCTGGGATCTCTGATCCTGAGGCGTAGCCGATCTCTGTTGACAACCCTTTATCATGTCGTGTCGGTGTCAGTGGGGCTCCGACTCGTCGTCGTCGTTTCGCATCATCAAGACCATACCGCCACTCTGGACCCCGATCGATCTCCTCACGCTCATCAACCAATCCACAGACATCGCAGAGATGTTCCCCTCCTCGCATGACCATCGTTCCTCCACATTCTGGGCAATTCGCTGTCTTCGTAGCACTCGACATTGCGACTGTCGTCTTACTCGCCCACCCACTTCAATCTATGTCATGTAAATGATATATGTAATCGTAATATCCATATTCATTGTCAGATACTGTGGGCATCAGTGAGCACCAGCATGCACGGTTTCAGTGTAGTCAGAGGCTTCCCTCTATCCCCTGTTGGATGGTCTCGAAATCGTCCTCGGTCACCGTTGGGGAGCGACCGCCAACGGCGTGGATCGGGTTCCCTCCATCACCATAGAATCGAGGAACGATGTGTACGTGTACGTGCGGTATCTCCTGGCCGCTTGCTTCACCGTTGTTCACACCAATCGTCGAAGCGTCAGCATCGACCGCTGACTCGATCGCCGGGAGTAGGTCATGTACACCGCGCCAGAGGTCAGTCGCCTGATCTGTTGGGAGGTCTTGCAGCTGTTCGTGATGTTCGTTCGGGACGACAAGCGTGTGACCCATGGAGAGTGGGTTGACATCGAGAAAGCCCGTCACCGTGCTCGACTCGTACACTGTGTAACCCGGGATATCTCCGGTGATGATCTTGCAGAACACACAGTCACCATCGCTCATGTTCGATTGCACGGTCGGGCAGGGTATGAAGGTTGGTGCGGGTGCTGGCGAAAGCCATATCCCAGATGCATCACCTCAGGTAAGGTATGGAAGCGGTTCCGGCGCTGGAAATGGTCATCGCGGCCATCGGAGGGATAGCCCTGACCATCGGGGGACTCGCCATCGAGTTGTTCGCTGTCAGCCAGCTCCTGATCGGCGAGTTCATCATCGGCGGTTGGCTGGTCGCGGTCGGTGCAATCGCCCTCCTCGGTGGTGCACGCCTGCTCGATGAGGGTCTCCTCAAGGCCTATCGACGATCGGGCTGACCCCGCACAACCGAGGCTCCTTTATTGATTGAGCGACAGGAAACGGTTATGGCTGACTTCGGCGAGGTCGACGACCGGTACGATTCGCACGCCCTCGAGGAGCGTGTCTTCGCGTACTGGGATGAGGTCGACGCGTACGAACGAACCGTCGAACATCGAGCGGATGGCGAACCGTTCTTCTTCGTCGATGGACCCCCCTACACCTCGGGTGCGGCACACATGGGTCACGCATGGAACAAGAGCCTGAAAGACCTCCACATCCGCTATCAACGGATGCTCGGCCACCACGTGCTTGACCGTCCAGGTTACGATATGCACGGACTTCCCATCGAGACGCGTGTCGAGCAGGAGATGGGATTTGAGAACAAGAAGGACATCGAGGCCTTCGGTGTTGATGCATTCATCGACCGATGCCAGGCGTTCGCAGAGGAGAGTCTCGAACAGCTGCAACACGATTTCAAGGAGTTCGGCGTATGGATGGATTGGGACGATCCATATCGAACCGTCACCCCAGAATATATGGAGGCGACGTGGTGGGCGTTCGCAGAGGTCGCAGATAGAGACCTGGTCGAACGTGGGAAACGTTCGATCTCGCAATGTCCTCGCTGTGAGACCGCCATCGCTAAGAACGAGGTTGAGTATGAGACCGTCGAGGACCCTTCGATCTACGTAACCTTCGAGCTCATCGACCGGGAAGGTTCGCTCGTCATCTGGACGACGACGCCGTGGACGATACCATCGAACGTCTTCGTCGCGGTCGACCCTGAGCTCACGTATCAGGCCGTCAGGGCCGAGCGTGATGGCGAGTACGATATCCTATACATCGCTGAGGCATGCGTCGAAGAGGTGCTCAAGGTCGGTCGGTACCAGGAGTTTGAGGTCATTGAAGAGATCACCGGCGAGGAGATGGTCGGATGGAGATACGAGTTCCCTCTCGCCGAACATGTGCCTCAATACCCCGATCACGATGGAGTCCATCAGGTGTATGCGGCGGAGTACGTCGAGGCTGATCGAACCGGATTGGTCCACTCCGCACCGGGGCATGGTGAGGAGGACTTCCTCCGGGGGCAGGAGTTGGGATTTCCGACCTTCTGCCCGGTCGGTGATGACGGTATCTTCACCGAGGACGCAGGAGTCTATGAGGGGCTGTTCGTCAAGGAGGCCGATGGTCAGATCATCGACGATCTCGAGGCGGTCGGTGCCCTCCTCGCTGATGAGACGGTGAGCCACAACTACGGTCATTGCTGGCGATGTGGCACTGGTATCGTTCAGATAGTGACCGATCAGTGGTTCATCACCATCACCGACATCAAGGAGGACCTGCTCGATAACATCAACGACAGCGAGTGGTACCCGGCATGGGCACGTGATAACCGATTCCGCGACTTCGTCGAAGAGGCACCCGATTGGAACGTATCCAGACAACGGTACTGGGGGACGCCGCTCCCCATCTGGACGCCCGAGGGTACACAGGACGATGCGGACATGCTCGTCATCGCGACACGGGACGAGCTCGCCGATCGGGTCGATCAGGATATCGACCCCAAGTCGGTCGATCTGCACAAAGATACGGTGGACGATCTCACCATCACCGAGGGTGGTACCACGTACACACGCGTCCCTGACGTGTTCGACGTCTGGCTCGACTCCTCGGTCGCCACCTGGGGCACGCTCAACTACCCGGAGGATGACTCACAGTTCGAGACCCTCTGGCCGGCCGACCTCATCATCGAGGCACACGACCAGACCCGCGGTTGGTTCTGGTCACAACTCGGTATGGGGACTGCTGCACTCGGTGCAGTGCCATACAAGCGGGTGCTGATGCACGGCCATGCGCTCATGCCCGATGGTCGTGCGATGTCGAAATCAAAGGGTATCACGATCGACCCGCATGAGGTGATCGACCGCCACGGTCGCGACGTCATGCGGCTGTTCCTCCTCTCGCTCAACCCACAGGGTGACGATATGCGAATCTCGTGGGACGAGCTTCAGGAGAAGGAGAACGACCTGAGGACCCTGTGGAACGTCTTCAGGTTTCCCCTGCCCTACATGCAACTCGATGGCTTCGACCCGACTGTCGTCGGCCTGGAGGATGTTACAGACGACCTCGAGGTGATCGATCGATGGGTGCTCTCTCGGCTCCAGTCGACTATCGCCGATATGACCGACGAGCTCGAACGCTACAGACAAGATCGTGCGCTCGACGTGCTCCTCTCGTTCGTCATCGACGATGTATCGAGATATTACGTACAGACCGTTCGGGCACGGATGTGGGAGGAGGAAGATAGTCTGTCGAAACGTGCCGCATACGCCACGATGTATCGCGTCCTCGTCGATACCGTGACGCTTCTCGCACCGTTTGCACCGTTCGTCTCAGAGGAAATCCACCGAACTCTCACGGATGGCGAACCGATGACGGTGCACATGCGCGATTGGCCGTCTCCCACTGAGGGTTACCTCGATACCCAACTCGAGGCAGATATCGATGTGCTCAGAGCGATTGAGGAGGCAGGTGCGAACGCCAGGCAACAGGCCGGTCGAAAGCTTCGCTGGCCTGTCCAACGCGTGGTGATCGCCTCGGAGGATGAGACCGTCCTGACGGCGGTCGACCGTTACGAGGGGATGCTCGAAGAGCGTCTCAACGCACGTTCGATCGAACTCGTCGAAGATGACGAAGACTGGGGCGAGTTGCGCTACAGCGCGGAGGCAGATATGAGCTTACTCGGTCCCGCATTCGGTGGCGATGCCGCACGAGTGATGAAGGCACTCAACGAGGCTCGTGTCTCGACACCATCCGTTGAGGCATTCCAGGAGGCCGTCTCCTCAGTCATCGGTGAAGACATCACCCTCGCCGATGAGATGTTGACATTCGTCACGCAGACACCTGAGGGTGTGGCAGGGACGGCGTTCGCTGTCGAGGGTGACGACCGAGGGGTTGTCTACGTTGATGCGACGCTGACTGCGGAGCTCGAGAGTGAGGGATATGCACGTGAGCTCATCCGCCGCGTCCAGGAGATGCGAAAGGAACTTGATCTGGACCTTGAGGCAGCGATCATCGTCGAGTATGAGGTCGACGACGATCGGGTGGCGGCGCTACTCGAGCGCCAACACGAGCTAATCGCCGGTGAGGTACGTGCGAGTGAGTTTGGTGCAGTTGAGGACGGACTGCGCCAGACTTGGGAGGTCGATGGGATCGAACTCACCATCGCCATCGCGCGCGTGCCAGAGGCGACCACCTGAGGGTTAGATCGACTCGGTGATAGCCGGTGCCGCTGAGGCAGCGGTGACGGCGCGTTCGATCGTGTCGGTGGCGACCAGCTCGTCCACACCAGCACGTCGAAGACGTGTGTGAGCACCACCGACGAGCAACGCATGGACACATGCCACACGCACCGTGTTGACACCTCTGCTTGTGAGTAACGAGGTGGCCGTCGCTATCGTCGACCCGGTGGCGATGATATCGTCGACGATCACCACTTCACGTTCGGCTACATCCGTTTCACTCGGGGTGATCTCGACCGTATCGCCTCCCGTCCGTCGTTTGATGAAATGGTCGACCGTACCCTCGCCATACGCATCGCGCAGGGAGGTCGCTAGCGAGCGAGCCCCTTCATCAGGAGCAAGGAACAGCGGTGCATCACTCTCGATGGACAGTGCCGATGCCAGGGTACCGATGGCAGATACGGCTACACATGGGACATCGAAGTAATCGCAGACGACCGCCTCATGCGGGTCGACCGTGATGATGCGATCGGTCGATGCGCCGATGGCACGACAGATAGCACGTGCGGAGGCGGGTTGGCCAGGTTCATGTGCCCGGTCCTGCCTGGCGTAGCCGAGATATGGGATGATGGTAGTGATCGACTCGGCATGCGCCTCGTGGGCGAGGTCTTGAAGCTGCAGGAGTTCGATATGCGCAGCCGATGTCGGTGTCGATGCGACGACGAGCGCCCGGTCGTCGATGGTGAAACTCGTGCCATCGAGCACCACTCCCTCCGGGAGTGTCGCATCGCGGTCGACCTGAACCAATAACTCGCCATCGGGGAATCGGTCGTAGTCGAGCGGTATCACCGGTTCATCGAGGATCGCACCGAGTGCCAAGGCGAGCGCCTGACTTGTCGACCCACTCAGTATCATACCGACCACTGCACGCGTCGATGTAAACCCGTTTTCGGTCGCCGCTGTCCAGTGAGGCGGCATTTCCGGTGTCGCAATTCCTTTGGTACCAGTAGCCGGAGGGCTAGGCAATGGCGCTGTTCGGCTCCAGTGGTGCCCGAGGCTCACTTGAGGACGGGTTCGGCCCGGACCTTGTAGCGCGCATCGCGCAGGCTGCCGCCAATCACTGGGATGTCGAGCGCGTGGCGATCGGTCGTGATGTCCGCCTGACCGGCCCATCGTTCGCGGCTGCTGCCACCGCCGGTGTGACTGCAGCGGGGTGTGATGTCGATCGTCTCGGCGTGGCTCCGACACCGGCCATCCAGTCATATGCGTTTTCCACCGGCTATCCAGCGATCACCATCACCGCGTCACACAATCCTCCTGAGTACAATGGTGTGAAACTCAGCGATAGTAGCGGTGGGGAGATCTCGATGGACGATTATCGAGCCATCGAGCGGCGCATCGAGGAAGGCTCGCTCGAGACGGCTGACTGGTCGAACTTCGGCCAGGTTCGTTATGTCGACGATGTCAACAGTCGATACGTGGAGCAGGTGGTCGAGGCACTCAACAAAGCCTCGATTTCAGGTCAGTCACTCACGGTCGCTGTCGATCCCGGTAACGGGGCAGGTGGGCAGACAGCATCGAGGGTCTTTCAGCGCCTCGGGTGTGGCGTCCACACCATCAACGCTGATCTTGACGGAACGTTTCCAGAGAGAGCGCCCGAGCCGTTGCCGAACGAACTGAGTCCGCTCAGAACGCTCGTCACCTCGGTTGAGGCAGACCTCGGCATCGCCCATGATGGTGACGCAGACCGAGCCGTCTTCATCGATGAGCGTGGTCGGTTCGTCGAAGGTGCCACTGTGCTCGCTACTCTCGCAGAGCATGCCGCTGCGGAGGGGGACGTGATCGTCTCTGCGATTACCGCCTCTCAGCGTCTTGTCGATGCGGCCAATCGAGCCGGTGCTGAACTCGTGCTCACACG
>SKSD01000007.1 GCA_007118145.1 Halobacteriales archaeon
AGCAAGGTAGACGTGAATCCCAATCGAATAATCACTTCGTGAAGGCAGCTATCATGCTGCTGTCGAGGGGGCAAGCGGCTACCGGGCGGATGTGATCCCATCGGGGTAAACCTACCTTTCTCCGAACTGAACACGGGTGGGTTGGTGGGACGCAGAGTGTAATTTGCCTGGAGACTAATTCTCGATGCTGAGATTAGTGCGTTCTTACCTGGCAAAATGTGCACAGGTGATCGTTCTTGACGAGTTGCTTGCGTTCTAGCCGTATGATAATATCCAAACAATTATCTACACACCCCAATTCCGTTATGGTAATCCCAGGAGGGATACACGAATTGATAACTGTAGGCAACCGGACGTATCAACAATCAACTTCAAGCACATCAACTTCGGGTGAAGACGCAATACCCGAACTCGGAAAAGGTACAGGTAAACGCCGAATGAGCGGCCAACTCGGTGACATTCGGCAACGACGAACAATCAGCTATCTGCAACCATCACGACCACACATGCCAGCCGCCATCATGCGGTGGTCGCTGGGATATCGCGAGGGATTGGAGATAGAACATATTACGAGCAGTACATTATCAAGGAAATTATAATCATGGCAATAGCACCAGACCCGATACGAGGTAACATATTCAAGGTTGAGATCGACGACGTGGAGGTCGAAGGTTGGCGATATGCCAACATCCCCGCGATCAGCACAGCACCAGAGGACGACGGCTGGGGTGAGAGCGTTCTTCAGCCTCTCGAGATGGAACGGGGCGTCTTGCCGGGTGATACCTACATTCATGACTGGCAAGAGACCATCAGCGACGGTGATGAGGATGCTGGCTTACGGACCGTCGTCGTGACGCTCATAGACCAGGACGGTTCGGATCTCCTCAGGTGGACGTTCGAAGACGCGTGGATCACCTACTATCGGCCACCGCAACTCGATGGCGCCAGTGATGATATCGCCACGGAAAGAATCACGGTGGCATTCGATTCGATGGAACGCGAGGACCTGTAATCGGGGTTGATCATGGCAGAAAACACTGACAACCACGGGTATGCGACACCACCCGCAGGCACAGAGAACTGGCACGAACCACTCAACGCGAACTTCGAGGCACTCGATATCGACGTCGAGTTACGTGACGTGGCAGCGAATCGCGATGACTACGACCCGAAGGATGGGTCGACATTCCTCGAACTTGACACTGGGATTATCTACGTAGGTGATGGCGGTAGCTGGACTCCTGCGCTGGCGATGGCGTTTTTCAACGAGGATGGCGAGATCGAGGCGGGTGAACTCTCCGAACTGTTCGACACTGACCCGGATAACCGCGACAACGGCGACTCAGATGCCCCGAATACCTTCGGTGTCAATGCGCATGCAGTCCACCAGGGTGCCATCGTCTTCGGTGACTCGACCACGCGTGAGATCTGGTCAGAGCAGATCGATGAGCTTCGATCACAGATGCCGATCTATGCACCGTCGGTCGAGGCAACACAGTCGGTCACGACCGGCGCAGTAGATGCAACGAGCATCGCTGCGGCCGGTGCCAGCCTCGGCTCACTGAGTGCCACATCGATCAGCGGTGGGGGTCTCTCGGCTGAGGGAGATCTGATCAGTGGAGAGATCGACAGCGAGGATACCGGCTTCGAGGTGGAGGCAGATGAGATCACCTTCGCCGTCGACTCGGAGTCGCCACTGCTGACCATCGAATCGGATAAGATCACCTCCGAGGTGGATATTCACGCTCCGGAGATCCACACGACCAGCGCACAGGCAGCCAAGACAGCCATCGAGCCGGTCGATACAGCTGCGGTGCTCTCGTCAGTCGAGTCACTCTCGGTCCATACCTGGGAGTTCACCGACGGCGATGGTCGACGACACATGGGGCCGATGGCCGGTGACTTCAGCGCTGCGTTCGGCCTCGGCGATGATGCTGACTCGATCGCGACGGTCGATGCAGACGGTGTGGCACTCGCGGCGATCAAGGGTCTGGCCGACAGACTGCGTGAGACGAACGAGCGACATGCAGCGACGGTGAAAGAACTCAGCGATCGCCTTGACGAACTCGAGGCAACTAACCGTGTGTTATCACAACGACTCGATGGTGACGCTGAGACTGAACGCTCCCCTGCATCAATACGGTCGCCAAGCGATGACTGACCCAAACCCATCAGTAGATGACAGTCAGTCAGATCGCGATAGCCGGTTGGTGACGACGCGACGGGTCTTCATCGGTGGGCTCGCGACGTCAGCAACCGTTGGGTCGAGCGTGTCGGTCACGACGGCGAATCAGGGTGTGGGTGGTCAAGCGGTCGGCTATGGCGAGGGTGGGTACGGCGAGGGTGGCTTCGGTGGTGTGTACCATCCTTGTGAGCAGCGTCGAGATACCGGCCGGCGTGGCGATAAGGGCAAGTGCCCGCCTGATGACCGACCTGGCTCTGGCAGGGGAGACCCCCCTCGAGATCGCGGACCGGGTGACAGAGACCGAAGCCGTCAGTAAGACATACGTTACGGTTACGTTTTTCTTGAGTCAGGTGATCGGCTGGCAACCAATGCTATGTCGAGACCGTGTCTGTTCCCATACCTCGGGTACAGACGATACTGGCATGTTGAGACGGTATCGTGCCGAGGAGGACGGAGTCGCTCGCTGACATCATGTCTCCGCTTGGGCTCGTCGATTCCTTCGTAAGCGATGGGCAGTCCAACGCTATCGCGATACTTAGAACAACGTTGGAACACGCCTCGTGCCATCGACCATACGTTGTTGACGAGGGTAGACTGCAACCGCAAATGGGGTGTGTTTGGTGTGCTGTCACACACTCGTTTGCATGGTCGTTGCCGACCAACTCCAGTGTTGGCTAGGAGTCTGTGAGGGTAACGGAGGCACCTCGACCACGAACACCCCACCGGGGTTGCAAGTGGAGGGCATGGAAGCGTCCCTCTCAGCGAGAAGCTACCCCGAATCTTCCAACGATACGTGTACGAGAATGGCGTATCGCATGCTACGACGTCTGGCGACCGATGCGTATCGGTTAAGCAGGTATGTTCGGTAGCGTTGTCTTTACCTCGGATAATCGGCGAAATCGATTCAGCTACAACACTCCCATGATATCATCGATGTCAAGCTCTTCGGGTTTACCTCGATAGGCGTGGAGATGGCCATCCTCCGACCCCACGTAGATACTGGCACCATCGATGACCGGCTCGCCTCGGGTCATGAGGGGCTCATCGGTCGAAGCGATGATCTCCCCCGGGTTGAGACGCGTATCCACGAGGTGAACCTCGCCATCGAAGGTGCTGACGATGAGTCGTTCCGGACCGACACCCGGTGCAATCACGCTTGTCTGCACGCCGAAACTCTCGTTGAACACCGGTGTACCGTCAGCCTCGAAGCCGTAGACGTTCCCATTGGGCACACCGATGTACACCCTGCCAGTGGTCTCATCGATTGTCGGTTTCGAGCCACTTGAGCCCGGATGGCCTTGGTCCCACACCACGTCGCCATCGCTTGCATTGAACGCATAGACACGTTCTGCAGAGACATACAGTGTGCCGTCGTGCAGGCTGGGTGAGCTGGGGAGGCGGGTGGAGTGTCGTTCGGTCTGGTAGTCCCAGACCTGTTCACCATCTTTAACCGAGAGGGCGACGACGCGACCGGCGTTCGTGATGAGGTATACCCTTACGTCATCGGTGACCAGTTCGGTGTATAGCGGATCACCGAGGTCGATCTCCCATTCCAGCTCACCATCACTCGCATCGACAGCAATGACTCGCCCGTCGTTGGTGCCGAAGATGACCCGATCCGTGCCCAAAACGGGAACCAATCTGTCTGCGACGACCGGCGAGGAGGTAATCGCACTATCGGTGCTATAGAGCTGATTGACATCCTGGGTCGCGATATCGATAGCATACAACACACCACCCCCACTGCCGACGAACAGGGTATCGTTCCAGCGACATGGCGTCGAGTCTGACAGGGCTCCTGCACGCTTGGCCGCCCACTGCTCGCTGCCATCATTACGGTCGAGCCCGTAGACGGTCTCTGCAAGGCCCGAGGCGATGACCGTCCCGTTGGCGACGAGTGGTCGGGCGTATTGCATGGGGCTTCCGGTATCGAAGGTCCAGTCCTCAGTGAGCTGAACCGGGATTTCTTCGAGGATGTCTCTGGCGACACGCACATTGAGGTAGCCGAAACCAATCTCGGTGTTCGTCGCTCCTCCTGGATCCACACTGGAATCGGCGATATCGCGGGCGGCATTGAACAATGCGTCTCGAATCTCTTCCGGCGTCGCTCCGATTTCCGGATCAGACAATAGCGCGAGTGCACCACCTACGTGGGGCGTTGCCGCAGATGTCCCCCCATACGAGCCCTCTGATAGCGTCACGTGGGTGGGGGCTGCAAGGTCGATACCTCGACGGCCGTCTACGGTGGGGCCGCGAGAAGAGTACCCAGCGAGATTGTCAAAATCGACATCTACCGCCGCAACGGCGATATGATTGTCCGCCTGACTCGTCGCTGGTGGCAACATGCTACGCTCTGCCGTGCCGTTGGAGAATTGAAGTTGACCTTGATGTGACATGATGAAGTCGAAGTGTGGCTCGACTGTGTCATCTAATCGCTCGATCTCGAGATATGCGCTGGGCGACGGGTCACCCGTGACCGAAACGCGTTCGTATGGGGTTTCGTCTGTAGACGAGCTGTCAATCAAGTTGCCGCCCGTCTCGGCGTCAAAAAGTCGTACCTCGAACTCCCCACCGCTAGCGTCCCAGTCAAGATCCCAATAGACATCGATATCTCCCGTTACGTCCTCGAAGTCTTCACCGAATCCAGGATGTTTGGTAATTTCAAAGCGCTCGGTCCCTTGGTCATCGTACTCCAGGAGATCGTTGTCATTGGCATCGATGAATGGACCGTCCCAATGGTACGTGGTGGCGTTATTCCCTGCGGCTGATGTATAGAGGCGGTCACCGTCGAGGAAATTGTCTTGGATAAGTATACTGACATTATCTAAGCCATCGAGTCGACGTCCGCGGTAAGTTTGTGACTGTGTGGCTACATCAACAGGACCCCAACTTGTGTTTTCGTCGGTGATTCGGTGAATGATGTGCGTCAACGTTCGGTCTCGGGTCGATGCAAGCACAAGATCTGCGTCAGGTGCCATATGGGCAACGACCTCAGCTGAGTTCGTTCCATGGAGGCCCTCCTCGAAGTCCTCATCATCTTCTTCGTAGAAACTATCATCACCGATGGTGTGAACCACCTGGTCTGCATACACCTCATTATCCAAGTTGAACTCGCTATCTATGACAGCTATGGTGACGCCCTCACCTGTCAATCCGATTTGATGAAGGAGGTCAGCCTGCGTCGTTGCCACACCACCTGAGGCATCCTCCGGCCCCTCGTGGAGTGCTATCAATCGAATCGCATGCGAATCGGCGAGGGTAGGAACCATCCCAAGGTTAACCCTGGCGATGACCTCACGATGATAGCTTGACACAATCTCGGCCCCTGCTGCCTTGACGTGTCGCTCGACCTGATCAAGGCTGTCTGGCTTGGTCTCGATGCGTATCTCGACCTCATTTGTAACACCAGTACGCTCCGCATTCCTGACCTGTCTTCGAAGGGGTGAAGTCACTTTCCGGTCGAGGATATCGCGATCGCTTTCTGTTTTATCGGTCATAATCCCACCCATCCCCTCTGCTGCGCATCAGATACGGCCATAATCTTCCCCACGAACGCATCTGTTGTGGTTCGAGCTCAGCCTTATGCCTTGCTGATGCTTGGTAGAGGGTCATCGATCGTGCACTACCATGGTGTCCTCGTACCCCCTGCGAACGCCCTTGACGGTGTACGAGATGGTGTAATCGTCCGGCCCATCACCCATGTCCTCAACGATGATACGTTCGGAACTTCGCTCGACCACCTGTGGGTGGACCGCCTCCGCGGCATATGGCGTGACCTGCACGCAAAGCGGTTCGTCATTGCTGGTGACGAGCGCGAAATGCTCGGGGAGGTCGATTTCGACGCGGCCATCCTTAAGGTCAGCCACGTCGGTTATCTCGGTTCGTGGTGTTGGGGATTCCACCGCCGTGTAGGCGATATTACGTGGCCCATCGGCGGTATCGACAGTTGAGACGAAGTGCTTCGTCCCAGTCGCGAACAGGTTGCCGTCGATCTCGATGTCACCATCAATGACGATCGTATCGTCATCGGAATCCGTGAGCGCATGCCCGTTGACATCTAACTCTCCATCGAGGGTAATCGAGTTGTTTGAAAGACTCCCAATCGTGTCCGTCTCAATCGAGTCTGTCTCAATCATGCCGTCATTGACGATCAGATCACCATCGAGAATGCGAAATCCATTTGTTGCTTGGAACACGACTGAACCCGATCCCCAAGACCAGGCTTTCTCAGTCGACCAAACGAAGGAATTGTCATGGTCGGCGAGAGCACCCTTGCCGGCTGCAAAAGTGTGGTCACCGGATGCTTCATTGTCCGATCCCCCTGGCACGGTCGCGAAGTCACCCGACGCGGTGTTGCCGTCACCGCCACCGATAGCGGCAGATGTCGTCGTTGCCGCGTTCTCATTCCCACCGGCGATCGTCGATCGAACGCCCGTTGCCTCGTTGAGGCGGCCACCGCCGACGGCCGCCTGGGCGGCTGCCTGGTTGTTCTGCCCACCGGCGACGGTGCCACCGGACTCATCGACGGTGTTCTCGGCTCCACCACCCACTGTTGCCCAGGTATGAGTTGCCTCATTTGATTGGCCACCACCGATGACCGCATTCAATCCACTCGTGGTATTGTCGGTACCACCACCGACGGTTGCCCCTTGGGCGCTTGCGACGTTGTCCTTTCCACCCCCAACAGCTGCGTGGTTGTGTTCGACCGCGTTGCTCTCACCGCCTGCAACCGCACCGTACCCTGCCATGAGCCCCGTATCGGGGCTGTCGACGCTATTTTCCTTCCCACCACCGATGGCCCCCCAGGTGGTTAGTACCTCGTTGAGTTCACCACCAGCGATGGTCGACCGGCCACCATCGGTCGTGTTCTCTCGACCACCGCCGATGGCATCCTCGATACCCTCAGCCGAGTTGGATTCACCACCTCCGATAGTGGCCGACTCGTTGAGTGCGGTGTTGGCGACACCACCACCGATTGCCGATCGAATACTGGCTGAGTTGTTCGTCCCGCCAGCAACCGTGGCGAGTGTACTCGCTTCGTTGTCACTTCCACCAGCGATTGTCGCATCAGCGCCGTCTGCCTCATTATCACCTCCACCGGCGATCGTCGAGTGATGCCCGCTGGCCAGATTACTCTCACCACCGCCCACCGTGGTGTACGGAAACTCGGCAGTATTCTGTTTGCCACCGGCAATCGTCGAATGCGGCGCGACCGCCTCGTTACCCTCACCACCACCGATACTAGCGAAAACCCCGTCGAGTGACCCGTCAACACCGGTGGTGTTTCCTTGACCACCACCGATGGCGCCAAAGCTATCGTAGCCGACATTGTTCTCCCCACCGACGATACTCGCAAAATCTCCAAATACAATATTGTGACGACCGCCGGCGATGGTTGTTGCCTCAGCGTCAGCATCGTTTTCGGAACCTCCGCCGATCGAGGCATCGTTTCCGTCTGCCACGTTACTCTTGCCTCCGGAAACGACAGCTCCCTCGCCAGAGGCGATGTTGCCGTCAATGGCATCCGCATCAAAGGTATCGCCCCATTCAGCTGTACCAACGAAATCGAGTTGGTCCGTCTCGTCGTTCCATGTGAGATAGCGGCCATCTACACCAGCCTGTCCGAGGTCGACCCTCAGCGCATTGTCTTCAATGACAAGCCCCACCCCCTCGAAGTCTTGAAGGTCGCTGCTTTCATCATCATCCATCACCGACATATTCAATCCCTTGAGGTTGTACAGTGTGTACTCATCTTGGGCATTGATATGTCGGTTCCAAGTGGATGTTGGATGTCGGTGGCTTGATGCAGTTGCTGTTCCGGTTCCCACAACCCCGAACGTCCCTAACCCGAGTCCTGCGAGTAGGGCGTTCCGCCGTGATAATGGAAGTATCCCGTCCTGCTCTGGTGTGATCTCTTCTTCTGACATGATGTTCCCATCCCCCTGATGAGAATTGACCCGACTTCTCACCCGCTGTATATAACCTTATTTATGTTTTTGTGATGGTATTAAAATCCTTATTACACTATCAACGGAATGAAGATACGAAATTGAGTTTTCCGGTACATCGAATCCTACAGAGAGAGTGTCAAGTACGGTGATCACCATGTGATTCAGCAGAACAGGATGCGATATTACGTTATGATCCGGGGCACGCTCCACATAGCACCTGCATGATACTGAACCATATCGACGGTCACGGCTTCTGACGCTGCGAGGCAGCGTTCTGGGTTCTTCGAATCAGCCATGGGCTGTCCCTCTCGATTTGAAAGCAGTCGCTGAGAAAAACTATGATACCGAAGTTTGGTCTAGCTGAGTACACGTCGCCGACTGATGCTCCCTCACGTGCGAGATGTGCATGCACCACGCTCGAATGTCACTGGCGCAGGTCAAGCGTAGCGTACGAGTGGTTCGTTATGGAGAACGGTGTCGATGAATAGCTGGCATCGAACGATCTCTCCATCTTCTATGTCCCAGACATGAGCGAACGGAGCTTCGAAGCTCTCCCCGGTGGCCGTGTACGTGCCACTGTACAGGCCGGTCGCGACGACGGTGTCTCCGCTGTCAATGTACCGCTCAGGCTCGAAACTGGAATCTATCCCACTCTTCAGCGATCGGTCCGAAGGCGCCCTGCAGTATCTCATCGCCACCCTGATAGGTGCCCCCATACGACCCACCCTCTGCGTCAATTCAGATGATATCGTCCGCAAAGGCGGCGAGGACGGTGTCGATATCGCCGTTCGCAAACGCATCGTACGTCCCTTTGACGAGGTCGAGGTTCGCTGACATCTGAAAACCCGCTTCGGAGTGCACACCAAACGCACAAATGGTTGGTTCCAGGAGATGGAGTTTCATCTGCGTTTGGCCACCGTCTGTATCCGTTCAGACAGCCGTTTATCATGCTGATGCTGATCGGTATCGTGCGGTGGTGAATTGCCAACGAAGTACCGACGTGTCAGGTTCAGGAGATTCATAACTATAATTTCATGATGATATTTGGTGATGCCGTCGTCGGGTACAGGGGTTGGGGGTTTCCCGATCTCGGAGACGGTGAGGAATACCATGACAAGACAACCGACATTCAGACGTAGACCTCTACTAAAAACCATAGGTACAGGTGTTTTAGCGGGTGTACTGGTGACCGGATCAGCCAGTGCGAGGCCATCTCATTATGGAAACGGCAACGCCATCGGGGCGTTCCTCAACGAGAAGGCGGCGTTCAAGAAATCGCCTATCTGGACATCAGGCTTTGCTGACATGACCGGCGAGAGTGAGGTTGAGATCGACTTCAATGCCTTCACAGAGGTCATCGACCCTGCCACAGGAGACGAGTTCATGGGGCCGTGGGGGATCGAACCGCGAGCGGTCAAGGTATCACCCGGTACGACGGTGACATGGCTTTGGGAAGATGATGGAGGATTCGACGTTCCCCATCATGTCTCATCGTTCTTCGACCCACCGGATTGGGGGGACGAGTTTCATGAGATGTTGGGCCCGGGTGGCCTCCCTACCGAATTCAGCTATGAATTCACTGAGCGAGGTACCTACCTCTACTTCTGCCATCCACACGGGGCACCGTTCCCGGCTCCGGTCGGACCACCCGGTCAGGAGGTTGAGATCGAAAATGCGTTTGGCCAGCGCGGGGTGATCAGGGTCGTCGGCAACTAAGGCACAATCATTCCCACGGAGCAGAATTGAAACGTGCATCACCCAGTGAAACCGCACTGCGCGTTGCGGTGTGACGGTGGTTTAATGCGTGCCATGTCTGCGATCGTGCAGCCTTGTCATCGATACCGTTGAAAATCTCTTCCCGAGATCGATTGATAATTCATACCATCTCAGGAGGTCAATCTCGGGGACGAAATCACCTCCGTCAGATGTCATGACAGTTCTTACCACATGTGGTGTCGCCATTGTATTTAATCCCAGAAGGGGTTCCGATCGAGCTTAACTGCCCAGCCTCATCGAAATAGCCCGCGAAGTGCAGGATGGAATCAACGGTTGGTCATAACCGTGCATCTGATGTTCGCGGATGGGGTCGACACTCCAACCGTCCAATCTACCGGTATATTGATGTACCAGTTCTCACAACCAGTGTAATCC
This sequence comes from Halobacteriales archaeon, assembly GCA_007118145.1. Taxonomy (GTDB): domain Archaea; phylum Halobacteriota; class Halobacteria; order Halobacteriales; family SKSH01; genus SKSH01. Next base: position 10,288 of record SKSD01000007.1, read on the forward strand.
GCACGATGGAATTCGTCCCGTCCACAACCCGTCGCTCGTTCGAAGAGAAATTGCAGGCTAAACTCGGGTCGATCCCCTTCAAGGAACTGATCCCGAGACTGGAGGAGGAGCGTATCGAGTTCGTCTCGCGGATCGCCGAGGCCGTCGAGAATGCTGCTGGGGTGACCCGTGCTGAGGTCCACGTCGAGTGGGTCAGCAATGGCTCGATGCGTGCCTACCTCTTCCCCGAACACCGGTACATCACCGGGACGAAGGCGCTGCCGTTCGCCCCTCGGGTTGCCCATATCGACCGCGATGGATCGGTCGATATCTTCCAAGGGTCGACCATACCCGCCCGGCAGATCGCGCTTTGGATGAGCGATCACCGCGATGGTGCGATCAACAAGGCCGACCTCAAGTCGGCGATGATCCGCTGTGGACATCCTGCTGACAAGGCCGAGGAGTGGATCCACTGGGCGCAGGTCGATGGCGAGCTCACGCCGGTGGATGGGGAAACGGTGCGGTTGTGATGAGTATTGAGTGAGAAAATGGGTGAATCACCCGGACTATATCTCATCAACTGGCACGCCTACTTCAATCGGTCCGGGATAGTATCTCTTAGACTCGCAATCATCGGCATCCCGTGGTTGGGTACGCAGATCGGACTCGGTGGCAGACCTCGGCCCCGGTGGTCCGCTAAGCAAGGCCGGGCAGATCGACACCGCGTTGCATCAATCGACATCGAGGTGTCGAATCGATATGAGTTGGTGAAGGCCAGCAGTATCGAACTCACGGTCAGCTATCAACAACGGCTCACCGAGTGATCGAGCCGTGGCCGCCACGAAGAGATCACGTGGACTCAGTGGGTCCCCTGTATCAAGCAACGTCGCTTGCAATCGGGCTGCTTCGACCGCGGTTGCCTCATCGAACCCAACCGCATCAACTCGACCAAACGCCTGTCGAGCCCGTTCAATATCTGCAGGTCCCGTGGAGAAGACTTCACCGGCAAGGACCTCATACACACAGATAGACGATGTGAGGTGCGGGAGCGGTTCAGCATCAACCGCCTCGATGATTGCGGGTGTTCCATCGAGATACTCGATGATGACCGAACTATCCAGAAACGCCATCTACTCGAAGCTCTCGCGCGTTCGTTCGATGGCCGACCTGCCGTGGGTCGCCTTGTCGGTTCCCGCCCATGCCCCGGCCTCCATGGGTCGCTCGTACCTCGTCAACCGACCGAGGAGCTCATCGAACGTTTCGTCCTCCCGCTTGAGCGCCTCGAGCTTGCGCTTGGTCTCGTCGGAGACGCGGATGGTGGTACTCATGTATACAGCTTGTATGCAATCGCATAAAAACGGTTGGGTGCTGGGTTGACATCCTCCCCGCGCTGAAGGGCGAGGCTTTCGATTCGAATATTCCGTATTCGACCAGATAGCTCGTCTCGAGCAGCTTCATCGCTCGGGCCGAAACGCGTCGTCGAGGCGGGCGTCCAGTTCTGCCAGCGACGATGCGAAGTCGATGTGGGCGAGCTGGCCGAAGCCACGGTCGAAGCGGGCATCGCGGTCGGCGAGGCGGTCGAGCAGGTCCGAGAAGCTCAACGACATGCCGGAATAGCTGTTCATCCAAATCTGAGACAGTATTCAGTGGTTTGCGCTCCTTTGCAACACACAAAGAGCACTCACCCAAAACGGTGATGCACCTATATTCTTCATGACTACTCAGGTAGCGTAATACACGCCGATCAAAATCGTAAAAAATACTATTTAGTAGCCAGTCACGCTCGTAGTGAGGGAACGACTGAGATACGACCGCAAATCATCATCCAGTCGTTCCCTCGACTTGTACGTTAGAGCGAGCGAGAGGCGATGGAAATCGCGGAAACACGGGGTGAATTGACAGGAGTTCACCCCCTTCCCCGATTCGCTTCTCGTCACTATCACCAAAAAGGTTCATAGGCCCGGTCGAAGCACAGACCGGTTAACAACCTCCCTTGGGTTTCTCCAAGGGAGGATTTTCAACCCTCCTCGACTGTGATCCATAGGTACACATCGCGATAGGCATTCTCGCGTGTCGGTACCTCTGGTACCTCATCAATATAGAGCAGATAGGTCAGCCTGAGGTCCTCACCGAGCATCTCGGGTGCCACCTCGTGTGCGTCCAACCACGTCTCATTATGCGAGATCGTCACCGTGAGACGGTCTAACTCCTCACGTTCGAGGACGGTCGTCTCGTTATCCTCAAACTCCTCGCTTTGCACCTGGATGACGAGTGTATACTCGACAGTGTCGTGTTCGTTGTTATCGATTCCGACGACGATCGACTGTGGCTCTCCGGCGACGAACTCCGTGGGGTAATCAGCGGCGACGAGGTCGCCATCGTCACGCTCGGTGAGGATATAGAGCGAGGAGAACTGCTCTCCGGTGGGTGGGAACATGACTGCGAAGCCAAGCACACCAACTGCCAGAAGGATGCTCAACGCGAGTGCGACGTTCAATGCCGCATCGAGGCGGTCTTCGGGTTCGAACACCTCGGCATACGCCCGGTCATACCACGTGCGATAGGGGACGCGAAAGCGCTCTTCGGGTGGTAACTCCCAGCGGCGGTACGCCGCCACCCCGGCCATCACCACCGTGAAGATCGACAGTGCGACCATGATCGGTACCAGGCGGATGCCCCATGGGGTAAAGTTAAGTGCAAGACCGATGAGCGGGACGACCGCGATCGAGAGACCGAAGGAGAGAGCGGTGCGTTCGATGCCGTCGATACCCTCGCGGCGGTGTGTCGCAAGCCAACCCTCCTCGTCATCGATATGCTCATCGACCGTCGGTGACTCACCCTCCTCGGGGAACAGTGCGGCGATCAGTGCATACCCGGGGATGAACAACACGAACGCCAACCCGAGGGGTACCCTGAGGGGTGTCTCACTCAGATACGGGGCGAACACGACGAGGTTAACGATACCAACGTAGACGATGATGGCGGCGAGATCAGCAGGCAGGCGTCTGATCGGCTCGGGAAGCAATAACCAGAGGGTTCGCCGCCACGCCATTGCGTAACCGTTAGCGAGTAGGGGGATAAATGTCGGTCGGTCGCAGAGACTTCACCCGATTCGTGTGCACCAGTGAGGCTCACAGGCGCGGGATAGACCACAGCGCACCGTACCATCTCGACTATCCAGACTGTCGCGAGTGGCACACCCATCAACTCGATCAACATCATGTACAATTCAGCATAGCAACCGAAAACCCACGATACAACCCTGCAAAACCCACTCCAGACACGATTATCACTGATGACACCAAGGTAAAATCCACATTTGCATCAGATAAATGGGGCAAAATCTCCCGAAGTAACAGTAATCCACGTTGAACCGACCTAGGCGTCTATCCTATTTACGTATGATACGGGGTAGCTACCTGATATGCCGCATAGACGAACCAAGGCATTCGCCGTCACAGGCGCGATTTTGATGCTCATCGCCGGTTTCGCGATGGTGAGCGTCGCCGCGAGTGAGGAGGCCGGCCTCGACCTGGATATCGAACAGGACGAGGACTACACCGTCCTCATCACCGTGACAGATAACGAGACAGCTGTCGCAGATGCGAACGTGACGGTCGAACCCGTACCGCCCGGACAGACATACAATGAGTCGGGGACTCACGTCACCGATGCGAACGGCACCGTGATGCTCGACCCACCGGAGAACAACCTCCTGACAGAGATCTCGGTGACGCATGCGAACGAGACAGTCACCGAACAGGTGATGCTCGAAGCCGCGAGTGAGGAAGAACCCGGTGAGGCTGGTGACCCACCCGAGAACTTCGGTCAGTTGATGAAGGCGTTCGTCCACGAGCTTGGCCAGACTGAGAACCCACGCGGTATGTACATCGCACCGTTCGCCATCGAACACAACCCCGGTAACGCCCCCGCACACGCCGGCCCACCAGGTGACCACCCACACGCACCGCCAGCCAATCTGACGTTCGTGGTCGACCAGGGTGAAGAGAACGCCACCGTGACGGTCTTCTTCAACGAGAGTACCGTCGAGAACGCCACCGTCGAGGTGGCTCGACTCGGTGGCGGGCCTGGCTTTGCAGGTGCAGGCACGTACACGACCGATGCGAACGGCACCGTGACGTTCGCCCTTCCAGATCGTCCGACCATGACCACCATCACCGTCAGCTTTGAGGATGACTCCGTCACCGAGCGTGTCAGGCTCGATGGTGCCACCGCCGGCCCACCAGGTAACAACGGTGGGAACGGTCACGGACCGCCCTGAGGCGGGAGCTGACTGACACGCGATAATTCTGGTATCACCCATTGGCGTTTTTTTCGATCAAATACACCACGACCCGATACCGGCTGGTCTGCCCCTGAGGTGTGATCCAATGAGGTGACACACGACTAACCCGCACACAGGCGAAGTTTCTTGTAACGAAGCCGAAAAGCCAACATATGAGCAGGCGCGGGCGTCGGATTGACTGGTGGGCCATCCCCGACCGTTTCCGAGACTGGCAGGCGATGTCACCGGCTCGAAAACTCCTCTGGTTCATCAAGAACGCCATCGTATTCATCCTCGCGACGGCGATCTTCACGGGTGTGATCACCTGGTATAACACCCCTGAGGTGTTCGAGGCATTCCTCGCCGGTGAGGGCTCGCTCCGACCGCTGGTCGCATGGTGGTTCGAGTCGGTCGAACACCTCATCCTCTTCGCCGTGATCAACGTCGCCGTCCTCGTCTCCATCCTCCTGCCAAAGCGTCGCTACAGACACCGATCACGCCGGAGACACTGACAATCAGAAAAAGTCACAGCCGCCGTTCCATACCGACCCGGTCAGCCGAAGTACTCACCGAGACGCTCGGCTGCCTCAACCGCACGCGGTGTGACGACGGCGAATCGCAGCCAGTCACTGAACGCATCGCCGAAGGTCGCACCGGGCATACCCGCGACACCTGCCTCATCGATGAGTCGCTTCGTGTTCGCCATCGTCCCCGGAAAGCCATCGAAGCGTGTCAACACATAGAAACTCCCCTCGGGTTCGGTATAGGCTGCACCGACCCGATCGAGTGCAGCGGTGAACGCATCGATACGGTCACCGAGTTGTGCACGTGCCTCTGCATAGTACGTATCCGGTGTCTCACGGAGCGCCTCCAACACGGCATACTGTGCCGGGCGTGAGCTCGCCACATTGACCAGCATATGTCGTGTGCGTGCGGCATCGATGTATCGCTCGGGCATGATCGCAAAGCCGACGCGTAAGCCAGTGATCGCCATCGACTTCGAGTAACCACTCGTGACGATACGATGTTCAGAGTCGATGGGCACTGCACTCGCAAAGCGGCCAGAGTAATCGAATCGGTCGTAGATCTCATCGACGAGGACGATCGCATCGTGTGTCTCTGCCAGGTCGATCACGTGCCTGACATCGTCGATATCGTAGACAGCACCCGTCGGGTTGTTCGGTGTGTTGAGGACGACCAGTGCGGTCTCATCCGACATGGCCTGTTCGATAGCCCCGATATCGATCGAGCCGTCACGGTTGGTCGCGATGACGCGTTTCGTCCCACCGAGCATCTCCACCTTCCCGGGGTAGTACGGATAGATCGGGTCGAGCAAGATCGCCTCAGACCCAACCCCTCGGTCCAGTGCGATCGCCATCGCCAGGTAATTCGCCTCACCGGCACCGTTCGTGATGATCACCTGTTCGGTATCGACTCCACGGCGCTTGGCGATCAGTGCTCGTAGCTCGAACAGCCCGTCACTCGGTGGGTACTGAAAGCGACCCTGATCGAAGTCCGCGTATGCCTGCAGGGCTCGACGGAGTGTCGACGGTGGCTCGAAATCGGGGTTGCCACTGACCATATCGATGACGTCACCCTCAGCCTCGGCTGCATACTGCATGAGATGGAAGAACTGCGGTGTCGTGTAGTCCATACCCAGCAAGACTGAGGCAGCTGCCTTGGATGTTGTCAGTCAGACGGTGCCCGAACATGGTGGCGTGACTGCGGGTCGATTTAAACATACCCACGCAGTGGGGGATGAACCCGAGGTGACCCGAGGTAGCTAGGATACCCATGCGGCAAACGGCAGAGACGGAGGCACGGACCAGCGACCCCGCAGAGCATGTGACGAGACGTGACCGGGTGTTGGCCGCCCTCGGCGTCCATCCCCAGGTGTTGACGCTTGCCATCGCCCGCATGGCCGAGGCGGTCGGCAACTCGTTTCTCATCATCGTACTCCCACTGTTCATCGCCAGTGACTTCGTGACCGGTGGATCGTTCGGACTCTCGGAGGTGGCCATCACCGGTGTCATCCTCGCACTCTTCGGTATCGTGAACAGCCCACTCCAGCCGTTAACGGGATGGCTCTCAGACCGGTTCAGGCGGCGCAAGCCGTTCATCCTCCTCGGCCTTGGCATACTGGCCATCTCAGGTGTGGCCTACACGTTCGCTACAAGCTACTGGCATCTCGTCGGTATCCGCATCGCACAGGGCATCGCCGGTGCACTCATCGTCCCGACATCGCTTGCACTCGTCAACGACCTCGCCACCGACCACAACCGCGGTGGGAACATGGGGACGTTCAACGCACTCCGACTCCTCGGGTTCGGCTTCGGGCCGATCGGTGCGGGTATCGTCGTCGCCCTAGGGCCGTATTCGGCCGATATCGCCGGCCACAGCCTGGTGATGACGGGATTCGAGGCGGCGTTTTTCTTCGCCGCACTCACTGCACTCGGAGGGTTCCTCCTCGTGCTTGTGTATATCGACGACCCACGCGCCAGCACGAGAACCGATACTGCTACAGCTCGCCGAGGTGTGTCGATATTCGACCCACGAGGTATCCATCTGTTCAACCCGGTATTCGCCCTGGGCATCGTCACGTTCATGATGGCGATCGGAATCGCCATGTTCGCCACGCTCGGTGACCTCATCAACGCACGGCTTGACCAGGGGGCGGCGATGTTCGGCCTGCAGTTCGCCGCGTTCGTCTTCGCACATATCGTGTTGCAGGCACCGATCGGCCGGGCGACTGATTTCCTCGGCCGACGGGTGTTCATCGTCACCGGTGCACTCTTGTTGATCCCGACGACGGCCATCCAGGGGTTCGTCCTCGACCCGTGGTTGATGTTCACCGCACGCTTTGGACAGGGTGTCGCCGGTGCCATGGTGTTCGGCCCGGCACTCGCACTCGCGGGTGACCTCGCCCCAGACGATGCATCGGGATCGACGCTGTCGGTGTTGACGATGGCATTCGGCTTCGGTATCGCCGTCGGTCCGTTGCTGTCTGGCTTCCTCGTCGCGTTCGGATTCGCCATCCCATTCCTCGTCGGGGCAGGACTCGCACTCATCAGTCTCATGCTCGTCCTCACACAAGTCGATGATGCCGTCACACCGAGGGTCTCACTCACGTCGCTCGTCCACCGTGGGACAGAAGGGTAGATGAGGGATGTGAGACCACATCCGCCGAGCGACGCTGGTTGCCTGGCTAGACTCACTCAGACGTTTCCACACCGTCGGTGATGCCGTTTAAGTTGAGGGATCGATACTCACGTCGCTCGGCGATATACGTCATGATAAGGAAGATCGCCACGGCGACAACACCGAACTCGATGCTGTCAGTACTGTCGATACGATCGAGCGAGTAGTGAAACCAGAAGATATCGGCCACCGGTGAGCTGTGTAGCCGGTCGAGCACCTGCCAGTCGACGAGTTTGTTCGCGTCGGGTAACATCGCCCAGATACCGCCGAGTATCACGATCACCCGTGGATAGGGTACCCTCGGGACGAGGTAGGTGACGATGATGAGCGTACATGTCGCGCCGACGGCGAAGTGTGTGATCCCATGTGACATCGTTCGTGAGAGTGTTCGTATACAGAGAAGGTAACCATTCTCGATAATTCCCGAGGGTAGAAAATTGCCGATAGCGCTCCTAATCTATTGCCATCTGCACACCGAACGGACCGCTCTGTAGGCTCTCCCCTATTTCAGGTCTCTGCCAAGGATGAAGTAAAAGAGTATCCCGAAGAGTGGTGCGAGGAAGACGGCGAGCGCCCAGAGGATCGCCGGATGCGAGCTGTACTTCTTCGCATCGCCATACGTCCAGACAGCAAGGATGAGCACGATGATGAGTCCGATCAACGACCCCCAGGTACGAATCGTACCATCGGGCCCACCCTGCAACACGACGAGATCGAGCATGTGGCTGTGCAGGTGGTAACGCACCATAAAACGGTGCCTGTCGGTGCTGGCCAACGGCGCTATCGTACTGAGCTTGTTCGCTGACTGGCACCCTTGCATGGCTCTAACCCGAGGGTATCGACCGGATCGAGACTCAATCGTCAGCCCTGAAAAATCGTCACCGCACCCTCCTGCCCCGTGGTACCCTGTGTCTCGGAAGCCTTACATGTCAGCCTCGTTTAGAAGTAATCGCAATGGCAGAAGGTAAGGTTGATTTCTTCAACAACAAAGGCGGTTACGGATTTATCCAGACGGACGACGCAGACGACGACGTATTCTTCCACATGGAAGATGTCGGCGGTGCAGACCTCGTTGAGGGAACCGAGATCGAATTCGAAATCGAACAGGCCCCCAAGGGCCCACGCGCGACGAACATCGTTCGCGTCTAGGTTACCATCGTCCGCCCCGTGCGGCCGTGTAGGTGATCTCGATTTTTGACAACATCACATCGCTCTGAGCAGCTGCGCTGTCTGGATGCGATGACTGATCGAGACAGCATAGCGGGCGCTTTACACTCGATAAAAGACGGTGATCCATAGCGCCCGATATTCACGGGCATTCGACTACAGTATACTCACCGCAGCGGTGGCACGGTCGCACACGTGGATGGACCGACAACATCGTGCCATTGCTCGAGACGGTCATCGCCACCATCCCCCGAGGACGTCACCGATCCGGCCGGGGCATCGATTCGAGCTCGCGGATCCGAGGCGTCTTCTTCACCGATTCGTACTGTCGACGCCAGGCATCCTCAGGGAAGAGCGCATTGCGATCGAACAGTGCCCTGGCGTCACGTGAGATGGCGTAGAACTTGTACGGAAAGTCACGCATGCGCTCACCACTCGCCAGTGCGTGTTCCACGACGACGCCGACATCTATCAGCTTGTGCAGGTGTCGGCGGATGGCATCCTCGCTCATATCGGGGTTCAGATACGCGAGTTCCTCGACGGAGATCATCCCCCGTGGGTGACCGACGATGTCAGCGATGAGGTTGGCACGGTTCGTATCGGTCGATAACTGGAGTGCCCGCCACTCATCGAACCCCTCTGCTGCGGTGACGTCGGTGTCCGGTTGCATGTGATGCCCTTCGTGGACCGGCCACCTTAATCTTTTGCCGATAGATGCGATTAGTACTACAACTGATACCACAAGTGGATACGCAATAATTCATACGGTTCATAACGCCACCGCTCAAAGCGTCTCCAATGACCGATCCCTACGGTGGTGAGCGCGACGACCTCGATATCCCGACAGAGCGTGCACTGCTCGAGGGGTTACAGGGCATCGAGTTGACGCCAGACGAGCACCTCCGTATCAAACAGCTCGTCCACGGTGAGCGGTTCAAGGCACTCATCCGTTACGAGCGACGCTACCTCGTCGTCGGTGCGGGTGGCGAGTCGGACGCAGCCACTCGACGCTCGATCGTCGTCAAGCAGCTTGACCGGCGTTCACACCCACCTGCGATAGCCATCCAACTTGAAGACTTCGGGCTGACGGCAGACGAGATGCGGTTGTGGTCTCGTGTCTTCGATATCCTGTGTGGCTCGGTGACCCATATCGTGGCGGTGATCGAGGATTTCAACGGTGGGTACGTCTGGGAGCTCGGCTTGCTGTTCGCACCATCCTATCGAGAGAAGGTGTGGGTACTCAAACGACGCTATCTCGATGAGACGGAGGAACGTGCACGCTACGACAATGCCATGGGTGCCTCACATGTCGAGCTGTTGTTGACCGGTGAGCGGGCACAGGAGTGGGTAGATGAGGACGAGTTGCGACAGGCGATCGCGACTATTGCCTAGTCATCAACCACAGTCAGAATCACCTGTGTAGTAACTCACAGTCGAATATCGAGGAAGACCGCCTGCTCATCTCCCTCAGTCCATGCATCGTGCCCCGGCGGAATCACCGCGACATCACCCTCCTCCAGTGTCGCCGTGGTTCCATCATCCATCTTGACGGTCATCGACCCTGAGACCATGTACACCTGATGTGAGAGCGGACAGCTCTCAGTTCCCATCGCCGAGCCGTTATCTCTCGACCAGAGCCAGCCTGGCTCGACCGTCCCGAGCATGAACGTCGTATCACCAACCTCTGTGGTCTCAAGCCGCCCGTTATCGAATCGCGTCGTCTCACCAGGTGATGTGAGCGAGCCCACGGTGAGTTTATCAACCATGTCAGTCACTCCCAACACCGGCACGATAACGATTCCCCAGAAAGCATGGTAGCTAACAAGCGCGGCATATCTCGTGTGTCTCCGGTAGGTGGATCGACGTCTCAGTGGGGATCAAACTCGTGACGTATCCCATCTGCTCATCGCCCATAAAAGAGGTACGAGAAGGCGAGAAAGACCGCGATCGCACCGATGGCGAAGCCGAGGATTCCATTAAAGTTCAGTTCGTCGAAGACCGTGCCGATGACGCTCCCAGAAAAGAGCGTGCCGAGGAGGATCAACACGCCGATCGACCAATTGCCCGACGCACGTGTTGTCGTCGACGTGGTCTCATCACCGGTGTCGTACCGGCGCTTGGTATTGATATAGAGATAGATGCCGATGAGGCCTGGGATGATTCCGAAGAGGAACAAGACCGCGATACCGATGATCCAGTACCACTCGACAGGGTCACTCCGCTGGCTATTCTGGCGATACACCCAGTACCCGCCGAGGATGGCGACGAGGATGAGGAACAACCCGATCTCAAGCGGCCCAAGTCCGCCGATAAGCAGCGAAACCATGTCGCGAAGCATCGCCGCTGAGTGGTTAATCACCGTCGATAACTCAAATCACGGCTTCACCCAGTGACTCATCCAAAGACAGCGCAACACACGACGGGGCGAACGCCCACGTAGCCGCTACACAGCCTCGCAGGCATCATACCCGTGATTGAGCGACCGCAACACCTGTCCGGATCAACACACCACCGGCGAGTGCCAACCCGGCAGCAAACGTGAAGAGATGTCCCCCGTAGACCCCACCACCTGTTGGTGGATTGATGAGCACAGCAATACTCGATGCAGCGACAACGAGCGTCACTAGCGCAAGCAGCGAGACCGCCACCGATCCGAGGCTGATGCCATCATCGACCGCACCGATGAGGACGACGATACCGAGCAGCGGTGGCACACTGAGCACGGGAACTACGCCCACATCGACCAGCGGGTCGATGCCGCCAGCCGGTATGACGCCTGTCAACAGCGGGAGTGCGATCACGGTGACTGCAAGGAATACCTCGAGGCGACGAACCGTCGTTCGCTCGCCAGGGACGGCTCGATCCCACTCGCCCATAAGCGACGTTGCATGAGCATCGGTTTGAACCTTGTGAGCCAAGCAGGCTGACAGCAAAAACACCAACCTCACCAAACATCTTTAGCTACCGTTCACCAGTCGCACCGGTGCTGAATCGCCGGTAGAGCAGGTACGCACCGAGGCCGATACCGGCGAGGCCTCCGCCGACCTGAAATCCCGGCATGGGCGTCGCCTCATTGGCGATATCGTGATGACCGAGCGTGGCCAGTGTGACCCGAGAATCCTGACTCGACCCACGCTCACCGGTATCGATAGCATACAGGGTGCGATCCACAGAGCCGACATACAGGGTGCCCTCGACCACGGTTGGCGAGCTCCCGACACCGTCACCTGTCTCGAATCCCCACCGTTGCTCCCCAGTTGACGCATCCACCGCATACACCATGTGATCCTTCGACCCAACATAGACGGTGTCACCCACCACCGTCGCCGAGGTGAGCACCGCACCTCCGGTCGGGAACGCCCACGAAAGCTCACCCGAGTCAGCATCGACCGCGTAGAGGTGACCATCATTTGAGCCGATGTATACAGTACCACCGGACACTGTCGGTGAGCTCACGATCGACCCCTCAGTTACGAAGCTCCACGCTTGCTCACCCGATACCCGGTCGATCGCGTACAGGTGATCATCGTTAGACCCGACGTAGACGGTATCATCGGCCACCGTCGGTGAACTCAACACCACGTCACCGGTCGAGAACGTCCAGCGCTCCTCGCCAGACGTGACGTCCAGGGCGTGCAGGTTGTGATCCCACGATCCGATGAAGACGGTGTCATCATAGACTGTCGGCGAGCTGTAGTCCCACTGCCCGGGCTTGCTCCATACCTCCTCACCCGATATGGCATCAACCGCCGTCAGGCGGATCGACCCGAAGATGACTGTGTCACCGGCAATCGCCGGCGAGGTACGGATGAACCGCCCTGCCCATACCGACCAGACCTCCTCGCCGGTGGTCGCATCGACGGCATAGACGTTTGCATCGTACGAGCCGACGTAGACCATCCCCTGTGCCACAGCCGGTGAGCTCTCAATCCACCCAGCTGTCGAGAACGTCCACCGTTGCTCACCGGTGGCCGTCTCAACCGCGTACAGGTTGCCATCGAGCGAACCGATGTAGGCCGTCTCACCGACGATGGTCGGTGAACTCTCGATGACGTCATTCGTATGAAACCGCCAGCGTTCCTCACCAGCCTGTGACTGCGCACCGGCGAGACCGGTGATACCCGTGACCGAGGCCACCCCAAGTGTGCCGGCCGTCATAAGCAGCTTGCGACGGCTCATCTGACTGACCGGATGCGAATGTCGGGGTTGACGGTGGTGACTTGATGCCATCGGTCGTGTTCCCGGGTCGACTGTTTCGGGCTCACACGCTTCAACTCGCGGTAACCGCTACCATACCGAGTTACCCCACATTCACGGCGTGACACAGTCATGACTGCGTATCCTCCGGGTGATATGCGACCATTTCGGCGACGTCCAACACACCGCTGTCCACGGCACAGCCCGATCCATGCGACCCGATCTCAGCAATGGTGTGTCTCACTCAGGGTCCGTTTCACACCTTAGGCCACACCTCGACGGTTGTTTGTCTGAGAATAATATTGACCAGATAGGCGTTCCATCAAGGCGTGGTGACCGACCGCATATCGAAGGACGACGCGGCCCTCAATGATGCAGATGAGACCACGATACCGACCCCCACCCGTCGTAAGCTGCTCTCGATGGCCGGTCTCTTCACCCTCGGCGTGTTCACCACGACCCGGCCGAACATCGAGAACAGCCGCCAGTGGCTGTTGAAGCAATCAGATCCCCTGGCGAGACGATACGGACGGTATACCGGCTACCGCCTGAGTACCCGTGAGTACCTCGGCTCGGTCGACGCAGCTGAGCTTGACCTGCGAGACATCGGCTATGACAGGCACAACCTCGCAGCCATCAAGTACCATCCTGAGACCGAACGACCGGACGACGGCAGCTGGCGTCGTGTCGATGGAGACAATCCCCGCTGGCAGTGGCACGTCCATCTCTGGGATGAGGAGTCGACCGTCGAGGTGTTCAGTCACTACGAGTTCCGACCCGACCCCTGGCCGCTCACGGACGAGTCCATCGCTGACATGCACCAGCGTCTCCGAGATCATTACAATCCAAAGTGGGATACGTCGTATGACGAGGATGAGGCGAACTACTTCCTCGGTGAGAGCTGTGACAACCTCCGTGAGGTTATCTCAGGTTGACCACGGCAACATTGACATCCTCCCACGGCTGAAGCCATGGACTCCCGCTCATAATATGTCAGAACTCGATGAGTTTCTCGAGATCGTCAACCAGTACGGTCACACTATCGGGTCGTGGCTCAAAAGGCGGGTCGTCCGCCTCTGCACGTCGATTGGCCAACGCAGCGATCACCACGCCCGAGCCACTGCTTTCCTCTTTCTCGAAAACGCGTAACCGTGCGTTACCACCCAGTTGGCGCCCGCCATGGAACATCAGACGGTACTCCACATCGTCCACCTCGGTGTTATCCACCCGCCACCCGTGGGCATAGCCTCTCGACCGGATTTCAAGCATGTCCTCCTTGGCCGAGGGGGTCAACAGCTCGTCGTTGAGTACCATCCAGCCGTACCGGGCGAGATCATAGACGTTGGACTCGATACCGCCACCGAGGACCGACCAGCTGTTGCTATCGACGTAATCACGGAGATTTGCTTCTGGCGGCTCGCCGTCCTCCCACTCCTTGAGCCGATTGTTATCGGCATCATACAGTGGTGCACGGTGCTCTGCGCCATCAGTGCGTACCTCCATCCCCATCGACGTGAGGCCAAACGGCTGTGTGATGTGTTCGTCGATCAACTGTCCGATGAGAGTACCGGTTGCCTCCTCCATGGCTGCCCCCGCGAAGGTGAAACCGTGGGTGGTGTAGTCGTAGGTGGATCCGGTGGTACAGTCGTCGAGTAACGGCACCTCCCAGAACGACTGTGGGCTTCCATCGTCACCAGGGAGGTCGTCTGCGGGGCCATATCGAGCCCTGGCTGCATCGAGTGCACTCTCATAGAAGTCTGACTCCCTGCCCCCTGGCAACTGTTCATGATCGCCGTATCCCTGCACGCACCCATGATTGGCGAGCAGATCCGCCACCGTGTGATCATGAAACGGCGGCATCGTCTCGAGATACTCCGTCGTCTCCTCATGCACATTGAACAGACCCTGCTCCTGCAGGCGAAAGCCAAGCACACCGGCGACGGTCTTGCTCACCGAGGCGAGACGATACCGGGTGCGTGCATCGATGTCAAGATCGCCCTCCTCGCTCACATCGGTGTTCGTGAAACCACGGCGGTACAGGAACACACCATCACGGACGATAGCGACACTGATGCTCGGTAGCTTCTGTTCCTCGATGAAATCCGTGATCGCCTCGTCCACAACGTTCCGCTTTGACCACGTCGTACGGCGTGCATTCTGTCGCCAGATACCCGCGACGCGTGACTCGCCATGGACGGTATAGGTCTCAAAACTGATCGGGCGATAGCCACGGTCGTACATCATCCGAAAGCGCTTGCCATAGCGATCGGGCGTCATGTTCCGATAACTCCCCCAGGCGGTACCTCCGACATCCTCTTCTTGTTCACCGAGGTTCGGGTCACGGTCGCGGTTCTCTATCCAGATACCGGCATGGCGTACCGCACCATCAAGTTCGTACACCGCACGATTGAGCAATCGATATCCCTCAGAGCGATACTTGCTGTTGTGATCGCCGAACTGTGCGTTCGAGATATCGCGATGGAGATGCCAACCGAGGTCATCGACGTTCTCAACCCAGATGCCCGCATACCGTGGTGCACCGTTTACCGTATAGCCCTCGATGGCGATGGGGATGTAGTCATCAGCGTAATTCTCACGCCGACTCGCGAACTGTGTCGGGTCTGAGTTCCGATGTGACCTCCAGTCGAATCCACCCACGTTATCGATCCAGATCCCGGCATACCGACGCTCACCATCCAGATAGTAATGCGCCTGGTCGTGCAGTCGAAAACCGTCCTCTCTGAACTGCTCCCATATGGCGTTGAACTCGTCTGTGTCGAGATCCCAAAGGACCTGCCAGGCGCGATCCGTACCGGTGAGTGCATTGAGCACGTTCTCGTGCCAGACGCCGTGATACAACCCGGTCACCTCGTCGAAGCCAATCTCGACCATCATCAACCCCTGTTGATGTGCCCGCTGATTGCGACTCAGCAGTGAGTCGTCAGACATATTCCGATACGACCACCAGCGCGTCCGCTCGGGGTCGAGCACGGGAGCGTCGTGATGATCGAGTGTCTCAGCCAGATCGTCGAGATCGATATCGATATCCAGACACCCTGCCGCGCCCACAGCCGTCGCCCCGAGGGTCGCTAACCACTGTCGACGTCGCAACCGTGGTTGCCTCTTTGCACCAGACCGGTGTGACATTCGCGAAATATCTCAAGAAGATAGTATAATAGTTTTCGAAAGTTTATTTCAGATAGACGATTGACATATCTATCCGCTTACTGCGAAGTCCAACCCTGAACTTCGACCGCAAGTGCAGGGGTTTGTGTCGTCTTAACTCTGGTCAACCACTACGTGCTGTATGTCGGCCGTCGAGACAATTACCGCCGTGGCCGCAGCATGTTGCCTCGTGATATCGACTCGGTCGTCAGCTACCGAAGTTCACTCCCTGGCCACGCAGTGCCCCTGTGTCGCCGATCGCGGACTCACCGACCAGTGAGCATCACTCAGGTGTGGTCACAGGTTGCGGAAGCTGACATCTAATCGCCTGACGTGAGCGAGATTGCCATGAGTTCGACAGTCATTGATCGGGGCATTTCAAGCGATACGTGGACACTCCACAGTCGGAAAATCTCACCCGCAACCACGGATGTATTCGCCACTTGACAACTATGTTAACATTCAATTACCCCTACCCCATAATTGTGGATAGGTCCCCTCCATGAGTATGAAATGGTACATAGGCCGCCGCATAGCGTGGGCGGTCTTCGCCGTCTGGGTGGTCCTCACAGTAACCTTCGCGATGATGTATATTGCCCCTGATGCGAACATGGCCGAGTTCCAGTTCGAACAGGCCATGCAGGGGGTTGATCCGGATGAGGCGCAAGATACCTACGAGACGATATACGGGTATGACCGACCTGTGTTCGAGCAGTATCGTGACTACATGCTGAACTTCATCACCCTCAACTGGGGGTGGTCGCATGGCCGGTCACAGACAGTGATGGATGTACTCGCTGAGGCGTATCCGTACTCGCTCATGTACGGTGTACCCTCGGTGGTCATCTCGACCATCCTTGGACTCCTGATCGGGCTGTACTCGGCGACACATCAGTACACCCGCACTGACTACGCGGCGACCTTCTTCGCGTTCTTCGGGCTGAGTATCCCGAACTTCTGGTTCGCGATCATCCTCATCCTGGTCTTCGCCGAGCTCCTTGGATGGCTTCCCGGACACTTCTCGAGTCACCGACTCAACGAAGGCGTATTCAGCTGGCAGAATTTCAGCCAGTTGCTCTTACCCATCATCGTCCTGACGACTGCATCTATCGCGGGCATGATGCGGTACGCCAGGGCTGAGGCGCTCGAGTATGTCGAGGCTGACTTCGTCAAAACGGCGAAAGCCAAGGGGGCTAGTCATCGGTCGATCGTGTACAAACACATCTTCCGACCAGCCGCTGTGCCACTGTCGACGATTCTCGTGAGCGACCTGCTGAGCGTGATCTTCATCGCATCTTACCTTGTCGAGGTGGTCTTCGCTATCCCCGGACTGGGGTATGTGTCGTACATCGCCATCGTTGATCAGGACACGGCGTTGGTCCTCGCCACGGTGTTGATCCCAGCATTCATCGCCATCATCGGCAACCTCATGCAGGATATCGTCTACACGATCCTCGACCCGAGGATCGATTATGGTGATCGATGAAGTTCGACAATCGAGAGCTTCAGTCGTCGGTCACCACTGCCACCATCTACCAGTGAAAGACGATCTCGACATCATCGCCTCGGGTCTGTGAGCTGACTAAGTCGAGAGTGACATGGCTGTCCACGTGCTGATCGGCCACCAACACCTAACTTCGTACCCGACGCAACAATCCTCATGGGGAGACCCTCCACTGACGAAGACCCCTGGTGCCTCTCACGTAGCGTCACCCTCGATGTCGATGCGGGGACGCTCTGGCCATGGCTCACCGAGGGTGATCGACTCGATCAGTGGTGGTGCCCACCGCCGACTGTCTCCATCTCGCTCGAGCCGAGGGTCGGTGGCCAGTATGAAGAGCACTATCAGGACGGTTCGCACGCATACGATATCGACGGTACTGTCGAGGTATACGACCCACCGATGACCCTCGCGATCCGCCGCCACGTCGATGGTGACTTCGGTGATACCGATATCATCACGTTCTCACTGATCTCACGACGCGAAGACACCCTGCTCACCCTCGAACACAGCTTCCCTGAGATCGATCCCAGCCTACACGAACGGGCACGGGCGTACTATCTACCAGGCTGGGCAGATAGTCTGGCACGGCTACACCGGTTGGTCACTGCATGATCCCACACACACTCTAGCAGCCAAACGGTATGACCCCTCATGGTACGAGTCACATGCCAACCTCACGATTTTGTCGCAGGACATCGACTACCGAATGGGCTACGCTATCCAGGTCGAGCTGACGGTGAGGGATATTCCTGCGCGCAATGATGCTCAACACCGCTCACAACAACCGGCTAAGGTGGTCTACTGCCGCAAACCTAAGCATCACTGCTTGTGATCAATTCAGCCTGGCGAACAGTCTCCTTTATCGATGATACTATCATATTACTTAACCGATCGGGTCCTTATCCTCCACTGGTAATCACCGCATCCGCCTTGGCGATGGTGAGCGTACCTAAAATCGTACCATGAGTGAAACCACGACAGACACATCACGTACACGAAACGCTCGCATGCGCAGTGTGATGATGCTCACCGGCCTTGCCTCACTGATCGGCCTCTGGGTACTCGTCACACCGTTCGCCTTCGAGGCGACCGATGAGGGACTCTGGAGTAACGCCATCGCAGGTTTCCTCGTCTTCCTCATCGCGGGGATGGCCTTCTACAGCATCATGTACAAGAAGACAATCAACATGGTCTTGCCAGCGATCGCCGCCGTCATCGGACTGTACATCGTCGTCTCGCCGTATGTGTTCGATATCGGTGTAGATGAGCTGCTCTGGAGCAACGTCGTCGCTGGGCTGGTCGTGTTCGTCCTGACGGGCTACTCTACCTACGCCGTCAGAGACGGTATCACGGCACCTCGCGAACCCGCCGGTGCGGACTGACCCGATCGGTCAAACAGGCACCGACGGGCCATATCAACGCCACAACGTACGACATACTAAGACACTGCTCGGTTCGAATCACAGAGGTGACCGGAGGGGTTCCACCCATCCGGCAATCTCTTTTAGCTTGGACTGACTACTATACATCAATGCTACCCGAGGTCCTCGAACGACTCCCCTTCGAGATGACCAGGCGACGCGCCTTCGGCGTTGCCTCCCTCCTCCTGTTCGTCATCATCGTCGAGGGGACGACACTGGTCCCGTCATTCGCCGACCACATCATCTACTTCATGTCAGATCAGGCGACGATCATCCAGGGGAGATGGGACCTCGTCGCGTTGAACATCGGTGTCTTCATCGCATTCGCCATCCCTCTCGCCGCTGGCTTCAGGTGGCGTGTCAACTGGCAGTCCGCATCACTCGGTGTCTACGCAGCGTTCATCGTCTCACTCTTCGTCGAGATGTACGGCGTGCCGTTGACGATCTACGTCACCGCAGCGGCCGTTCCAAGCGGTGCCGGGCTCTCTGCAACGGCCGGGCAGACCGTCATCGTCCAGTTCGAATTCGTCGGCCAGACCATGGCGCTGACCTTCTGGAAGATGGTCGGTGCGGGTCTCATCATCCTCGGTGCGATCCTTGTCGCCATCGGGTGGAGTACACTATACAACACCGATGAGGAGCTCGTTACCACGGGTATCTACCGCTACTCACGCCATCCACAGTACCTCGGCTTCCTGCTCTTCCTCTTTGGGTGGTTCGTCCACTGGCCGACGCTGTTGACCATCGCGATGTTTCCCGTGCTCGCGTACTTCTATTACCGTCTCTCGATCGTCGAGGAACGCGAGGTGATGGAATCGATCGAGCACAAGGATGCATATCGCAAGTACATCGAACGGACACCGAGATTCATCTGAGGGGATAGACCGTCGAAGGTTTTAACCTGAGGGTCGAACCTCGACCATCATGTCATCGCAATCGAACGCTGAGCTCTATGAGGATTGGCGAACCGGTGCATGGATGCTAGGTGGATGGTTGCTCGCGGGCATCATCGTCGGTGGACTCGTCTGGTGGTTCACCGAGTCCATCCTCTTCGGTGTCGGAGGGTTGATCGTCGCGATGGTCGTCGCATTTCTCATCACGTCGTACGTCATGTACGGCCGTTGAACCGACACCTTCCAGTACGGATATATCGCCTTCGTGACCCCTCTCATTCCTGCTTCATGATAATCTCCCTTGGGGTACTTCGTCACATCTGGCGTATCTCATCGACGTGGTACAACCATGAGCCAACATACTAACCCATTCGACGAGATCGAGCGCTTCTTCCAGACCATGAGCCGACAGTTTGAGGAATCCACCCACGGTTGGGAGGGAGACCTACCCATCGCCCGCTGGACACGCGGGAGTTCCACCATGCCGATGGACCTCATCGACAACGAGGACTCGTTCGTCGTCACCGTTGATGTCCCCGGATACGACCGTAAGGAGATCGATATCGTCGTCCTCGACCACCGACTCAGGATCGCCGCACAGCACGATGAGATGACCGAGATCGACGAAGAGGACTACCTCCGTCACGAGCGCCGACACGAGTCGATGCGACGAACCATCCAACTCCCTGATGAAGTCGACCCAGATAGCGTCTCGGCGAAGTTACACAACGGCGTCCTGACGATCACGCTACCGAAGCAGATGATCGAAGAGGCACGTACCGTCGAGATACAGTAAGCCCACACCACCTCCAGCAGGTCCCCTGCTGACGAATTACATTAATCCGTTCCTTGCTTCATAGCTGAACCGGTGAGCCTGCCTACTCCTCGCCGTTGTAGTCGTTGAGCTGACCGGCGAGTTGCCGCGCTGTCTGACGCGCTTCACCGGCGTTCGGACCGGGTGGGAGGTACGAACCCGTCCCGTCAAAGCCGAGGTCATCGAGCATCGCCTGGGCATCACCGAGTGCACTCGGTGGCGAGGCACCCGCCTCGACATTCAACAACGCCGTGAACGTGCTCGAGGCGAGGTGATATGCACCATCACTGGCACGCATGGCTCCGTCGACATCTCGCTTGGCGAGGATATTCACCGCGAGTGGGCAGTCCTCCTCACTGTCGGTCAGTGTCAGGTCGCCCAGCGTGATTCCGTTGGCCGAGGCAAGCGTGTCTTGCAACACCGGTGGCTGGTTACCCGGTGTACACGCACTGTGATTCCTCCAGTAGCCCGAGCCAAACGGTGCACCCTCGACCTCCTCCTCTTCTTCCTCATCCTCGATGTTACCGAAGTCGATCCCTTCGATCTCGTCTCCTGCGGCCACCTCGATGTCGTACACATCACCCTCGGGGTGTGTCTGCATCCAGCCATCCTCGAGCACCTCTGAGACGACGTACTCACCGGGTGCGACACCGTCGAAGCAGTACGCACCCTCGTCGAAGTCACCTGCACCGGTGACGACCGCATCGACCAGCTCGCCGTCGCCATCGTGTAACTCGATGGTCCAGCCATCGAGCAACTCCTGGTCCTCGGGGTCGCCCGTCTCCGCCTCATCGTGGAACTTGACACCGCATATCTCAGCGGCCTCGGCGTTACCGAAGTGTGCGTCATCGACGGGTTCGCCACTCGCCAGGTCGATGACGTGCTCACCAGCAGCCGGGTAGACCTGTACCCAGCCCTCCTCGAGCACCTCACGGACGACGTACGTCCCGGGGTAGAGATCATCGAAGCAGTAGGCACCATCCTCGTCTGTATCGACCGACTCGAGGAGTTCTTCCTCCGCATCATAGAGTTCGATCGTCCACCCCTCAAGCCCTGCATCGGCTGGCTCTTCAGGTATCTCGTCACCCTCGACCTTGTACCCACAGATCGATGTCGGACCGACCGTTCCGAAGTGTGCATCGGCCACCGTCTCGTGCTCATCGAGTGTTATCTCATGGACACCATCACCCTCCTCGGGGTCACTCGGCTCGGGATACGTCTGTATCCAGTCCTCAAGGAGGTCGAATCCCACCGTGTACGTCCCGGGTTCGAGGTCGCCAAAGCAATACGTACCGTCTGCATCGGTCACCACATCGGCGATCGGTTCGTCATCCGCATCATACAGTGTGACCGTCCAGCCCTCGAGACCGGCCTGGTCTGGGTCACCACTCAACTCGACATCGTCGAACACCTTGCCACAGATCTGCTCCTCACAGGCGAAGTACTCGACGTGACCGATCGATGGCTGACACCCCTCGGGGACGCAAAGCTCCTGGTCAGCCTCACCCGTGAGCATGACGACATGACACTGCGTACCTGCCTTGAGTGCGACGTGTGTCGTCTCCTCGGGGATATCTAACTCCTCATGATCGACACCGATACACCTGAGATCTTCAGCGTCGAAGAACGCTCCCTCGTCCTTGCCGAGATAATCACAATCTGGCAGGCAGTCACCGCAGGTATCCGGCCCTGGTGTTGCCCCACAGTCGGGTTCACACTCCTCGTTGATCGGTGCCTGACCGATCGATTCGATCTGATCTGCGGCAGCGGCTGCTGCACCGACACTCGCGATAGCCCCTGACGCACCGGCGAGTTTGAGCAGGTCACGGCGGTTGATGCCGTACCCACTCAACGGTGTCTCACTCCTTTCTACGGTACCACCTGACTCACGTGTAGGTTCGTCTGCTGACATTGATATCGTGCTCCCTCTGGCTAACCTCGGGGACGCCACTGCGGGGACAGTCCCGATATGCGCAAGTCATTGAAACCAGACATATAGCTACGGCTAGAATTCTCAATAATGATAACAGATGTCAGTCAACGGTCTGCTCACATCGGTAAGACACCGAGGGAGATACCCCTCAGAGATCGATCGACTGTGTCTCTGAGGTGCTGTTACCCGCGGTATCGGTCACCGTCAGCGTCACCTCATACGTCTCGCCATGGCCCTGTCGCTCACGGAGGGAGTGGTCGCCAGACGCACTCGAACCACTCACACTTGATGACGATGAAACGAGCACGCCACCACCGAGACTGAGTTCTGAGACGACAGTGTCGAGAGCACCGTCTGGGTCGGAAACCTCCCAGTCGACGTTCACTCGAGCCCACTGTGGGTTGTTATTCTCTGAGAGTTCGAACTCGTCGATGACCGGATCGCTCGGGTCGTCTGGTGGGTCTTCCTCCTCGTCATCCGTCGTGAAGCTGAGGGTATCGCCTGTATCCTCGTCACCGTTTGCCTCGGCCACGGCACGGAACTCGTATTCAGTATCAGCATCAAGACCCGTCAGCGCTTCATCGAACGACCCAGTCGAGGTAAGTGTCTGCTCGGCAGTGGTGTTCGCCAGCCCACTCCCGCTCTCACCCCACTCGAACGCGACCGTGGCCTCGTCATATACCTCGAGCTCGGTCAGCTCACCATTGAGTGTGGCCGAGGTCTCACCAACATCCGAAGCCGCGTTGGTCTCCACCTCGAGGCTCTCCTCTGGATCTGGGTCATCGTCATCGACCTCGAGTGCGGCAGCGACATCGAGGAGGCCGTTACCCTGCTCGTTATCGTCGAGACCGATATCCTCGGCTGTGTCATTCAGTTGTGCACGCGCTGCCTCGTTGTCATAGCCACCTGCCATGAGGTGCGCACCAGCACCGGAGACGTGTGGACATGCCATCGATGTCCCACTCGCGGTACCGTAGTCGTCACCGGGGAGTGTCGACAGGATATCGACACCAGGTGCGGCGAGTTCGACCTCTCCACCGACGGATGAGAAGCTCGCGATGTTGTCATCCTCGTCGGTGGCACTGATGGCCATCACCTCATCGTATGCCGCTGGATAGTTGACTGTACTCCACGGGCCACGACTCCCCTCGTTACCAGCGGCTGCGACGATGAGCGTCCCCTGCGCGTGTGCATACTCACATGCATCACGGACCGCATCTGAGTCACCACCACCGAGGCTCAGACTCGCCACATCGATCCCCTGATCGGCGGTCCACTCGATACCGGCTGCGACATCGCTGAACGAACCGCCACCATCACCATCGAGTACCTTCACGGCGTACAGGTCGGCATCGAGGCTGACACCAACCACACCGATATCGTTATCCAGGGCACTCGCAGATCCGGCGCAGTGTGTCCCGTGGCCGTTGTCATCATCCCAGTCCTCCGCACAACCACCGGAGCAGGTGGCAAAGGCCGCACCACCGACGACGTTGAGTGTCTCGTGATCGGGATCGATACCCGTGTCGATGATGGCTATCTCGCCGCCTGCACCGGTCTCACCGGCATGGTGTGCGACATCGGCATCGACCCGGTCGACACCCCACGGGAGTACCTGCTCCTCATTGGGGTCTCCGTCACCCTCATCGACGGTGTGGTCGAGTGCGTACATCATGCCGTCACGTTCGATGTATCTGACGTTCGGGTTGTTCGCGAGCGCCTCGATCGCCTGACTCGAGAACCGACCAGCGACCGCCTGGCCGATATCCCCGAAGTTGAGGACGCGGCTGACAGCATCAGCCTGTTGCTGTGCGAACGAGGTCGCCCCTGACGAACTCGTCCCCACGATGTACCGTCCTGATGATGCTCCTGCCGTTGTTGTGCCGAGCAATGCTGCACCGAGACCAGCTCCACCGATCCCGGCCAACATGTCACGACGTGATACTGTTGAGTCGGTCATGTTATGCGTGACCTTAGCAAACACCATTGCAATATTATCTAATATAGATACGGGATAGTCCCATCGGACACGAAAACCACGTCACAGTGGCTCAATGACGGTTATCACCGATAATCACGGATAGTTCATGCCTTGATTGCCGTTCGACACTGCGCCCCTCATATCACGGAGATACACCCGACATATAGCAGGTATGACACCTCTCAACAGGGTGTTTATGGCGGTGTTCGTCGACGCACCTAGACATGGGTATGATTCACCGAAGTGATATCGAGTGGTCGACGTATGAGCATGGGAAGACCTCATTCAGACGCAAACGTCTGGGTGAGCATGCGGAGGGTGAGGACCTCGGGTGCACGCTGTACGAACTCCCGGTAGGGAATACCTCGTGGCCGTATCACTATCATGCCGCGAACGAGGAGGCCATGTACGTGTTGGCAGGCTCGGGGACGGTACGTCTCGATGGTGAGACCTACCCGATTGAGACGGGCCACTACGCCACGTTCCCAAGCGACAGCACAGGCGCG
Organism: Halobacteriales archaeon; assembly: GCA_007118145.1. Taxonomy (GTDB): domain Archaea; phylum Halobacteriota; class Halobacteria; order Halobacteriales; family SKSH01; genus SKSH01. The sequence goes on from SKSD01000007.1 coordinate 35,331, forward strand.
CACAAGGTGCTCAATGACGGTGACGAGCCGCTTCAGTACTTGCTTTTCTCGACGATGGTAGAACCCGATGTTGCGGTCTATCCTGACTCGGATAAGATCGGCGTGTTCGTCGGCGCACCACCGGGGAGTGCTGACGAACGCTCGGTCGATGGCTACTACGAGCTAGATAACACGGTGGACTACTGGAAGGGCGAGTAGACTCACGCCAATGCTCAAGCGGGTAGATGACCAAGCCATGGCATGGATATCGACCTCCTTGATGGACTTGACGAGCAGGTGGCACTCGTCACGGGTGCCACCCGTGGCATCGGCGAGCAAATCGCACTCGGTCTCGCCG
>SKSD01000069.1 GCA_007118145.1 Halobacteriales archaeon
GCGCGTTCGTTCACATACGTGGCGATTCGTACCCCGAGGATGCTGATGACGATGGCTGTGAGGACGAATGCGACGAGTCGCTCACCTGGTGAGAGGATGAACGGATCGATCCGGAGGATACCGTAATCGACCGGTGGGGTCTCGATCGGACCGAGGAGCTCTGCACGGGCGAGTAGATATCCGGCGAACCCGCGGAGGACCAGGCCGACACCAAGGATGAGGAACGGGAGGTTCAGATACGATAGCCTGATACGTTCCTCCTGGATCATCAAGTCGAGCAGTCGCCCTGCACTGGCGACGAGTCCTGCTGCGACGAACCAGAGGACGCTATCGAAGATGAACTGCATAGCGATGATCAACAGTCCCTGCTGGCCCTGTAGGTCTGTGGCCCCAAGGGCTCCGGCAACGAATCCGACGACCAACAAGCCAGCTGCCACCACATACGTCACGATCGATACCTGCCCTGAGTAAAGCGAATGTTGTACCCAGCCACCGAAGCGGCCGAGATAGGTCTCGAAACCGACACCCTTGTACAGGAGGAACAGACCGATGACGGCAGTGATCGTTGCGAGTGCGATCGCCGAGCCAGCGACGAGCGAGAGGGCAGGGAAGACCAGGAGGGTGATTCCTATCGGGATGAGGATCGTCTGCCTGAGCTCCTCATCGGCGAGGAACTGCTTCAGCAGGTAGTAGGTCGACTCGAGATCGCGTGCCTGGCGAACGACCACACGATCGACCGAATCGACGCGCAGTCGGCTCTCGACGATCGGGATAACACGCTCATCCTGTGCGCTGTCCAAGACGACGATTGCCGACTCGAGTTCGTACTCCTCCTTGAGCTGATCGAGCTGGGCTGCGATACTGCGGTCTGCGAGGACCATCGATTCACGGGCGCCGGAGACCACCACCGGCATCACGGATTCGTCAGCATCATCGAGCTCATGATAAATCCGTAACGTCTCGAGCAGAGCGTTCACACCGGAGTCTTCCGGATCGACCAGTCCCAGTTCGAAGACAAGCTCCCTAATATCTTCAACACCCACGACTGGCGAGTCGATTGGCGTCTTTCGACCGATCTCATCGGTCCTGTCGACACAGACCACCAGTGTGCTCACGGTATGTAAGTGGGTCGTGGGAGATACAAAAACCCAACCCTGCCGATTTCACTCAGGGAGAGGGACCTCGTCGGAAACGAGCTGACTCGCCACACCAAGGCCCATGGCGAACGCCACCCGCTCGATACCACTCCGAAGTTTGACGGTGATGGGCTGTTCGGGTCTGAACTGCCTGACACGAATGGCGGGCATATCGAGGCGTTCGGCGAGACTCGACTCTGCGTCAGAGCGGTTACCGATGTCGTCGACCAACCCCAACTCGTATGCATCCGATCCGAGGTAGACTCGTGCCTCTGTCTCTCGAATAGCATCTTCGTCCATATCACGACCTTCGACCACCCGATCGATGAACGTCTCGTAATGGCTATCGATCAATGACTGGATGTACTCACGTTCGTGTGATTCGAGCTCTCGAAACGGTGAACCTGCGTCCTTGTAGCTTCCTGCGATGAACCGCTCGTGTGAGATCCCCAAGCGGTCGGTCAACCCGGCTACATTCAGGCGAGAGCCTCTGACACCGATGCTACCAACGACACTCGCATCTCGGGCGATGAACGCATCACATCCAGACGCGATCCAGTATCCCCCACTCGCACAGATATCGGTCGTGAAGGCGACTGTTGGGCCGTCAAAACGGTCGACCGCCTCCCTGATATCGTCGCTTGGAACCACCTCACCACCCGGCGTGTTAAGTTTGAGCAACAGTCCCTCGACCGCCGGATCGGCGTTTGCCCGGTCGATCTGTTCGACCAAGTCATCGGCCGTCGGATGTCCGGGGACGGTTGGCGAGACTCGCCCACCATCTCTCGTGATCGGCCCCTCGACGGCTACCTCGGCGACGTTGTACTCTGGAAAGAGCACGCCACCGAGGTTACCACCCACCTTGAACCCGATGATACCGAGGAGAATCAAGAGGATGATGCCGATTAGGTCGAGGAAGTCGGTCGGATACTCGACGAAGGCCAGATAGGCCAACCCGACAGCGATGACGAGTCCGAGTAATGCAACAGCGAGCTGTCCAGCGAAGATCAGTGGCCAGGGTAGTAGCGATCGATACGCCATGATGGCCACAAAGGGCTGTCACTACAAAATAGTCGGTCGTCCCAGGTGAAAACCACGTAACGGACTGTGCGTTGACGTGGGCGACTAGAGTAATCCCGTCTTTTGCAACTTCATCAGATCTTCGGTATCCAACGTCTCACCCTCTTTGAACTTCTGATAAATCTCCTCCGCCTCGGCACGTGCCTTCTCACGTGCCTCATCACGCTCAGCACGACGTTCTTGCTCCTCCTCCTTGTCGAGTTCGCGAAGACGCTTTTGTACCCTGACGAACTCCTCATGGTGGTGGTCAGCGGCCTCTTGGGCGACGACGAACTGCTCGTGCATGTCGTCGGCATCGCTCCGGATGTCATCTGCATCACGGTAGGCACTGATCATCTCGTTGTGGTGATTTTGTGCCTTGTCTGCGAGGGTTGTCACCTTGTCGTGATGCTTGCTCGCCTCATCTCGCACCTGTTCGGCCCGCTCGACGTACTCGTCGATATCTCCCGTCTCCTCGAGCTTACGCTTGCGTTCTCGGTACTCCTCTCGTTTGTCCTCGATCTGCTCGATGAGCGCACGCTCATCCTCTGCACTGAGTACCGAGGTCTGTTGCTTGAACTCGAGAGCCTCGATATCCTCGGTCAACTTGTCGAGGTCAGGCCCCTCATCGAGTTCGAGGTCGGTCTTCTTCTCTTCAACACGCTCGTAGAGCTCGTTAGCCTTCTCGTTGAGCTTGTTCCGTTGCTCCTTGTGAGCCTGGACGAGCGTGTTCAGCTCATCTCTCTTCTCGCGATGGTACTGGGCTTGGTCGACACACTCACGTGTCTTTTCGTTCAGTTCATCGCGTTTAGAAGCCCGTTTCGCCGCGAGTTGGTTGAGTTCGTTTCGTCGGTCACGCAGTCGGCCTGCGAGTTTGATCAGTTCACCTTTCGAGTCTTGTTCGAGTTCGTCGTCTGTGACGACGATATAGTCTGTTTCGTCTACCATGGTTTGTTCGTCGGTTGTGTATAGCCGGTTCCACGCCGCGACAGCGCTGCTGTGAGGAAGGAGCCATCGGACGGATGATGAAGTCGCACAATCATGTTGTTCGTCGCGCGATACCACCGAACGGAACCGCTTCGGTACCAGATAGTTCCGTGACCACGACCTTAAAAGTACCGACTGAAAAAGGGTGGAATATGCCGGAAACGACCATGTCAAGCTCTGACGCGGGCAGATTTGTCACAGGGTATCAGGAGTCAATATCGTACGTGTTCGTAATCCGCTTGTTCTCATAGTCGGTCACGAGCTGGATCGACGTGATTCCTGCAGGTATCTGCACACGATCCAATTCACGCATACCGTATGCCGGTGCCGAGGCGTTGAACTCGTACCGTTCAGGGCCTGCCTTGACGGTGGCTGTCGCCACCACCCGTCCACCGGTATCGTTCACCAGGACGACCATCGGTCGATCTGTGGCGAATGGGGGGTCGAGCATGGTCTGCACCGGCTCGAACGACTCCTTGACGGCATTGAACGCTGGTTTTCGCTCATCCTGACTGGTGAGGATACCGAACCCTCCGTTTCGCTCGATATCGAACATGGTGTGGACGAGTGTCCCCGACAATCCCCGCAACCTTGCTGTCTCGATCACA
>SKSD01000057.1 GCA_007118145.1 Halobacteriales archaeon
ACTGTGGGCAGACCAGAAATCTTATACCGATGTGATTAATATTGTGCAATAGCTCCACAATAGAGCACTAACATACCATGAGTTTGGAACACGATATCACCGATACACTCGACGTACAGGGTGCGTCATGTCCGATTCCGGTTGTGAAGACGAAACAGGCGATCGACGACCTCGGCGTGGGAGATGTCCTCGAGGTATTGGCCACCGATAGCGGGAGTATGAACGACATCGCTGGTTGGGCGGATGGCACCGATGGCGTCACTCTCCTCGATCAGCTCGAGGACGACGGCGTATACATACACTACGTCAAGAAGACTGACTGATATGGCAGACGAACCCGACCACACGAGCGGAGATCTCGATGGCTTGCAAGAGCGGCTCGAGGCACTCGAGGCCGAGGTCAACACACTCTCAGACGCCGCCGATAGCCCCGGGAAGATGACGATCATCGCCACCCAGGGGACGTTCGATATGGCATACCCGCCGCTCATCCTCGCGAGCACAGCGGCAGCGTTCGACTGGGAGGTCGTCGTCTTTCATACGTTCTGGGGCCTCGACATCCTCCACGAGGAGAAGTCGTCATCGTTGAAGATCAGCGGTGTCGGTAACCCCAACCTCCCCATGCCGAACCTCCTTGCGACGTTGCCCGGTATGGATGCACTCGCGACGAGGATGATGCAACGCAAGATCGATGCGAACGGCACCGCATCCATCGAGGAACTCGTCGAACTCTCACTTGAGACCGGTGTCGATCTGCAAGCCTGTCAGATGACGATCGATCTCATGGGCTACGACGAGGACGAGTTCTACGATGGGGTGACCGTCGGTGTCGGTGCCGCCACCGCATTGCAGCACATGGCAGAATCGGATATTCAACTCCTCGTCTGATCTCACAGCCCGAGTAGTCGCTCAGCGTTCTCCCAGAGAATCTTGCGTTGTATGGATTCATCATATCCGAGCTCGGCGAAATCAGCCATCCACCGAGCTGGGTCGAGCATCGGGTAGTCTGTCCCGAACATTACCTTATCCTTGAGGAGTGTCCGCGCATAATGGAGCACCTGGTCATCGATGTATCTCGGTAGCCAGCCCGAGAGATCCATGTAGACGTTCCCCTTGTGCAGACACGTGGCGAGTTGTTCGCGCTCCCAGGGGAAGGCTGGATGGGCGAGGATGATATCGAGATCGGGGTGGCGTGCGGCGAGTGCGTCCATGAGCATGGGATCGCCAAAGCGGAGCTCGAGACCTCTCCCACCTGGTGTACCACCCCCGAACTGGGTGTTTCCCCCGTGGAACACACAGGGGACACCGAGGTCTTCGATAGTGGTGAACAGCTCCTCGTGAGCCGGATCGCTCGGGTCGAACCCCTGGGCGATCTGTTGGAACTTGAACCCGTCGAGGTCAAGGTCTAACACAGCACGCTCTGCCGTCTCGACGCAGTCTGCCTTGAGCGGATCGACACTGGCGAAGCCGATGAAGAAGTCAGGGTGCTCATCACGAGCAGTGGCGACGTACTCGTTGGTGACCGGTGGCCGGCCGGTCGTCGTCTCAGCATCCCAGGCGAGGAGCACCGCTCGATCGATACCGGCCTCGCGATACTCAGCACGCATCTCATCGAAGGTCGAGGTATCCATCTCTGCACCGAATGCGTCGGCTGCATCGTGCATGTACGGGCCACCGGCGTCCATGAGGAACTCACGCGTCGGTGGGTGAGCGTGCACGTCGATCGCCCGAGGACCGTCTCCGAGCACCGAGGGGAGTGTCATGCTGGAAGCTGTTGCAACCATCCTCAAAGCGCGTTCGATTTTCGCTGACGCTATGTCCGTCGCTTGATCAGGAACTTCATGTCACCCTCGAAGACCGTCTCTCCGTCCTGATTGGTCATCTCTACATCGATGGTGACGAGGCCGGAGTCGTCTCGGCTCGATATCTCCTTGACCTGGGTGACCTCCATCGTCTGTGAGACGGTATCGCCGATGTGGACCGGTGCGGGGATGTTCATGTAGTTCATCCCGAGGAAGGCGAGGACCGTCCGCTCGAGCAGGCCGCTTCGGAAGACGAAACCTGTCGAGAGCACGAACGTGAACGGACCGTGTGCCACGCGCCCTTCGAAGTAGTTCTCCTCGGCGTAGTGTCGGTTGGTGTGTAACTCAGTCCAGTCACCGGCGACCATTGAGTGGATCACGAGATCAGACTCGGTGACGGTTCGCCCCACACTCTCGAAGGTCTGTCCCTCCTCGAAATCCTCGAAGTACTGCGGCTCGTAGCTGTAGGCCATATCGCGGCGTTCGACCAGACCCGATATATATCCGACCGTGTTCGACCGCGGTCAGTCAGGGGGACCCTCGCCAATGCGTTCGAGATTCGCCTCATGGCTATCATCCTTGAGGAGGCTCGACGTCAGTGTCCACGTTGCGCCGTGTTCCGCACAGGTCTCGATGAAGTCCGGTGGTGCCTCGGGCACGTCGATTGGGATGATAATCTCACCCGATCCGCCGGCCTCGTCACGGTAGTAGCCAACCATCTGGGCGACCTCCTCCTCGATCGTGCCCGTCGGCTGTTCCCCCTGAACACCCTCGCCGCCGTAAAACGATGGTCCGACTGGCATGATCCCGTCGTACGAGGCTGCCCTGTGGAGCGGTTTCTTGTTCGGCCACCACACACCCATCACGATGGGAATGGACGGTTTCTGGACGGGCATCGTCGCCAGTTCGAGATCCTCAACTTGGTAATAGACACCATCAAAACTCAGCATCTCGCCCGACCAGAGGCGAGTGATAATCTCGAGCGCTTCGTCATACCGGTCACCGAGATCGGTGAGATCGTATTCGATGCCTGTCGACGTGTAATTGTACGGTGCCCCCAGTCCAGCACCGAGCATGACGCGGCCACCGGAGAGTGCATCTAACGCAGCCAGATTGGATGCCAGCTGCCAGGGCTGCCTACGTGGTAACGGGGTGACCCACGAACCGAGTGTGAGGTGCTCCGTCTCGGCAGCTATCGCCGCGTGAGTGATCCATGGGTCGATGAAGGACTGGGCGGCCGTCCCGAGTGCATCGGCCATGAAGACACCGTCCCAGCCTGCCTCCTCAGCGGCGGTAGCGTACTCGAGCGTGTTCAACGGTGTAGCCACCTCATCGAGGTACAACGGCGCGTTTTGCAGGTACAGCCCGTGTTTCATGTCACATAGACCTCGTGATAGGTTCGGTATTGAAGCATTTCGATACGGAAAACCAGTGCAAGCAACATAAACAATCGCACAACAGGAATTAAGACAGCATTATGATATAAATGACCGATGGGTGGATAGATACCCGGTGCGATACACACACCTCGACTTGGTTTGAGGTGGCCGATTACACAACCGTTTTGTCGGTATCATCACAGTCGATAGACATGCGAGATGCCTACCTCATCGGCGCGGGGCAGACCAGCTTTGGGTCATTCTCCGACGAGACCTACCGGTCACTCGTCGCGAGCGCCATCGACGAGACTCTGGCGACGACCGATGGCCTCGGCCGAGCTATCATCGACGAGGCGTTCGTCGGGACGCTCGGGAGTGGTGGTCGACAGATCGGCCTGAGCGGGCCGGCGGTCACCACGTACGCCGGCCTCGGATCGATACCGACGACACGTGTCGAAAATGCCTGTGCGGCGAGTGGGTTCGCCATCCGGTCGGCCGTCCAGGCGGTGCGAAGTGGCATGGCAGATATCGTCCTCGCCGGTGGCTTTGAGGTGATGACCGATACCTCAGGTGATGTGACCA
>SKSD01000037.1 GCA_007118145.1 Halobacteriales archaeon
CGACCCAGCCACAACGTGTCGACGATGTTATAGGTGACCTGAAGCAGCTGGATGACGATGATCGGCCACGCCAGTTTGAACAGCGGCCGGACGAGGCTCCCTTCTGTCAACGAGGAGGCTGACTCGTCACTGCTCACTTGTTCGACTGACGAGGACGACCGTTAATAGCTACTCGATATTGGCGAGTTAGGGTGTCTCGCCCGTTTCGAGTGAGAAATCAGCCTTCGGATAGGCAACGCAGGTGAGGACGTAACCGTCCTCAAGCTCTGGAGACTCGAGCATCTGTTGGTTGTTATGGATAACGAACTCCTCGGAGGATCCATCAACGACGTGACCGCCACAGGAGAGACATTGGCCCTCGCGGCAGGCAAATGGCAGATCCCAACCCTGTTCCTCACCCGCCTCGAGTAATGTCTGGTTTTCTCGAACCTCCAGAGTCTGTCCCTCCTTGACATACTCGATCTCGAAGATATCCGCCTCGTCATCGGGTTTCGTCCATGGACCCTCTTCGACAGTCTCTGCCTCGCCTGCCTCGAGCTCTCCCTCTGCTTCACCGGTTGGGACGGCCACACCAGCACCGATCCCTCCGCCAACTGCACGACTCATCGGCTCAGGATAGTCGACCTCAGCCAGCGTGCTGGCGCGATGTTCGAGGATGGCGCCCGAGATGTCCTCACGAGTGCGCCATCCGACACCGCGTATCTCATGGAAGATGACGACGATCGCGGAGAGGATGATGGCGATACCGACCGCCTCGACCGTACTGACCATGTGGCCGGAGGTTTTCAATCGGAAGGTAAAGAGATTGCGCTTAGCGGTCGCCTTCGGTTCGTTCTACCTGGTGTCCACCGAAGCCATATCTGAGCCGATTCGCCAGCCGTCTCGAGAACCGTGGGTGGCGACTCGCGTATCGCTCAGCGAGGGCGGTATAGATGAGTGGAACCGGTACCTCCTGGGCGATCGCCTCCTCGACGGTCCAGCGACCGGTCGAGCCCCCGGAGATGTGATCGGCGACATCGCCGAGATCGTTACCCTCTGCCTCGAATGCCTCAACACAGAGCTCGAGCAGCCATGATCGGATGACGGCGTTCTCCGTCCAAACGTTCGCCACCTGGGCGAGGTCGAGGTCGTATCGCCCGGCATGGAGGAGTTCGAACCCCTCACCGTATGCCTGCATGAGGGCGTACTCGATGCCGTTGTGTACCATCTTGACATAGTGGCCAGCACCCGAGGATCCGAGGTGTGCCCAGCCATCACGGCTCCCAGCCACTGCCTGCAAGGCTGGCGCCATCGCCTCGACAGCCCAGTCCGGCCCACCCACCATGAGTGAGAGACCGATCTCACGACCTGCGACACCGCCACTGGTGCCACAGTCGATGTATCCACATTCCAGTGCGCGTGCCCGGCCGATACTCATGGCGAAGTGGGAGTTCCCCCCATCGACGACGACCGCATCGGGTCCAAGATACGGTTCGATCGCAGTCAGTGCCTCATCGACTGCATCACCGGCTGGGACCATCAACCAGATCCGATGCGGTCGGGGGAGTACCTCACAGAGTTGTGCGAGTGAGTCCACTACCTCGACGGTCGTCTCATCAGCAACACTGTCGCGTGTGTGTTCGTCGAGGTCATAGCCGGTTACCTCATGGCCGGCATCGACCACTCGCTCGGCGACGATGCGACCCATCCTGCCGAGGCCGATCACCCCAATGTGCATGTGTCGCCGTCCGGCTGGTTGCTACCTGTAGGTTTCGGAGTCGGGCATGCTTGTGCACCAGGCGGATCACCGTGATCTCGCCCACTGCACGCTTTCGGTAACAAAGCTTTATGCGCTCGACACCGGTCGTTACGGATATACCAACGTCTCGACCCTCACTACGGGTCGACTTCCAGAAGGTAGTTCCAACCATGACCGAGATGTCAGAGACCTACGATCACGAGGAGATTGAAGACCGGTGGCGAGAGGCGTGGGCGGGGACCGATCTGTACCATTACGAGGAATCAGATGCCCCTGACTACGTGATTGATACACCACCACCATACCCGACTGGCAACTTCCATATCGGCAACGCACTCGGCTGGTGTTACATGGATTACGCCGCCCGGTTCCGTCGGATGGTCGGCGAGAACGTGCTCTTCCCGCAGGGTTGGGACTGTCACGGCTTACCGACAGAGGTGAAGGTCGAGGAGAACCACGGCATCCATCGCACGGACGTCTCTCGAGAGGAGTTTCGACGCCTGTGTATCGAGCATACCGAAGAACAGATCGAGGCGATGCGTGAGACCATGCGCATGCTCGGCTTCTCACAGGATTGGACGCACGAGTACGTGACGATGGAGCCAGAGTACTGGGGGCTCACACAGCGTTCGTTCGTCGAGATGGCCGACCGGGGCTACATCTATCAAGACGAACACCCGGTCAACTGGTGTCCTCGGTGCCAGACGGCCATTGCCGATGCCGAGGTTGAGGCTGAGGACCGAACGGGGACGCTCCACACGATCACGTTCGTTGGCACCGAAGGAACGGAGATCGAAATTGCAACGACACGACCTGAACTGTTGCCGGCGTGTGTCGCCCTCGCGGTCCATCCCGATGATGCAGATCACGCCGAACTCGTCGGCGAGCATTTCGAGGTCCCGTTGTTCGGACAGGAGGTCGAACTCATCGCTGATGACGCGGTCGATTCTGATTTCGGGACCGGTGCGGTGATGATCTGTACGTTCGGTGATAAGCAGGACGTCACCTGGTGGGCTGAGTACGACCTCGACCTCAGGGTGGCACTGACTGAGGACGGTCGCTTGACCGACCTGGCCGATACGTACGCGTCACTCGAGGTGACCGAGGCAAAGGCAGCCATCGCCGAGGATCTGGATGATGCAGGGTTACTCGTCGACACCGAGGCGGTCGAGCAATCAGTGGGAACGTGCTGGCGGTGTGATACGCCGATCGAGATACTGAGCACCGAGCAGTGGTTCGTCACGGTCGACAAGGACGAGATACTCGAGTATGGAAAGCAGGTCGAGTGGATTCCCGACTATATGTACACCAGATTCGAAGACTGGACCACCGGGATGGACTGGGATTGGGTGATCTCGCGACAGCGGGTGTTCGCCACCCCGATCCCGGCATGGGAGTGTGACGAGTGTGGTCACTCACATATCGCGACAGTCGATGAGACGCCTGTCGAACCGACCGAGACAGATCCAGTGATAGAGACGTGTCCGGAGTGTGGTGATGACTCGTGGACAGGCGAGACAGATGTGATGGACACGTGGATGGACTCATCGATATCAGCACTCTACATGGGTGGCTGGCCCGAGGAACCGTTCGAACCTGTCCAGCTGCGCGAACAAGGCCACGATATCATCCGAACATGGGCGTTTTACACCGTGTTACGAACGGCAGCGATAGCTGAGGATATCCCATGGGAGGACGCCCTCATCAACGGGATCGTCCTCGGTGACGACGGTCACGCTATGTCGAAGTCACGCGATAACTTCGTCCAACCTGAAGAGGTGGTCGACCAACACGGTGCCGATGCGTTCAGACAGGCCATGGCGATCGCCGGCCGACCGGGTACCGATGTGCAGTTCCAGTGGAAGGAGGCGACGAGTGCGTCTCGTTTTCAGACCAAGTTGTGGAATATCACACGGTTCGCACTCGAGCACCTCGATGACGACATCGACGATATCGTGGCTCCTGCACATCGTGATATCGACGCCTGGCTTCTCGAACGGTGTGA
>SKSD01000076.1 GCA_007118145.1 Halobacteriales archaeon
ACGATGCTCGCTGAGTTCATCGATGCCGATGAGGCCGCAGCGATGGATCTGATCACCGAGGCCGTACCTCCTGATGAGCTCGACGAGCGGGTGGACGGATGTGTCGAACGTCTCGGTACGCTCCCTACGGAGACGCTCGGTCGCGTCCGCCAGGCGATGCATGGCAACCTCGGACGCACCTATCGCGATGGTCTCGACAACGAGGCGTACTGGCAGGCTGAGGCGTACGCCACCGATGCACACCGTGAGGGTGTGGCCTCGTTTCTCAAGTAGGCCGAAGGGATGCCCACTGCGAGAAAATCAACCGAACAGGTGCTCCATCAACAGCCGCTCTACCAGGCCGGGCCGTCTATCATCACGTGATTGAACCATGACTGCGGTGGCATCGATGCTGTCGACGAGGCGATTCCCAGGGCGACCGAGTAATCGAGCAATCGGTCCAGTCCGATCGACACCCGTCACGACCAGCTCTGCATCACCGATGAAACGAGACAGCCCTTTGACCGCGTCATCCGTCTCAATGACCGTCGACCGGGTCGGTACGGTCAATATCGAGATCAACGCCTGATGATAGCGTTCGATCGTCTCTCGATGTGAATCGGGTGCATCCCGGGATATCGCCTGCAGAAGATGTATCGTCGCGTCCGTCTCCTCTGCGAGTGCATCGGCAATCAGGAGTTTGAGAGGTTCGAACGAGCCACGATTGGCAACGACTGCTATCTCATCAGCGCCGTCGAACCCGTTATCATCAACAAGCATCACGTCACACGGGGCGTGACGCAACAACCAATCTACCTTACCACCGAAAAGCCCTCTATGGAACTCTGACTGCCGTCGCTCAGTGATGAGGAGATCGTACCCGCCGAAGGCGGCGAACTCGACGATTGCCTCGTGATGGTCTTCCGTATCGATTCGGCGGTATTCAACCGTCGGGGACGGGGATGAGCGAGTTAACCCACCATCGCCACGGATCGGTTGGTGATGCGTGAATATCATCGTCTCACCATCGAGTGCATCGCCGACCCAACGAGGCACTGCTCCCGAGGGGACTGGGACATGCTCCTCACCGAATATGCGATGTGGTACGTCGACGAACTCGACCACCGTCACGATAGTCGAGCGTATTCTACCAAGATCGCTAGCCATCCGGACCATATCGCGTCTGGCCGTCGAGGAGGTATCCCCGGTGATTGCCACGAGTACCTGATAGGTATCCTTGCTGTCAAAAACTGCCTTAGTTCGACTGAGTTCACGTTCACCGACGCTCTTGCGCATACCGGCCCTCGCCGCACCCTCGCGCTCAATACGTGGACGGGCATAGATCAGGTACCATCCGACGGCGATGAGTGCGATCACCACGGCACCTGCTATGGCGACCATCCCCATCTGTGTGAGGACAATCAAGCCACCGGCCATACCGATGATCTGAATCCATGGATACAGGGGAGCGACGAACGTCGGCTCGTACTCATTGACCGCCCCCTCACGAAAGCCGATCACAGCCAGATTCACGAGGATGAACACGACGAGTTGGAAGGCACTCCCAAACTTTGCCACCTGTTCGATCGGCAAGGTCGCGATCATGACCATCATCGCTACTCCGGTGACGACCACAGCTATCGATGGCGTCTTAAACCGAGGGTGGAGGTGTTCAAAGCGTGAGGGAACCAGACTATCGCGAGCCATCGCGAATGGAAAGCGTGAGGCAGAGAGCAACCCAGCGTTGGCCGTCGAGGCAAGTGCGAGTATCGCCGCCAATACCATGATGAGCGCCCCAACCTCACCGATACCAGCCTCCGCGGCTGTGGCTATCGATGCAGCCTCCTCACCATCGATTGGCACGAAGCCCCCTCCGGGTGAGAGCTCGGGAGCGATACCGATCGCGACAAAGACCACCAGTGCGTAAATGAGGGTCGTGCTCACGAGCGCGATGAGCATCGCAAGTGGGATAGTCCGACCTGGGTCTTTGACCTCCTCAGCGACAGCAGCAATCTTGATGACACCGGCATATGACACGAATACCAATCCTGTCGCCGCGAGAATCCCACCACCTGTCGGGTTTAACGCACCGGAGGTCTGGTCCGTGTCGATTGAGGGAATACCGGCGAGTACGAAGAAACCCATCGCGAGCACCAATACACCGACGATCGCGAACTGCAGCTGTCCCGTGCTCTTGGTGCTCACGACGTTGATGACGGTGAATAATACGGCGAGGGCAAGGGCGATCGGTATCATGTACTCTGCGAGTCCCGGTGAGAGAAAGACCAGATATGGCACCCCGCCGATCAGTGCGAGGGCACCCTTGAACGAGAGCATGAACCAGTTTCCGATTCCGGCGATCGTCCCTAGAACCGGACCCATACCCCGCTCGACGTAGACGTACGATCCACCATCCTCAGGCATCGCTGTCGCCATCTCAGCTGCAGATAACACCGCTGGCAGTACCAACAGTCCAGCGAGCAGGTACGCCAACACCACGGCCGGTCCGGCCAGCGGGTAGGCGATACCGGGTAGGATGAAGATACCGGCACCAACCATCGCACCGATGGCGATCGCTGTCGTCGCGGCTAACCCGAGGTCTCGCTGTAATCCTGTCTGCATGATATCAGCCTGTGTCAGAGTCGTCGTCTCGCTCTGCTGTCTGGCGGTCGAGTGTCTCGGTCGCGACGTGATACAGCACTACGCCACCGACGAAAAACGCCGATCCGACGAGCAGGAAGACGCTCACCACGTCCAGGAAGCCCATATCCAGCCAGTTGGCAAGCTCACTGAGTCCAATCGCCACACTGGCGAACAGCATCATATAGCCGAAATAGATGATGACATCGTCCTCGTCGACAATGGTGGTCGCAGCGGATCCGATGCGTGCTCCGAGTGCACTCCCTATCAGTAGTGTTGCCACAACTGCAAGATCGACACTTCCCGCCATCCCATAGGTGAACGTGCCGAACGCACCGGAGAACAACCCGGCAAAGAGGCTCGTCCCGACCGCGACCGTGAGCGGGGTACCTATCACGTAGTAGATAGCAGGCATGCGAAGAAAGCCGCCACCGACACCGAGCATTCCCGAGACGATCCCAACCCCACCACCGACACCAGAGATCGTCCACACTGACGCACGTCCACCCGATGCCATCGCGATCATGGGTGGCAGTCGATATGACTGAATCCGCCTCGCAATAGCTGGTATCTCGTCGTCATCCTCAATGTCGCCGTCATCCTCGGTAGAGTGAGCACGCCGCAGGAACAGGAGTCCAATCCCTGCAAGCAAGATCACATACGCGATGCCCGTCACCAGCGTCGCGACACCGAGTTCCTCAAGACCGAAGACGACGATGCGACCTGCCTCGATACCGATGGTCAGTCCGACGAACAACACCGCACCGAGCTTGTAGTTGACCTGACCGATGTCGTAGTGTTTCATGACCGCGATAACCGAGGTCCCGAAATAGAACGCGAGTCCACTCCCGATAGCCACCGGTGCCGGGTAGTCGAGGATGAGCAGTGTCGGCGTAATCAGGAAGGCACCACCCATCCCAAAGAAACCGAACAACACCCCGACCATGAACCCGAATGCAACGAACAGGGCGAACAACGAGAGGCTCAGTCCAAACGGGTCCATCGATCAGTCGTCACGTATCGACTTGAGCAGCACCTGATTGACGACACGTTCTACCAGACCATATCCTGCATACAGCACAATAGCGATGGCAAGGATCGCTATGACGACGG
>SKSD01000084.1 GCA_007118145.1 Halobacteriales archaeon
CCGGCTCAAGTCGCCATCGGCGAGATGATCGAGATCGAGGCGACCGTCACCAACACGGGTGGTGTTCGCTGGACGCAATCGGTCGATGTCGAGGTCGAGAGTGAGACAGTCCTCGACGATACCATCAGCCTCGAGGTGAACGAGACAGCCGTCTTCGATATCGAGATCGAGGCGACCGAAGCCTACCAGCCCTCGATTGAGGTGACGGTCCTGACAGCCGACGAGATCGATTCGGTCAGTATCGATATCACCGAGCGAGTCGACCCAACGCCGACACCGACACCCGAACCGACACCCACACCCACTCCACCGCCAACTCCGACGGCGACGCCAGTCACACCGACAGCAACGCCGACACCGACACCTGCAGATGCCATCCCCGGTTTCGGTATTGCTAGTGCACTACTGGCCGGTGCGTCGGCTGTCCTGTATCGCTATCTCGGCGAAGGCAAGGAACGATAACTCGGTTACTCTTCGAGTTCGTCCTCGTCGGCTACCGCATCTGCCTCGAGGTCGAACGGCACGTCGAACACATCCTCAAGCTCCTCAGGTGATGCACCCGGTGATGGCGGTTTGTACGTGAAGAGGTACTCCTCCCCGATGACGTACAGCTGCTTCGACTCGGGATCTTGGATCACGCCCGTCTCGTTATCGATCGCGAAGTCGACCAGATCGGTGAGACTCGCCGCACGTGCCGTCGGTCGTTCGAGCAGGCTCGGTGGTAACTCGATGCTCGTGATCCACTCATCGAACTTATTGCGCTCTTTGAGATAGCCGAGATACGCTCGCTCTGCGGGCGTGATCCCGAGGCGCTGTTCATACCCGGCGTAACTGAGCGCACCGAGGCCGACGAGGCTGATGAGTATGAGAAGCGGTCCACCGATGGCGTACAGCGGTCCATACTCAACGGGGACGGTCTCGGTGACAGTCCGCGTAAAACCCTGCGTATCAGACCCATCACTGGGTACGTGATACTGGTTCCCACCGGGGTCGAGTTCCAAATCGAATGACTGGCCGTAATCGACTGAGTCGCCCTCGATCTCACCGACGATCCGCATGGACGAACGGACGAACACCTCCATCGACCCTGGATCGCCAAGATCTGAGCTGATGGTGTCCATGCGGCTATCGATGACAGGGATGTTGATATCGAACGTGTGTGTGACGTCCTCACCTGGTGCGACGTTCGCCTCGGTGCTCCCGAGGCTGTCACGCTGTTCCCAGAGCACCTGATCATCTGAAGTCCCCCGGATGATCAACTCGCTTGTGATCGTCACCGTGACGTCACTCGCCTGTGATGCAGAGTACCTGACGGTCGGGGTGACATCGAGATTCGGTGCGATCTGTGTGAAGTACGTCGTCCGATCGCTCAACTCAGCCCCCACCGGGAAGACAGCGTTCTCCTGGATCACCTCAGCACTGTGGTCATGACCGACTGAGACACTCCAGATCGTCTCTGAGTGTTCGACCGTCTCGGTACCGCTATCGACGTGGGCGAGATACATCATCCCCGAGCCGATCGCGAGCAGTACCAACAGGATGACGATCGAGACAGCGAAGTAGGTTTTCAACACCGCACGGAGCTGCAACGTTCGTTTTGAGGGTTTCTCAGACATGTGTTTTCAGGGAAGGATACGTATCAACCAGGTCGAGCCGGTCCGTCGCTTTCGCTTGGTACGAGATCGCAATCGCTTGCTCGGGTCACCCACGATGAGTCGACCGGCACCGTAGACACTGCCACCGAGGATGAGGTTGATGACAATAAGTGGCAGCCACTCGTGCGCGCCATACAGCGTGTCGGTGACCGATTTCGGTAAGATAGCGAGATAGCGGTGCTCGGTGACATACATCGGATAGTATCCGGTCTCATCGGGTGCCGTGAATGTAAGTGTGACTTCTTCCTCGCCACGTGCGTCGACATAGACGTATCTCGGGTCGACATCGACACCGCCACTCGCCGGTTCGAGGTACGAATGCACCGGTATCCAACCAGCCGTGTTAGACACCGGCATCTGGATATCGTCACTGTGACCGGCCTGGATCACGTTCGGACGCTCAGACTCGAACTCAGCACTGACGATACCGAACTCGTGGTTATCTGCAGGGACGACCATCGCCGCCGTGGCGGCGATCATGACGATGAGTGCGAACCCGATGAGGATGACCCGCACCGACATCCCACTCGACCGTGTGGTGGTTCGCTTTCGTTTCGAAGATCGTGGATCACTCACGAGCACGTCGATCGCATAGGCGATCACCGTCAGGAGGAAGATGAGCAACAACAGACCCTCTGCGCCGAGGAACCAGCCGATACCGAAGGTCATGAAGAGCGTCCGTTGTACCCAGCTCACACTATCTTGCATCCCGTGGACAGCGGTGCCGAGGTGTGGGATGGTGATGATCGAGCCACCCAGTGTCCCCGCCTTGGCGACGATCTGCGCGTCCTGAACCACCGGCTCGCCAGCGTCCTGATCGGTGAACGGATTGGCATCTCCCTGGGTGATGTAGCCACGGTCGGTCTCACCCACCACTCTGTGAGTGGTCAATGCACCATCGGTCGCCTCGAAGATCACGACATCACCATGGCCGATATCGCCCGCGATCGCACTTGGTATCGCGACGAATCCATCACCCGCGTTGATGGTCGGCTCCATGCTCCCGGTCTCGACAAAGCTGAGCAAGATCGGCTGTCCCAGGAACATCCCAAGCAAGAGGGACCCCACCACCAGTAACAGCAAGGTGGAGAGCGACCAGAGGACCACTCGGCGGAACGTCATTCGTGCTAGGCTTGTAAGTTAGCAGTTCCATAAGGGATATTCTTGTCGATTGTCTTGCATAGTTGACCAGTTATCATAGATTGATAATCTCACGAATCGAGATTGTTGAAATCGTACCGGCACGATCGATAAAGTTATCGAATATAAACCATTGTGGCCAATACGTATCATACATCCAATAGTTATGGTTTCAGAACATACCTGTACATTATCTCCCTCACAGCTCACCTCCACTCAATCGGCAGTATTTGCAGGTAATACACCCATCTGTTCAATCTCGTTAACTATGGCCGAGGCTGATTTGTGTATATTATTTTAGCCAGGAATTATCGGAATATTAGCTACTTGTCGCGGTCAAGAGAAGACAGTCGATGATGCGATATCGTCGAACGTTAAGCAGTCTATTACGCGTTGAAGGGACAGCCTGAAATGGAGATTCAGCGAAATTCACAGATATCCGACGCGATATATCATAAATGGTTAAGTCGTTTCACGTCAGACATAGGTATGACTAACCTATGCAAGCTACGGCCCCCGCGGATGTCCAGGAAGATCAGGGGAGTAAAGGGGGAGGGGATTTCGGTCACAATGGTGTGACTGAGGACGATCTTTTCTCACTCCTGTCAAATCAACGTCGTCGGTTTGCCGTCCATTTACTCAAGCACGAGAATCAGCCGGTCGAGATAGGCACCATGGCGACAAAAATCGCAGCATGGGAGAATAATATCAGCGAGGCAGAAGTAACCGGTAACGATCGAAAGCGAGTCTATACCGCCTTGCAACAGTCGCATCTCCCTGCGATGGACGATGCCGGCATCGTCTCGTTCAACAAGGCAAGAGGGGTGGTCGAACCCAAACCCGCGCTCGAAGATGTCGAGCTTTATCTCGATATCGTCAAGGGCAACGATATCCCGTGGA
>SKSD01000009.1 GCA_007118145.1 Halobacteriales archaeon
ACTCCTCCAATCGTGAGTCGGTCACCTTGGACTTCAAGAGTTCGTCCACCTGATAGATGCCTGCAGCCGATGTCATCTCGATCTCGATCGAGACGGGGCGCTCATTGCCTGGCTTGATATTGACCGACTGTATGGCACGGCTTGAGATCGTGTTGATACCACGGCCACCGTGTTCATACGGGATACGAGAACGCCCACGCTCCATATCGAGTGCATCGGCAATCCGGACCACACCTGCCTCTTTGGTCAGTGGTGATTCCTCGGTATGGTGACAGAGTATCGCATGGAGCACCTCCCCCATGAGACGCATCGCAACCACAGGTTCATAGACCTCCTCGATTATAGGAGTGAGGCGGTCGATCGCCAGCGGGATGGAATGGTCGGTGTGTCGGTCGCGATGGATGACGTGGCCGATGTCGTGGAAGATGGCGCCGAGTGCCACGATCACTGCCTCATCCGCTTCGTCCAGGCCGTGATCGGTGGCGCCGTTGAACCCGATGTCACCGGCTTTGAGCAGGTCGTAGAGCTCGATCGCCCGTTGCAAGACGGTCTCGATATGTTTTGGACCATGGTCGTTGAACCGTAATCTGACGACTGGGTTGACGTTCTGTGCCTCGAGCAGTGCCTGTGTGCGAACGTCCCGTTCGACCTGCGACAACACCTCGTTGAGGCGGTCGACCGGGAAAGTATGCTCTGCGGCCTCAAAGTGCGGCACCGTCAGCGGACTCATGCCTGGATGGTTTCCACCGCTGATAGATAAAGCCGGGTCACCACGCACGAGCGCTGATGGCATCCATGTATCTACCAAGTTCCATATGTATCGATGAACGAAACAACACCGACGTGCGAGAAACCATGGTGTATCCCCGGCGAAAGGCCTATCAGCGGCTGCAACACCCGAGCGAAAAGCCTTATAGTCCTATCGGCGCTAGAGCATACTGAAATGGCAACCGCAACGATATTTCCGATGTTCATCGGCGGACTTGGCCCCGTTGAACTCGGAGTCATCTTCCTGATCGCGGTCCTCCTATTCGGTGCCAACAAGATCCCACAACTGGCACGCTCGACGGGGGAGGCGATGGGTGAGTTCAAGAAAGGTCGTGAAGAGGTAGAACGCGAGCTCGAGGAAATCCGAGACATGGCTGAAGAGGAGATGGAAACGGCCGAGCAAAGCACCTCTGACGACACGGCAGCCGAGGAACCGAGCTAATTTTACGGTCTCGAATCCGGATTCTGACCACGGGGCATGTGGCCTAGCGGATAGGGCGGGAGGTTCCTAACCTTCCGATCGCGGGTTCGAATCCCGTCATGCCCGGATGACAGTTCTCTGCGCTCATCGTCACCATCACCTCGGACGAATGTGTGAGAAGCGAGAAGGTGGTAGGTGGTTTTGGTTGCGTGAGGATACGACCGCATTATCCAATCGTTGCCCAATCGGTTGACCGGTGGTTCACGACCATGGTGTGATTTGTGGGTCGGCGTGTTCTCTTTGCACCTAGAGAGTTGACCCGACCCTTACCTGCCCACTTTCTTTGCTTACCCAATCGTACGATATGGGCAATTGAGAGGTCATCATCATCGGAAATATATATTTTCATTTCGAACGATTTGAACCGTTTCCAGATGGTGACACAGGCTGTATAGGTGGTCGACTCAACACGTGGTTTGGCCGATAGAAAACGACCCACCGATACCGGCCATATCGGCCGTCAGATGCGTGCTATCGTTCGTTTGCGTTACTCAATTAGTGATAATTTGCGGGCAACCCTTTTACGAAGGGACAGGCCAAGTTCGGCTCAATGAGTGTCGAAGAGGAGGTAACGACCGTTGAGTCAACCGAGGGTAGGTCGGCTCGTGATGCGACTGTTGGTAGATCGCCAGAAACTGAGCAAACCTACGATCGGATTGAAGCTGCCGCAGGTGTCGGTCACCTACTTGAATCCATCGTCGATGAACGGACCGTCAACGTCAATCCAGAACTTGACGAGGACGATTTCTTCACGATGAGCGACGGTAGCCCAACCATCGTCAATCGATACGATCTTGAACGTGCTGTCGGATTCGAGCAGAAGACGCACTTTTTCGAGGAACAGCGATATTGGGTGAACAAGCCGTACGCCTTCGTCATCGTCTTCCACTCCGAACGGGAGAACGAGAAGAAGTACTACGTCATCGAGCCATACCTCACCCCGATTGAGGAGCAGGTCCGTGACTTCCTGTCTGCCAAGTTGCGCACCTCGATCAAGTACGCAGACGAGTCGTTGACCGTCGAGGACCAGGATATCGACGTGCGCAGGTCGGTTATCGAGCGAGAGACACGGTCGCTCATCGACCGATACAACCTGCGCAGTGAGGCTGAGGGCCCATCGATCACCCAACGACTCATCCAGACGATCAGACGCCAGGATCCACCCATCGACGACGAGCACGAACTCCCCATACAGCACGTCAGACCCGAACCGGCCGTCATGGACGAGGACCCCGCGACACTCACCCCATATCAGATCGAGAAGTTGCTGTATTATTTCAAGCGTGACTTCGTCGGTTTCGAGCGGATCGACCCGATCAAACACGACATCAACGTCGAGGATATCTCGTGTGACGGTTGGAACTCCCGGGTATTCGTCTACCATACCGACTACGAACAGGTCATCTCGAACGTCCGACACGGCAAGGAGGAGCTCGACAATTTCGTCGTCAAGATGGCCCAACGCTCAGGCAAGGGGATCAGCAAGCGACGGCCACAGGTCGATGCAACCCTTCCGGATGGTTCACGTGCACAGTTGACCCTCGGGCGTGAGGTGTCCGACCACGGGACGAACTACACCATCAGGCAGTTCAAGGAGGTACCGTTCACACCGGTCGACCTCATCAACTGGAGGACATTCTCACTCGATCAGCTGGCGTTCCTCTGGTTGTGTATCGAGAACAACAAATCACTCCTGCTCGCGGGGGGGACGGCTTCAGGGAAGACGACCTCGCTGAACGCCATCTCACTGTTCATCCCAAGTGGCTCGAAGATCGTCTCGATCGAGGACACGCGTGAGGTGGAACTCCCCCAGCGAAACTGGGTGGCCAGCGTGACTCGGCCGTCCTTCTCGGGCGATGGTGACGGTGTCGATGAGTTCGACCTCCTCGAGGCTGCACTCCGTCAGCGTCCAGAGTATATCGTGATGGGTGAGATCCGTGGTGAGGAGGGTCGAACCCTCTTCCAGGTCATGTCGACGGGTCACACGACGTACACGACGTTCCACGCAGACAGCGTCGGTGAGGTGCTCAAGCGGTTCACCACCGACCCGATCAACGTGTCGAAGACGATGTTCACGGCACTCGATCTGGTCTGTATTCAGACACAGACACGTGTCCAGGGGCGCAAGGTTCGCCGGAACAAGGTGCTGACCGAGATCAACCATTACGATACCGAGAACGACGAGATCAACGTCCAGGACATCTACCAGTGGCAGGCGGAGAACGACGAGTTCCTCATGAACAGCCAGTCGAACGTGCTCGAGACCATCATGTTTGACCGGGGTTGGTCAGCCGAACGCCTCGAACACGAGATGTTCCTGCGAAAGCTCGTCCTCGCGTATCTGATCGAACACGATCTCAACGAGTACGCACAGGTGGCGGCGACCATCCAGGCGTTCATCAACGATCCCGAGAC
>SKSD01000039.1 GCA_007118145.1 Halobacteriales archaeon
CGACCGAGGCATCTGGCAGACGACGATGGACGAAAAAACCGAGCGGCTTCGAGATATCTTCCTCAACCTCACCGAGGAGGAGACAGTCACGGAGACGCAGGAACAATCGAGGGGTTCGTTACAGGAACAGGATGATATCGATGAACGTCTCGACGAACTCATCGCCGAGATGGACGAGCGCTATGGATTCAAGACATCGCTCGAACACGATGATCTCGTTACGGTCGTCAAGCGGTTTTACGATGATGTGAGTGACACGGCTATCGCTGAGGAACTCGGTGTCTCACGACGAACGATCGTCCGAGCCCGATTGAGCCTTCACCTCATCAGAGATCGAGATCGTGACGCCCCGTTCGATATCGATGAGGCTGGCAGAAAACAACTCGCAGGTGTCACGATAAGCGAACTCGCAACGCGGTACGACGTGAGCGAATCGACGCTCAGGCGGTATCTACGGGTGTTCGACGCAGAACGACGCTCACGAGAGGCCAACCGTCGATATCGCGATGCGTTCGACACCATCCTGGCCGATGCCGATCTTTCACGCCGTATGACACGCGAAGTGCACGAAGATGGCCTGGATGAGGCGACTGAGGGACTGGAGACGAACGTATCGTTCTAAAGGCGACGTTCCCACTCGTCAAGCCAATTATCGACCTTACTCGCCAGATGACCACGGCGATGGATGATCCCTGCATTGACATCGACCACAGTCGATACCCCGCCAGGAGTGTAACCACCATCGATCACGACATCACATATCCCGCTGATTCGCTGATCGAGGTCATCGACGGCCGTCACCGGTTGTTCGCCGGTACGATTCGCGCTAGTGGCAGTCAGTGGCGGAGTCTGTTTCAGAAGTTCAAGAGCTGTCTCGTGTGCCGGGATACGTACCCCCACACGATTTTCACCACCGGTGAGTTCGTCAGGGACGACGTCATGTTTTGGGCAGATGACGGTAACCGGGCCTGGAAGGAACTCATGCATGAACGCCCTCGTTGTTGTATCGACGTCGACGTACTGCATCGCACGGTCGATCGATTCGACGGCAAGCGCGATCGGTTTCTCACGGGGCCGGTTCTTGGCCTCGAATACCCGCTCGATCGTCTCGATATCGGTCGCGTCCCCACCCAGGCCGTAGACGGTCTCTGTCGGATAGACCACGAGCCCGCCACGGTCGATGGCTTCGACCGCCTCCGTCAGGTTAACCATCACCGACTAGTTCACCAACCTGAACAAAAAAGCCACGCACCTTCTGTAAACAGGTACAATTGAGCACATATCGGCTCGTGATGGGTGTTCCGAAAGTGCAAAATGCTTGAAAGGGTAATCTCGTTGTGATAATCGTGGGGTTGGCATGCACGACGTGATCGATAGCGTTGTCACCTTGGTACTGGCAGCTCCGCTGTTCATCGAGCTGACGCGAACGGAACTCACGATAATCGGAGCGTTCTTCTTGTTCATCTTGATGGCCCTCTCGGCGTTCTTCTCGTCCTCCGAGATCGCCATGTTCAAACTCCCACGTCACCGGCTCGAATCTCTCGTATCCGATGGTCGACCAGGTGCGAAGACGGTCTATCGGCTCAAAGAAGACCCTCACCGTCTCCTCGTCACGATTCTCGTCGGGAACAACATCGTCAATGTGGCGATGTCATCGATCGCCACCGCGTTGCTCGCGCTGTGGGTATCGCAGGCTGCCTCGGTCGCTCTGGTCACGTTCGGTATCACCGCGCTCGTCCTCCTGTTTGGAGAGAGTGCACCGAAATCCTACGCGGTTGAGCACACTGAATCGTGGGCACTGCGTATCGCACGACCACTCAAGCTCTCAGAGCAACTCCTCTGGCCGATGGTCGTCACCTTCGACCGTCTCACACGTATGGTCAACAAGCTCACCGGTGGGCAGGCGACACTTGAATCATCGTACGTCACCAGATCTGATATCCAGGACCTGATTGCAACCGGTGAGCGTGAGGGGGTGATTGAGGAGGACGAACGCGAGATGCTTCAACGCATCTTCCGTTTCAACCAGACGATCGCTAAGGAGGTCATGACGCCACGTCTCGACATGACGGCCGTCCCGGTTGAGGCAGATATCGAGGAGGCTCTGCAGACGGCTGTGCAGAGTCACCACGCCAGACTCCCCGTCTTCGAGGGGAGCCTCGACAACGTCATCGGTGTGTTGCACATCAGAGATCTCGTCAGAGATTACCTCTACGGTGAGGCGGATCCGGACGCACTCGATTTGCGCGATCTCATCGAACCCACCCTACATGTTCCAGAGAGCAAGAATGTCGACGAACTACTCTCTGAGATGCAAGAACGCCGTGTCCACATGTCCATCGTCATCGACGAGTTCGGGACGACTGAAGGGTTGATCACGATGGAGGACATGGTCGAGGAGATCGTGGGAGAGATCCTCGAGGGAGAGGAGGAAATCCCCATCGAGATCATCAACGAGGATACCGCTATTTTCCAGGGTGAGGTGAACATCGACGAGGTGAACGAGACTTTGGATATCGAACTCCCGGAGGGTGAGGAGTTCGAGACGATCGCCGGTTTCATCTTCAATCGTGCAGGCCGACTCGTTGACGAGGGTGAGGTAATCACCTACGACGGTGTCGAGATTTACGTGGAACACGTCGAAAAGACACGGATTATGAAGGTACGGGTGATCGTGACTGAGCGACCTGCAGTCCCTGCTGATGAGCTCGATACCGAGGAAGGCGATTGACGGGTGACGTCATCGAACAAGTGTGGTCGTAGAGCTACTTCCTACAGGGTGTCAATCGATGAGCTGGCGAAGATCGCCAAAGCGGCAGTCTTAGGAGTCATCGGCAGTCTCACGCTCTGATTCAGGTACCTCAACACCCTCAGCAGCCTCTGCCACCTCGGTCCGTTTTGGTGTATCAACGTGCCAACGGTCATAGTCTCGCTCGTAGATCTCGAGTCGTTCAGCGACGGCAGTTTTGAGTGAGTCGTCATTGATGTTGACCTCGAAGACGTACGTCGGCTCATCGGCACCTCGCTTTTTGTCAAGGTTGGCGCTGATGAGTTCATTATCGAAGTAGTATGGCGAGATGGACGTCATGACACGGCGGTAGACTGTATCCTCGACCTTACGGAGTGCCTTTCGCCCCGCAGAGTCAGCAGCACGGGCCACATAATCCAGCGATTCACCCCATTTGTCGACCGCATCCGCTGGGTCGTCCTCAAGACTCTCGTACGATTCTGCGAGCTTGTCACCCGCTGACTTGATATCGTCCCCAGGATTCTTCCCGGCCTTTTCACCCTCACCCTCGCCGACGCTTGCCTTCTCAGAGGTCTTCTTTGCCACCTCGGTGCGCATGCGTTCGTCAGATTTTGGACGCCAGTCATCCCACTCGTCAAATGCCTTCGCGAAGTCGTCCCCGGACTCGTCGCGTTCGTCGGCACCGAGCTCTCTCAGGGCGTATGTGATCCGGTCACCATGCTCGACGATGGTGGCCCAAGAGCCGGTTTCTTTGAAGCCGGCAATGCTCTCTTCCATCCGATTGTCTCAGTGTAAGTGTCTACTCCTATAAATCACTCACTCGTCAGATTCGTCATCAGTCTCCTCGAGAGAGAG
>SKSD01000024.1 GCA_007118145.1 Halobacteriales archaeon
AGGTGACATGGATCGTGATAGGTCACCGTGTAATCAAGTTCGTCGCCGTTCAATCCCAGTCGTCCTTCAGTGACGAGCGTCTCGACTACCTGCGTCCAGTGATGAACGGCGACCGATCCATCAGCGTTCCAGTCGCCGTCATACTCGAACGACATCATCGGGTCGTCGGCGAACTCTGCAAAGTCGACCTCGGGATACTCATTCTTGATGGTGTTGAACGAGTGGGGATCGGTGCAGACGATCGTGTCGAACTCACAGGACTCGAAGGTTTCGACGTGATGTCCGGCCAGATCGACATAGAGGAACTCCTCACCGATCCGTCGGATATCGTTACCATCGTACTGCTCATCATCGAAGAGGATGCCCCACTCGACGCCTGCAGCCTCGAACAGCTGGGCGAGTGCTCTCGCCACCTCCTTGTTGCGATCGTCATAGCTTGGGAAGTCACCGACGTACCAAAGGTACTCAACGGGCTCCTCACGAGCGTCGACGAGATCGATTTCAAGTTCGTCAGCCCAAGCCGCCCGGTTGGCAGGTGACTCACCGAAGGTGTTACCGCGTTGCATCACTCCCTGGAGTACGTCCTGCACGTTGGTGTCGACCTCTCCCTCATCCATGAGCTGACGTTGCATCCGAGTGAACGAGGTGAGATGTTCGATCTCGACTGGACAGGCGTCCATACACGCCATACACGCCATGCACGACTCCATCGTGTCCTTCTGGATGACACCGCCACCATCTGCGATGATGGGCTGCTCCTCACCACCCTCGGTGAGTGACTCTCTGAACTGCTTGAGATCGAGGATGACATCCCGAGGGTCGAGTGGTCGACCCGATGCCTTGGCCGGACAGACGGCCGAGCACCGGCCACACTTGGTACAGGCGTCCTGGTCGAGCAACTCTTTCCAGGTGAAGTCCTCGATGGAATCTGCATTCGTCACCTCGAGGTCAGCCGGCACGCCTGGCAGGCGTGAACCGGCCAGCTCGTCGCGAGTCACCACGTTGGCGAACGACGAGATCATGTGGAATGGCTTGGCATACGGGATCCAAGCGATGAAGATCAGTGCGAGGATGGCATGTGACCACCATGCCCAGGGATAGAGTGTGATTGCCACCTCGGGTCCGATTCCGACCAATTCGAGAGCTCGCGCAGTGAACCAGCCAACGAAGCTGACAGACTCGAAGGCGGGGAACTCGCGACCGATGATCCCCAACCCCTCGAGCACGAAGCCACCGACACCGATCAAGAACAACAGCCAGATGAAGATGTCGTCCTCGATATCTGTGTGTTTCCCCCAGAGGCGATGGTTGCGGACCCAGTACCGTCGATAGAGTGCCATACCAATACCGACGACGAACAGCAGGCCCATCGCGTCCATGACGAACTGATATCCAAGATAGAAGTCACCCTGCCAGAAGGACGCCTCCTCACCCCAGACGATCTGCACGACGTCCATATCGATGAACAGGATGGTTGTCCCGATGAACAGTGTCAGAAAACCCCAGAGGATGAACGCATGCATCAATCCGCCGTACAAGTCGCGGTTGAACTGTTTCTCGTTGGTCAGGACGATCTTCGTCGACTCGTAAATCCGACCGGGCAGTCGGTCGAGACGATCGACATCTGCTGGTGAACCGGCTGTATAACGTCTGAACCGGTCGAACACACCATACAGGAAGACAGCGATGGCGATGACTGCAATTGCATAGAAGAGCACCTTCCCGAGGTCGCCGATCTGCCAGAAGGTCGGCCTGGTCACCTCGGCCTGGGCCACGAAGCGCATATCAATGACCGATACCAGCACCAGCAAAAAGGTTTGCCACCCCATTCAGTCGTCAGGCAGTATTTCACTGTCAGCCAGCGGTCTGGTCGACGCACCGATTAACAGGTGGATGATCACGAGGACGGTCAACACGGCGAGCATGGATGAGAGACCGTACCCAGTTCGATACCCGATGGCAGCCGCGAGGGGAAGGGCGATGAGTGGCCCGAGCGTCGAACCGATGTCGCCAAAGACGTTGTAAACGCCGCCCATCTTGCCGACATCGTCTGCTGGGCTGATATCGCCCAGGTAGGCAAGTAGCGGGGGGTTCGTCCCCCCCAACACCGATACCGATCAGTGTGACACCGACGAGGATCGCCGGCAAGGTTGGGAAGAATCCGAGCATCGCGAAGCCGAGGGCCAAGATACCCATCGCGGGTGCCGAGACGAGCGCTCGATTGCCAACCCGATCGGAGAGATTGCCAGCTATCATGGTCATGCCACTGGCTCCGAGGACGGACACGGCCATGATGACGCCACTCACACCAACTGCACCAAGGAAACCTATCTCGATGTGATGGGTCTCTGCGTAGAGGACGACCGTCGATATCAACACACCGGCGAAGAGGAACCTGACGACGAAGTTGACCGTGCCGATAGCCAGGATACGCTCATCAGCACGGACGACCGCTGGCATATCACGGAGTCGGGTCGGCTCGCCTACCGATGGCGAAACCTCGGGGAGGACGACCATCGCGAGCAACGTGGCGAACATCGCTGTCATACCAGCCGTGACGAATGCTACCTCGAAGCTGTACAGATCGGTCAGTATCCCACCGAGGACGAGACCACTGGGGAACCCGAGGCTCTGCCCCCCACGGAAGTATCCGATCCACTTCCCCCGACTGGTTCGCTCGGTGACGTGGATAACCGTCGAGAAGGCACCCACGAATACGAACGCTGAACCAAGACCCCACACGATACGTGCACCGATGAACACACCAGCGGCTCCGAGTAAGGGGACGTACTCAGCATGGAGTCCGAGCACATAGCCAAACGGAGCGAGTGCCTGCAAGAATAACCCCCCGACCATCGGCCATTTCGTCCCAAAACGGTCGATCACCTGCCCGGCTGGGGCGTTTAGTACGAGTCTGGTGAACCGATTTGCCGAGAGGATAACCCCGACGACAAACGGTGAAATCCCGAGAATGGCCCCGAGCAGGGGCAACGTCGGGAAGGCAACACCACCACCGACACCTCCGAAGAACACACCGAGGATGAGACTCCCGACGACCAGTGGAATGGAGTACTCAACATCGGTGTCCTCTTGCGACATACTGGGGATCCTTGGCAGAACTCGGCTGGTGTCTCCCGACCGAGTTTAGCTGTTACCTACGCAAAACAGGCAACCACCTGTAAAGCTCATCTATCCGGCAACACAGTTCGGTGATGCATTTCTCACTGTGGCTCAGTCTGGAGCATATCATAGACCTCTCTCAGAGGCTGCGGATACTGTGTACTAATCTTGTACCTACTGCTAATAGTGCGAACCTGTCAGGTATTCGTTGGAGAGTGATATCGATCCCTTAGGTGGCCCGTATCAAGGTTACTACGCCCTTTGACGGCATTTTCTCGATGGGGAGTACCACGCAACACGTTTAAGTATGTAGCGCGACCGAGGCATCTGGCAGACGACGATGGACGAAAAAACCGAGCGGCTTCGAGATATCTTCCTCAACCTCACCGAGGAGGAGACAGTCACGGAGACGCAGGAACAATCGAGGGGTTCGTTA
>SKSD01000047.1 GCA_007118145.1 Halobacteriales archaeon
GGCCCGTGGGATGCAAGCGGATACCCAAGCACATCACGCCTCCATGCGAGGCCCGACGCATCGCCCACGAACCACAGCTAAACCCGCGTGGTTTGGTCAGGGTGCATTCGGGGACGTAGGACTGGCCCTGCTGTCCCACGAAGGAATCCTCGTCGTTTACGGCGGGGAGGATGTCAAGTCATCGAATATCGTGAGGGGGCTACCGAGCATGTCGAGCGATGGACACTGACGGCCGAACCCGTCGACGAACCGACTGAACAGCCGGCCGACTTGCAGGATTTTGATGAGCCGTTTCGGACCATATTGCGTATCGCAACAGAGACAGAGATTGTCTTTAGAGAGATCAATCCAGACCCGGCCGATCTCAATCTCTTGCCAGAACCGGACCCGGCATACATCTACACCATTCCGCCACCGGATGGTGAGCCTGAGCCAAGAGAACTGGTCATGTCTCAACAGACCATCGAGGAGACGAAATATACGTATCACGCGGTCAGGTTGAGCGCAGATGCGGCTGCGTTCGTCGACGACACCATCACTGTTGTGGAAAATCTCGAACTCTCCGAGGATGAACTGACGATCCTCGGGATGGCTACCGATGGTGTGTACGATCCAGATGAGAACGGCGGTCCTGACGCGTATCAGTCACTGCAAGATCAGCTCGATATGTCGTACCTCAGGTTCGATGATGCGGTCTACCGGACGGAGTTCACCTGGCTCGAAGGTGGTATCGATTGTCCTACTGAACCACCTGATTGAGCACCTCACATGCTCGATAGCCACGGTGCAGACCCGCCATCAGGCATATTGCTCCTGAGACCTACTCACTAGTGATGAGTATCAACGAGACCGACGACGCGCCGGTCTATCGCTCCCTTCCGAGTTCTGAGTTCAAACGACGCGTCGAGACGTTATGGTCGCGGTATGGGGAGTGCGACCTTTGTGCCTATGACTGCGGTGTCGACCGGACCGCAGGAAAGCTCGGTACCTGCCAGGTAGACGACACTGCACATGTCTCATCGTATTTCCCACACTTCGGTGAGGAGGATTGCCTTCGCGGTCACAATGGGAGTGGGACCATCTTCCTCGCGAACTGCAACATGAAGTGTGTCTTCTGCCAGAACTTCGAGACCAGTCACCAAGCGATGGGTGAGCCCGTCACGCCGGATGAGATCGCCTCCATGTCACTCGAACTCCAGGCACGTGGCTGTCACAATATCAACTTCGTCTCACCGACACACCACTCACCGCACCTCGTCGAGGCCATCCGGATTGCGCGCGAGCGTGGCCTGGATTTACCGGTGGTGTGGAACTGTGGTGGATATGAACGTGTCGAGATTCTCAAGTATCTTGATGGGATTGTCGATATCTACATGCCCGATGTGAAGTGGGCAGATGATCGATCGGCGGCGCTTTACTCGAAGGCACCAGGGTACTGGTCGAACATCCAGGAGTCACTCCACGAGATGCATCGACAGGTTGGCGACCTTCGTATGAGCGATGGCCTCGCAACCGGAGGGTTACTCGTCCGCCATCTGGTGATGCCCAATCACGTCGACAGTGGCAAACGCATCCTAGAGTTCATCGCCGACGAACTCTCAAGGGACACGTTCGTGAACCTCATGGCACAGTATCAGCCACACTACAAGGCTCGCACTGAGGAGTTCTACGCAGATATCGGGAGACGCATCACCAGTGAGGAATACGATACGCTCGTCGAACATGGTCGAGACCTCGGTCTCAACCGACTTCAGGTCGACCGCCGACACATGCCGGCGTAAGGGTGCTCACCGCAGTCAGGTGACTTGATCCCCACCGATACGTTCCACGTGGGGTTCGTGCTCACCGTTATCGAGGATCTCAACCGTGATTTCAACGACATCATAGACGTCCTGAAAGCTGCAATAAAGAGGTGCAGGACAGACCCGGATGACGTTCGGCGGTCGAAAGTCGACGATCACACCACGCTCACGAAGTGCGAGTGAGAGTGCCTCCGCATCGGGGTGTTCCATCGCGACGTGTCCACCTCGTTGGTCGGGATCGCGTGGTGTGCCGACGGCACATCCCCTGTCGGCGAGTCGCTCATCGATGAGATACATCAGGTATGATGTTAGCTCGAGTGATTTCGTACGTATCCGCTCCACGCCGACCTCCTCGATCAGGTTGGTCGACCCGAAAAGTGGCGCAGCACTGAGTATGGGGATTGTCCCGATTTGCCAGGCACCCGCATTCTCCGCAGGGGTGAACTTGAGGTTCAACTCGAACTGCGTCTCTTTGTCGTGCCCCCACCAGCCAGCGAGTGAGGGAGATGCATCGAAGTGACGCTCGTTGACATACAGGCCGGCGATCGAACCAGGTCCGCCATTGAGGTACTTGTAGGTACACCAGACAGCGAAATCGACCCCATGTCCACTGAGATCGTGTGGGACGACTCCGATCGAGTGAGCGAGGTCGAATCCAACGAGAACCCCTCGTTCGTGCGCCTCGTCCGTGATCCGCTCGATATCGAAGAGTTGGCCACTACGGTACAACACCGAGGGCATGAAGACAATTCCAATATCGTGCTCATCCATCGCGGTGACGACATCCTCGGTTGCGATGGTCCGTCCATCATGACTCTCGACAAGGTGTAGATGCTCTGCGGGGTCATACCCACGCTGGCGGAGCTGTGCTTGCATGGCGTAGTGGTCGGTCGGGAAATCGAGCTCGTTGGCTAGTATGCCCGGTGGTGAATCACCGTCGAGATAATCAAGGAAGGTGCCGATCAGAGTGTGAATATTCACCGTCGTCGAGTTACCGACAACCACCTCTGTGGGGTCAGCACCGACCATCCCAGCCAACCGGTCCCCCAGTCTCTCTCCATACCAGAACCATGGTGGCTCGGCCTCTGTCCATCCCTTGATACCGAGGGTACGCCACTGTTCAATCGCACGGTCGAGCGTCTCCCTTGCATCATCTGAGAGTGGGCCGAGTGAATTGCCGTCCATGTAATAGCGGTCGGAGAGATCGAACCGTTTGCGAAGGGGTGCTAACGTGTCACCGGCGTCGAGTTCCCTCGCGTATGTCTCATCGAGGCGATGTTCCCTGACTGAGGCGTTCGAATGGTCAGTCATGGATGTGGCTGGGTTGCCGTGAACCGTAAGGTTTCGTTATCCTCGGTGGAAGAGACGATTCGACTGCATCCATCGGTCGCTGTTTCACTAATTTCCGCGAGCGTCAATGACATGATGCAGAGGTAACAGACACGGCCAACCGTGGCGTTACCAGCGTGCCTCACCAGGCACCGACTTTGACCGGCTCAGTTGCCCACTCTATTCACTCCACGGTACAGACGACCCGAATGTCCCCTTCGACCAGATGGACCTTGTCACCAGTGCACTCGTTGATGCTGGTGAGTTTCGACATGGTGCTGGATTCGGACTCATGTACTATCCTGATGAAGACCACATGTTCACACCGAGATACCTGGAGGACGCCCTGCCTCGTGTTCTCTCGTTTCTCGATTCCCACCTGCAAGACTAA
>SKSD01000049.1 GCA_007118145.1 Halobacteriales archaeon
AGTGACCCTCGAGGGTGGTGACAGCTCGACGCAGTCGTTCATGTACGTGACTGATGAAGATGATGCTCCAGAGATTATAGTGTCAGTTCAGAGCGATGATGACGCCGACAACGAAACTGTCAATGTCGATATACCTGCCTACTTCGATGTAACCATCGATGACTGGGACGATGAGGTAGTTGATGGCGACGAGATCCAGGTTGATGCAACGATCGAGAATCTCGGGACCATGGAGGATACTCAGACCATAGAGTTCCTCATTGACGGTGCGAGTGAAGAGGATGAAGTAGTTACATTGCAAGCCGGTGCAAGCCAGCAGGTTACCTTCACCTACACGACGGATGAATCCGATATCGGGACACTTGACTTGACAGTTAGCAGCGATGACGATGCAGATTCCGTTCAATCGACGGTACTAGAAGAGCAACTGACGAGCTTCGTGGCTAGCGGACCGACCATCGACCAAGGTGAGGAGCTGTCTGTGTTCCTCAATAATGCAGAGAATCAACTAGGAGATACATTCACCGGAAGCGTACAGATGTTGTTTACCCGGCCTTCCCCGTATGCGCTCTTGAATATATCAGTAACATTTGACTCAGCTGGAGATGCATCGGTTTCGATCCTGTCGGCAGGAGATACTGAGGCCGTCTCTAGTGGTACCTATTCGTTGCTAGCGGAGGCACTGGATGACCAGGGTGATCCTTACGGTGTGAATGACACCTACCATCCTGGAGTCAATGCCGTGCTCAATGTGACCGAAGTGGTACAGGACGATGTCACCATCGAACCCGGTGAACCCGTTGAGGTTGATCTTGAGCAAGCACTCGATCTTGCCGGAGATCAATTTGACGATAATGCCAACGTTACCTTCGATGTAGATGCGCTCGTGGGAATCGACGAATCCGTGACGATTAACATCCCATTCGACTCAGGATCTGCGACCGCTGTCGAGATATTGAGTGCGGCCGATACCGATGAGCTCGACGATCAATCCGTACCGATCTCGGTCCACACCGACCAACAGAGCGATGTTGACAGCTTCCAACTCGTAATCGATTCGGGAAGCGCACAGGGTACTATGGCTATTGGTCAAATCGCCTGAATAGTTACCCATATCTGTTTCTGGCATTATGTGATAAGAACTCCCAACAGTGATGAGATGTCATGCTCTAACAGTTACGCACAGAAAGTAACCTCGATAGTTTTTTGCTCTCTTTTGAACGATGATTTGTATGCGAGAGGATGGGTGTTCGATCGACGGGAAACTGAGGTCTCACTTCACACGTAGGGCCGTTCTACTTGGTTCAGGTTCATTGTTCGCATTATCGGGCTGTCTGCGAGATGGCGAAGATCCCTCAAGCAGGGAGAACGATCCAGATAATGGATCCAATGATTCTGATGCAGAATCAACACCAACCCCTGATGACGGCACAACTCAGGATGACATGGACAATGATACAAATGATTCAAAAACCTCAGATAACTACGACGATGACGAGACGGACGAACCCGACGATTCCAAAGAGATGGACCCAGTCGACCCAGAGGACGCAGACGTAACCGTCGCAATATCAGATGAGAAAGTGCGGTCTGGTGAGGAGGTCAGCCTCCAGATTTCACTGACGAGTCATGAGCATTCTGTAATATTCGGTTATCAATTTGAGATACAGTTCGATGCCGATCTGCTCACTTTCTTAGGAGTAGAGGGCGGTGAATTCGCAAGCCCGGTGGTCAATGAAGCTCACGTTGATAATGGTGAGCTTCGGTTCAACGCGATCGATACGAGTGGTCAATCGACCCCGATCGAACCTGTCGCCCGTATTATATTCACAGCAGAGCATCCTGGGAAGGCCACGGTATCGTTCGTACCATCGGCATCGGAGGTGGTCGATGATCACAGGGCATTTGAGGTCGCTTATCAGGATGGCACCGTCGACATTGATCCATCGTAGCGTTATCCCGATAGACCAACCACACAGTTCTCATAATTGAGAATCCGAGTGATATTATTGGAGATTCCTCGTTATTACCACCATCCTTTATATACAAATCCGAAATTTGGCCTCCAGAAACGATAGCTCTCAGAAACGCCAGAAGGATGATAACAATGATGAAACGTGGAAGTATCAAAACGTCTCATATTGACTTCTCTGACCCTCTAACACCTGTTTTCTTACCTCGTTTAAGATGGATTTAATCTCGTCAGACGTTCGTCAGACTGTGAGGGGGTGACATGGATTCTCTCCCGCAAAGCATATACCGTACCTTAATGAAAGGGACAGATAACGACAGCGGTGCCGCAGGCACAGGGTGCCCTGTCGGGAACCAACGTAACACAAGACAACTATGACAGGAAATACAACATATCGCGAAAAGGGAACAGCGGTGTTCCTGGCCGTGATTATGGTGCTCTCTATGGTTGCACTCTCCGCCACATTTATCGGTGGGGTCGCAGCCGGAGAGCACGATGTCGATGTCAGCTTCAGCGACGAAGAAGCTGAGATCGGCGAGGAAATGGTCGCTGTATCGTTTATGATCGATCCAGCAGAGGATCCAGATGCTGAGGTAGGTGCATACGATGTCGAGATCCATTACGATGACGATCTTCTTGAGATCGCCGACATCGAAGGTGAAGATTTGCCTGATCCAACTTGGAATGAGGTAGAATCCGGAGTCGTCACTGCAAATGCAGCACAGGCTACGGGTGAGCCAGTCCCCCTCATAGCTGCAACGCTCTACTTTAACGTGAGCGAGACAGCTGAGGATGGAGATGTCGCTGAGATCTTACTCAACGACACGGCTTCGGAGTTTAACGACCCAACAGATCCAGTCACCTTCGAGTCGATGGCAGGTAGCATCACCATCGGTGAGGAAGAAGAGCCAGAGCCTGAGGCCAACTTCGAGGTCTCCGACGTGATGGCTCCATCTGATGTCGACGAGAACGAGGAGTTCGACGTCAGCGCCGATGTGGAGAACACCGGTGACGCTGATGACGAGCAGGAGATCGTGCTCGAGTACAACGGTAACGTGCTCGGCAGCCAGATGCTCCAGCTCGATGCTGGACAGAATGCCACGGTTGCATTCACGGATGTCTCAATCGAGGATGCAGGTAACTACACGCTCACCGTCTCGAGCGACGATGATGATGCCACAGCTGAGATTCAGGTGCACGAGGTAGAGGAACCACCAGAGCCTGAGGAACAGTTCACAGTCTCTGACCTGAACGCACCTGGCATCGCATCCCAGGGTTCGACGATCACTGCATCGGCTGTGATCACGAATGATGGTCATCCAAACGAGACCACCCAGACGATCGAACTCGTCCTACTCGAGAATCCTGAGACCGTGCTCGACTCCGTTGAGGTAACACTCAATGATACAGAGTCGACTGAGGTCATGCTTGAGGGTGAGGTTGACGCACCGGTTGGAGATAACTACGAGATCGGTATCCAGAGCGAGGATGACGGTCAGTTCCAGCCGTTCGAGATCACCGATCCAGCGAACACAGCGTTCCTGACTGGTGACCTTCGAGACAACGTCGGTGACCGTATCGAGAACGCATCACAGATCCCGATCCGTATTTTCGCTGAGGGCGCAGAGATTGAAGCATCCCCAATCTTCGTCAGCGGTGAAGATGATGACTTCACGCAACAAGTTCCCGTCAGTGAAAACGGTACCGAGTACACGGTTCGTGTCCTGCAGTCAGACATCGACCAGCTCATCGCCGATGGCGTGCTCGAATTCGAATACGAGTCATTCGCCCGGACAGCTGTCGTCCAACCGGGATCGACCGAACGCTTCGACGTGCGTCTCAACCGGATTGTGAACCCGGAGGAGATGACCGTTGAACAATCCCACGACGCCCAGCCTGCTGACGGTGAATCCGAGATTATCTTCACTGTCACGGTGATGGGTGACGATGGTGAACCATTCGAGGGAGCGAATATCGACCTCGAACACGATGGTGAATCAGTCTACATCAACGGTGAACTTGCTGACTCAGCAACCGGTACGACCAACGCTGAGGGTCAGGTCCAGTTCGCCGTGGCATCTGACGAGGTTCAGATGGTCGAGTTCACCTTCACTGAACAGAGTCAGGGCCTAGAGGCAATGGCTACCAAGCAGTTCCTCCCACTCGATGGTGATGGCTACGTCTTCGGCGAAGTCTTCGACATGGGTGCTGAGGAACGTAGCCTTGAAGGAGCAGCCGTCTATGCGGTGAACCGTGATCGCTTCTTCGCTAACTCCATCGCAGTACCTGTTCCGGAAGACGAGGGTGACTCGTACTTCTACCGACTGATCGACAACGAGACCGGTGCCGTCGTTGATTACGACGACTACCGTATCGACAACGACGGTCAGAACGACGAGCTACACATCTCGAAGGTCCGCGTGCTTGACACCGAGGACTTCGGTGTCGGTAGCGGATGGGCGGCAACCACCCGCGAGGCTGGTGCCACCGAGATGTTCGTGACGCCACTCGAGCCAGGTGAGTACATCCTTCAGGCTTCATCCAACATGCCAAACGCCAGCGATCAGCGCTTCGCTGACCCAGAGGCCGAGGCAGGTGAGTGGATGAACGTCTCCACCACGATGGTGACTGAGGATCTCACGCTCGAACAGGCACAGACATTCTCCGACCTGAGCGGAGCGAACATGTGGGACCTGACAGACAGTGAAGGTCAGTACCTCCTCAACAACCTGTATGCTGACGGTCAGGCAGGTGTTGAGTACGTCCTGATCGCACAGGCACTCGGCTACGAGCGCTCGTTCGTTGATGCACTCGTCACCGAGGACGGTGCGTTCTTCGAGGACGGACATGACTCGAACTTCGCACTGCAGCCACGTGACCCACTGCCCGACTACGTCAACGTGACGCAGTACGGTACGCACCCAGCAGTGGAGAACGCCACCGACATCGATCCGGAGATGATCGAGCCGTTCGAGGACATGTCGGATGACCACTTCCAGGTCGTCCCACGTGACGGTACGATCGACGTGATCAAGGTCGAGTCCGGAGCGACGGATGCCGAAGGCAACGTCATTCCGATGTCGACTGAGGTCACGGTCACGCTCGCAGATGAGTTCGACGGCGGCTTCCTCAACCACTCGATCGGTGGTGACGTCGTCCACGTCGACTACGAGAACACCACGATAACCGTCCAGACTGACGAGGACGGTGAGGCGATAGTGTTCCTCGAGACGGTCGACAATTCATCCACGCTCCACACGTCCAAGCACGCAGTGTTGGAGGACAACACGGCCGCAACGGACATGTCGAACGTGACGTTCCTCGGCACGATCATCTGGGACACGACCGGTTCGATCTCAGGTATCGTGACGAACGAGATCAACGAGCCACTGCCGAACTCGGTTGTCTACACCGAGCACTGGACCGACCCAGAGGGTAACGAGTTCACGATTGAACCTGTCACCCCGATTGAGGCAGATGACCGTGACGCTGTACTCGCACACGAGTTCGAGATCACAGACCACGGCGCCAACGAGTCGGCCATCGTGACCGGTGAGGAC
The DNA here is from genome assembly GCA_007118145.1 of Halobacteriales archaeon. Lineage (GTDB taxonomy): Archaea > Halobacteriota > Halobacteria > Halobacteriales > SKSH01 > SKSH01. The sequence continues at coordinate 5,533 of SKSD01000049.1, forward strand.
CTGCGAAGCTATGACTTCGCTGACTTCGACCGTGTCACGCTCCGACCGGAGGGTGAGCACGTCACGCTGTTGACGTTCCCAAGCCAGGAAACCGCGACGTACACGCTCTCACACGTCCCATCCCACGAGGATGGCGTTAACTACCACTCCGTCCGCGGAGTGCAGTTCGAGACCGGTGAACGCGGTGCTGGTGAGGCTACCAACGTCCGACCGGACTTCACGTCTGTCGCTAACATCGTGATCGTCGGTGTCGAACCACTCGAGCCTGACCCAGACCCAGCCGAGTTCGAGATCGTCTCGATTGACGGTCCGGCCGAGGCACAGGTCGGTGACTCAGTGACCTTCAGCGCCACCATCGAGAACGTTGGTGAGGAGGAGGCCACGACCACCGTCAGGATCGATATCGCTACGCTCAACCAGCAGCAGGATGTCACGCTTGCAGGCGGTGAGAGCGAGACAGTCGAATTCACGCTGACCTTGGATCTCGCTGCAGACTCCCATGTCTGGACGATTTCCGAGAGCTTCAGTGAGACCTCGATGGATGGTGAGATCACGCTGAGCGAACCACCAACCCCAACACCGACGCCAACGCCAACGCCAACCCCAGAGCCAACACCTGAGCCAACGCCAACCCCAGTCGATGAGCAGCCCGGTTTCGGCCTGATCATCGCACTGATGGCCATCTTGGGTGCGGCACTGCTGGCGTACCGTCGTTACCAGGGCTGAACACACCCGACCTGAACGGTCGGTGAAACGCTGATCTTTCTTCTTTCTGCTCTCAATTCCGATGAGCGACTGCACTGTCTACGTCGTCAAGATATCCATCACCTCATTATCTAACCTGCATAACACCCTGTGTTGGTGAGCAGTTGCATGGATAGTGTTGGGCTATCGATCGATTATCCTCGTTGCCTGTAGGTTGAAGGTGATTGCGACGAAGCGTGGATACATGGGCGATGTACATGTTGCACATGTGTATGTCTCCGGCGACGTACAGGGTGTGTTCTTCAGAGCGACTACACGCGAGGTAGCAAGAGAACTGGGGGTCACTGGATGGGTGCAGAACCTCTCAGATGGACGTGTGGAGGCACATTTCGAGGGTGACAAGGCAAGTGTCCAGGCGATGCTCGAGTTTTGTCATGAGGGGAGTGAGGCGGCACGTGTTGATTATGTTGCGACTGAAGCGGTCGAACCCGAGGGTCACGACGGATTCTTCATCAGACGTTGAGGTCGTCGTCTCTTAGCCAAATGCCATCCCAATCAGTTCGATACGTTCAGACGATAGCGCCCAGCTCGTTTCGCTCAGCACGTAGCACTCGTCTAGCGGAGTGTGATCCACGCGATAAACGCGAGTGCCCCAGTCTCCAACACGCAAAGGGCCATCAATGCCACCTGTAGGTCCGTTCCAGTGTGGACGAACCAGTCGATGTAGTACTCGTTGATACCGTAGAGATAGAGCCAGACGATGTTCTGGACGAACAGGAAGCCAGCGAAGATGCTCAACGCAAGTGTGTGGAGGGCACGGTGGCGACGATAGTTACCAATCCACACATAGCCAACTGCCAATAGCAATCCAAGATTGGCCAACACTGCTATCAAACTGACCGTAAGCAGGGTATTCATCGGTTGTTCACCATTGATATCATCTCAGGGGTTAAATGTGCTATCCGAAATTCGACCCAACTCATGAGGTCTCACCCACGGTGTCGAGTATCTGTTCAATGACGTCCCAGTGATCGCGAGATTGTTCGGTGAACATGAAAATCGCTCCGTATCCCTCAGTCGCCTCGGTGATGACCTTGTTCTCGATCAACACGTCGAGGTGGTGTCTCACAGTGGTATAGTCGAGCTCGAGGTTCTCAGCGAGTTCGTTCGCATTACGAGGACGTTCATCCAGCAGTTGTATGATGCGTACGCGGTTGTGTGCACCACGTGAGCTTGCTAGCAGCTGCCAGAGGACGCCCTCCATTGAACCGTTAGTTCGGCGGTGGCTGTTGTAAATACCTTCCTCGAAACCGTCGGCCACATGTCTGACAATAGCTGTGTTGCATCGCTCGAATACGCCCCTGTGAGTGACCAAACTGAAGAACAGTCATGCATGTACACTCTGGGACTGGTCTTGCTCACTCAGTTTCAGGAGGAACCGTCTGGAACGCGCTGACATCGGCTTTGAAGTCCTCAGGCACCTCACGGGGCTCACCTCCCTCGTCGACGACCACGTGGACGACGGAGCCATCCGCGATCAGTCGTCCATCATCGATACGTTCGCAGGCATACTCGAACGAGAGGGAGGTGGTCCCGAACGTGTCGATTCGGACACCGTGGCGAAGTCTCTCCCCGAAGTGTGCTGATGCGTGAAAGTCAAGATCGAGGTGGACGATGAACACCTCCCAATCTCCCTGGAGCACCTCCTCGTAACTGTGACCGACCTGGCGGTAGAACTCCAAGGTTGCCTCGTCCTGATACATCGCGTAATTGCCATAGAAGACGACACCCTGTGCATCGGTCTCGGCAAAGCGAACGCGGTTCTCGTAGATAAACTCCAACTGTGAAGTATCGATCGAACTCACAGGTACACCCTATCGTGGGGTACACCATAGTAATCCCGAAGTGGGCGTGCAAGGCGTTTGAAACGACCATGGGAGTGATGACGTGAGCGCTTCGACTTGGCTAGCGATAGGTGGCCATGCCGACGTGAGAGACCGCGATTGAAACAAATCTCACACTGTGTCGGTGGTGGTACTCACTGGTATCTCTCGGTCTAACGAATGAACTGATAGCCCCAGGCGGATTCGAACCACCGTCCTGAGCTCTCCTCATGCAGAGATGCATCATCTCCAAACATTCCAAAGGCTCAGATGATTGGCCGCTACACCATGGGGCTGCAACTAGAGAGTGACGGCACCCCGTATTAAGGTCTACTCTCTTGGCCATATGGGTACGTACTCACCATCAGTGCAGATGATGCTATCGCGAGGTGGATCACACAGAGGATATCGCCGCGATCAATCTGCTGTTGGGGGCTCGAGGTAGGTACACCGTCCTGCCTCGACATCGAAACACTCTGGACATTCTGCCGGACGGTCGATGATCGTATCGAGTCGCTCAGCGACCGTCTCATCGATGACACTCTCAAGCGTCGTCGCCTCCTCCCTGTATGCCTCGACATCGAGGACGTTCACGAGAAAGCGCTCAAGGATGCAGTAGGTCTGCAACACCTCTCTCGCGCGTTGCTTGCCCTCTCCGGTCAACGTCGTCCCCTGATATTTCTCATGCTCGACCAATCCATCTGCCTCGAGCTTACCTACCATCTCATTGACCGAGGCTGGGCTCACCCCGAGTGCATCTGCAAGTTTCCCTGTCGCCGCCGATCCCTGGTCGCGAAGCTGGACGAGATAGATGGCCCGCAGGTATTGATCGGCCGTGTTCATGGGTACTCCTCCATGACCTTGGTGACATCCTCGACACCCTCTGCCTCCTCCGATCTGATCTCTCGTAACACCTGCAACAGCCGTGATCGGTCGATGGAGAACTCGACATTGCTCGCCTCGATCGCGGCGATGAGATCATCATAGAACTTGTAGGCCGTCTCCTCGTTACAGAGTTGATCATACAGCAGATCATCGAAGTCCTCCGGCTCGGTCCGTGCGTAGCGTTCTCTGACCAACTGTTCGATCTCCTCGTAAGCAACGGTATCTGCCTCGAGGTCATCGATGAGTTCGCTCAGTCGCTCGCGGTGCTCGTGTGACTCAGCAGCCGCCTCCTCTAGCAACGCAACCACCGCCTCGTGTGGGTCTGACTCCTCTGCCATGAGCGTCTCGAGGTGGCGCTCTGCCCGAGCCTCGACCACCTCCTCGAGGACGATACCGATCTGTAACAGCCTGGCGAGTTGGTGGTCGCTGGTGACGGCACCGCGCAGTGACATCGGTCGTTGGTACCCGGGGATGGTCAATATACCTCCCGGTTACAGGCCTCGGTCAATAGTGAACGGTTCCCTGAACTTTACTGAGTGTGACCGACTAGTTCGCCCAGAGACGCTCGGCGATACGTGCGTTGAGATCGTCACGGAACTCGTCGACGGTTATCTCCTCGAGAATGGGGACGAAAAAGCCCTCGACCAACATGTTCCGTGCTGTCCGGTCGGACATACCTCGTGAGGTCATGTAGAACAGATCCTCTGCGTCGACCTGGCCAACGGTGGCTGAGTGACTCGCCTCGGTGTCGTGATTGTTGATGATCAGCTTCGGTGAGGCATCCGCCTCGGCCGTATCGGACAGCATCAACGTATTCTCACGTTGATACGAGTTGGTATCCCAGGCATCACGACCCACGTCCTGCACACCCTCATAGACCGCACGTGCGACATCATCGACCACGCCACGCATGACGAGATCGGCGTTCGTGTGGGCACCTCTGTGCCATACCTTCGAGTCGAGGTCGAAGTGCTGGTCATCGGTGCCGAAGAACGCACCGATGATCTTCGCCTCCGAGGCGTCCCCCTCGAGTTCGACACCCACCTCGGTCTTGGTCAAACGCGATCCAAGGTTTCCGTCGATGAACGTCGTACGGGCATACGGGCGATTGCGAGAGCGTTTGAGCGTGTAGTTGTAAGTCGCCTGATCGAGTTGTTGCAGGCTACCGTACTCGACGTTGGCATTCTCGCCTGGGGCGATCTCGACGATACCACTGTAGTAGCGCGACCCCTCGACCGCTCCGGCCGATGACTGGCGCTCGAGTATGGTCACCTCAGCGGACTCACCCGTGACGACCAGCGTATAGTTGAACAGCGAACGCGACTGCATCCGTGTTCGGATCGTCACATCCTGTGCGGCCACGCCATCGGGGACGAACACGACCGTCCCAGTCGTGAACAGCGCGGTTGACAGCGCCGTCAGGAAGTTCTCGTGTGGGTCGATGACCGACCCGAAATACTCCTCGAGTAGCTCAGGGCGTTCGCGGACGGCATCAGCATAGGAATACACCTCGATATCGTCGGGTCCGACCTGGTCCTTCTCCTCTTGAGCGGTCTCTGGCTCGATCATCGCCTCGAAGTCGAGGTCGGTCAGGTTCGTCCAGGTGCGACCGGGGGTACGGATGACGTTCGGCATGTCGAGCGACTCCAGGGCATCGAGTGCCTCCAATCGTGTCTCGAGTAGCCAGGCTGGTTCGTCGAGCGATTCGGAGATCGCCCTGACGGTCGGTTCGTCGATGGCTGCGTGTAGCTGCGTCGTCATCGTGAACTCCCTCAGCCGAGGCTCCCTTCCATCTCGAGCTCGATCAGGCGGTTGAGCTCGACCGCATACTCGATAGGCAGTTCCTCCGTGATCGGCTCGATGAACCCTGAGACGATCATCTGCTTGGCGTCGTCGTCATCGAGACCGCGACTTTGCAGGTAGAAGATGTCCTCATCACCGATCTTCCCGACGGTCGCCTCGTGTGCCACGTCGACGCGTGACTCGTTGATCTCCATGTACGGCATCGTGTCGGAGGTGGACTCGTTATCGAACATCAGTGCATCACACTCGACGGCAGTTGACGAGTCATACGCACCGTCGGCGATATGGACGAGACCACGGTAGTTCGTCCGGCCACCGTCCTTGCTGATCGACTTTGACTCGATCGTCGACTTCGTCTCGGGTGCGTTGTGGTACACCTTCGCCCCGGTGTCGATATCCTGACCCTTGCCGGCGAACGCGATCGTGATGTGGTTATCGCTCGCCCCACGGCCCTTGAGGATGGAACACGGGTAGAGCATCGTCGCCTTCGACCCCATCGATCCCGAGACCCACTCCATCCGACCGTTCTTCTCGACGATGGCGCGCTTCGTGTTCAGGTTGAACGTATTGCGCGACCAGTTCTGCACCGTCGAGTACTGTACGTGGGCGTCTTCCTTGACGAACACCTCGACACCACCGGAGTGCAGGTTGATCTTCGAGTACTTTGGAGCACTGCAGCCCTCAATGTAGTGGATCTCAGAGCCTGGCTCGGCGATGATGAGCGTGTGTTCGAACTGACCCATCCCCTCAGAGTTCATCCGGAAGTACGCCTGGATGGGCATATCGACGGTGACACCCTCAGGGACGTACACGAACGAACCACCTGACCAGACCGCACCATGTAGCGCGGCGAACTTGTTGTCCGATGGCGGTACGCACGTCGTCATGAAGTACTCACGCACCAGGTCTGGATGGTCCCTGACCGCCTGGTCCATGTTCATGAAGATGACACCCTTCTCCTCCCACTGCTGCTTCATGTTCTGATAGACGATCTCAGACTCGAACTGCGCGCCAGCACCGCTCAGGGCACGTTTCTCAGCCTCGGGGATGCCGAGCTTGTCGAAGGTGTCTTTGATGTCCTCGGGAAGCTCATTCCAGTCGTCGACACCGGCTCGCACATCGACATCTGGTCGGATGTACGGCACGATCTCGTTGACATCGAGTTCTGAGAGGTCAGGTGCCCCCGGCCAGTCATCCGGCATCGGTAGCTCGTGGAAGAGCTCAAGCGCACGTAGGCGTCGCTTGAGCATCCACTCCGGCTCTCCCTTGTCCTCGCTGATGAGACGGATCGTCTCCTCGTTCAGACCCTTCTCCGCGACGAGGGCCGCCTTCTGTTCGGTTCGGAACTCGAATCGTTCCTCGGTGTTCGTCTCCTTGAGTTGTTCTTCTGAGCTCATTGGTTTATACCGTCTCGTAGGCTGTTTCGCGCACCCAGTCGTAGCCCTCATCCTCGAGTTGCTTGGCCAGTTCCGGACCGCCACTCATGGCGATCTCACCGTCGAGCATGACATGCACGTGGTCGGGCTCGACGTAATCGAGGATGCGTTGATAGTGCGTGATCTGGAGGATGCCGGTGCCGTCCTCGTCACGCAGTGCATTGATACCGTCTGCGACGTCCTGCAGTCGGTCGATATCGAGTCCGGAGTCGATCTCGTCGAGGATGGCGATCTCCGGCTCGAGGATGGCCGCCTGCAACACCTCGTTTTGTTTCTTCTCACCGCCGGAGAAGCCAGCGTTGAGATAGCGCTGGGCGAAGCGCTCGTCCATGTCGAGCAGTGCCATCTTCTCTCGCATGCGCTCGTGGAATGCCTCGATCGATACCTGCCC
>SKSD01000063.1 GCA_007118145.1 Halobacteriales archaeon
ACGTTCACTCATTCGTCGGATAGTCTGATGTGATGCTTATCCTCATCAGACGCACCGAGATAGTCGGTACATTTTCGGTGAAAAAAGTTTGCCTGCCTACTCGTCGGGAAACGGTTCAGGGGCGAGCACACATGCCTCGCCGCCCCATTCACCACAGTATTCGTCGTAGACGTACCAGTCGGTGTCTGCCCGTCTGAGTTCGAACGAACCGAGATAGAATTCTTGCGAGTGCTGTAAGATGACGAAGGAGAATGCACGATCTGCATTGTGGAGTATCTCCTCCGGAACGGCTTCCTCCTCGTATTCATCGTCCTCATCGAGGATAATCGAGATTGTCCCAATCCCGAATGTCTGTTGTTCGAAAAATGTTCGGTTATATTCCGTAAGACTGAGTGGGCTCTCCGGATGGATGAGTGCCTGTATCGTCTCCTCGTCACCGTCCCTGACCGCTTGAAGGAACGACCGGATTATCTCCCTCGGAGGGTCGCTCCCAAACGGGTTGATACATCCGGTAAGGCCGAAAGAACCAACCACTCCCAGCATGGCAAATAGCTGTCTCCGTCTCATGAATGTGGTGTCTCCACTTACTTCCTCCAGAACGGTTCATAGATAACTTCCCGGAAATTTATGCCAACTGGGTAGGTGTAGCAAGTAGTATACCGGGATATATTCTGCTGTTGATACGTATTGTTGATGATTCAATCATCAAGTCGCGCTAACCAAGGACGAGAGAACATGGACAGACTCACGAAGACCTGTATACGACCTCGCCACCGACGATCGTCTTCCACACCTCGATCTCCGCGATTGCGTTGGGTACCTCCCATGGTGACTCCTCGAGGATGACGAGATCGGCGAGTTTCCCTGGTTCGATACTTCCGAGGTCGTCCTCGGCGAAGCCTGCATAGGCACTACCGAGGGTGTATGCCTCGATGGCCTCATCGACCGTGAGCCGCTGTGATGGATCTCTTGCGTTGACGGCACAGTGTATCCCATATAGTGGCCCAATCGGCATCGAATCACTTCCAAAGGCAAGGTTGACCCCGGCGTCGGCCATCGTACGGAACCGGTTGCTCCCTCGGCTTCTCGCCTCGCCGAGGCGACGGTCGTAGAGTCCACCCTCACCAGACCACTGGTGGAAGTTTGGCTGCACGGATGCGATGATACCGGACTCGGTGAATCGCTGGATCTGTTCGTCGCTGGCCAGCTCGACATGTTCGACACGGTGGCGAGAACGACCCGGTGAATCGGTCGACTCGAGCTTGTCGAGTGTCACCTCGATGGCCTCGTCACCAATCGCATGGATCGTCAGTTGGTGGCCAGCATCGTCAACCCGCTTGACGAGTGCCTCGAGCTCATCGGGGTCGACCACCCAGGTACCTGTCCCCTCGCCATCGACGTACGCCTCGGTCACCTTCGCCGTGCGACCGCCGATGGCGCCATCGGTGAATGTCTTGATGGCGCCTACCTCGACACGATCGCTACCATGGTTCGTCTGTAACCCGAGTTCGTCGACTGCATCCAGGTGGTTACTCCAGTAGTTGAGACGGATACGGAGATCGAGTTCGTCCTTGATGTCCAACGCACGGTAGACCCTGGGTGCATCTGAGTGTCTGACCATGTCGTGGACACACGTGACGCCAAGGGAGAGTGCGTGTGCAGTGGCTGCCTCAAGTAAGGTGAGTGTCGGTGAGGCATCAGCTGTCTGTTCGCTCACCACACCAACTGCATCCTCCGTGATCAACCCTGTCGGCTCACCCTCGTCCAACTCGATGTCGTCCTCGGGGAGTGTATCCCCAACTCGCTCAAGGGCAACAGAGTTGATCGAGGCGGTGTGCATATCGACCCGATAGGCGACTACCGGACGCTCGGTCGAGACCTCATCTAGATCATCTCGCCGAAGGAGTTCACCCTCAGGCCAGGTGCTCTCGTCGTAGCCGAAGCCGAAGATCCATTCGTGGCCAATATCTCCCCGGGTGAGTAGATCGATCGCCTCCTCACGGGTGGTTGCCTCAGACAGGTCGGCATGAACCAGGTGTCGACCCGTGCTCTCCATGTGCGTGTGTGCATCGATGAATCCCGGGAGCACCACACGGCCATCACACGGGATGATGGTCGTCTCGACGTCAGCCAACCGCTCGACGGATGTCATGTCGCCGACACGGACGATCCTACCGTCGGAAATGGCGACCGCCTCCGCCACCGAGCGGTCATCGTCGACCGTGTGAATGTGGGCATCCGTGATGATGAGGTCAGCGTATGCGGGCATATGCTTCGGAGTGACACCTCTGGAGGTTAAATTCGTCGGCATCCGATACGAGAGGTTCCGTGGCCACAGAATGGACCGTCAACATCTTGTTCAACCAGTGGCGGCTCACGATACCCTTGTACGATGTTAATAAGTTAGTAGGGGGAATTGCCTTAGTTTATTAAAAGCAGAGTATTCAATAATAACATTTATCCCGGTCATCGATACTCCATCTCATATGGAGCAATCGCGACGAAGATTCCTTGTATCGAGTGCGGCTATCCTCACCGCTGCGGGTGCGGCAGGGTGTCTTGACAGGGATACGTCGAATCCAGGTGGCTATGCTGCCTTTTACACCTTGGAGGACTGGAGTCAATCGGTCGCCGGTGACGTCATGGAGTTCACCAATCCCGTTCCACTTGGCCGCATCGGCCACGGATGGGAGCCGAACTTCACCGTGGCGACAGAGATCGCTGATTCGGAGGTATTCGTCTATCTGGATACCCCAGAGTTCTCATGGGCACAAAACGCCGTCGAGACGCTGGAACGTGACTACCCCGAGGTGGAGGTCGTGAACGTACTTGAGGGGGTCGACCTACTCCATGCAGAGCGGTCGTTCGACCCGACACATCACCATGATGACCATGTACACATCGAGGAGGTATACATCATCGACCGGGCGCACGATGAGGAGGTGGCCGACCTCCATGGTGACCACTGGCACGGCTCGCTCCCATCGGTCGAGGTCGGTCACCACGTCTCGCTCGGAGCTATCTTCATCGACGACCATGGCGACGAGATACCGCTCGGTGATGACCACGAGTTCACACTGTATGCACGGATGCATGAGGATCACAGCGACGGAGCTGTCCACATCCATGGACACGGTGATCACATCCAAGTCGAGGGGGAGGCACCTGGTCATGTTGAGCTCATCATCGAACTTCGACACGATGATCACGCAGAGTGGGCATCACCGCCGGTAGGAATCGACGTGACGGGTGAACACGACGATGGCCATGATGACGATCACGACCATGATCATGACGATGATCACGACCACGTCCATATCGGTGATCTGGAACTGATCGATCGCGACACAGAGCAGGTGATCGCCGATACACACGGCGACCACTGGCATGGGGGGCTACCAGAGATCGAGCTTGGGTCGTATCGGTCGATCGGGGGTCGATTCGTCGATACCGACGGCCATGAGATCGACCTCGGGCAGACATACACGATGGACGCCAGTGTCATGGCGGGCGAGTCATCGGGTTCCGTCAGTATCGAGTCCCACGGTGATCACGTCCACATCCATGGTGAGGAACTCGGTCGGGTCGATATCGTCTTCCAGTTGATCCATGAGGATCACGTCGAATGGGAGTCTCCCGCGATTGCTGCCTCCGTTGTCGAGGAGGCCGGTGAGCCTTCGATATACGCAGACCCACACGCATGGGTCGATCCGATACGGGCTCAACAGATGATCGATAACATCGCAGTCGGGCTAGCCAGGGTCGATCCCGACAATGCTGAGACCTTCTTCGACAGCGCTGATGTGTATATGGATGAGTTAGAGGACCTGCATGACACGTTCGAGTCCGAACTCGCAGATCGGGAACGAGACGTCGTCGTCCTCGCCGGACATGACTCGTTCCAGTACCTTGCAGACCGCTATGACTTCGAGATCTACACCCCGGTTGGTGTTTCACCGGATGCCTCACCGGGACCGAACGACATCTCCGAGGCTATCGATGTCATCGACGAGTTCGATGTCGATGTCGTCCTGACTGACATCTTCGAGGCTGACGATCTTGCGGAGACGATCGTCGAGCACAGCGATGCCACGGAGATTCTCGAGGTATCACCCGTGGAGGCGACAACCGAGGAGTGGCTCGATAACGGATGGGGGTACATCGAACAAATGAAAGAGATAAACCTTCCAGCGTTCAAGGCCGCACTTGGAGCACAGTGACTGACGTAATCGTTGTCGACGATGTGACGTTCGCATACGACGAGCGACCGGCGGTCGAGCGCGTCTCGATGACCGTCGAGGAGGGTGAATTCCTCGGTCTTGTCGGGCCGAACGGCTCGGGGAAGACGACCCTGCTGTTGTTGATGCTCGGCGTGCTCGAGCCTGATAGTGGCTCGATCGAGCTGTTCGGACAGCCTGTCGAATCGTTCGAAGATGGCTACAGGATCGGGTACGTCGCACAGCGCACCGGGGATGGTCATTCGCACATGCCCGTGACCGTCGAGGAGGTCGTCACCATGGGACGATTCGCTCACATCGGTATTGGTCGGCTGCGAGAGGCAGATAGGGAGGCGGTTCACGAGGCGATGCAGACCGTCGGTATCACCGATCTCGCCGGTCGGCGATTGAACGAGCTCTCAGGCGGACAGCGCCAGCGTGCATTCATCGCCAGGGCACTCGCCTCCGAGGCCGACCTGCTTGCCCTCGATGAGCCTGCCGTCGGTGTCGATGCGGAGTCGCGCGATGCGTTCTACAACCTCCTCGATGAGCTCAACGACGACGGTATCACCGTCGTCCTCATCGAGCACGACATCGGTGTCGTCACCGACCGCGTCGACATGGTCGCCTGTATCAATCGGACGCTCTTTCACCATGGCGATCCCGAATCGTTCCTCGAGAGTGACACCCTCACGGCTGCGTACGGCCGTACCAGCCGTGTCGTCCAGCACGATCACTGATGCCGGGTGACCTCAGGCGTCGGGTCATCCACGCCTCCCTCGGGTTAGTCGCCATACTCGCGGTGGTGATGGTCGCCTTCATCGTGAGCTACTGGTTGCGAGATTTCGCCGGGTTCGCCACCGTCTACGATATCCTGATGGCGAGTGGTCGCGCCTTTGACGATCTCACCGGGATGAACGCACTCAGGCACTCGTTCATCTGGCACTCACTCGCGACCGGTGTATTCATCGGGATCGCCGCCCCGCTAATCGGGACGTACCTCGTTCACCGCGAGATGGCGCTCATCGGTGAGACACTCGCACACACCGCCTTCGCCGGTGTGGCCATCGGGCTGTTATTCGCCTCGGCGACTGACTGGCACATCTCGCTGTTGCTTGCAGCGCTCATCATCGCCATCATCGGTGCCTTCGGTGTCGAGTGGATGGCACAGCGCTCGAAGACGTTCGGTGACGTCCCGATCGCTATCATGCTCACCGGGAGCTTCGCCGTGGGTACGATCATCATCAGTGCTGGCGATGGTCTCTCTGCGATCAACATCGACAGTTACCTCTTCGGTAATATCGCGTTCGTCACGCTCGACGGTGCCCGATTGATGACCGTCCTTGGCATCCTCGTCATGGCCGTCATCGCCGTCGTGCACAAACCGCTGATGTTCATCACATTCGATCAGCAGGCTGCGACAGTCGCACGATTCAACGTGCGAGGGTACAACATCCTGCTCATCGTCCTCACCGCCATCGTGGTCGTCGGGGCGATGCAGATCCTCGGTGTGATCCTCGTCGCGGCGATGCTCGTCGTCCCGGTCGCCGCTGCGACGCAGATCGCACGTAGCTTCAACGAGACGATACTCCTGTCGGTGATCTTCGGACAGGCGTCGATCCTCGGAGGGTTCTTCCTCTCCCTCGAGTTCGCACTGCCAGCAGGGGGCTCGATCGTCGTGGTCTCGATCGCCATCTATCTAGCCGCCATCCTCCTCTCAGGACGGTCGCTCGTCCCCATCGCGGCGCATTAGTTCCGAAACGTTACTTTTCACCCCCAGCGAATGCAGTGTATGACCGAGAAAGACGAGCTGGTCGAGCGACTCGAATCGGGCGAACTTCGCCTGTACGAGCTCGAGGAGGTGGCCGATCCGTCGGTGGCTGCCGATGCACGTCGGTCGTTTATCGAGTCACAGGCAGGCGTCTCACTCGAGACGATCGGCTCGTTCGACTTCTCAGCCGACAAGGCACAACGTAACATCGAGAACCTCATCGGTGGGATCCAGGTTCCCCTCGGGGTCGCAGGGCCGATCGACATCAACGGCTCGTACGCCGAGGGGTCGTATCATCTCCCCCTGTCCACGACCGAGGGTGCGCTTGTTGCGAGCGTCAATCGTGGCTGTTCGGTGATCAACGCAGCCGGGGGGTCGACCGTCCGAATCTTCAAGGCGGGGATGACACGGGCACCGGTCTATCGTGTTGAAGACGCGGCAGCTGCGGAGCGTTTCATCACCTGGGTGGATGACAATGAGTCCGAGATCCGTGAGGTGGCCGAGTCGACGACGAATCACGGCGAGCTCATCGGTATCGACCCGTATGTCGTTGGTGACAACGTGTTCCTGCGGTTCACTTACGATACCAAGGACGCCATGGGGATGAACATGGTCACCGTCGCGACACGTGCTGCTGTCGATCACATCGAGTCTTCGACCGATGCAACGCTCATCGCACTCAGTGGCAACCTCTGTACGGACAAGAAACCTGCCGCCATCAACGCCATCGAGGGGCGTGGCTATACCGTCAGCGCTGACGTGATTATCCCACACGACGTGGTCGAGGAGCGTCTCAAGGTACCACCTGAGGTACTCGCCGAGGTGAACACGAGGAAGAACCATATCGGGAGTGCGAAGGCTGGGAGTTACGGATTCAATGCCCAGGCAGCCAACGTCATCGCAGCGATGTTCCTCGCCACCGGCCAGGACGAGGCACAGGTGGTCGAGGGGTCGAACACCATCACGACCGTCGACCCCAGGGATGACGGTCTATACGTCTCGGTGACGCTCGCCAGTCTCGAGGTCGGGACCGTCGGCGGTGGGACACATCTCGCCACGCAACGGGAAGCACTTGAGCTCATCGGGCTTCACGGTGGGGGTGACCCACCTGGGAGTCACGCTAAGGCACTCGCGGAGGTGATCGCCGGTGCAACGCTCGCCGGTGAGCTCTCCTTGCTCGGAGCCCTCGGTTCGCGTCACCTTGCTGAGGCACACGAGCGTCTGGGTCGATAGTCGAGGGAGCATCTCAGCAAGCTTTCCACCCTGTGAGAACCTTCCGTACATTGACCCTGAGCGGATGTGAGTGATCACATATGCGAATCAATGCACTGGTGACTGTTCTGGTCATCTCGCTCTTGCTCATCTCTGTCGTGGCCGTCCCAGTAGCGGCAGATACCAGGGCGGGTGGGACAGTGACCGTCGGTGCAGATGAAACCGTTGGCAGTCTGACTGTCTTCGGTGGGACGGTCATCATCGATGGGACCGTCGATGGAGACCTCGAGGTGTTCGCTGGGACGGTGCTCATCAACGGTGAGGTGACCGGGAGTGTGTCCGGCACCGGTGGCTCCGTTCAGATCACCGGCTCGGTCGGAGAGGCGGTGGAGATAGCTGCAGGTAGCATCCGTCTCGCAGAGGGGGCGACCGTTGGTTCCATCGCCGCAGGTGCGGGATCGGTGACGATCGACGGTACCGTCACCGGTGATGTCCGACTCGGTGCTGGATCCATCACCCTCGGTGAGACAGCCGTCATCGAGGGGGATCTCACCTACGGTGGCGACCTCTCCATGGCAGATGGGGCTCAGGTACTGGGTACCATCACAGAAGAGCGTATCTTCGGCTTGGGGACGTTTCTTGGTGTTGGTATCCTCGACTGGGTTGGAACGGTCTTTTTCTTCGTTATGCACCTCGCACTCGGTGTGCTCTTGTTGCTGATTGCCCCACGATTCTCTCGATCATTGGCCGCATCCGTACGGACAGATCCGATCCGAAGCGGCGCTGTTGGCCTCGCCACCATCGTGCTCGTCCCGATACTCCTCGTCGCGGTTGCGATCACCATCATCGGCATACCCATCGCGTTCGCAGGGGCGTTGCTGTTCCTCGTCCTCTACTGGGTGGGACTGGTCTACGGGAGGTATGCGATCGGTGAGTGGCTGCTCTCTTACACCGAGGTGGACAACCGTTGGCTCGCACTGGTCCTCGGTCTGGCACTGATCGGGCTCATCGGCCTCATCCCGTGGATCGGATCGCTGGTCTCGTTCATCGTGACTCTCCTCGGTCTCGGTGCGCTGGTGCACCTGCTTATCTCCCGACGCAACAGTGAGGAAGCAGCGGAGACGGGGCCCACTGCATCGTGAAGCCGGCTACGCGATCGACTTAATCCGCTCGGCGACCTCCGCGGCGAACTCGCTGGTAGCCACCTTCGTCGCACCGTCCATCTGGCGCTCGAGATCGTACGTGACGATACCGTCGCCGATGGTGTCCTCAAGTGCATCGATGATGAGATCACCAGCATCACTCCAGCCGAGATAGTCGAACAGGATGTGCCCGGAGAGGATCATCGCCGTCGGATTGACCTTGTCCTTGCCGGCGTGTTTCGGTGATGAGCCGTGAACAGGTTCGGCGAGGATGCGGCCGTCGCCGATGTTGCTACCGGGGGCGATCCCGAGGCCGCCGACTTGTGCACCTGCGGCGTCGGAGATGTAGTCGCCGTTGAGGTTCGGGAGTGCGAGGATGTCGTAATCCTCCGGTCGCAGGATGAGCCATTGCAACATGGCATCGGCGATACGGTCGTTGACGACAACCGTCCCCGCAGGCGGCTTGCCGTCGCGCTCCTCCCAGAGGGTATCTTCGGTGATTACCTCATCTCCGTACTCCTCCTCGGCCACCTCGTAACCCCAGTCACGGAACGCACCCTCGGTGTACTTCATGATGTTACCCTTGTGGACGAGGGTGACATACGTGCGGTCGTGTTCGAGGGCGTAATCGATTGCACGACGGACGAGACGTTTCGTACCGAACTCGGTGATGGGCTTGAGACCGATACCGACCTCCCCATCGTGGATGGTATGCTCAAAGCCCATCTCGTCCTCGACGAACGAGCGAACCTGTTCGACCTCGGGAGTCCCTGCCTCCCACTCGATACCTGCGTAGACGTCCTCGGTCGCCTCGCGAAAGCAGACCATATCCATCTTTCTGGGTTCGCGAATCGGTGAGGGAACGCCATCGAGGTAGAACGTCGGCCGGACGTTCGCATAGAGGTCGAGTGTCTTTCGCAACGCCACGTTCAGACTCCGAAAGCCTGAGCCGACTGGCGTGGTCAACGGCCCCTTCATCCCGACACGGAACTCACGGAGGGTATCGATCGTCTCCTCTGGTAGGTTCTCACCATACCGCTCTCGTGCACTCTCACCGGCATACAGTCGCATCCAGTGCACCTCTCGCCCCGTTGCCTCAGCTGCCGCAGAGAGCACCTCAATCGCCGCTGGTGTGACATCCTTACCCGTCCCGTCTCCGTAGATGACCGGGATGATCGGGTTATCGGGAACACTGAGCTCCCCATCAACAACGGTCACCTGCTCACCTTCAGCTGGAATCTCAATCTGCTCGTACTCCATCGTTAGAAGGAACTCCGGTGAATAGGGCTAAAAGGGCTGTTATTTCGGCCGTTTTTGTCGCACGTTTCGGGCTGCTTCGGAGGCTTCTTGATGACGGCCGAGGTGCCAGACGTGTATGCATGTACTCGCCCATGGTGGTGCCGGTGGTCCACCCCGAGGGACCACAGAGAGACAGGCGGTCATCGATGATGCGGTCACGCACGGCCTCGAGGGGTCGAACCCGCTCGATGCGGTCGTCCGGGCGGTCAATATCCTCGAGGATTCACCTCGGTTCAACGCGGGCAGGGGCGGGACGTTACAGACTGATGGTCGCCAGCGGATGGATGCAGGAGTGATGACCAGTGACGGTCGGGTGGGTGCTGTCTGCAACGTCCCTGGCGTGGTGCGGACGGTCGATCTAGCACGGTTTGTCCACAGTGAGACGCCACATATCCTGCTCGGTCCCGAGGGTGCGAGAGCGGTTGGCGACCACCTCGGGGTGGACCTCAACGTCGATCTCATCACCGAGAAGCAACAGTCTCGCTTCGATGAGCTCGATATTCCGGGTGACTTCGAAGGGCAACTCGGGTTCGTCAACGAGCGCTTTGGACTACCCACGACGGACGATGTGGCACTCGATACGGTCGGTGCTGTCGCCACCGATGGTGACCGGCTCGCTGCAGCCACATCGACCGGAGGGAGATGGGTGGCATTGGCAGGCCGGATAGGTGATGTCCCACAGGTGGGTGGTGGGTTTTTCTGTTCTGAGGTGGCAGCCGTGAGCACCACCGGGAGTGGTGAGGATATTGCCCGTGCAACACTCGCCCGTGAAGTCGAGCGGTTGATCGCCGATGGGTTCTCACCGCAGGTGGCGACCATCGAGGCTGTCGCCGAGTTTGAGGGGCGGACAGATGGCTCGGCAGGGGTGATAGCAATCGACCGTGATGGCGAGATCGGCTCGGCATACAACACCGCAGCCATGCAGACCGCAGTGGCAAGCGACCAGTGACGGTGGTCGGAAACCCTTTTAGCCGACTCGGGTGAACCAACGCCAATGAGCGATACAGAGGTCGACCTCACCGACGAGCGATACGATAAGCATCGAGAGGCTGGTGAGATCCTCGCCCAGGTGCGTGAGGAGACGGTCAAGAAGATCGATATCGGGGTGACACACCTCGAGGTGGCTGAGTTCGCCGAGGAACGTATCCGCGAGCTCGGTGGTGAGGTGGGCTTTCCGGTCAATATCAGCGTCGATGAGGTGGCTGCACACGATACACCAGATCGCGATGACGAACGGACATTCGGCGAGGAGATGATCAACATCGACCTCGGGGTTCACGTCGACGGATGGTTGGCAGACACGGCCGTCACCGTTGACTTCTCCGGGCACGACCAACTGGTTGAGGCGAGTGCTGAGGCACTCGAGGCGGCCATCGAACGAATCCGTCCAGGTGTCGAGACAGGTGAGATCGGCGCCGCCATCGAGTCGACCATTGACGGGTATGGATACAACCCGGTCGTCAACCTCACCGGTCATGCCCTCGAGCACTGGAACCAACATGCCGAGCCGAACATCCCGAATCGAGCGGTCGCCCAGGGAATCGAATTGGAGGCCGGGCAGGTGATCGCCATCGAACCGTTCGCGACTGATGGCGGTGGCAAGGTAACCGAGGGTAACCGAACTGAGATCTACAAGCTCGACCGAGAGGACGTCCCCGTCAGAGATCGGCGTGCCAGGGCAGCCCTCGAGCAGATCACCGAAGAGTTTCGAACCCTACCATTCGCCACGCGCTGGCTCGACACCCGCCGGCCCGAGATGGCCATCAGACGTCTCGAGCAACACGGGATCATCGACGGGTACCCGATCCTCAAAGAGGACGATGGCTACCTCGTCAGCCAGAAGGAGCACACCGTGATCGTCACCGAGACCGGCTGTGAGGTCACGACGCTGTGAGGGTTGGGGTCACCTACCTTTTTCTCGATGGACGAACCGACTGCACGCATGGAGCAACTCTTCGCCCCGTGGCGTATCGAATGGGTACGCAGACGGGAGCCCGATGACGATATCGAGTGCATCTTCTGTCACTTTTGGGAGCGTGAAGCAGATCGCGAGCATCTCGTCGTCGCCAGGGGTGAACACGCGTATGTGATGCTCAACAACTACCCGTACAACCCCGGACACCTCATGGTCGTCCCCGTCTCGCACACCGGTCACTTCGCCGACCTATCGAGCAGGTACGTCACGGCGATCGGCATGATGACACAACATGCCCTGAGAGCACTCGAGTCGAGTTACCATCCCGATGGGTTCAATGTCGGTTACAACCTCGGTGGAGCGGCGGCTGGGGGCTCGATTAGTGATCACGTCCACCAGCACATCGTGCCACGCTGGAGTGGTGATACGAACTTCATGCCCATCCTCGATGAGACGAAGGTGATCGTCGAGGGCATCGACGCCACATATGACCAGTTACATGAGGCGTTCGCGGCACTTCCTGGTGGTGAGGTCATCGATGGTGATACTGCGGTCGAACTGCGATAACCATAGGTAGCCCGCCCGCAAAGGCGCGAGCGAACCGCGATGCGACGCGAGGAGGCACTCGAGCGACTTGGCTATCTCATGCTGGGTGGCAACCTCGCCCTCCTGGTCGCGAAGGCACTCATCTGGTATCAAAGTGGGTCACTGGCGGTCGGTTCTGAGGCCCTCAACAGCCTCACCGATGTCATCTACAGCGTGTTGATCGTCGGTGGAATCTACCTCAGCATCCAGCCACCCGATTTCGATCATCCCCATGGTCACGAGCGGATCGAGCCCTTCGTGTCGCTCATCATCGTCATGGGGATCGTCCTCGCCGGGGTGGTCATCCTCTGGGGGGCACTCGATGCCATCTGGCGTGACGATATCACGGTCGCCACCGGGCCGTGGGCGGTTGCTGTGTTGGCCGGTGCAGCCGCGATGAAGTTCCTCATGTACCGCTACGCACTCGGTGTTGCCACACAGTATGGCGCACCCTCAGCCCGAGCGCTCGCGATCGATAACCGGAACGATATCCTCACCGCGATCGCCGCCATCATCGGTGTCGCAGGTGCCCAGCTCGGTGTGGCCATCCTCGATCCACTCGTCGCGATCGCCGTCGCACTCGTCATCATCTACAGCGGTATCGTCGTCGGACGACGGAACGTCGACTACCTCGTCGGTGCGGCACCACCCGATGACCTCCACGATCGCATCATCGACCGGGCGATGGCACACCCTCGGGTGCGGGGTGTACACGATGTGCTCGCACATTACGTCGGCCCGGAGGTCGACGTGAGCCTCCACCTCGAGGTAGGTGAGGACCTCACCCTCGCCGAGGGTCACGATATCGAGACGAGCGTCGTCGAGGCCATCCAGGAGCTACCAGAGGTAGATGATGTCTTCGTCCACCTCGACCCAAAAGATCTCGATGAGTGGAAACCGGGCACGTTCGTCGTCGAGGATGCCGAGGAGTGAGCCGCTCGATCAGTCACCGGTGGCCTCGAGGTGTCTCGAGGGTGCATCGGTCGGCTGTGCCATGCAGTACGTTCCCATCGATTCGGTCACGTCGACAGTGACACGATCGCCAAGCTCGATACCCTCAGCCTCGGGGATGGCGATGAGGTGATAGGCATCATCACGGCATTTCAGTGACCGACCGGTGCCCTCCTCGACTGCAAGTACCGACCGTCGCGACCCGACCAAGCGTTCGTGCACCGTATCGAGCACCGAGTGCTTGACATCCGTCATCGCCTTCGAGCGCTCCTTCTTGATCGTCCCACCGAGACCATCGAGATCGGCCGCATCCGTCCCAGGGCGCTTTGAGAATCGCGTGATGTTGATCCGCTCGGGTCGAACCTGTCGGAGCAGGTCGAGGCTCTGCTCGAAGTCTGCCTGTGTCTCCGTCGGATAGCCGACGATGAAGTCTGTCGCGAGTGTCCATTCCCCCAGCCTTGCGTTGAAGGCATCGACCACCTCGAGGAAGTCATCGACACGGTGTTGCCGACGCATGTCGGCGAGTACACGGTCTGAGCCACTCTGGACGGGTGCGTGGATGAAGTTGTAGAGTTCCTCGTTGCGTGCGAACACAGCTGCCAGCTCATCCCGGACGAGATGGATACCCTTGGGGTTTGCCATCCCGAGTCTGACCCGAAACGATCCCTCGAGCTCGCAGATGCGCTGGAGGAGGTCGGGTAACCACCGCTCACCATGGTCCCAGCCATAGACCCCAGTATCCTGCCCGGTCACGCGAAGCTCGACCGCACCAGCATCGATCAACGTGGCGGCACGTTCGACATTCTCCTCGATCGATGGGCTATCGATGCGGCCGGTCGCGAACTTGGTGATGCAGTACGAGCAGTTACTCGCACACCCCCTCGCGATGGGCAAGATCCCCACACGACCATCGAGGAGCACCTCATCAGCAGCGACCGAGGTGGGGCACTCGCCGTTCATCACCGCATCGGGCACCTCATCCCAACCCATGACACGGGCATCGATGCCAGCGTCACTGAGTCGGTCAGGTTGTGCCAGTGCCATGCAGCCTGTCACGATGAGATCTGATACCACCCCGGCGAGTTCACCTGCCCGTCTGACCATGTGGTCTTCCGTCGTCTCCGTCACGGTACACGTGTTCAGTATCGCCACATCGGCCGCCTCTGGGGTATCCACTGGCCGATGTCCCCGCTCTCTGAGCATGCGCTCGATGCGCAGCCCCTCACCGCGGTTTGACGTACAGCCGTACGTCTCGAGCAGATACCGTGCCATTCGAACATCCCGACCGACGGGTGCGAGGGAGAAAAAGACCCCGAACAGGTAGCCACCCACAACGGTAAGCCGACCGACAGCTATTCCACGATGGTCGTCCGACCGATGGTATGGTGGTACCTGAGGGGTTCACCATCCCGCCCCTGATCTACCTGGTTCCAACTGTCATCGTCCTCCTCGGTGCGGCAATCATGCTCTGGACGGTCAGACCGGCCGTCACAGATCGGACCGTCATCGCGGTCGTCCCGTGGATCGTCGCTGGTGGCGGTGGGCACGTCCTGTACGTGACCGATGCAATCCCACCGGGTATTGAGCCGTTCTTCGGTGTCCCTGCGGTCTATCTTACCTTCGCCGCCCTCGGCGCGATCACGTGGCTGGTAATTGAGGTGGTATCGTCCACGAGGAACACCTTCGATGCAGCCACCTACCTCGCGGTTGTCGGGTTACTCATCGCGATCGTGCTCGTCATCTGGGTGCTCTGGACCGGGTTCGTGGCCGGTGATATCGCCATCTTCTGGCCCGTCATCGCGCTGGTGGCGTCCCTGCTTGCATCTGTACTCGTCTGGGTTGCAACGGCGAGAGTGTTCCCGGTAACCGCACAGGTGACCGGTGCGACCGGTATGCTCGTCATCTTCGGACACGGACTCGATGGAATATCGACACTCATCGGTATCGATATCCTCGGTGGCACTGAGCGCTCACCACTGGCCGATGCGGTGATCTACATCGGCTCGCGTCTCCCCACCGCTGATGTGATCGGCGACACCTGGTTGTTCGTCATCGTCAAGTTCGGACTCGCCGTGGCTATCCTCGTGCTCTTTCGTGAGTATGTGCGCGATGAGCCGAGCCAGGCTCGGTTACTGCTCGCGTTGATCGCAGCCGTCGGTCTCGGCCCTGGTGTACACAACGTGCTGTTGTTCACCCTCGGCATGGCCGGGTGATATGGATTTTTCCGTGTTCGGGGTGGCGTAGACCGTATGGGCAAACAGCCACACCTCCTCATCGATGAGGACGATATCCATGATATCGCCATCCTCCCGGGCGATCCCGACCGTGTGCAGCGTATCGCCGACAGATGCTCGAGCCATGAACACGTCTCGCATAACCGAGAGTATCAGGTGACGAATGCCGAGGTCGACGGACGCCCACTGACCATCTGCTCGACCGGCATCGGCTCACCCTCAGCTGCCATCGCGATGGAGGAACTCTGTCGCCTCGGGGTCGATACCTTCCTCCGCGTCGGTACCTGTGGTGCATTACAGTCTGAGATCGAAATCGGCGAGTTCATCATCGCCACCGCGGCCGCCAAGGATGAGGGGACGACGAAGCGATATGAGCGTTCGACACTCCCTGCCGTCGCCGACTTGACCGTGGTATCTGAGCTTGTCGATGCAGCAAAGACACGTGGTGAGGATACCCATATCGGACCCATCGTGACGGATGATGCGTTCTACGCCGAGACGGATGCATACGTCCAGGCGTGGGAGACGGCCAACCTCCTCGCGGTCGAGATGGAAGCTGCTTCCATCTTCACCATCGCACGACGATACGGGCGTCGTTCGGGTGCCATCTGCACGGTCGATGGCAACCTCGTCCGCGGGACGCAAAAGGGTGAGACAACGGGTGATCAAGAGCTCCCCGAGGCATCAGACGAGGCCATCGATAGTGCGATCGATATCGCCCTAACGGCGGTGACATCGCTTTGAGCATGTATCTGACCAATCGCCTCCAACATGAGGTGTACCCATGATCGCTGCGGTCACTCTCCCTGAGGTGCCGATACTCGGGGTAATCACCGGGATGCTGGCTGCATTGTTCATGCTCGCGGTTGTCAGGCTGTTCGGTGGCACGACCGACCCGCTCTATCAGGTGGCATCGCTCAGTTGGCCACGCGATATCGAGTCGGTCACGCCAGCACATGCCGTGACGGGGTTCATCCTCATGGGTGGCCTGGGTGGGCTGATCTTCGTATTGATCGTCCCAGCGATGGGGTTCATCGCCGACAGGGGCATACCTCCATCGAGTGGGGCCGCCGGGCTTGTCGCCGCAGGTATATTCATCCTGTATGTCGAGATCGGCGGCAGGTTGGAGTCGGACAACCCACCGGAGATACGGATGCGATCGGCATGGTTCGTCGGGGCTGCGGTGTACGCTGTGGTGATCCTGTTCGGATTCGAATTGCTGGCCGGTTGGTTCATCTGACCGCTCTCCTCCCCGGTATCGCAGACGTCACGGTGCTGTCTCAGACGGTATTTCGAGCCGTTACGCGTATTACCCCCCGTTCCCTTTTCGATGGCGATGCCATCGCTCGTCGTTGAAGTCCTCCTCGGCATATATCTGGGGCTACTGACGGGGATCATCCCGGCATTGATCGCGGGTGGACTCGGCTTTCTCTTCAAGTACCTCACCGGTGTGACCCTTCCAGGGCTTGGTGTGGTCGTCCTGGCCGTCGCCATCGCCGGCGTGAGTGGGGGTCTGCTCGGGTTGATCGACCCTGATATCGCACAGTCGCCACGACTCCTCGTCGCACTGGTCATCGTGATGATGCTCTCGCTGTACTCCCATGCCCAGGGGGACAAGCTCGGTGCCCAGCTCCCGAGACGGTTCTCGTTTCGCGAACTCGGGACGAGGACACTCTCAGGCGAGGTGATCTTCAACGTCGGTGGGATCGGTCGTGTCGAGGTCACCCCGTTCGGTGATATCCAGGATCTCGAGGGCTATCCCCCACTATCGACCGAGTTACGAGCTGAACTTACCGCAGACCGATGGGAGTTCTCATCAGATCTCCCGATTGAAGCCATCGAGACACGCCTTGAAGAACGGCTGATGGCCAGTTATGAGCTGACCGAGGTCGAGGTCGAGATCGATAACAAAGGGAGGGCGAGGATCGCTGCCGCACCACCGATGGGAAGCCTCTCAAAGCGTGTTGGATCCGGTGAGCGCGCCGTCTCGATCAATGCGCTCATCCCGACAGGTATCTCACGAGGCGAGCGTGTGTCATTGACGCTGCCCGACCGGACGATCGAGGGCAGGGTATTGAGCGCACGGTCAGATCCGAAGGCAGCAACACCGGTCTTCACCGATGGTGGTGAAACAGCACCACCACCACAGCGAGCCGCCCCACAAACGACCGGTGGGGAGGGTCGGATCACCGTCGCCGTACAGGGTGAGGAGGCAGTCGAGTTGCTCAATCACACCCGTGCACGTGTGGTCGTCCTCCCTCGTGGCCTCGCACTCGAGTACCGTTCGGTGAGGACGATCCGCGAGGCAGGTAACCGGTTCACCCGCATGCACATCAGACACGATGTCGATGAGCTCAGTGTGGCTGAGCTGGTCGGCGACCTGGACGTGAAGATACTGGCGACCAGAGCCGGTGGCGACCGTACCGAGGCCGTGCCGAGAGGCTGGCAGATCGACCCTCGCGGTCGGACGACGATCACCGCGGGTGATGAGATCATCGCAGCCGGGAAACCCGAGGCAGTCACACAGCTTGAGGAGCGGGTACGATGATGCCCCTTGTTACCGCCGATGAGTTGCTGACACTGGGCAGTAGGATGGCCGCACTGGCCGGTCTCGCGTTACTCGTCACCATCATCTCCGCCGCCATCTATCGCTGGCTCCTCAATGAGGAGCTCCCACAGGGTATCGGATTATTGCTCGGTGCCTCGGCGATCGCCATCGTCTTGAACACGACGGCAACGCTGAGCCAATCGATCGGCGGGACGACCGAGTTGTTGACACCACAGGCAGCCAGTTTCACGGTCCTCTCGTTCCTCGTCGGTGGTTTCGCGAGCGAAGCCGGGCGCATCGGAGGGGACCGACTCGGTCGGCGGTTCATCCCGGCGACGGGTATCCCATCACTCGATCGCGATGTGACCTCGTTCATCAAGGGTCGTGGTCGGGTGATCCGCGTCGAGGTGCCAGCGGAGATACAGGATATCGACGGCTACGAACCCGTCCGTCTCGACCTCAAGGACGACCTTGCTGGCTCGGTCATGACCTTCCCGAGTGGCCTGACACGTGAGGAGCTCATCGAGGCATTCGTCGCCCGGGTCCAGCAAGATACCGGTATCCAGAAGATCGATGTCGAGTTCTCTCCCGCTGGTGAGATCACATACCTCGCCGTCGGTCGTGGTGAGGCAGGTATCGGTCACACACTCCCTCCGGGTGAGGTGGCTGTCGCGATACGTGCCGATCCGGCGTTCTCTGCAAGTCCTGGTGATCAGGTCCGCGTCTGGCGTGTCGACCCCGAGCCGAAACGGCTGCTCACCGCCGAGGTGCGAGGTATCATCGAGGATATCGTCACGGTCAGTGTGCCTGAGGACGATGTCGACCTCCTCGATGCGGAATCAGGGTATCGCATCGTCACACTGCCAAAGACACCCCGACCAGACCGTGAGTTCGCCGGCGTGCTCAGGCGGGCGAACGAATCGGTCATCCAAACGGTGATCGGGCCATCGAGCGAGCTCATCGGAGCGGAGATTAGCCAGGTGGGTGTCACGATACTCACCATCGAGGCAGAGGATGGCTCGATCGACGCCCTTCCCGAGCCAGACACGCCGTTAAGTGCCGGTGATACGGTCATCTCGATGGGTCGTCCAGATGCCCTCCGACGGTTCGAGCTCTTGGCGCAAGGTACTTCCTGATCGATGGATGAATCACACGTATGCACTGGCGGCTATTCGCTGATCTCGCCGAGGCTGCCGAGACACGTGAGGTGAGCCTCGATCTTGACGCGGAGGCTACCGTCGACGACGCACTCGAGACACTCGTCGAGCGCCACCCAGAGCTTCGCGAACATGTCTACGAAGACGGCCGACTTGCCGGGCATCTAACGGTCTTGCGCAACGGGTCGAACATCGAGACGGAGGCAGATGGTCTCGCGACCAAGATAACACCCGATGACGAGCTCGCCCTCTTCCCCCCGATCAGTGGCGGCTGAGACGCTCGGTTGCGGTCAGATCGG
Organism: Halobacteriales archaeon; assembly: GCA_007118145.1. GTDB lineage: Archaea > Halobacteriota > Halobacteria > Halobacteriales > SKSH01 > SKSH01. Next base: position 19,331 of record SKSD01000063.1, read on the forward strand.
CTGAGACGACGAAGTCCGGATGTTCGGCAATCTCTGCGCGGAGTAGCGCGGCATCGCTCACATGTGACGGCGTCTCCGGGACGAGCACGCGCGTCCGGTCCGCACCGATCGACGCGGCATCGGCGGCGATGGCATCGAGCAGTGCCGCGGCCACCGGAACCTCCTCCCACACCGCCACACCGTACTCTGCGACCGTGTACGGGTCGCCGTCTTCGTCCTCACGCTCGAAGGTGCGTGTCCGGTAGCTCATGCCATCAGCCCCGCCTGGCGTATTGATGGCGATGACCGCCGTCTCCTCAGCCGCCCTGGCGAGCGTTGCCGGGGTCAACTCGCTCACCGCCCAGGACTCATCGAGCGAGAGTGTCAATCCACGCAATGCACGTGCCACTGCAGAACCCTGGAACGCGTTCCACGCTGCCTTCGGATCATCCGTTACCGAGACAGCAACCGAGGCGGGGAGATAGGGCCGTTCGGGGTCGTCGAGATACTGACTGGCGATACCGGACTGCGCTGGGTCGGGATGTACCCACCGGAAGGCACACGTTGGCCGATACCCAGATGACCGTGCCTGGCCGAGACCGGCGACGTTCCACGAGAACACCATCGCACGCATCACCGATGCACCCTGGTCGGACGCCCAATCGAACAGCGCGGCGGTGAGTCGTCGACTCAGGTGAAGACCACGGTAATCGGGGTGCACCCGAAGACCCTGTCCCCACGCCTCATGGTCGGATAGGATGACACTCTGCGCGATCGCGACAGCGTGACCCTCCACCTCGGCGACGAGCGTCCGTTTGGGTTGGTCACCAGGCTCGATCCATTGCGGGAACACACGCCCGAGGTAGTCTCCGCCGTCTCGGTCAGGCCATGTATCTGCGGTGATCGACCTGATATCGTCGTGATCATCCACCCTGGCATCCCGGATGCTTACCTCCTCGCTCATGTCCAGGGGGCAGACCGATCGGTGAGCTCGCCAGCGAGTGAATCAGTCATCGTGGAGGCGACATCATCACTGTTGGCCAATGCCCACATCAGCTTCACCATGGCCGTCTCCGGGAGCATGTCACCACCCTCGATCACACCGGCCTCGAGCAGGTCTCTGCCGGTATCGTAGACGCGATCGCATACACGACCCTCAATACACTGACTGGTCATGACGACGGTCGTCCCACCATCGATCAACGCCGCCACACGATCGATATGGTCGGTATGGATATGTCCCAACCCCGTCCCCTCGATGACCAGACCGGCCTTGTCCTCGTAATGTTGATAGATCGAGGAGTCCATCCCTGGGACGTACTTGAGCAACCCGACCTCAGATTCGAGCGCTGGTGCGATGGCTGGTTCACTAGCACCGCGCCGTTTAACACCTGAGCGGAGGGTGACAGTACCATCATCGAAGTCGACCGTCCCGAGTGGGAGGCGACCGACCGTCTCGAACGCATCTCGTCGGCTGGTATGGTGCTTCCTGGTGCGAGTCCCTCGGTGGAGGGCGCACCGATTGTCACTCTCAGTCGCGTGCATGCAGACGACCACCTCTGCGAGGTCACTCTTGGCTGCCTCGACCGCACAGACGGCGTTCATGACGTTATCGCTCGATGGCCGATCGGCCGATCGTTGACTCCCGGTGAACACGATAGGCACCGGTGTGTCGACCATGAACGAGATGGCTGCGGCGGTGTACTGCATCGTGTCCGTGCCGTGCATCACGACGATCCCATCGACACCCTCGGTGAGTTCGTCATAGATCGCCTGGGCGAGGTCCTGCCAGACGTTGGGGGTCATGTTCTCACTCAAGATATTCGCCACGACACGACCGCGATAGTTCGCACGGTCGGCGAGTTCCGGCACTGCCTTGAGGACATCCTCGGCATCGAATCGCGAGGTGACCGCCCCGGTGCGGTAATCGACCGTCGATGCGATCGTGCCACCGGTACTGATCAGCGATATCGTCGGTAACTCGGGGTCGGTGGTGACGACAGAGGTGGCCACCTCACCACCGGCATCGATATCGAGTGCGCCTGACTCCAATATATCGACACTCGCCTCCTCGCGCGTGATACCCACGTTGTAGCCATCGTCACCCTTGATGACCAGGTGCTCGGCTGTTGACGAGGGCATGACGATACCCTCATAACTGGCGGTGGCGGTCTCAACGGCCACGCGATCGCCTGGTTGCATGTCCACCCGTTTCGTCGTAGAACCATTCAAGGGATTCGGTTCGCTCGTCACCTACTCAGCACGAACCCATCCCTCAGGTGCGTGCTGGATGAGACCGGCCGCCTCCAACTGACTGAGACAGTGATGTGCCATCGCGGGTGAGATGGCAAAGCGTCTGGAGAGCTCCTCGACTGAACGTGGGCCGTCCTCGAGCTCATGCAGGATGTCGATGCCGAGGCGTCCACCCGAGCCCTCGAAGAGATCGTCGAGGAGACGTTCATAGAGGTGGTTCATCTCGCCATGGACGAAGCGCTGTGCGCGAGATAGCTCGGCGGCGAGTGACTCGAGCTCTTCAAGATGGTTGATCAGCGAGAGCGGGTCGCGCGTATCCTCACCCTCAACTTCGAGGTTGATTTCGAGCTTTGAGAAACGGTGTTCGTCCAACGAACTCGGCGGTAGATAGCCATTGGTCGTCCCGAACTCGTGTGGTGCGATGGTGATCTCGAGGCGTTGTGCCTGTACGATCGAGAAGTACTTTCGTCGATCCTCGGCATTGGTGTACTCGATCAGCCCAGCCTGCTCGAGACGGTGGAGATGATCGATCACCGCCTTCGGACTCACGCCAGTGACGTCACTGATCTCTGTCACGTAACACGGCTTTTGCGCGAGAAGCGCCAGAATCCGCCGACGGGTATCGTTCCCGAGGAGGTCGAGCAGCTCGGCGGAATCCATACACGTATCGGTAATGGCCGAGCATGGAAAAGGGTGTCTGCAGCCGTGTAGTCACGAAGCCACCGACAGGCCAGTCCTGCTTCATTCGGTGATACCTAGGCGATAGATTTTTCTACACACCGTAGTATGGTATCACATCGCATGTTCGAGCCGTTTTCGAACAGCTACTACATCGGTCGGATGTTCGTCACACCGACCGATACGGACCGCCCTCGCATGCAGCAAGCGAACCTCGAATGGATAAACGAGGAGTTCATCGCCGCCGAGGAATCACTCACACGCCTTGATCAGCCACTGGTGATGAAACTGGGCTCTCGACACTTCCCTGTCCACGGTGATAAGGAGGTACCAGAGGGTACGCTCGCCATGCCTGACGATTTCCTCAGGAACACCGATGTTGAGAACCCACCGTCAGTCTGTAGCGTCCTGCTCGCCAAGGGTGAGCGAGCCAAGCAGCTACTCTGGTTGACTGGCCATGCACCGTTCGAAGTCGGCAATTAAGTAATCTCGGCATCGAGGGTAGCCCACGGATGCTCGATGCGCTCCTTGGACGGGCTCGACTGAAAGAACAGATCGATGAGTTGGAACGGCGGCTCGCCACATGTAACGACGAAATCGAGCGTCTGGAGTCACAGCTGTGCTCGACCGATGAGCGTCGTAAAGAGGCCATCAGGGACCATCAGACCGCTCGTGAGGAGGTGCACCGCCTGGAAGATCGCATCGAACAACTCGAAGACCGCGTCGAGCGATCGACACAGGACACAGAGGTCACCGAGCGAGGTGTCCATCCGATCTCATACAGACGGATGTCGAGGCTTCTCGAGCGGTTGAAAAGCTTCGATACCGGAGCTGAGGGTGCATATTCCGCGATGATCACTAGCGCCCTCCCGCCTGAGGTGTCCGATCACTTCAACGCACGCCAGCACCTCGTCCGGGAGGTCATCCCATGTCTCTGTCTCTTCGATGATGAGGGGGTGATCGAACTTGCGCTCGAGCCACCACGGCCACCGGAGGCCTTCGAGGCATGGGACCGCACCTTCACACTCGAGGATGAATGGTTCGTCCCCAGCGGTCGGTTCGCCTTCTCACTCGTGCGGAGCGATCTCTTCGCAATCGGCCGATACGATGGCGAGACACTCACCAACATCGAGGGATTCGAGTCCGACGTCATGGGTCGTCACTCGAAAGGCGGCTATTCACAGGCACGCTTCGAACGTCGGCGAGAGGAGCAAATCGACCGACATCTCGAACAGGCAAGCACACGCATCGATGCGTATCACCGGGATGAGCCACTCATCCTCACGGGATCGAAATCGGTCATCGACACACTCGACGTCGCTGCCGACGTGCATGCGACCGTGGATGCATCAGGGTCACCGGATGACGCACTGGCGTCCGCCTTCGAGGAGTTCTGGACGACGACCGTACATCGACTCTGAGGTGCACCTCGCCGGTTGTTTGAGATTTATACGTCCCCTCGGTGATGGTCAGGTATGCGCGTGGCTATCCTCGCCCACGAGAAGTTTCCAGACAGGGCGAAGACCGCGATCGGTATCCTACGGTATGCTGAGTACGATGTCGTCGCCGTCCTCGACCGAGACCGACCAGGCGAACGCGTCCATGACCACCTCAAGAACGTCCAGGACGCCCCGATCGTCGCCTCGATCGACGATATCGATGAGTTCGATGCGTTGATCATCGGTATCGCACCGATCGGCGGTGGGTTCGATGAATCGTGGCGATCCGATGTCACCGGTGCGATCGAACGAGGATGTGATATCATCGCTGGGTTGCACTATCAACTGCAGGAAGATACCGAGTTGGCGTCGTTGGCTGACACACACGATGTTGAACTTCACGACGTTCGTGAGCCACCTGACGACCTCAGCGTGAGTGAAGGTATCGCAGGCGATCTCGATGCGACCATCGTCCTCACCGTTGGGACCGACTGCTCTGTCGGGAAGATGACCGTCACCATGGAACTCGTCGAGGCGCTTCGTGAGCGGGGCGTGTCGGTGTGCGCCATCCCGACCGGGCAGACCGGCATCATGATCGAGGGATGGGGGATCGCCGTCGACCGCGTCATCAGTGATTTCACCGCTGGTGCGATCGAGCGGATGTTACTCGAACGTGCTGATGAGTACGACGTGCTCGTGGTCGAGGGACAGGGGAGTATCACCCACCCCGCCTACTCAGGCGTGACGTGTAGCCTGCTCCACGGGTCGATGCCCGACCAGCTCATCCTCTGTCATGAACCGGGGAGGGAGGTCGTCCATGGCTACGAATCGTTCGAACTCCTCGATCTCGAGGCTGCTCGTGACCTCTACATCGAACTGGCCACACCGGTGGCACCGACCGAACTCGTCGGTGTGGCATTGAACACGCGATACCTGGATGAGGAGGAGGCAATCTCCGTCATCGAGTCGGTCGAGGTAGACCTCGATGTCACCTGTACCGACCCGGTCAGATACGGTGCGGATGCTCTCGCTGAGGTGATCGGCTGATGACACTGATAACCGACTTCGAGCGTGTCGAACTGCCGATGGAACGGCCGTTCACTATCGCGAGGGGGACGACCACATCAGCAGAGAACGTGATCGTCACCATCGAAGACGACCTCGGAAACCGCGGGGTGGGCGGAGCAGCACCATCGCGCCATTACGGCGAGACCATCTCGACCGTCATGGCTGTCCTCCCGGACCTGCTCCAGGTGGTCGAGCGCTTCGATACACCCGAACCGGTCGTCGCCATCGAGGATGCACTTGCGAAGGCCGTCCGTGCTAATCCAGCTGCGAAGGCGGCCATCTCGATCGCACTGCACGATCTCATCGGCAAGCGTCATGATCTCCCGGTGTTCAGCCTGTGGGGGCTCGATAACGATACCATTGACACCTCGTTCACCATCGGTATCGATGAGCCACATGAGATGGCTGACCAGGCTGCCGAGGCGGTCGACGACGGTTACTCGATCCTCAAGATCAAACTCGGCACCAAGAACGATCGCGAGATCATCGAATCGATCCGACGTGCGGTCCCACATGTGACGCTCCGTATCGATGCCAACGAGGCATGGGATGTGAAGGAGGCGGTCAAGATGGCGTCGTTCCTCGATGAACACGATATCGAGTTCATCGAGCAACCGGTCCCTGCGGAGTATCCCGAGGCGCTTGCGGCAGTCGGCGCGCGGTCGGTACTCCCCATCGCCGCCGATGAGAGTTGTATCACACTCGAGGATATCCCTGCGATCGCCTCAGCGGTCGATATCGCGAACATCAAGCTGATGAAATGTGGTGGCCTGCTCGAGGCACGTCGCATGGTGCACGCTGCACGTGCACACGGTCTTGAGGTGATGCTCGGATGCATGGCTGAGAGCAATGCATCGATCGCTGGTGGTGCACACCTCGCTCCGATGCTCGACTATGCAGATCTCGATGGCTCGCTCTTGCTTGCTGATGACCCCTATGATGGACCGGTCAGACGTGGTGGTGCGATCGAGCTCGATTCGTCGATCGCCGGTATCGGTACGACGCGCGTCGGCTAGCCACGCAGACAGCGTCTCGCCGGTTCGATCCAGCGTTCAGAGCCGGTGTGCGTCCTGTTGGGGATATGGAGTTATGACGGATGGTTGCGTCATAGTGTGCGATACCGCATGCAACCAATCACGCACTTCGAGCTGCCATCGGACGACCTAGATCGTGCGACGAGTTTCTACGCCGAGGTATTCGGTTGGGACATCGAGGAGATACCTATGGGTGATGACGTGTACACCTCGGTGATCACCACACGTGAGGGCGAGCACAGCGACAACGGTACCTCTGGCGGTATCAACGGGGCGATCATCGACCGGGAGACACCGCTCACCCATCCGATCATCACTATGGAGGTAGCATCGATCGATATGTATCTGGAGGCGGTCGAGTCTGCAGGTGGTTCGGTCGTGTTCCCCAAATCGGATGCCAATGGGATGGGTTACTATGCCTACTTCGAGGATACCGAGGGGAACGTCCTCGGCCTCTGGGAATCACTGACGTGAGGCGTCACAGCCTCCGTGGTGTGGTGACGGCAGAGGGATAATCTGAGCGGTCAGATGAAGCGGGGGTGCTCGCTGACCTGACGGGGGAGATACAGCGGCCTGCGTGGGAATGCATTGATCTCAGCATCAACCTGTTCGACAAGCTCATCGAACGTCATCGTCACCTCATCACCCTCGACGCGGATGTTCACCCCGTACTCGTTACGTTCCATCTCCCGGTTACCGACAACGATGTAGTAGGGTACCCAGTCGGTCTCTGCAGTCGCGATACGCTTACCGACGGATTCGTCACGGTCATCGATATCCGCCCTGATACCCTCGGCCTTGAGGCGATCGGCGAGCTCATCACATGCCTCGAGGTGTGCCTCTGGCTGGACGGGGATGAAACGTACCTGCGTCGGTGAGAGCCAGGTAGGTAACTGTGGTACCGCTTCGCGTGCGGCATCCTCGAGGATGGCGGCGAAGACACGCTCGATTCCTCCGGAGGGTGAGTAATGAAGGATGGTCGGATGATAGACCGTCTCGCCATCAGTGTACTCGATATCGAAGCGTTCGGCACTCTCAACATCGATCTGTACCGTCGAGCACTCGAATGGCCGACCGGTCCCGTCAACGGCCGCGAAATCGATCTTCGCCACCCAGTACCGATGCCCACGCTCGGGGATTAACTCGACGAGTACAGGCGTATCGAGATCGTCGATGAGTGATGCAACCCACGCCGCATGCTCCTCGTAGAAGTCAGCCGTCATGCGGAAGATCGGAGCGTACCGCACTGCGAGGTCGTCACTGATATCGAGGGCGAGTTCTGCCTGTCGTTCGAACTCCTCGAGTGCGTGATCGACATCGAGCGTCGCGGTGTGCATATCTGGCATAGTGAACGCACGCAGCCGACGAAGCCCCGATACCTCACCACGTTGCTCTCGCCGGAACGAGTAGGTGCTCATCTCATAGACGCGAAGTGGCAGATCGTTCGCAGAGATGTGCATATCACGCATGATCGAGAACTGCCCGAAACAAGCCGCGAAACGAAGCATGAGCCGTCGATTGCCGCTCTCGAAGCGGTACTGACGCTCACCGAACTTATCCGCATGCTCGCTGATCGCTCTGGCATCGAGGTCGTACATGATCGGCGTCTCGACCGGCATGCCACCGTAGTCGACGACGAGGTCGGTCACGTACGCCATCAACTGATCGCGGATGAGCTTGCCACGGGGATACCACCTGAGGTTGCCAACGTCGCTCAGTTGGTCGTAACCGACGAATACCTTCTCTTGCATCAACGAGACGTGTGGTGCCTCACCCTTGTCGCCAGCACCACCCTCGACCTCGTCGGTGATGAGTGCCTGCATGCGATCGTCCACCTCGGCCTTGGCGGTGGCTGGGTCTTCACGTCTGCCGTCTGGGAAGTGCACCTCCCACGTGCTCGGTTCCCGCCCGGGTTCGTCTGGCTCGACCGCCTCCTCGAACTCACTGCTCACGTGTCTGGACAGCTCTGAGAGCGGGTGGCCCTTACAGCTCAGCTCGAAGCGTTTGTACCACCCAAACGGTGCTCGCATGAGGTCGAACTCGTCCGCAAGGGCCGCCTCAAGGTCGACCATCACCTCCGTCGCCACATCCGGTGGAGCGAGGTCATCGCTCAGGTGTGCGTATGGATACAACACCACACGGGTTGTCTGGAGTTGGCCGGTGACATCACGTATCTCTGTGGCTGCGTTGGAGACAACAGCCTCGATGTCTTCTGCGTCACCGGATTCCACGCTGATGAACGTGGCGACGCAGTCCTCCATACGGCCCTCCAACGGAACACCTTCGGTCTCAGCGAGGTCACCGATCTCCTCGGTGACCTCGAACTCGAGGTGGTCCGAATGAATGAACAACAACCGCATACCACATCGATACCGACCGTGACTAAAAAGCATGCCGAAGCAACTGATGTCGCCACGACATGTGTTGACACGGCAAGATGAGCGGTCGAAATGGTTTTGAGCGAGGGATGTGGACACACAGTATGCCCGACGATTTGCAGACGGGTTATGATCCTACACTGGGTAACAAATTTATCTTCGTTACCGGCGGGGTCATGTCCGGACTGGGGAAAGGGATCACCGCCGCGAGCATCGGCAGGCTCTTAATCAACGCGGGGTTCGATGTGACGGCTGTCAAGGTAGACCCATACCTGAACGTCGACGCTGGGACGATGAATCCGTACCAACACGGTGAGGTATACGTCCTCAAAGATGGTGCGGAGGTTGACCTCGACCTCGGCAACTACGAGCGCTTCCTCGATATCGACATGACATCGGATCACAATGTCACCACGGGGAAGACGTACCAACACGTGATCGAGCGTGAGCGATCGGGTGATTACCTGGGTCGTACCGTACAGATCATTCCACACATCACCGACGATATCAAGCGCCGTATCCGCGAGGCGGCTGCGGGGACAGATGTGTGCATCGTCGAGGTGGGTGGCACGGTGGGTGACATCGAGGGGATGCCGTACCTCGAGGCACTCAGGCAATTTGCCCATGAAGAAGACGAATCCGATGTGTTATTCGCACACGTGACGCTGGTACCTTACTCGAAAAATGGCGAGCAAAAGACCAAACCAACCCAGCACAGCGTGAAGGAACTGCGCTCGATCGGTCTCCAACCTGACGTCCTCGTCGGTAGGTCTGAACACCGCCTCACCACATCGACACGGAAGAAAATAGCCCTCTTTTGTGACGTGCCGACTCGAGCTGTCTTTTCCAACCCTGACGTGGACGATATCTACAAGGTACCACTCGTTGTCGAGGATGAGGGTCTCGACGAGTACGTCCTCGAACACCTCGGCCTTGCCGACCGTGCACTCACCAGTGATGCGCGTGATACCGCATGGCGTGAGACCGTATTACAGGATGCAGACGAGACGATCGATATCGCACTGGTCGGCAAGTATGCCCTCGAGGATGCATACATGTCGATCTATGAGGCGCTCAAACACGCCGGCTTCGAACTCGGGGTGGATGTCAACGTCAAGTGGGTTGCCAGCGATGAGATGACCGATACGCATCACGACCGACTCAACTCGGCGACAGGTATCGTCGTCCCCGGTGGGTTCGGCAGCCGCGGTACGGAGGGTAAGATCGCCGCCATCGGGCATGCTCGGACAGAGGGAATCCCATTCCTTGGACTGTGTCTCGGCTTTCAGATGGCTGTCGTCGAGTATGCGAGGAACGTCCTCGGTCTCGATGGTGCGCATTCGACGGAGGTCGATGCCGACACCCCTCATCCCGTGATCGACCTACTTCCAGAGCAACACGAACTCGACGAGCTCGGTGGGACGATGCGCCTCGGTGCACACGAGACACAGATCGAGTCAGGGACGATCGCACACGAGATCTACGGAGACACGAGCTGTACCGAGCGACATCGCCACCGCTATGAGGTGAACCCCAACTACATCGAGGCACTCACCGATGCCGGACTCCAGTTCTCCGGATGGTGTGGACCGCGGATGGAGATCCTCGAGATCGAGGAACATCCCTTCTTCATCGGCACACAGTTCCATCCCGAGTTCAGGTCACGTCCGGGGCGTGCCAGCCCACCGTTCATCCATTTCCTGGAGGCAGCGATCGCCGAACGCCATCAGACACGAGAGGTTGAAGCCTGAGGCCATGGAGGACGCAGCACGATTCATCGAGGACGCGGTCGAGGAGATCTACCAAGCCGTCGGTGACCGCCAGGCATTGATCGCACTCTCAGGTGGTGTTGACTCATCGGTCTCAGCCGCCTTGACACACCGAGCCATCGGTGACCAGCTCACCCCCGTGTATGTTGACACGGGGTTGATGCGACAGGGAGAGACCGAACAGATCCGTGAGACCTTCGGTCACATGGACGACCTTCGCATCATCGACGCGCGTGAAGCATTCCTCGATGCTCTCACGGGCGTGATCGACCCTGAGCGAAAGCGCCAGGTCATCGGCGAGCAGTTCATCCGAACCTTCGAGTCGGTGGCCAGTGAGATCGATGCGGAGGTACTCGTCCAGGGGACGATCTACCCAGACAGGATCGAGAGCGAGGGTAACATCAAGTCCCATCACAACGTGGGCGGGCTTCCCGACGTGATCGATTTCGAGACGATCGTCGAACCGGTCCGTGAACTCTACAAGGACCAGGTGCGTGATGTGGCACGCGAACTCGGGCTATCGGACGAAATCGCCGAACGCATGCCGTTTCCTGGACCGGGTCTGGCCGTGCGCGTCATCGGTGAAGTGACCGAGGAGAAACTCGCCGTGGCACGAGGTGCCACCGCCATCGTCGAGGACGAACTCGAGGCGTACGAGCCATGGCAGGCGTTCGCTGCGGTACTGGCAAAGGGCACGGGTGTCAAGGGAGACAACCGAATCCACGGCTGGGTCGTCGCCATCCGCTCGGTCGAGAGTCGTGACGGGATGACCGCACAGGCACAGCAACTCGATTGGCAGACGTTGCAGATGATACAAAGTCGCATCACCGGAGAGATAGACGGAGTGGCACGAGTCGTCTATGACGTGACCCACAAACCACCAGCGACCATCGAGTATGAGTGACATCATCCTCCTCGGATCGGATCCGTTTGACCTCGGTTTGCGCCTCGAGGCGGCATCGTTCGAGGTGTCCAAGCTCGATGGCTACCCGACCGGTGTTGACCTCGAAACGGTCGGGATCACTGATGCACTCGTCCTCCTGGTCACCGATGTCAAGCTGGCCTCACTCATCCCGGTGGCACGTGAGCAAAACGAGACTATCCAGGTCGTCCTCTATACCGATGATCGACTCCCACCGTTCGCCAGTGCACAGGCAGACCTTGCAGTCGATCCCGATCTGGTCGACCCGGATGAGTTCATCGAGGCGGTCATTGACCGTATCCAATCGGTCACCTCACCTCACGAACGCAACTGAAGAGACGACGCAACGGTACTCATTGCTCCGTTTCGTCATCCATCCCGACGATCGCGAGACCGATGAGATACTCAAGTTCGGGGAACACGATCTCGGCGAGAGCGAGGTCGATCACCGATTGTTCCGCTGGAAAACAGCAGACGAGGACACCGTTGCGTATCCCTGCGAAGGTCCGATCGACGACAGCCTCCGTGCCGAGTTGCTCGAGCAACAGGTGACGGAGAATCTCTCCAACCCCAGGGAGCGTCTTGATTAACATCTTGGTGATCGCCTCCTCGGTGACATCACGCCCGTGTAAGCCGAGACCACCATTGACGATGATAGCGTGGACATCGTCACGCTTGCACAGTCGATTGATCACCCGCTGGATCTGATCGTAATCGTCGTTGATGAGCTCGCGGATCGGAACCTCGTACCCAGCCGATTCGACCAGTTCGACGATGTGATCACCAGGGTCGTCCTCCTCGAGTGTCCGGAAAGTCGTGATCGAGAGGACGGCGATCCCGATCTCGTCTGGAACCGGCGCTGGCTCGACTGCAGGCATGCCTGCACCATGGAACCCCGATGAGTTGAGTGGTCCGGTCGACGACACCCACTTCATAAGGCGTTTTGCCACCCGCTTCGAGGCAACAACCATGCGAGCTGTGCAGTTTACTGCTCACGGGGGGCGTGAGGTGATCACGTATGACTCGTATCCCGATCCAGAACCCGGCCCGAATGAGGTGCTGGTCGAGCTCAAGGCGGGCGCATTGAATCACCTTGACATACACACGAGGAACGGCCTGCCGGGCGTCGACCTCGACCTCCCCCATGTCCCTGGCAGCGATGGTGCAGGCGTGGTGATCGGTGTCGGCGAGACTGTGACCAGGTTCGAACCCGGTGATCGGGTGGCACTCCTCGCCGGGGTGTCATGTGGTCATTGCGAGCACTGTCGTCACGGTGAGACCCCGCTGTGTGACCGGTATCACGTCATCGGTGAGCATGTCCAGGGAGTCCATGCCGAACGTGCAGCCATCCCGGAGGACAACCTCACACCAGTTCCTGAGGGGGTTGACTGGTCGACAGCTGCAGCGGCACCGCTCGTCTTCCAGACGGCATGGCGCATGCTGATGACGCGGGCGGATATCGACCCTGGAGACCTCGTCCTCGTCCACGGGTCGACAGGTGGCGTGGGTCACGCAGCGGTGCAGATCGCCGATCACGCCGGGGCCACCGTCATCGCCACCGGCGGTGACGACGATAGGCTGGAAACCGTCATCGAACTCGGTGCGGCCGAGGTGATCAACTACAACAATACGTCGTTCAAGGAGGCTATCAAGGCGCTCACCGACGGTCGTGGTGTTGATGTCGTCGTCGATCATATCGGTGAGGCGACCTGGGAGGACTCATTGAAATGTCTCGTCAAGGGTGGCACGCTCGTCACCTGTGGTGCCACGACCGGTCCGATAGTGACGACGAACGTCAACCGGATCTTCTGGAAGGGACTCTCCATCCACGGGTCGACGATGGGTACACCTGGCGAGTCGGAGGACGTCCTCGATCTCGTCTGGTCTGGGGTGATGCAGCCGGTCATCAGGGAGACCTTACCAATGAGCGAGTCAGCCGAGGCGCACCGCATCATCGAGGAGCGAGAAGGTGTCGGCAAGGTGGTCGTCATCCCCGATAGTCAGTTATGACCATGCTATCGAGCGCGAGGAGGGACTGGTTCATCGTCGCGTTCATCACCCTGTCGTTCATTGTCATCCCACTGGTCATCCTGTGGCGGCCTCCGGCCTTGCCATGGCGGGTATCGTTCATCCTCCTGCCATTGATACCCGGTGCGGTACTTGCGGCCATTGCCGTCTGGTACGCTCTCTCGGACGGTACTGGCACAGACTGATACGGTATCGATCACTGACTCAGTGGCGTTTCGAATCCCTTAGGGCGAAAGCGGGGGCATCACAAGTAATGACCGAGCACGTGATCGAGGCGAATCACCTCTCATACGCCTACGATGCTGTCACCGCCCTCGACAGCATCACGATGTCGGTGCCGAAAGGCTCGGTCGTCGCACTGCTGGGACCGAACGGTGCCGGCAAGACCACGTTTATCCGCCTGCTGACCGGTACGCTCGCTCCACAGCAAGGTGAGATTAGTCTCTTCGGTCACCAACCCGCTCGTATCGACCGAGAACGCATCGGTGTACTTCCCCAGTCGTTCGAACCGCCAGAACGACTCACCCCGAGGGAGTTATTGGGATATTACGGTGGACTCTATGACCATGCGAGCGAACCCGAGGGCATCCTGCACGACCTCGGCCTCGAGGCCATCGCCGACCGGCCCTATCGTAAGCTCTCAGGTGGCGAACAGCGCAGAACCTGCCTCGGCACCGCGCTCGTCAACGATCCAGAACTGCTCGTCCTCGATGAACCGACCGCCAGGATAGACCCGGCTGGCAAACGCGATATCTGGAACTATATACCGCGACTTGTCGATGCCGGGA
>SKSD01000085.1 GCA_007118145.1 Halobacteriales archaeon
ATCTTCGCATAGCCGAGGTAGGAGACGAAGACGAGCCCGGTGGCCGGGAGTATCTCAGCCGTACCCAGTGGTGTGAGTCCGCCATGGCCGCTGACAGTCCCCCAGTCGAATGAGAACCAACCAACGACGGCGAACACACCGAGGATGAACAGCAGGATTGTCACGATGATGGTCTGCACGCCACCAGTCTCCTTCGCCCCGATGAAGTTGACTCCGATGAAGATCAATCCGGCGAGGATTGCACCTACCTGGATATGGTTTAGAAAGAGGATAGATGGTAGTTCGAAGAGTTCTGCGAGATATTGACCAAACCCGATGGTATAGAATGCAGATGCGAATGCGAGGCCGAGCCAGTCGCCCAGGCCAGATATTGCACCGAAGACCGGTCCGAGTGAACGATTGATGAAGTAATACGCACCACCTGCTTTCGGCATGGCCGTGCCGAGTTCGGAGACCGACAGCGCATTCATCAGAGCGATGAAACCTCCGATGATGAACGAGAGTACGACGATCGGACCGGCACGCTGAGCGGCGATACCAGGCAGGACGAAGATACCGGCACCGATCATGGTACCGATGCCGATTGTCAGCCCAGACAGCAGGCCAAGATCCTTCGCGAGTTCGCGGTCGTCGCTGCTCATGATGGTATAGTACGTTGAGTGTTAGCCTGTCACGTTTAGAAGGTTCGTCTTACAGATCATTGTGACATTCCAGCCAGTATCAGTGTTGTTGACGCTCAGTATGCCAAGTACCTACCTAATGCAAGTGTATCCGGTGAGATTCACCTCTACCCACAAGGTAACCTGAGGAGAATGCCACTCACCCGATCATAATCGGGCCGATGAGGACGCCCATCAGGTGGACCCGACGCCCACCGATCCGTACTGGTACGAGGCCGATCGCAGCGCTGATGATGTACACCAACACACCGAGAATACCAGCGAACAGATAGGATAATCCTGCCAGCGCGAGAAGGAGTGCCACACTCAGCTTGGCGTAGTCCATCGACCCGATGATCGAGAGGTATTTATCACCGATTGTCACGACAGCCAAGTAACCCAATACACCGGCGATAATCGTCGAGAATACGAGTATACCGACTTCGATCGGCGCACCGAGTTCCTCATAAGCGACGACGATCCCACTGCGGGGTTGGCCAATCGCGTACAATGCAAACAGCGCAAAGATGGTGTTCGATGTGTCAACACCACTGGTGGCGATGATATACCCCCGATCTCCCGAGGCACCAGGCATGATAGCGAGTACCGCCACTGCGGCGATCGCAGCAGAAATCCCAGGGAGGAACCCGACGATGGCCCCAGAGATGGCACCAGCGGCTGCCGTGAGTAACAGCAGATGCCGGGATGTTCGCAAGCTCGGCGATCCTTGACGGGGGACACCTGACCCGCTGGCTGCGTCAAGTAACACAGGTGCACCGAACAGACCAGCGAAGATCGGGCTCAACATCCCACCTGCGTCCAATGGCGCCTCAGGATTTGCATCGAGCATGGTCAATCCGAGTGCCGTCGCGAGCGCGAAGCTACAGGTACCACCAAACATCGCTCGCTTGGTTGGTTCGCTCACGATCAGTCCCACGACGACGACGGCGAGGATTGTGACCACGTTCGCCATGAGCTCATCGTAGATGGCCACCACCCCTAGCGTCACCGGTATTGCAAGCGGAACCGACAGGAGAACAGCGAGCACACTCCCAAGCGCTGAGAGCCGGAGTGCCTCCCGTCCTCGACCCTCGAGGACTAGTCGATGACCAGGGAGCGCCATGACCGCCATATCCGCATCCGGGACACCGATCGCCAGTGCGGGTACGGCATCGACGAAGCTGTGGACGACACCAGCGGCTAGCATCGCCACACCGACGAATAACGGTGGTGCAGGGACCACCGGTGCGATTCCCGCGAGTAACATCGCGAAGTTGTTTGCATGGAGGCCAGGGATCAATCCGCTTATCACACCCAATCCCGCCCCGAGCAGGGTAAAGACGATGACGAGGGCGGTGAGTTGTGGATCGCCACTCACATCGAGGCCAAAGTCGAGCATCGCCCAGGTTGGGCGCTCTTTTCGGTATAGTTCCTTCCACCATCTCCACAGCTGAGATTGAAACTGGTGGAATGGGCTGAATTATTAAGGCCCCCAAAGGTGGCTTGAGCCATGGAGCATCGCTGGCTATACGGTTGGACACTCGCCTCGATCGCGTTCGGAGGCGCGTCGTTGATCGTGCCACTCTATGTGGTCGAACTCGGTGGTGATGCGTTCACCCTTGGTGTCCTCTTCGCTGCTAGCTCTTTCATCGGCATCCCTGGGGCATTGCTGTTCGGGAGGCTCGCTGACCGGACAGGCAAATTCCGGAGCTTCGTCTTGTTCTCGATGGCTATCGCGTTCGCCATGCTGCTCGTGATTCCTGCACTCGAGTCGATTCTGGCGGTGATTGCCGTGTATGCCATTCTCTGGTTGGGGTTCGCTGCGGCGATACCCGTGTTGACACTGTTGGTCATCGTCGATATCCCCGAGGCAGAATGGTCGGCGAATATTGCGTTGTTGAACAAGATGCAGGGTATCGGCTGGACCGTCGGATTACTCGTCGGCTTCGCACTCATCGCCGTGTTGACCATCCAGCTCGACACCATCACCGCTCAGCGGATATTCCTCCTCGTTTGTGCTTCGAGCACGGCAATCGGTTTCCTCATCTCGATGAGTACGTTACCGCCCAATCCTACGCCATCGGCCGTTCCCTCAGCACGGAGGTTACGTAGAGGTCGACTGACTGCCGGTGCATACAACGTTCGGGCATCATCCTTCCCGTTCGCCCCCACGAGGATCGATATCCGTCAGTTTCACCCACGGAGGTTTATCGATCGCTTCACACCACGACTCGCCAGCTACTATCTAGCTGTGGTAATCGTCTTCAGTGGGTTCGGTATCTTCTTTGCCCCACTACCGGTCTACCTTGGGGAGGTCGGTTTTGGTGCGTCAGAGATCTTCGCGCTGTACTTCCTACTGAATATCGCCGCGGTGTTGTACTTCGAACGTGCGTCGCACCTGGTCTCACGTCACGATGCGTCCTTGGTCCAGTTCGGCGGTCTGACAGTCCGTGCAATCACGTTCGTCGCGGTTGTGATGATCGGTCTATCCTTGGGTGCCGGATTGCTCGGTCTCGGGCTGACAACGCTCATGTTCATCATGATCGGTCTCACCTGGGCGGTGATCGCCGTGACTGCAGCAACGCTTATCACACAGCTCTCACCACCGATCATCCGTGGTGAGGCACTTGGAACGTATAACGCGCTCATCGCGATGGCAGGTGGCGTCGGAGGCCTCCTCGGTGGCTGGCTAGGGGCGATGAGTTACCCGATTGCGTTCACCGTCGCGAGTGCCCTCGTCGTGACCGGCGGTGTGGTAGTACTCCTCG
>SKSD01000031.1 GCA_007118145.1 Halobacteriales archaeon
ATCGTAGATATGATAGTACCGTGGCACCGTCTCGCCCGAGGGGAGCGTCCAGTCGACGAGCGTATCGAACGCTTCGTCAGTGTCGAACCTGTCGTGCGTCACTGACCAGACACTGATGAGTCCCTCGCCATCGTCGCTGAGGACACGTGCCAGCTCGTCCAGACTCGCAACTCGTGTGTTCGTTGATGGCAGATGATGCATGGTGGCGATATAGAGGACGAGCTGGGCGAATCCATCGTGAAATGGGAGACGGGATGCACTCGCCTCGATGAGCTCAACACCTGAGAGCTGGCGGCGGGCAGACACCTCGAGTAGTGCCCTGCTGATATCGATACCGACCGTTCTGGATGCGCTGGTGTGAAGTAACTCGAGGTGTCTCCCGTTCCCACAGCCGATATCGAGTGCGTTCTGCACCGAGGTTGCTGTTTCGACGAACCGCTGAACAGCCGGCCATGGACTGGACCGTGTTCGATCGAAATCGCCGGCGATTCGTTCGTAGGTGTCTCGCACCTCCTTCGGCTCATGTGGGGGATCGATGTCCGTCATATGGCGACCTGCGTGTATCTGTCTTCCTCGGTGAACCTTCGGTGAGTGGCATACTAAACGCAGGTATGTCTGCTGGTGTCATATCGGGTACGGTACGTGCCACACGGCATAGCCAATATTCGCTGATTTCGTGACACCAATGCCACATATCGTGGCGTTACGTTAATTGCCCGTGACCTCTAACGTGCGAACAGCGGATGAGGCGTGACTACTTCACCCTGGAGGTGATCGATGCGGGGTGGGTCGATACCGATGGCTCGCCCACGATGCCAAAGCTTGAGATCTCATATGAAGGTCCACGAGAGACACTTACGTTCGACTTCCTCAAAACAGATGGTGAGCTCCCTCCAGCCGCGGCCGTCGATGTGAGTCTACGCCTCCAGGATACCATAGAGGATCCCGAGTCGCAGGGGGTGTTGAGCCTGAGTGATCGTCTCACTGGTGACCTGTTCTTCGAGATGAACGTCCATGTCGACCCGATGCTCGATTTCATCCGGGCAGCTCGCCGATACGGTGAGACGGTCTCAGATGCAGCCGGTCGATACACCGTCACCATTCACGTCGGTGACGAACACCACCTGACGTTCGATAAACGGACACTGCTGGTCTACAACAGCGAGGGTAACCTGCTCAGACAACACAGTATCATCCCAAGTGGCGTCGAACTGTGAGTCCGTGTAGCGGTCTGTGCTATGGATTACGAATCATACACCGATGGGGGGCACACCAGTGATTCGCTTCGGTACCGCAGGTATCCGCGGTGCAGTACCCACACAGTTCGATCAGCTTGATGCCATCACCGTCGGATTGGCGATTCAACAGACACTCGGTGATGGACTGACCGAGGTGGTCATCGGCCGAGATGCACGGACAACAGGGCATTCGTTGACCGCCGGGGTAATCGCAGGGATCACCACCGCTGGAGGTGACTGCATCGATGCAGGTGCGATACCGACGCCGGTCCTCGCCCATGCGAGTCAGGGTCGTATCGGCGTGATGGTGACGGCGAGTCACAATCCACCGCAGGATAACGGCATAAAGGTGTTTGTCGATGGCTCGGAGATACGTAGACCCGATGAGCGGGCTATCGAGGAGGCATGTACACAGCCATCTGTGCGATCTCCGTGGGACGAGGCTGGATCGGTCAGCTCATCCAATCCAATGTCACCTTATCAGCGCGATCTCGGCGAGTATCTGCAGACAGTCGCATCCGAACACGAGCTAGCTGACGACCGGCCACTCGATGGACTCGAGATCGCACTTGATGGTGGCAACGGGATGGCCGTCCCGACGATCGCCCCGGTGCTCCGTGAGCTCGGTGCGTCGGTGGTGACGTTCAATGCCGACCCATCGGGTTACGCCCCAGCGAGGGAGAGCAAGCCCACCGAGGCATCCATCTCCGGTTTCCGCAGGTGGCTGGCCGGTACGGAGACATCGTACGACCTCGGCATGGCATTCGATGGCGATGGGGACAGGATCGTCATGGTCGACCCCGAGGGGCACGTGATCCACGAGGATACCGTCATCGCCATGCTCGCAACGTCGTTCAGCAGACACGCTTCGGTCGATCGCCCCATCATCGTGACGACACCGAACGCATCGGCACGTATCGACGATGCAGTCATAACGCACGGTGGGAGTGTTGAGCGGACACCGCTTGGTGGCTTAATCGAAGGGATCGATTCGGTGCGACGCCGTAACACGCCGGGTGAACGGGTGGTCTTCGCTGCCGAACCGTGGAAACATCTCTATCCCGATTTCGGTATGTGGATCGATGCACTCGCCGCGGCTGGTGTCCTCTCCATCTTGGTCATGAGTGCATCTGCTCTGGAGACACTCACCACCCCGATAGCCAACCCACCGTACCGTAAGGAGCACGTGAGGTGTCCGGATGCGTTGAAAACGCAGGTGATGGAGCGGCTCGTCGAGTCGATGCCACGTGCCTTTCCCGAGGGTTCCTTCGAACACGCAAGTGACGGTATCCGTGTCACGTTCGGTCGATTCGAGTGGCTCTTGATCCGTCCGAGTGGTACCGAGCCGGTCATCCGCGTCTACGCGGAGGGTGAGACGACAGTCGAGACACGGCTCACGCCAACCGTGGAGTTACTCAAAGAAGAGCGTGACACACTCCCGCCAGATGGATGATCTGTCGAGGGTGGTAACGGCTACTCGTCGACCGGTGCATCCATCCGGTTGAGCTTGAGGATCAGCCGATTGTTCGATTCATCCTTCCCATCGACGGTCCCCTGCAGACGGAGCTTGTACAACGGAGTTGGACCGACGGTGACGAAATCACCCTCATGGAGGTTGCGAAGCGAACCACGAACCTTCACCTCCGCCCGACACATGCTCGGATGGTGCACACTCGCGAGTTCGATCTGGACGACGTTGACATCGTCAAGTAACTCACCTTCCCTGGAGAGCTTCACCCACGCAGGATCGTCAACCTGTTGGATATCGAGGACATCGAAGGCAGCTGGTGTGGGCTTGTACCCACCCTTTGGGCCTGGGACACCTTCGACCAGTTGCAGTGCCTTCAGACTCTGCATCTGGTTACGGATCGTCCCCGCATTACGGTCGATCTCTTCAGCGATAGCCTCACCCTTGACAGCGTCCTCCCGCTCGGTATAGAGGTTCACAAGAGCACTGAGTATGGATCGCTGACTCGGGGTCAACTCGATGGATGCCATACTGATTCTTTCGTGACTGACCTATTTAATATCGGCGACGGAAACGGATAAATTAGTAATCGCCAACGGCTATTCCCCCAACACAGACACGAACCTTTCTTTTGGCGGTGTGACGAATGCCATGCACGAATGTCATCAGTCTCCATCCTGGGTGTGCCGACCGATTTCGGAGCGAACCGACGTGG
>SKSD01000072.1 GCA_007118145.1 Halobacteriales archaeon
GGTGTGTTCACGTTGAGATAATCGAACCGCTCGAACATGCCGGTCGTCTGAGCTCGATCAACCAGGAATCGTGCCGTCATCGCCGCCACATCATACTCGTGGGGCTCGGGTCGATAGTCATAGAAGGCACCCTGGATGCGTTCGAAGGGGACGTACATCGAGACGGCGATCGCCGGCAGACCGAGGTAGGCAGCCTCGATGGCTGCACCGACGGTACCCGATCTACCCAGCATGGCTGACCCAAGGTTGGCACCCTTGTTGATCCCTGAGACGACCATATCGGGGTCGATATCCAACCCTGTGGCACCAACGACAGCGCACGCTGATGGGGTGCCATGGACGGCATAGCCGAGTGGGTGTGCCTCGATTCGGACCTCAGATTCGATCGAACGACCCACCGCACTCCGATTGACTGCCGGTGCAACGGCGACCACGTCACCAAGCTGATCGAGCTCGTCGTACAGTCGCTGAAAGCCGACGCTGTCGATCCCATCGTCGTTGGTCAACATGATCGTCGGTGATGACATACCCATCCATCGGGAGGTGGGCGGAATAAGCCCACCGTTCAGGGGGCAAGCTGATCGACGATCGTCTCATCATCGATCACGAGATTGATCGCTGCCTCATCATCGTTCCAGAGGACAAGACCTTGCTGGATGGAGACGATCGCACCATACGGTGCCTCGATGAGTGCTTCGTTGAGCATGGTCTGTCTGACACACACGCCAAAACAGTCGACCTGTTGGCTCCCATCACCAAGGCGGATGAGTGGATTCCCATCCCCCTCCGACAGGTCTGCACTCAGCTTGACGCTGATGCAATCGACCCGATTCCCGATCGCCGCCTCGATATCTCCCAAGGGTCGATACCGGTCAGGGTCGCCCTGGACCGTATAGCGCCTGGTATCATCTCGTCTGAGAATGGTGTATGCATACCGGATCGAACGTGTCGTGTACTGGTCGCGCTCGCCCTCGGGGGCAGGTGCCTGGAGGGCCCGTTGGAATGAGGGTGGCTCGATCGGTGGGTGTTCGACGAACGACCACGCCGTATCGTGTGGTTCACGCCCCGACCAGAGTCTGAGCATCGGTGCATAGGCCGTCGCCGGGGGGACCAACGAGCGCTCGATGGCAAACAGCTGTGTGCTCGTGCGTGGGTCAGCAGGTGCGAGAGCAACCCACGATCCCGTCTGACCGACCAGCTCGAACGTCTCCGCAGCAATCTCGTGTGGGTCGCGCAGTTCGGAGAGGACGTTACCCAGCAAAATGACGTCATATTGTCCGTCGAACTCGACCGCCTCGATCGGCTCGCGATGTAATGAGACGTGTACATTGCACCCAACATAGTCAGTTGTGACCGACTCACAGAGCGCACCAAGCGGGCTGGGTTCGACCGCATCGTACGAGACCAGAGTCTCAGTGCCGACCGCATCGGCGACTGCGGCGAGTTGCCCACCCGTACCCGCGCCGACATCGAGGATACGAAGCGGGGGGACGAGTAACGATCGGGCGGTCAATTCGGCGAGTGTGTACCTCATGGCCGTATAGGTACGGGGGCTGTGATAGACGAGATATGCGAGTGCGTCCATGGCATCATACGTCAATGAACCACCCTCGAGATAGCGCCGTTTCAACTGTCGAACCCGGCGACGGAGCTGCTCACCACTTTGTCCACGCGCCCAATCTCGTCCCAGGTGTTCCTCAAGAGAGCTGTGTACGAACGCACAGTACCGCTCGGGGAGTCGGTCGATGGCGACGGGTGCATGCGACAGTGGCTCAGTCGGTGCGGGTTCGAACATCCCATCCTCTCGCTCGATCAGTTCAAGATCCAGTGCATGAGCCCTGACGATCGACCGGATGGTGTCGGTATCGACTGGCTCACTGACGTACTCGACAAGCTCCGCTGGATCGATCGGTCTCACCCCCCTGAGGTACTTCACCGAATCGAGTACGGCCGATTCCACCCCGGACATACGCGTTCTCAGTCGATGACGAGTTCGCGTGGGTAATCGGTCAGGTTGTGATACCCGTCCTCGGTCACGACTACCATGTCCTCGATTCGGACACCGCCTACCTCGGGATCGTACAAGCCGGGTTCGACGGTGATCACGTGATTCACCTCGAGTTCCTCGCCGGTTGTCGATAGTGACGGCCCCTCGTGGACATCCAACCCAACACCGTGGCCAGTCGAGTGGATGAAGCCCACCGATGTCGTAGGTTGAGCCCGAAGCGTGGCGTGGCCGGCCGCCTCGTAGACATCGCACACGGCATCGTGCACCTGCTCGCCGGTCACACCCGCCTGAATCGTCCCGAGTGCTGCATCGAGTGCCTCGCTGGTCAGCTCATACCAGTCGTGTAGCTCATCGGATGCCTCGCCCTTGACGAACGTCCGGGTGAAGTCGCCGTGGTAGCGTGATTCCTTGTGACGGGGGAAGATATCGATGATGATCGTCTCACCGGCATGTAGTGGGCCACTGCCCCGGTCATGTGGATCCGCAGCATCCGAGCCACACGCCACGATGGTATCGTCGAGTGCACACCGTGCCTCGAGCAACGTCAGCTCGATCTCGAACTTGAGTCGCTCGCTCGTCAGCGTCTCACCCTCGAGTTCGAGCGTCCCATCATCCGCTATCGCCGCCTCGGTGAGTAGGTTCTCAGCAGCCGACATCGCCGCCTGTGCTGCCTCCTGTGCATCGGCGATCGCCTCGAGTTCGGGTTCGGTCTTGACCGCTCTGACACTGGAGACGACACCGTCGGTATCGACCATGACGGTGAAACCCTCATCGCGGAGTACCTCGGCGACCGACAGTGGAAACCGACCGGGTACCGATACACTGGTGACATCGAATCGGGCACAGAAATCGGCGATCGTCGATCCCCATGCCTCGTGACGCTCAAGCTCTTCGAGGCGGTCGAAGTAATCGAACTCGACGACGTTAGCCACAGACGTGGCAAGACTCTCTGACTGTGCCCGGCCGAACTCAAGGGGGCTGACCAGACAGTGCACCGCTCCATCGACGTACAACGTGACGAAGGCATCAGGTGCCCAGAATCCACTCAGATAGGCCTGATCGGAGACATCACTTGATGCCTCGATCAGATATGCATCTGTGCCGTGTTCTGTGAGTGTCTCGTCGATTGGTGAGAGGTCTCCACGCATGTTGACACATCCGACGCCACCTGGAGATAAAATACCATCCAATCGACTGGCGGCCGTTACGCTCTTTTACGTTTGCTTCCAGTCACCGGTATGGACGCGGTCATCCGACCGAGTGCCGTCGCCGGTGAGGTGACACCACCGCCATCGAAGAGTGATACCCA
>SKSD01000034.1 GCA_007118145.1 Halobacteriales archaeon
AATTTCGAAGTGCTCGAGGATTATGGCTGGGAAATGGACGATGATGACCTGTTCGAGAAAGCCGCGGATGAGGGGCTCGATGCTGAGGATTACGGCTCACTCGAGGTCAACCGCGGGGAGTACATCCTCGAGTCCGCCGAGGCACAGGGATACGACTGGCCGTTTTCGTGTCGTGCTGGTGCGTGTGCTAACTGTGCGGCGATTCTCAAAGAGGGTGAGATTCAGATGGACATGCAACAGATCCTCTCCGATGAGGAGGTCGAAGAGCGCAATGTCCGCCTGACGTGCATCGGTACTCCAGAGACCGATGAGGTGAAGATCGTTTACAACGCAAAGCACCTCGATTACCTCCAGAACCGCGTTATCTGATAGCTGGGTTCGATTCCGGTTTTCATCCCAAGTACAGTATCATTGGCGGCTGGTGCAGTACTTCACTCCAGCCACAGAACGCGATACGCACCAGAGGTGACCACCTTGAATCGAAGAGTCGCAACGACTAACCTGTTGCACGACACGCCGACGGACGTATGCTCGAACTCGGGCCGTTCGCCGCAGCACCTTTCGATCTCCTCCGGTTGTTCGCTGTTCCAGCTTTCGTCTGGGCTGCCTGGCGTGACGTCGCCACGAGACGCATCACCAACCGCCTGTGGCCGCCGTTACTCGTACTGGCTGTCTTCGCACTCGCCATCGAGGGATACGATGCCTGGCTAGCTGGTGGGTTCATCTGGGAACAGTTTCTCTACGTCACGCTGTTGAGCATTGGTGTACTCATCCCCCTGGCATTCGCGTTCTGGTACTTCGGTGGCTTCGGCGGTGCCGATGCCAAGGCGATCATGATCTTGGCGGTGCTGTTCCCGACGTATCCCACGTACGTCGTCATCGACTGGACATTCCCCATGGTCGAACCGGCAGTCGGTGTCTTTTCATTGGCTATCTTGACCAATGCCGTCATCCTGGGGTTGATCTACCCACTCTCTCTTGGCGTGCGAAACGCCATCGCAAACGAGTTCGCCTGGGCTATGTTCATCGGACGGCAGATCGATGTATCGCAGACTGTTGCACTCCCGGGGAGGTTG
Source organism: Halobacteriales archaeon (assembly GCA_007118145.1). Lineage (GTDB taxonomy): Archaea > Halobacteriota > Halobacteria > Halobacteriales > SKSH01 > SKSH01. Next base: position 1,077 of record SKSD01000034.1, read on the forward strand.
CTCGAGTCGCCTGAGGGTTTCGACCGGTCCGGGCTCGACCTGGACGCACTCCGTATGTACCTCTCATGGAGAGGTATCACGATCGAGCAGTTGCGGTCCGACCCGCAACGGTACCGTGTGAGCCTGCCCGATGATCCAGGTGATCCCGGTGATGGAGCCGTCACAGACGGGGGCGAGTTCGACGATCCGTGGGGGGCCAACGCGTTCCTCAAGGCGACTGATAACGGTGCCTACGGGACGACTCCCGAGACACTTCGCGAGGGATTGGAGGTACTGGCTTACAGGGAGGTGGTCTGGTACTCACCGGGTATCCCGTTCGTACTCTTGCTAGCGGCGGGTCTCCTCCTCGCCGTCATCTATGGTGATCTCTTCCTTTCGATCATCGAATGGGTGGCACCATTCTGAGCAAACAAAAGGACTATTCCCGAGCACGATAGCCTAACTGGTACATCTGTCGCCGATGATGTCCTCGGATCAAGACCTCGATACCATGTTGGAGGAGCTAGCGACAGCGCAAGACGATGTCAAGGCAGCGAAGGCGGCACTTGGTGATCTGGATGAGGAAACGGCATCTGAGCTGCGTGAAGCATATGTGTACGCGATTGACCTCCTCGACAGCTACGAGGATCGCGCGACCGGGACTGGCGACTTTGGTGGCTATCTGGAGTTTCGCCAGCGTTTCGATCAGTTCGTCGAAGGCCTCGATGACCAACTTCCCTATCGTCCACGTTTCGAGCAGGCGGCCGAGGATGTCGACCGTCGTCGCCTGAGCTCGGGCGATTTCGACAACGCCCGGAATGAACTCACCGAGGTATCCCAGATTGTAGATACCCTCGACCAGTTACATGAGGCTCGCAAGCGCCTCAAGTCGATACGGAAGAGAGCCGTCGCTCGCCGGCGTGATCTCATGCAACGGCGTGACCGCCTTGCCGAACTAGCCGGGCTCGATCCAACTGCCTTGGATGCCCCGGTGCATGAGCTCCGAGAAACGATTTCCACATATAACGAGGGGGTCAGGACGGACCATCGACGCTTCACCCACGACGTGCCTGTGAGGACGGTGCTCGAGATATACGACCATCTGAGCTACTTCGCCCTGCTGGATATCGATGCCCCACCATCTGTCCTCGTCTCCTTCTTCGAGAACCATCCGGTCGGGGAGGAACCAGTCTCGAAGGTACTCGAGTTCTTGGATTACTCACGATCGAAACTCGATCACTATGTCGATGATGCTGGTCACTTCCTCGGTGAGGTTCGACCGCACAGTCCATATCTTGAGGAGCTCTCCAGCGAACCGTTCACGATCGAATGGCCACCACCTGAGCGAGAGCGATTCCTCTGGCACCTCCGAGAGCTTCGTCAGGCAGTCGCACGATTCGGGAGTGACGAGACCATCGCACACCTTCGCGATCTTGAGGCAGCCTGTCGTGATGGCGAGTCGTACTCGAGACAACGTTCGAGTGCCGTCCTTCGTGAGGAGCTCGACGCGGCCGAACGGGACATGGTTCTTGATGGTGAGGCCGAGACTAAGCTCGCCCACGTCGAGTCGCAGATTGAGAAGCTCGATGCCTTGCTCGAGGAGGTATCCGAGACCCTCTGAAGCGGTATCGAGTTGGATTGCTCAGGCCCTAATAAACTCGACTGCATCATTCACAAGCTCGAGCGCACGGTCGTTATCACGTGCCTCGGTATATACCCTGATGAGCGGTTCGGTGCCACTCGCTCTGATGAGCACCCAGCCATCATCGAGGTCGACACGGAATCCATCGAGCGTTTGCAGCCGCCCGCCTTGCTGATTTGCCCATGTCTCCGCACGGGTGAGCAGGCGGTCACGTTCCTGTCCACTTCCATAGGGCAGATCTCGTCTGATCGTCACATACCCGGTGTATGGTTCGAACACCTCTGATGCAGGTCGTTCCCCGATCAGCTCGAGCATCCTACCTGCGATATACGCACCATCACGTGTCAACCGGTATCTGGGGAAGATAATGCCACCATTTTCCTCCCCAGCGATAGCGACCGACCTGCCCTGGGCGTGCAACTCCCGTACCTTGGTCAGGATATTCGCTGCACCGACGCGTGTGAGCACGAGTTCAGCACCGGCTCGATTGGCCGCATCGACAAGACGCTGAGAGGCGGTAATCGCAGAGACGATCACGTCCCCCTCCGCAGCGGCATGCTCTGCGAGAGTAGCGAGCA
>SKSD01000059.1 GCA_007118145.1 Halobacteriales archaeon
GAGGTGATCCGCAGCTGGGAGGAGGCAGGCAACCTGTATGCACACGTCCGGTCGGATGCCTCCCAATGGTAACTTCCTTAATCACCGACGGGGTACGACCCATCGCGCGCCGGTGGTCTAGCGGCAGGACCTGAGCCTTCCAAGCTCATGGCCCGGGTTCGACTCCCGGCCGGCGCATCAGCGGGTTTTCATACGTTCGATTGCCTACTTACAAGCGAATCATCGTGCAACGAGATATCGCGCGACGGTCGGTCCTCGTGGGGGTCGCAAGTGCATCACTCGCAGGTTGTGTCGGCCTGTTCGGTGATGGACGGGAGGTGACCGTGTCACACCTCGGCGATCCCGTGACGGAGACCACGGTGTCGATGACTGCCCGTGGAGGTGACCGTTTCGACCCGACACTCGTCCATGTGACCACAGGTGGCACCGTCACCTGGGAACTCGTCAGTGGCGTGCACGATACGGTCGCCTATCATCCGGACAACGACAAGCCACTGAGAATGCCAGACAATGCCTCACCATGGAATAGTGGGTTGTTGAGCTCAGGTGGGGAGGAGTTCTCAGTCACGTTCGATACCGAGGGTGTCTACGACTACGTGTGCACACCACACGAGCACGTCGGGATGGTCGGGCGCGTCGTGGTGGGTAGCCCGAGCCCCGATGATGAGCCAGCGCTCTCGCAGGATACCTCACCATTACCGCGTGAGGCAACACGCGTCTTCGATACGTTGAATCAACAAGTCAAGGATGCACTCGGTTGACGATTTCTCCCTCGAGATATCGAGTCCCCCTGGTGAGGATGATGTCCTCACCGTCTCACATGAGACCTTTCCGTTCGCCGGTAAGTTCGGCCGTCGGGCGACGGGCACTGCCATCGGTCTCCGCGGCGATGAGATCGTCGCAGCACTCTCATTCTCACCAGATAGAACCGATGACACATGCTGTCGCATCAGGTTCCTCGCAGTCAGACGCGACAGACAGCGAGAGGGGTTGGCGACGACGTTGGTGAGGGAATTCACCGCGTGGGCACTCAGCGAGGGGTATGAGACGGTTCGTATCTCGATCGATTCACCCTTCGCCGCTGTCGCCGTTGCCCGCGCAGGGTTTGTTTTCACCGGTGACACGGCACCTCGGGGTGAGGTGGTGTTTCGCTATCCAGGAAACGGGGAGCTGACACTCGAGGCTGCATTGCGCTGTCTGCTTGAGCGGCCGCTCTCTGTGGAGCAGGAGCACTTTATTCGAGCCAGGCTCGAGGAGTGAAGCGATGACTGCTCGCTAGAGTCGCTTGATGTTCGTCGCGCGTGGGCCCTCGTCCGTTTGTGTGATTTCGAACTCGAGTTCCTGGCCTTCCTCGACGTCAGGGCCGCCGACATCCTCCATGTGGAAGAAGATGTCGTCGTCGGAGTCATCCGTTTCGATGAAGCCGTATCCCTTCCTGTCATGGAAGAAGGCTACCGTACCTGTTGGCATGTACCTCTCATGCTAATGACCACTGACAGTATTTATAGCTAACCCCGAGGGTGCTGGCCTCGGCTGTCCAGTGCGTTTTCACATGGTCTATTGTCATCGAGTGTGTCGTGTCACGTAATGGGGAATGCCGCGTTGCGAGACCTGGCCGTCATCGAGCCAGTCACGTTCGACGAGCTCAAGGGTGACTGTATCGCTATCGATGCTCACAACTGGTTGTATCGCTATCTGACGATCACCGTCAGGTTCACGAATTCGCGGGTATACACCACCGATGACGGTGAGGAGGTGGCGAACCTCATCGGCATCCTCCAGGGTGTCGCCAAGTTGCTTGAGGCGCAGATCACACCCGTGTTCGTCTTCGACGGCACCCCAGCTGAGTTGAAGACAGACGAGATCGAACGCCGTCGTGACCGACGCGAGGAGTTGGCACAGCGTCGTGATGAGGCACGCGAACGAGGTGATGCGGTCGAGGCTGCACGCCTCGATTCACAGTCACAGCGTCTCACCCCGACGATACAGGAGACGAGTCGAGAGCTGCTCGACCGGCTGGATATCACCTACATCGACGCACCAGCTGAGGGTGAGGCACAGGCGGCACACATGGCCAGACGTGGGACGGTCGATTCGGTCGGGACTGAGGACTACGATGCACTCCTGTTCGGTGCACCCATCACGATCAGACAGCTCACGAGCTCTGGCGACCCCGAACGCATGGATCTCGAGGCGACGCTCACGAACCTCGGGTTAACCCGAGAGCAACTCATCGATGCTGCCATCCTCATCGGGACGGATTACAACGATGGTATCACGGGATACGGGCCGAAGACGGCGGTCGCAGCCGTCAAAGACCACGGGACACTCTGGGATGTCCTTGAGGCAGAGGGTCTCTCGATCACGGCGGCCGATCGCATCCGCGATCTCTTCCTCGATCCGAACGTCTCAGACACCGATGTCATCTGTCGATTCCCCAGACCGGATATGGATGCGGTGACGGCGTACACGACCGATGACTGGGGTATCGACCTCGAGAGTATCGAACGGCCGTTGACGCGGATCGAACAGGCGACGAAACAGACCGGACTCGACCATTTCTCTGGGTGAGTGGGTCACCCCTCGGGTTCGACCGGTGAATTTACCGCTCGCCCATGTGAGGCTGACACCATGGAAGAGGATCATAGAATCGAGCGAGATAGCCTGGGCGAGGTGGCAGTCCCGGTCGATGCGTACTGGGGTGCGCAGACACAGCGCGCTGTCGAGAACTTCCCTATTTCGGGGTTGACGTTCGACCGCCGGTTCATCGCAGCACTCGGCCTCGTCAAACAGTCAGCTGCGAGGGCGAATCGCGACCTCGACCTGCTCGATGAGACGGTCGCTGACGCGATCGAAGAGGCTGCAGCTGAGGTGATCGCAGGCGAGCATGACGACCAGTTCCCGGTCGATATCTTCCAGACCGGGTCTGGCACATCATCGAACATGAACGCGAACGAGGTGATCGCCAACCGAGCGGCCGAACTCCTCGGCGAACCGATCGGCTCGAAGGCGGTCCATCCCAACGATCACGTCAACTTCGGGCAATCGTCGAACGATGTCATCCCGACAGCCATGCATATCGCCGCCCGACTGGCGATCGATCGCGATGTGATCCCAGCACTCGAGGGGTTGGCAGCGTCGCTCGAATCGAAGGCAGCGGCGTTCGACGATGTCGTCAAGACGGGTCGCACACATCTACAGGATGCGACACCGGTGCGTCTTGGTCAGGA
>SKSD01000079.1 GCA_007118145.1 Halobacteriales archaeon
GCGACCATCATGACACTGGCTGCCCTGCTGGCGACGGCATCATCAGCGAACGCATCCATCCTCGCATCCGCCCGAATCAACTTCGCCATGGGGCGCGATAAGATCGTCACTGATTGGCTCAATCAGATTCACCCCAGATTCGCGACTCCCTACCGTTCCATCCTTGTCACCGGTGCGATCATAATCCTGTTCGTCGGAGCACTCGGGCGTGATGTTGGGTTGCTAGCTGAAGCTGCCAGTGTTCTCCACCTGATTGTCTTCGCACTCTTGAATATCGCGGTGATCGTCTTTCGAGAGACCGATGCACCGGGATACGATCCTTCATTCAAGGTACCACTGTATCCTGTTGTCCCGATCCTCGGAGCTACGTTGTCACTCGGGTTGATCTTCTTCATGGAGTTCTGGCCGCGTGTACTCGCTGTCGTGTTCATCGTCGGCGCTGTTGCGTGGTATGCCATCTATGCGAGAAGGCACACACCGATTCAGGGTGCCCTCGGGGAGTACATCAGAGAGCGTCCCGAAGAGATGCCCGATTTCGCCATCTCAGCCGCAGAGGTCGCCTCCCCCGATGCAACCGCGCCATATCGCGTGATGGTGCCGATCGCGAACCCCCGGACGGCAAACGATCTCGTCGAGATCGGTTGTACGTTGGCTCAACAGCGTGAGGGCGAGGTACACGTCGTTCACATCGTGGAAGTCCCACGGCAGACCAGTCTCGATTACGTTGCAACACAGCTCGATGAACTCGATCCAGACGCGAGTAACCGGCTAGCGAGTGTTCGCGAGGTTGGTGATGACTTCGAGGATGTGGAACTGAGGACGCACACCGTCGTCTCTCACCGATCGTTTGATGAGATATTCGATGCGGCACGGCGTCACTCTGCCAGTGTCGTCGTCATGGGCTGGTCACCAGGTCGGCCCTGGACACGTGGACGTACTGGTGGTGCCATCGATGAGCTGACGATGGATCTCCCCTGTGATTTCGTCGTGTTTAAAGATAGAGGATTGGATACATCCAGAATCTTGCTTCCGACCGCAGGCGGGCCAGATTCTGACCTCAGCGCTGAGGTGGCGAAATCATTCCGGGATGTACACGGGTCTGAGGTCTCTGCGCTTTATGTCGTTGACGAGGAGACAGAGCGGGCGAAAGCGATGAGTTTCCTTGGTGAATGGGCAGATGATCACGGCCTCGGTGATGCCAACCTCATCGTCGGAACCGATGGCGACGTTCAGGCTAATATCGCCGAGGCAGCAAAAGACCACTCCATTGTCCTGATCGGTGCAACCGGTCGTGGACTATTGTCGAGGTTGCTCGGTGACTCGCTCGTGTTCGATATCATTGACGAGCTCGACTGTTCAGTCCTGCTCTCTGAACGGCCAGCCAAGCGATCTCTCACCGAACGACTGTTCGGGCGTAGGTGAGCTGATGACATCGCCTGGGATGCGTTGCACCCGCTATTGAGTATCCTCGGACTGGAACGACACTGACGAACGATAACCGTTTTAGCCACCCATCGGGAACGTAATCGCATGAGTGATGCAGAGGTTACAGTCGATCACCGGTGTGTCACGTGCGGTATCAACGTGACCGGGACGAACGCCGCGCGATTCCAGTGTCCGTCCTGTGATCACCGGATCTACCGATGTGCCAAGTGTCGAAAACAGAGCAATCCGTATGACTGCCCGGGCTGTGGGTTCAGGGGGCCGTAACCATGGGTAAGGTAGCCACACAGGTCAAGGTCATGCCTTCGAGTCCGGAGGTCGATCTCGATGAACTCGAAGAGCGCCTAGCAGCTGCCCTTCCAGATGGGGCTGAGTTGAACGACACCGGCAGGGAGGATATCGCCTTCGGCCTGGTCGCACTCATCCTCATGATCGTTGTCCCCGATGATGCGGGTGGGACAGAGGCAGTCGAGGAGGCGTTGGCAGGCGTTGACGACGTCGAGAGTGTCTCGATAGAGAACGTCACCAGAATCTAGCTCTTTGGCTGGTGCGCAGCCCCATGCAATCTGGCCGATCATTCCCACCGAGAGCCGGTGAAAGCACCCGATTTACCGGCGATGTCGCATCCACTCTCTGAGGGCGAGTAACAGACCGATCACGAGCAAGCTGTAGATCGTGAACGCCACGAACGTGTCTGCGATGATGAACAAGAGGAAGATAACGATCCCAGCCACCAGTAAGAGGACGAATGGGAGGAGTAGCTCGATATCGATCTGACCCCGCTGAGTATCTCGCATAGATGGGAGACGGTGATAGTTTGGCGTATGAGTGGGGAGTCCATGAATTGTTGAGACGGTCACGTGACGGGTATCCACCGTGCCCGCCCACCTGTACGGGGACTGCCCTGACGCGCCGTCGTCGTTCACGGGATATTGTTGAACGCTCGCTCGAGGTCTTCGAGGAGATCGTCGACATGTTCGAGGCCGATACTCGCCCTGATGAGCCCATCCGAGAGACCTGCTTTACGACGTTCATCGGCTGGAAGGGCTGCATGTGTCATCGATGCTGGCTGTTCGATCAGGCTTTCAACACCGCCGAGACTCTCAGCCAACGTGAACACCTCGAGGTCACTGATGAATGCGCTGGCCGTCTCAAGGTCGGTGTCGAGTTCGAAACTCACCATCCCACCGAAGTTTGACATCTGACGGTCTGCGAGGGCGTGTTGGGGATGACCAGTGAGTCCAGGATAATAGACACGTGATACCTCTGGTCGGTCATCGAGCCATGAGGCGACAGCACGTGCATTCGAGCAGTGTCGGTCCATGCGCACAGGGAGTGTCTTCGTCCCGCGAAGCACGAGGAAACACCCGAACGGATCTGGCGTGGCTCCCACGGCATTTTGATAGAAACCGAATCGCTCATCGAGTGCCGCATCATCGGTGAGCAACGCTCCACCGACCACATCAGAGTGACCCCCGAGGTACTTCGTCAGCGAGTGACAGACGATATCTGCTCCAAGGTCGAGTGGGCGTTGGAGGTACGGTGTTGCGAAGGTGTTATCCACGCCGAAGAGGGCGTCGTGTGCGTTGGCAACCTCGGCGATCGCCTCGATATCGACCACCTTCAACAGTGGGTTCGTCGGTGTCTCAGCCCAGACGAGTTGTGTGTGCTCGGTGCATGCCGCATCGACGGCAGCGGGATCGTCCATATCGACGAACGTGAACGAGAGATCGTACTGTTCGTAGACCTGCCTGAACAGGCGATGTGTCCCACCGTACAGGTCACGCTCGGCGACGACGTGATCGCCCGACTCGAACAGGTTGAGAACGGTGTTGATGGCAGCCATGCCACTCGCGTAAGCTCGACCGAATGCAGCTCCCTCGAGTGCAGCGAGGTTCCCCTCAAGCGCACTTCGGGTGGGATTGCCCGTTCGCGAGTACTCATACCCACGGTCATGGCCTGGTGCGTCCTGTTCGAACGTCGTCGAGGCGTAGATCGGTGGCATGACCGCTCCGGTTACCTTGTCGGGTTCGTACCCGGCATGGATTGCGTCGGTCTCGAATCGGTGTTCGGATGTCATCGCCTCGAGAGACGGTGGCCGTGACACAATGGTTTATGGTTTATAGAAGGGAGAGCTCGCCCGTCACCTGGTCGATGGTATCGCCTGGCCCAGGTCCGATGCCCAGGGTCGTGACAGTGCCAGGATCTAACTGGGTACGCCCGGCATCGCGGATGATCGCGGTGGGTAACCCGAGGGCATCGGCATCAGCCTTGAGTGACTCAAGTTCGGCCTGATCGGCAGCCCGGAGGACGACCTTCGCCTGCCCGTCAGCCTTCCACCGACGGCGGTCATCTGGATCGGCAGCATCGGCTGCCTTGATGGCTGCATGGGCAACCTGCGCGGCGAGCTTACCGATCCCGATGTCAAGGTCGTCGCGTACCACGATGACCTGCTTCATGGGTGGGATAACGTGTGTGACGTGTAAAGTCATACCCATCCCCACAGCCGGGATAGATAGCTGGAGCTTTTACCTCACCCCGAGGGAGCCACAGGTATGATACTCTCAGATCGGGACATCCGGCGTCGCCTCGAGGAGGGGTCGCTCGTCATCGATCCACTCGACGATCCGGAGCTGCAGATTCAACCCGCCAGTGTCGATCTGCGCCTGGGTGAGGAGTTCCTAGAGTTCAAAAAGAGCAACATCCCCTATATCAACCCTGAAAGCCCGAACCAGGTGGATGATTATGTCACCCAGACGATCGTCGAGGATACACACGATGTCGAACAGGCGACGCTCAAACCGACAGACTCACCGAACTATTACGAGGATGGAAAGTTCATCCTCCATCCCGGTGACTTCGTCCTCGGGACGACCAAGGAGCGCGTCGAGATACCTCCAGACCTCATCGCACATGTCGAGGGTCGGTCGTCACTCGGCCGGCTCGCCGTCGTGGTCCACGCATCCCTCCCGTACGACGAGGAGGTATTCCTCTGGACGCCAGAGGAGGGGTTCGGCTTCTATCCAATCGGTCACATCGTCGAGGCTGAACGCTCAGCACGGGCGGTCGCCTTCGACCCACAGACACTAGCTGTTCGAACGTACCCCGTCACCGATCACATCACCAACCCAACCAAGCGGATCTACCGTGTGACCCTCGAGTCTGGTCGTACGGTACACGTGACAGCGGACCACAATCTCTTCACCATCGACGAGGAAGGGGGTATCATCAGACTCCCGAGTGAGGAGGCCGTGGACACCCACGTGCTTGTGCCGGCGACACTCCCCGGACCACGAGGTGAGGAACGAAGGCTCGATCTGGTCGGGCTCTTCTCCGGTGATGACGATATCGTGGTATACGCGAGCGATGGAATCGGTTCTGTCTCACAGTCTGAAGACGCCACACACACCCCCTCACCACGGTTCGCAAAGCGAGATGCTGCGTCGCTGTCAGGCATTGACGTCGGTGACACACCGGCTGACTCAGCAGTCGCGTTCACACAGAGTGACGCCGCGCTCCCACGGTATCTCGAGGTAGATAGCGAGTTCGGGTGGGTCATCGGCTTCTTCATCGCGGCGGGATCGGTAAGCGAGAAGCAGATGCAGTTCAGTCACACAGACCCAACGTACCTAGATCGTGTCGAACGATACTTCGAACGATTCGACACGTGCCTAGAACGCGTTGCTGACGGACATTTCGATCGCCTCACTATCAGCTCAACCCTATGGGCACGTCTGTTCAACCGACTCGTCGGTGCAGGAGCCGACAAGAACATCCCATGGCGGGCATGGAACTGGAACGACGAGGTACTCAACGAACTCCTCGCTGGGTTGCTCGATGGTGATGGCACCCGAGTGGACACGCTGGACACACTACACACGAACAATCCAAACCTCGCCGGCCGAACCCAGTATCTCGCCACTCGACTGGGATATCACAGTTCGAGCTCCAGTCGAGCCCGTCAGACGAACATCGAGATGGGCGACCTCCATGACAGCAACCCTCAGTGGTCAGTCGAAGTCAAAACGACCGCCAATAGACGGGGACAGTCCCTCCCGGTTCCCAGCGAGCTATTGCGGAGACTGCGAGAGACAGCGGAGCTCACCATGGAGGATGCTGCATCCCTGATGGGCTACGCATCAGGGTCGAGCATCGCTCATGTCGAGAACAGAACGTATGAAACGATCGAACGGGAGACCCTCCGACGGTTTAGAGATGGCTATCGAGCTGCTGGTGTGGATACAACGAGGCTCGATCAGTTACTCGACGGTGGTGTCCGCTTTGAGAAGGTCGTCTCCGTTGAGGTGACCGACCGGGTTGAACCAACCTACGACCTCGAGGTTCAGCCCAACGGCCGGACCATCGAGAACTTCATCGGTGGACGAGGTGGCATCTTCCTCTCGAACACGGCGGGACTTTGCGACCCCGGGTACCGGGGACAGATCACACTCGAACTCTCCAACCTCGGAACGGCTCCCGTCGCACTCCGCCCGGGTATGCGCGTGAGTCAGCTGACATTCACCGAACTCACCTCACCAGCCGAGCGGCCATACGGGTCAGAACGGGGGTCGAAGTATCAAGATCAGGAGGGTCCACAGGCATCGCGTATCGGGAGCGACGAGGAGTTCGGTGGCGAGCAGCTCGATCGCTAACCGCTAATCCCACCTTGGTCTGCGAGACACCGTATCCCAGTGAACGAACCGTGTGAGTTGATCCATCAGTTGGATCGGCGAGGAGTCGATCGCAGGTCTCACCGCTTTGGGAGGTGTCGACTATGTGAGACATCATCTCGGCTCTCTGATCGGATAGCCCCAAAGTTATCTGAGGAGACCGCCTACCTGTACCAATGAGATTCATCGAGGAGATCGTCGTCGATGCCTTCCTCCCGACGTATCGCTCGATGCTCGCTGAGCGGATGCGAGATCTCGGTCTGACCCAAACCGAGGTCGCCGATCACCTCAGTATCAGTCAAAGTGCCGTCTCAAAGTACGCACACGGTGAGATCGACCGGCACCCGGCGATCGAACAGGATGAACGGGTGATCGCCCTCGTTGAGCGGACAGCCTCCGGCCTCGCTGAGGGAACACTCTCTTCGGTACAGTCGCTCATCGAGGCTGAGGTACTCATCCGTGAACTCGAGCGAGGTGACCTGCTGAGCGAGCTCCATCAAGAGGCCGTTCCTGAACTAGCCGAACATGCAGATGCCATATCCATCCATGACCCAGAGGGTAGACTCAGAGAACGAGAACGTATCCTGACCGCGTTGCGGACGGCGCTGGACCGTCTCGAACGGATTGCCGGCTTCTCAAGGTTCATCCCACAGGTCGGCTCTAACCTCGTCTACGCAAGAGAGGATGCCAGGGATATCGATGACGTCGCTGGTGTCCCCGGCAGGATCTTGGACATCACGGGCCGTGCTACCATCCCTGCACAGCCGGAATTCGGTGTGAGCGAACATGTCGCCTCTGTCTTACTCGCCGCTCGCGAAGGCGGGAGTACGCATCGCTCTGCACTCAACCTCGCCTTCGATCCTGAGTTGTTATACGAGCTCGAGGTAAGCGGTATCCGGACGGTCGAACTCGAGCCATCTCGTGACCTCCGTGACGGTGTCGAGGGTGCACTTCTTACGACACCTGATGTGTCCGTCGTCTACCATCAGGAAGGTCCCGGTATTGAGGCCAATATCTATCTCTTCGCGGAGCATCCCGAGGCTGTCGTTGATATCGTTCGGGCACATATCAGTGACCGATGACAGATTCGGATCGCCAGCAATTGGTCACCGAGTTCTATGATCGGTGGGCAGCACCATACGCGCATCTCGCCCACCATGCCCCCTACGTCAGGCGGTTTCGTCGACGCGCCATCAATCGGCTCGAACTCGAGCGTGGCGATATCGCCGTCGACATGGGCTGTGGACCAGGTGTGAACCTCGACCAACTTGCCCATGCGGTCGGTCCCGATGGTCACGTGATCGGGATCGATATCGCACCAGTCATGCTCGAACGGGCGAGACGTGAGACACCAGCTGCCGTCTCGTTTGTGCGGGGTGATGCGACACAACCACCGCTTGCACACGGTATCGATGGTATCCTCGCCACCTTTGTCGTGACCCTCTTTGATGACCCCGGCGAGGTCGTCTATACCTGGTGGGAGATGCTCGAACCAGGCGGTAGACTCGCACTCGTCAACCTCGGCCCGGGTCGCGGTCCATTCGGCCCGCTAATCAACCCGGTTCTCGACATCGGGTTGCGTCTGTCGACTCCGACCGCTGAGCAGTTCGACGACGACCTTGTCACCCTACTTTCTGAACGTGTCACAAGCGCACACGGTCGACTGACGGAACTCGCTGATCACGTGGTGTACGACGATATGGATGGTGTGTTACGCCTCGTTGTTGGGACGAAGGGACTCGACGAGTGAGCGTAGCTGCACCGTCTATCTGTATAGTCCGGCATGGCGGTCACAAAACTGCGGTGGACGAAGCTGTGCCTCGATGAGCGCTGGTTGATGATGCGCATTGTACAGTCGACACGATGGTACATCGCAAAACGCCTCACCAGTATCGAGATAATGGTACGCCTGGAGGACGTACCCGTTGAGCGCATCGGTCGTCCGAGGGTCGTCCGCGATAAGGAAATCACCCTCGACCTGTGACTCGAGCACCTCACGTGGTGGAGCATCACCTGAGACCAGTGCATGGCGCTGTTTCTCTCGGTAGTATACCTCCGGTTTCGCCGGCGCCTCATAGAGACCGGGTACCGATATGAGCGCTGGTTGACCGAGCACGTTCACCCGCTTGTGCCAGCGCCCATCATGCTCGCCCCATGTCGCCAGTGGTCGGTCGAGCACGATCACATGCAGGATATCGAGCTCGCGTTCACTGGTGGGGAGACACCTTCGAAGGAGTTCCTGGACGGCCAGGCCGTCATAGAGCACGCCACCACCCCGGTCAGGATCATCCAGAACACGCTGTTCGTATCGAACGATCCCGAGCATGGTGTTGCCAGTGGTACGATCGTATGGAGAGATCACGCGGGCTTGGGCGAACCCACGTGCTGTGTCCTGGTCGGCATGCTCACCGAGGAATCGATCGCGTGTCTCGATGGTGGCATCAACATGCTCGTCCAACCACGAGGCGAGCGCGTCCACGTCTGCAACTGTGGTTGGAGCTCGGTACATCACCACCCGATCGACCATATACGAGAGATTCGATGGAGCCGGTGAAACAGGTTATGGTTCGGTGAATTTTTTCCAGCATCGACCGAAATACTCTGTATGGTTGATGCTCGGGAGTTTCACAAACGGACGTCACACTCACCCGAAAGCATCAAGGAGCGAACCTACAGGCCAGATCCATCGAATCGGCCCCGACCAGACAAACGCTACATCGATGTCGAGCGCATCCGGCTCGACCAGATTCACCCGACACAGCAACCCGCTCTCGCAGCGATAGCCCAGTCACACGCTGATGTCGAGCCTGAGGGACATCACCCCGAATTCACGCTGACCGCACTCGCAACGATATGTTATGAGGCGAATGGTATCGTTCAGCGTGTCCAACACCACGGGAATGAGGTGCTCTTTCGTGCTGCATCGTGTACAGGGAAACTCTATCACATCGACCTGTACCTCATCTGTGGAGACCTCGATGGACTCGATGCCGGTGTGTACCACTTCGATCCGAGCACGTTCTCCTTCGATGTACTTCGACGTGGTGACTATCGCGGGGTCATCGCCGATGCGGTTAACGGTTCCGGAGGTGGCATCGAAAGCGCACCCGTATCGGTTGTACTGACCTCCACGTGGTGGCGAAACGCCTGGAAGTACCACAACCGTGCATATCGACACGCCTTCTGGGATGGGGGGACGGTCATCGCCAACCTGCTCGCATCGGCACATGGCCAGGGGCACCGCGCGCAGGTCGTGGCTGGATTCGTCGACAATCAGCTGACGCGATTGCTCGGGGTCAGACCCGAGATGGAGGCACCGATCGCGGTCGTACCGATAGGTCAGGGGATGCCCTCACCCTCAGCGCCTGCTGTCGAGCCGATCGACTACGATACCGCAGCCCTCTCACGTGAGTCACGGACGTTTTCCCTCATCGTCGATGCATGGGCACAGAGTCGGTTCGAAGATCCTTCGAACGTCCGATCGTGGGTCGAGAAGGCCGATGCTTCAGCCACTATCGGCCGGGTCAAGGACGTGGGTGAAGGTCCAGTCTCACTTCAGCCAGTCGATGACGAGCTAGCGAGTAAGCGTCCGTTGTTCGCCACCATCAAACGGCGAGGCTCGAAGCGATCGTTCGAGGATGACGGCCCATCGAAGGCACAGCTGAGTACCGTCCTCGACCGAGCACTGTGTGGAATACCGGCTGATTGGAACGGAGGAGGTGCTGCTGAGCTCACCTTCAACGACCCGTACCTCCTCGTGACCGATATCGAGGGAATGGACGACGGCCGGTATCGATACGATGCAGCCTCCCACACTGGAGAGTGGTTCGGGACCATCGATCGGGCGACGAAGGCCCACCTGGCACTCGATCAGAGCTATGGTGGTGAGGCGCACGTCAACGTCTATCTCCTGACCGGTTTAGGGGACGTGGTTGAGACCCTCGGCAACCGCGGATATCGCGCCGCACAGCTTGAGGCTGGTATCGCTCTCGGCCGGCTCTACCTTGCCAGTGCTGCACATCGTGCCCTCGGTGGGACAGGGCTGACCTTCTTCGATGACCTTGTCACCGAATCACTGGGACCGTTCGCCACATCACAGACGCCGACCTGTCTGTACGCGTTCGGCAAGGTGGCGGCATGAACCCACCGGTACCTGATAGTCGCCTTCAGTCGTCCGCAGGGGTCACCCGAGAGGTCAACTCGACCGCAGGTGCGTCGACCTCGAGCTCATCGAGGGCGACCTGAGCAGCGCGCTTGCCCGAGAGCAACATGGCACCGAATGTTGGACCCATCCGTGGTAACCCGTAGGTCGTGGCTGTCGCCATACCTGTGACGATGAGACCATCGTGTGCGAGACCGGTGTGTTCGACGACTGCATCCTCACTCTCACCGACCCACATCGAGTCGTGACCGGGTGAGTCGTGACCAGGTGCGCCGTACTGACCGTCATCGGTCTTGTCCATCCCGGTTGCGTGCGACGATGCGTGTGAGATACCCGGGGCGTTCAACACACCCCGCTCTTGCAGCTTGGAGATGACCATCGCGTCGTGACCGGTCGCATCGATGACGAGACGTCCCTCGACGGCGATCGGGTCGACGCAGGTCAGCTCTCGAGGGAGTGCGTGTACCGGGGTCCAGTTCATCACGATACCTCCGACACGATGGTCTTCGCGGATGACGATATCGGTGAACTCGGTCATGTTCTGCATCTTCGCACCGGCATCACAGGCTGCCTTGATCAATCCCGAACATGCCTCGGGCCCGTTCGCAACATACAGACCCTCGGTGTCCCTTGCTGCCTTGTAATTCACCTCGAGTTCCTCGAGGACAGCCTCTGCAGGTGAGCGAACGGTCACCTTGTTCATGAGGAATCCACCCAGCCAGAAGCCACCACCGAGGTAGTTGTTCTTCTCGACGATCATCGTCTTCACACCGCGCTCTGCCAGTTCTTTCCCAGCCATAAGACCAGACGGACCGCCTCCGACGACGATCACGTCGCTGTCTGAGAAGTCCATGAACTCGTCGGTCCACTCCTGGCCGATGGCGCGTGTCACGTCTGCCTCACCGACGTCACTGAACGGTTCGAACTCGGACATACAACTGAGTGTTACCACTGAGTACGAAAAAGCGTTATCGTTACTCACCCACTCCGGTGAGGTCACCAGTCCGGATCGTTGTCTCGGCATCAGCTCGTGCCTTGGCAGGGTCGAATGCCTCGACGATCGACTCAAGTGTATCGTCATCAAGGACCGATAGCTCACCTGCCATCGCCTCCATACGTGGAAGTGCTCGGGTGATGTTATCACAGATCGGAATGGCCGCCACCTGCGAGGAGCGCGACAGTGGATTCAGATCGATGACGATCTCAGTCTTACCCATTGCACCAAGTGCCTCAGCACGGTCGCCATCCTCCAACGGTACCAAGACGACGTCCGAGGAGAAGATCCCTTCCTCATGGACGACAGCTCGGTCGTGAGAGAGCCCTGGGATCCGTGCCTCCGCCCCACCGCCGAGCACCTCAGTTGCACCGTGTGCGTTGAGGTGTGAGGCGATCGCCTCGATCCGTTCATCGGACCGGTGGAACAGATTCACCTCGATTGTTGCGCCAACTGTCTCCGCGAACGAAACGGCCGCCTCAGGTACCAAGGCTGCGACATTACCGTTGACGGAGAACACGGGGTGCTCTGCGAGTAACATGGTGGCGACGGCAGCCTCACACGCATCAGCAGCTGAGGCGATGGTCTGCTCGCCGAGGAGATAGTCAAATGCCTCACCCCGACCGTGTGCGATCAGCCCGTGTTGACTGGTCATGCCAGCCGCTATCCCGTCAACGAGTCGTTCTCGGGCTCGCAATGACGTCACTCGGGGGTGGTCTTCAGGGACGGCATGCTCTCTACCCATACCGACACGTATCCCAGCGACATCCTAAAGGGGTGCGATACAGGGGTCACCTCATGCTACGAGCATGGTGCCACCAGACGGATCGACTGCAGTCACTGTTGGGTCAAACCCAGCTCGAGAGAGCCCATCACCCAATGCGACGACGGTCCTGCCCAGATGGCCAACGGAGGCGTAACCCCCCATTTCATGCACGGCTTCGATGATCGAAGTTACCTCGTCATCGAACAGCTTAGCCTCACGGGTGAACGACCAGCCTAGTTCGAATGCGCGTTCGATGGATGGTTCGACGAGCAAACCATCGAGCGCGCGATGTCCAGCCTCACTCAGGGTCGACACATCGCCGGTGATCACCGCACTCGTCGATACCGACCCTAGGGATAGGTACTCAATCCGTGGTCTCGCCGGGACGCCATCGAGTTCACCCTCGCCCGGAGCACCTGGTTCGAGTCGAATTGGCACGCCTCCACGTGCCTGTGCGACGACGTCACCTAACCCCGTCCCAGCTTCGACCTCGGCGATGTGGGCATATCGGATGAGTTCGTTCTCGGTCAACCCGCATTTGAACATGTCATTCGCGACCAGTGCAGTGCCGAGGGTTGCTGCCCCCGATACGCCAAATCCCGTACCAAGATCCAACGTCGTCTCGATACGAACCGAAGCTGACACCCCGAGTGCATCCAGCAGACGGTCGACCGGCTCCATCTCGATCGGCTCACCGTTACACGTGACACCGGATCCGGGTTCGACCGACGTATAGACGCCCTCTTGAATGGTCACGCCACAGCCACGTGAACCGGTCGACACGGGATCGTCGGTCCGGACGACACTAAAAAAGAGCGTGAGGTGACCTGGGACGAATGCCGTATGGCGTGACATAGACCCTCACCACCCCTCGTGATTCACGGTGAGAGCCGCTGGCGATCTCGTGGGAACAACACCGCCTCGCGGATGTTGTCAAGCTCAAGCATCGTCATGATCAGGCGCTCACCACCGAGGCCGAATCCAGCATGTGGAGGCATACCGTATTTGAACATCTTCGTGTAGTACTCGAACGCATCCGGGTCGAGACCCTGCTGTTCGAACCCCTCGATGAGGCGATCGTGTCGGTGTTCACGTTGGCCACCTGAGGAGAGCTCCATGCGTGGGTGCATGAGGTCAAACCCAGTGGAGATCGTCTCATCCTCGTCGGTATCTTTGATGTAAAACGGTTTAATCTCAGATGGCCAGTGGGTGATGAAGTAGTGCGAACCGACCGCCTCACCGAGTGCACGCTCGGCCTCTGTCGAGAGATCGTCACCCCAGACGAGGGGCTCGTCGAGGGCACCGGTCGCGTTGACTTGATCGATCGCTTCGTCGTATGTGAGTCGCTCAAAGCCACCAGCCGGTACCATGAATGAATCCTCGAGACCGAGGGTAGACAGTGCATCACTCGCCTCGTCGATGACCGCCTCGTGCGCGTCGATAATCACCTGTTCGAGGACGGACATCGCGTCAGATGCATCGCAGTAGGCACCCTCGAAGTCGATCGAGGTCGCCTCGTTGAGATGTCGAGGGGTGTTGTGCTCTTCAGCCCTGAAGATCGGGCCGATCTCGAAGACGCTTTCGAGGTTCGACCCTGCGATCAACTGCTTGAACAGTTGTGGTGACTGGTTCATGAACGCCTCACGGCCGAAGTAACTGATCGGGAACAGTTCGGTCCCACCCTCTGTGCCTGTGGCGACGATCTTGGGGGTCGTGATCTCCACACACCCCTGGCGTCGGAACGAGTCGCGAACCGCTGCCAAGACGGTCGATCTGATCTCGAAGATCGCCTGCACGTCGGGTTTACGCAAGTCGAGGGTCCGGTTGTTCAACCTGGTGGGAAGCTCGGCATCGACCTTCTCGGAGGGGTCGAGTGGGAGTTGCGGGGCTGCAGGGGCGATCACCTCAATCGACTCGGGGAACACCTCGACGCCACCTGGTGCCCTGCCCTCTTCACGCACCACGCCGGTGACCTGGATGACGCTCTCGCGTGACAGCTCGCTCACCACGTCGGTGACACTCGCGGGGAGGTCGTCCTCGGGGACGGTCACCTGTAACCGACCGGTTCGTTCACGTACAATCACGAAGGCGATGCCACCGAGATCGCGGATCTCATGGACCCATCCGGCGACGGTGACCGTCTGACCGGGCTCGACCTCGGCAACGCGGGTCCGTTCCTTCATACGCCGAGACATTCGACCCGCGGCCTAAAATCCGCCGTTTCGGGTTCGCTACTTGGCGTCGTGTGTGCCACGTACTGTCTCACGTACCGCATCGATACCCTCGTCGTGTAGCAGGTCACCGACGATGATGACGTCTGCATGAGTCGCCATCATCCGGGCATCCTCGTATGTACGGACACCCCCGCCGTAGAACAGGGTCGCCTCATCGAGGGGTGCCTGGGCAGCCTCGACCATCTCGGGATCGCCGAGCATCCCGCTGTACTCGATATATACGATATCCTGACCGAGTAACTGCTCCGCCACCGTCGCGTACGCTGCAACCTCTCCCTCGGTGAGGTTGCAGTCTGCCTGTGTGTACTGGGCCACACTCGAGTCAGGATTGAGGACGATGTACGCCTCAGTCATCGTCTTGTGCCACTCGATATGTCCACCTGATGCCAACCAATCCATGTGTGCACCGGTCACCCAGAACACGTCACCCGCATTCATCACGACCGGGACGAGATATCCGTCGAGGTTGGGGTCGGCGACCACACTCTCAGGATGTGATGGCTCTTGAAAGATCGCGATATCGAGGTCGACACACCCCTCAAGGACACGTCTCACCTTTTCCGGGGTGATACCGGTCGTCCCACCGATCATGATCGCGTCCGTACCGGTCTCGACGATATCAGCATACGTCACCCCATCAGGGAGTGACTTGTCTGGATCCACCTTCAACAGGTGAGACCAGCCATCCCATTGCCCAACCATATACCGTGGCACTCGGTTGGTTGCTTTATCAGCTTCGACTTATGAGGCTCTGGAAGCCTGTCATACCAGGGTTTGGCATAACCGAAGGCAAGCATCCACAGTGATGAGTGATGCTGGCAATCGTTTCAGGCAGACACCTGTGCCTGCCATTTGCGGATACGATCGGCACTGATACCCTGGATCGATTCGGCAAGCTCCTCTGGCTCGGCCGCTCTGAGTGCATCGGCATCCTCGATCCCTGCATCGACGAGTTTCTTCGCCGTCTTTGAGCCGATCCCATCGATCGATTCAAGCGACCCCTCTGGCGGCTTTCCGTCATCACGATACGACTCGTAATTGCAGATCGGACAGCCCAGTTCCCATGGGTCGTCACCGTTGTGGATGACGATCTCTGGAAGGTCGTGAGTCTCGCAGATATCGTCCCAATCCACCTCGATCTCTCCGCGCATCGGGAGCGGGTAGGAGGTCTTACAATCTGGATATCGAGTGCAGCCTACCAGCCGAGACCCGCTTTCGAGCTGCTTGATAGCGAGCTCGCCTCCATGGCTCTCGCCACAGCTGGGACAGTCGCCGATGCGTTCGATCTCACCTGCAGCCTCTGCGACACATAGCGGGCACCCGTGCGTGAAGGTACCCCGACCGGCGAGCATCTTGATCTCGTGGAGACCATGATCGGCGCAAGTATCTGCCAGTATCTTCGGTCTCCCCTTGTTCGGCAGTGAGATCGTGAACGTGCATTCTGGGTATCCATCACAACCGATGAAGTGGCTGTTGCCGTATCCAGTACGAAGCAGTAACGACTCACCACACTCTGGGCACGGCCCGACCGTCTTATCGGCCTTCAGTGAGGATCGGAGATGCTTTCCGATGTCCTCCTCCGACGCCTCGAGTTCCTCGAAGATCTGCTCTAAAATCTCACGTGACCGCTCGGTCACCTCCTCGAGGGTGAGTTCACCATCGGCAATCGCGCTCATCTCAGCCTCGAGTTCGTGGGTCATCTCGTCATCGACGATGCGATTGGCGAACTCTTCCGCTGCCTCGACGACCGCCATGGCGAGGTTCGTCGGTTGTGGAGGGTCACCCTCGACATAGCCACGATCGTAGAGCTTTTGGAGGATGTTATGACGGGTCGCTTTCGTTCCAAGACCGAGGTCATCCATGAGCTCGATCAGCTTCGACTGACCGATCCGATTCGGTGGTTGGGTCTGCTTATCCTCGAGGAGCACCTCCGCGATGGCGAGTTGCTCCCCCTGCGATAGGTCCGGGAGGCGGTTCTCAGACGTGTTGAAGTACGGATAGACGGCGTGGTAGCCCGGTTCGAGGAGGCGCTTGCCCGTCGCCTTCAACCACAGCCCGTCGATATCGATATCTACACGAAGATGTTCCCACACCGCCTTCGGTGCGAACGTCGCGAGGAACCGTCGCACGACGAGCTCGTAGATACGCCACTCGCGCTGACTGAGGTCGCCACGATCTGGGAGCTCACCTGTGGGATGGATCGGTGGGTGGTCGGTCGTCTCCTCATCGCCCTCCGTCGCTGCGAGCTCATCCTGCTCGAGGATCGAGTAGGCATCCTCTCCGAAGGTGGGATTACCACACAGCTGTCTGAGGAGATCCTCCTCGTCGAGCTCGTCGGGATAGACGGTATTGTCCGTCCGAGGATAGGTGATGTACCCAGACATATACAGATCTTCGGCGATACTCATGGCGTCTCTCGCACCGAAGCCGAGTGCACCAGCCGCTCTGATGAACTGCGTGGTGTTGAACGGGATAGGTGGGTAATCATTGCGTGTGCGACGGTCGACACTCGTGATCGTGGCTCGCTTGGCCGCTTGCATGCGACCGAACAACGACTGTGCCGTCTCCTCATCCCAGATCCGTTCGGCCTGCGTCCCGTCATCCGCCTCGTAGACGTACTGTGCCTGGAACACCTCCTCATCCGATTCAAGATCGGCGAATAGTTCCCAGTAGTCCTCGGGTTCGAACGCCTGAATCTCACGTTCTCGGTCGACGAGGACCTTCAATGTCGGGCTTTGCACCCGACCGACGCTGATGAAGTCGTCACCGTATCGTTTGGCCGCAAGCGAGAGGAACCTCGTCAGCGCAGCACCCCAGATGAGGTCGACCACCTGACGTGCCTCGCCGGCTGCAGCCAGATCGAAGTCGAGCTCATCGGGTGCATCGAACGCCTGCCTGACAGCACCGTCGGTGAGCGATGAGAAGCGGACACGATCGATGGGGACGTCCTGATCGATACCACGGACTATCTCGTACGCCTCCTTGCCGATGAGCTCACCCTCGCGATCGAAGTCGGTCGCGATCGTGACACGCGTCGCACTCGATGCGAGGTCCTCCACGACACCGACGATGGCTGGTTCACTCGGGTACTTCTCGACCTCGACATTGACGAGGTCACCCGGATCGATGGCATGCCAGTCACGGTAGTCACTCGGGAAGTCGACATTCATGACATGCCCGCGCAGGCCGACACAGTACGTGTCGTCCCACTGGTAGATGGGCACATCATGTCTATCGCGTCGGCTCACGTCGGCCCCGCCAAGAATCTCTGCGATTCGACGGGCAGCATTCGTCTTCTCGGTGATGATGAGGCGCACGAGGAAATCACCCACCGGCGAGATGGGTCACCCCGCGAGTAGGCCACTTCCCGCCGTAAAGGTTACGGAGAGGCGAAATGCTACCCCCGCCCCCGAGGGGCGGGGAGAGTGTTCAGGCGTCGATGTCACTCAGCCAGTTGCTCGCGAAGGAGTTCGTTGACAGCCCCTGGATCTGCTCGGCCACCGGTCTTTCGCATCACCTGTCCGACTAGGAAGTTCAACGCACCGTCCTCACCGGTGTGGAAGTCCGCGACCGCCTCGGGATGTTCATCGATGGCAGCCTCGACGGCCAGGGCTACCTCATCGTCATCGCTCATCCCGAGACCCTCGGCCTCGACGATCTCATCTGGGTCCGCACCCTCATCGAGCATCGTACGCAGGACGACCTCACGGGCGTTCTTAGCCGTGATTGACTCCTCAGCCACGAGTTCGATCAACCGGTGGAACTGGTCGAGCCGGTCGTCGATATCGGTGATCGTCATGTCTCGATAGTTCAACTCACCGAGGAGCTCGTCGGCCACCCAAGTGGCGGCGAGCTCGGGATCGAATGCTTGTGCGATACGCTCATAGAAATCGGCCACCTGCTTGGTCGAGGTGAGCTTGTCGGCTGCCTCGGGATCGAGGCCGTACTCCTTGGCGAACCGATCGCGTCTGGCATCGGGGAGCTCAGGGATGGTCACAACATCCACCAACGTGTCTGTCCGGATCGGTGGGAGGTCGGGCTCGCGGAAGTACCGGTAATCCGCCTCAGCCTCCTTGGTCCGCAACCCAACGGTGATACCCCTGTTCTCGTCCCAGTGACGCGTCTCCTGTGCGACTGCCTTGTCACGCCGGAGTGCGTTTCGCTGCCGGGTGATCTCGTAACTCAGTGCGCGCTCAGCACCCTTGTGTGAGGAGATATTCTTCACCTCCGTTCGATTCGCCTGCTTGAGTCGCTCCGGATCGACCTTGTCCCCCTCGAAGGCATCTTTGTCGATGAGCGAGATGTTGGCATCGACCCTGAGGCTTCCATCGCGTGAGGCGTCGTACACCCCGAGGTATGAGAGTACCTCCTCGAGCTTCGCCAGGAACGCCCTGATCTCACCAGGTTCGCGAAAATCCGGAGCTGTGACGATCTCCATCAGCGGGACGCCGGCACGATTGTAGTCGATGAGAGTGTACTCAGCAGTGGCAATCGACCCGCCGGCGTGTTGCAAACTCCCTGGGTCTTCCTCGAGGTGTGCGCGTTCGATGGTGATCGTACGGTCTACCCCCCTGTGGGAGATCTCGAGCTCACCATCGCGACAGATCGGCTCGTCGTACTGTGTGATCTGGTAGTTCTTCGGCAAGTCGGGGTAGAAGTAGTTCTTCCGGTGAAAGCGTGTCGTGGTGGCTATCTCAGCATCCAGCGCCTTACCGACCTTGATGGCTGCCTCGACTGCAGCCTCGTTCAACACCGGGAGTGCGCCAGGTAACCCGAGACACACCGGACAGGTGTGCGTGTTCGGTTGGGACGCTCCGAAGTCCGTCGAGCATCCACAGAAGATCTTCGTGCGCGTCTGAAGTTGGACGTGCACCTCGAGACCGATCACCGCCTGGTAATCCACCTCAGCTCGACTCGACTGTGCGGTCATCGGCCAGGGGTTTGCGGTGGACGTGTTAAAGCATACCGACGCTCATCCGATTACATCAGACGATAGATATATGTCTGACGGACATTTATTGGGAGCGACCGCCCATAGTACGCCCATGCCGAGAAACAGAGTCGAAGAGCTCGAAGTAACTGTCGAAGGTCTCGAGGCGACGGTGGCTGGCCTCACGAAGGAACTCGTCGAGGCGAAAGAACGCCTGCGCGCCCTTGAAGATCAAGATCTGATAGACGGTGAGCGAGAAACCCCACGGTCGCGTAATCGACGCCGCGAACCCGGTGTCGATCTCGAGGCCGACGACATCATCGTCTGCTGAGGGTCAACCCTCCCCACATGTATCTCGAGGAGCTCATCCTGGACAATTTCAAGAGTTTCGGAGCCCAGACGCGAATCCCGTTGCGAGAGGATTTCACCGCGATCACCGGCCCGAACGGGTCCGGGAAGAGTAACATCCTCGATGCGATACAGTTCGCCCTCGGGCTCGGGCGTGTCAGTGATGTCCGTGCCAGGCGGCTGACCGATCTGATCCATCATACCGACGACAGCGAGCCTCGTCTCCCCCGTGAGACTGAGGTCACAGTCATCCTCAATAACGAAGATAGCACGCTGACGGCAGAGGATATCGCAACGGCGACCGGTCAGGATGTGGCCGACCCCTCACGGATAAAGATTCGCCGTCGAATCAGACAGACAGCGAATAACTCCTATTCGTACTATTACATCGACGGGCACTCGGTCAACCTCCGAGACATCCGCGAGCTGATGGCCAGAGCTGGCGTCAGCGACGAGCGGTACAATATCGTCCCCCAGGGCGACATCACGGAGCTCATCAATCGGACACCGATGCAACGTCGGTTGATCATCGACGAGATTGCTGGTGTCGCCGAGTTCGATGCTAAGAAGGAACAATCACAGCGTGAGCTCGACACCGTCCGCGATCGTATCGAAGAGGTAAGACTTCGTGTCGAGGAGAAGTCATCGACGCTCGAACAACTCGAACGCGAGCGCGATGAGGCACTCGCATACCAGGAGCTGGCCGACGAGAAGGCTCAGTTCGAGCAGTACCGCGATATCGCTGAGTTGAGCGACCGCAAGGCCGAGCGAGATGAGGTGACAGACGAGATCGAGCAACTGGAATCCGACCTCGAGGCGGCACGTATCGAGCTGGCTGAGAGCGAAGAGGTAGCGACACGTATCGAGGAGGACATCGAGGATCTCACCGAAGAGATCGAACGAAAGGGTGGCGAAGAGCAACGTGAGCTACAGCGAGAGATCGAGGAGCTTCGCAGTTCGATCGGCCAACTCCAGGGGAGGATCGAGGAGAAAGGCGAGCGGATCGACTCACTGCATGCCGATCGTCGTGATGCCGAGTTGAATCTTGACCGCACGCAAGAGCGGTTGAACGACCTGGAAAAACAGCGTCGGGAGATAGAGGTACGCAAGGCGAACCGGACAGGTGATCTCGTCGAGTTACAAGACGACCTCGCAGCGGTTCAGGCATCGATCGATAACCTCGACGCCGAACAGCGCACGTTGAACGACCGTCTCGCCAAGCAGGAAACGCTTCGTTCAGAGGCACTCGATACGAAAGACGCTCTCCAACGACGACTCGACCGTCTCAGTGACGAGGCACGTCGGCGCGATCGAGAGCTCGAGGAGCTCACCAATTCACTGGATGAACTCGAGGATATCAGGGACGATCGTGTCGACGAGCGTGACGCGGTCGACCTCGAGATGATGCGCACCCGCAAAGAGCGCGAGGCCATCAGCGATGATATCGAACAGCTCGAGGGGGAGGCAGACGAGTTGCAATCGACCATCGATGAGCTCGAGGCAGATATCTCTACAGCCAAGCAACGACTCGGAGACCTCCAGCGACAGCAACAGTCATCGGGCAAGGGACAGTTCCCAAGCGCCGTTGCACGCGTACTCGGGTCTGATATCAGTGGTGTCCACGGTGCCATCGCGAGCCTCGGTGATGTCGAGAACGAGGCACATGCCGAGGCGTGTGAGGCCGCAGGTGGAGGTAGACTGGCGAACGTCGTCGTCGATGATTCACAGGTCGGGAAGGACTGCATCGAGTACCTGAAACGCCGCAACGCAGGCCGTGCAACGTTCCTTCCCCTGACCGAGTTCGACGAACATGGCCTTCCACAGCTGCCCGATCACCCCGGGGTGGTCGATTTTGCCCGGCGACTCGTCACCTACGATGATCGATACGCGGGTGTGTTCTCGTACGTACTCGGGTCTACACTTGTCGTCCAGGACATGGACACTGCCAGGGAGCTGATGGGAGAGTTCCGTATGGTGACACTGGATGGTGACGTGGTGGAACGAAGTGGTGCGATGCGAGGGGGGTCGGGACGTGAGACACCCTATCGGTTTGGGGGTAAGCGTGGCAGGCTCGAACGTCTCGCCCGACGGATCGAAGCACTCGAGAACGATCGTGACGAGGCAGTAGAAACACGCTCGGGCGTGACGGACAAACTCGCGGAGTTACGCGAACGCGATCGCACCCTCCGGGATACCATCCGTGACCTCGAACGTGACCGAGTTGACCTGACCGATGGGATCGACCGGATCGAGGGTCGGATCAAATCGACGAATCAACAGATCAACTCACTGCGAGAAGATCGTGAGAAGACAGCCGACCAGATCGAGGCGATACAGATCGAGTTGGCTGCAGCGACGGCGGCGACCGAGGCCATCCAGGCCATCGTCGATGACCTCAAGACAGCGCTTTCGAACACCAGACTCGGCGAGTTGACCGAACAGCGCTCGAAACTCCGTGACGAGATCGACCAGGTGAAGGAGGATATCGACGAACTCGATGGTCGCCTTAACGATATCGCACTCGAGGAGCGGTCGGCGAACGACCGAAGCGAGGAGCACAAGACGACGATTGCCAACACACAGAACGAAATCGCCGACCTTGAGGACGATATCGAAGCGCTCACTGAGCAAATCGATGCCCTGGAGGATGAGATCGATGCACGGCAAAGCGAGATCGATGCACTCGAATCCGATCTCGCAGAGTTACGTGCCGATCGTGAGGAAAAGCGCGAGGATCTCGCAGAGGCTCGGGAGACGGTCAATGCCAATCGAAAGCAGATGACCGAGCTTGAACATAAGCTCGGTCCGCTACGTGATAGACTCGAACGACTCGAGTGGGAAATCGCCGAGTTATCCGAATCGGTCGATCCGGTCGAGGACGAGGACGAACTCCCCGAGCTCGATGAGGTCACCGACCGCATCACCGAACTCGAGTCGGAGATGGCTGCGATGGAACCGATCAATCAGAAGGCGATTGAACAATACGACCGGCTCGAGGGCGAGATCAAATCACTCGAAGCCGATATCAACGAACTCGAGGAAGAGCGCGCCGCCATCATCGAACGTATCGAGTCGTACGAGGAGCAAAAGCGTGAGGCGTTCATGGAGGCCTTCACCGCGATCGATGAGGAGTACCGTGATATCTTCCGGACACTCTCAGGAGGCTCCGCAGCGCTTGAACTCGAGAACGAGGACGACCCCTTCGATGGTGGACTCATCCTCAGAGCCCAACCTGAGGACAAGTTCGTCGGCTCGCTCGAACAGCTCTCAGGTGGGGAGAAGTCGTTGACCGCTCTCTCACTGATCTTCGCCATCCAACGGTATCGGCCCGCACCGTTTTACGCACTCGATGAGATCGATGCCTTCCTCGATGCGGCCAATCTGGACCGTATCGGTGACCTGCTCGAATCGCACCGTGATGACGGTCAGTTCATCGTCATTTCACATCACGCCGATCTCCTCGAGCGAGCAGACAACGTGATCGGTGTCTCGATGCCAGAAGACCTCGGCAGTAGCAAGGTGTCTGGTGTGACACTCGCCGGAGGTGCGCCCGCAGATGACTGATCGAGTGAGTGTCTTCGACGATGGGGTTGACGCGACCATCCCTCGGGATGAGTCCATCAGGAACCTCCTCGGCGACAGGCCGCTTGATCAACCGATCGAGCTCCTCGTCCAACTCGCGGATGAGGGTGAGATCGACCCGTGGGATATCGACCTGATCGCCGTCACCGACGCGTTCCTCGAACGTATTGATGATGACGACCTGATCGTGACAGCGAGGACGCTGTTTTACGCGAGTGTGCTGCTTCGGATGAAGAGCGACGAGATCGTCGGGTTCGATGAACCAGAGGAAGCTGAGGACCTACCGCCACCCGAGGCGTTCGACGACCCACGTGGTGATCCCGTCGCCACACTCGAGCGCGAGATGGATCGCCGTCTCACACGTAAACGGGCCAGAGGGACACCAGCAACACTCGCCGATCTGATCCGTGAGTTACGACAGGCCGAACACGAGCGTTGGTGGAAGGAGCGACGGACGTATGATACCTCGGCAAACGGCCATCGCGGGCCACAGACGCTCGATTACCGGTCGATGGTCGTTGGTGAACAGACGGGTGCCGCCATCCAGACGGTCGCATCGACACCACACAAGGAGGACCTCGAGGGTGCGCTCGATCCACTGATCGAGGCCCTGAAGGCCGGGTTCGAGACCGATGACAGCATCGCCTTCGCCTCACTCTCCTCGCTGGAGCTTTCAAGAGCGGTGTGTTTCCGCACGCTGTTGTTCCTCGAACATCGTGGTGCAGTCAGGCTCGAGCAGGATGAACTCTACGCACCCCTATCGATTCGTCCGGGGCCGAACGATCTCGATGTCGACCGTGAGGCGATCGAACTCGAAGACGACCGAGACGATTAATCCGGTGGCCGCCGTGTGCCCGGATGTGTCACGAGAGTCGCACGGGTTGCCCTCCGTCTGGGAACAATACAATCGGATGCTGGTGTTCATCGCTGTGGCGGTGGCCCTCTCCGCACTGGTCATGGCTATCGCAGCAGGTGCGACCTGGGAGCACGCGACGATGATAGGTGCTATCGGTATCGTGGTTGGCGGGGCAACTGCGCTTTACGTGTATCGGCTGTTGGTCGAGATACGACAGACCTGAGTATGGTCACGGATCCACACGATCGATCCACGCTGTCGGATCGTTGAGCTCAGATGATGATGGGAGGTGTTCCGGTCGCTCCCAGACGGCGAGGGTCGCTTCGATACCCCGCTCGTGGGCTACCTCGAGGAAGAACGCTCGACCCCACTCGTACTGTTTGCGCTTTGCGGTGATACCGAGGAACCAGTCGATCAGCTGTGTGAGTGGTCCGAGGCCTGCCCGGCGTGCCTCGAGGCG
The DNA here is from genome assembly GCA_007118145.1 of Halobacteriales archaeon. Lineage (GTDB taxonomy): Archaea > Halobacteriota > Halobacteria > Halobacteriales > SKSH01 > SKSH01. The sequence goes on from SKSD01000079.1 coordinate 24,446, forward strand.
GTCTCGTAGGTGACTGACATCCTCATCGATCGCCTCGTCCATCAACAGCTCTGCGAACCCCTCGACGACGGTCATGGCGAGGGTAAGTTCACGCAGCGCATCGCGGTCGAGGTGACCGTGGAAGATCTCTCCGATGGCTCGTTCGATACGGGTCTCGAGGTAATCGGTCAACCACGGTGCGAGGTGGAACTCAGCTGCATGACTCACCTCGTGATGGATGACCCATCGACGAAACGGCGCCACCGGCACACCGAGTTCGTCGGCCATCGTCAGGATGTTCGGGTGCACCACGTAGAGTGCCCTATCCTCAGGGGTACCAAAGAGCGCTGGTTCGTACTGACCGACCACCCGTCGTCCCAACACTGCCAGCGTGAACGACGCTGTCGTGGTGTTGATCGAACGAGCGACATCAGGGCTCGTCGTCTCCGGCATCGTCGGGTCGACGATGCGTTCGAACGAGATAGCCGTACGGTCTATCCAGTGATGGCGATCGAGTATCTCGATCCGTGGCGGTAGGTAGATCTCGCTTTCGACGACCCGCTCGACGGCATCTTTTGCCTCGACAACGGCATCGTGATACGCATGTCGCTCGGTGTCATCGAGATCGAGTGTGCCACGTGGCGTGCTCGCCATCGCAGCCTGGGCAGCGGCTTGCCAGTCGACGAGGTGCTCCCCCTCTGCCTGGCGAATCGCGTCGATACTTTCGAGTAATCCCACCTGCCTGAGTTGGGGAGGTAGGCGTGAAAACCCTTCGACCTCAGGTTTCGTTGACCTTCTGGGAGATGGCGATCGCGACACCGATCGCCGCGATGGCGAGGAAGAGCCAGAGTATGAGTCTGCCGACCCCACCTGCGTTATCGTTGTCACCATGGGCGGTTGACTCCTCAATCGTCGTCGGTCCGATGGAGAAATCGCCATGAAAGTGCGGTTCGAACAGGGTGAATGACTTCTCTGCCATGGGTCTGGTTACGTCGACGAGTGCCTTAGTTTCCCTCACCGTTACCAATCGATGACAACCTCGAGGTGGGCACACCATCGCATCGAGACACAACCATTATACGCAGTCATACCCTCGTGTTTCACACGCTAATGACGGCGAAAGGTACCCCAAGCCAGGGTAAGAAAAACAAGCAGATCCACGTCAAATGCCGCCGATGCGGCAAGAAATCCTATCATATCAAGGACAAGTTCTGCGCGTCGTGTGGCTTCGGTAAGACAGCCAAGCGGCGTGAGTATGCCTGGCAATCGAAGGCCGACGAATAGCATGCAAGAGAAGTGCGGTGTTGTCGGCATCGCACATGCCGATACACCGGTTGCGCGATCGTTATACGACGCCCTCTATGCCCTACAGCACCGCGGCCAGGAGGCTGCTGGGATTGTCACACATGATGGCTTTCAGCAACACCAGCATGTCGAGGTCGGCCTCGTCGGCGATGCATTCGATGAACGTGACCTCGAGTCGCTCCAGGGGCGTGCCGGTATCGGCCACGTTCGGTACCCGACGCAGGGATCGCTCGAGCGATCGTGTGCACAGCCGTTCTCCATCTCATTCAAGGGTGGCGCCCTCGGTCTCAGTCACAACGGTAATCTGGTGAACACGGCTGAGTGTCGGGACGCGCTGGCCGATGCCGGTCACACCTTCACCTCGACGGGTGACTCAGAGGTGATCGCACACGAACTCGCCCACCAACTCCTCGAACACGATGTGGTCGAGGCGGTACGTCAGCTGATGGATCGGGTGCATGGGTCGTATTCACTGACGATTATGTACGACGATGAGGTCATGGGCGTCCGAGATCCCCTCGGAAATCGACCGCTATGTATCGGGAAGGTCGACGATGGATACATCCTGGCGAGTGAGAGCAGTGCGATCGACACACTTGGTGGTGAACTCGTACGTGATGTCCGTCCGGGCGAGCTCGTCCGACTGGCCAGGGATGGGTCGGGCTATACGAGTGATCAGATCGTCGAGGTCGACCACCCTGCGCACTGTTTCTTCGAGTACGTGTACTTTGCCAGACCCGACAGCACGATGGAGGGGCACCTTGTCTATGAGATACGACGTGAACTCGGCCGACAACTCTGGCAGGAATCGGGCATCGAGACCGATGTCGTCATCCCAGTACCCGATAGTGGCCGTGCATTCGCCAGCGGCTATGCGGAAGCCTCCACCGGTGTGGAGTTCGCCGAGGGGTTGATGAAGAACCGATATGTGGGGCGTACCTTCATCATGCCAACGCAGGACGAGCGCGAGCGCGCCGTCCGGGCGAAGTTGAACCCGATTCGGAGTACCATCGAGGGTAAGACCGTCACGCTCATCGACGACAGTATCGTCAGAGGGACGACCTCGAAACAGCTCGTGAAACTTCTCCGGGCGGCAGGTGCGAGGGAGGTACATCTTCGTATCGGCTCGCCACCGATCCGAGCACCGTGTTACATGGGTATCGACATGGCGACTCGGGAGGAACTCATCGCACACGACCGCTCGCTCGGCGAGATAGAGACTGCGATCGATGCGGACTCACTCGCGTACCTCTCACGTGAGGCAATCGCCGAGACACTCGAGGTCACGTTCGATGACCTCTGCATGGCCTGTGTGACCGGCAAATATCCCTATGATATCGAGGGTGAGGAGACCGATCGACATATCTCAAGCCGAGTAGCTCGGACTCCGTAACCAGCGTTTGCGGATATCTTTGTAGGGGTTAGTAGAGGATATAGAGCTGCAGGTAGACGACCAGTCCGAGGGCAAACGAGATCGCCCATAACAACAATGCGGGGCGGGCAACCCGGGCATGATTCGTCGCTGGGATTGCCGAAATCGGGTGCGTCGCAGCCAACAGTACCACGTAGTACAGGAGTGGGATACAGATGATCGCGAGCACCATATGGATGACCAAGATGGGAAGGTACACGTAGTAGTAGATCACGTCAGGTCCGGGAAACGGATGTGTTCCGGTGACGGCCACATTGTATAGATAGAGGGCGAGGAATAAGGCGAACATCACCAGTGCAATGAGCATGAACCGTCGATGGCATTGGATATGCTTTTCTCGAATCGATCGATACCCCAAGCCCATCGTCACGAGTGCGATGACAGCGATACCCGCATTTGCATGGGGGATGCCGTCGAATACCCAATCCGGAGCGACCGGAAGCATCTCTGCTGGTAAGATGTCGAGGGTGGCACCAAAAACGAGCGCTAGTGAGATGACCGTCAACACGAGCGACGTGATGAGCACGTGCTCGCGAATCCATGCTCGCATATGCGCTCTCATCGCCATATGATAATAAACAGCTATCACTGCCTCCCATGGAAGTCGCGACTCAACCATCGGTGAGAGTTCTCCCATACCGAACCCAGATCAGGATATCAGTAGATTGCCTTTCGCAGTCACCACACAGGTTGCCCCCGGTGGGATGACGGTCATTGAACTACTCTCCTCGATGATGGCTGGACCCTCGACTGATGCACCGGTCGAGAGTGCATATCGGTTGAAGATATCAGTCGGTATGAAGCCGGTCTCAGGGAAGTAGACCTCACGGATGGAGGGTTCAGCCACATCCTCCTCGGATTGGCGACCCTCTGAAAACTCCGGAGAGGGTACGATCCCTGATGCCCGGACGGTGATGAGTTCCGTCTCTTCATCGGGCCGTGCATGACCGTACGTCTGTCTATGGAGGTCGTGAAACCGGTGCTCGATGGTGTCCATATCGTTCGAATCGATCGTCGCGTGACGGCCGCCTGGGACAGACACCGTCAACTCATAGGACTGACCCTTGTAACGCATATCGAGGGCACGATCGATGATGACGGAATCAGGTGCTATGTGCTGTTCCTTAAATCGCATCAACACGAGGTCGACGAGCTCGTCGAACTGACCATTGAGTGTCGCATAGTCGAGGGTCGATTTTCGATACGAATGTGACTCATCGACACGGATATCGGACACCAGTAACCCACGTGCGGAGAACACCCCTGGACGGATCGGGATCAGCACACCCTCCATATCCATCGTGGTCGCCAGCTGCACCGCGTGTAACGGACCAGCACCGCCGAACGCAACGAGCACGTACGCTGAGGGGTCCTCACCACGTTCGACCGTCACCCGGCGTATCTGTCGTGTCAGACGTGCATTCCAGACGTTCACCACGCTCTGTGCAGCTGCCTCTACCGATTGATTCATCGGGTTCGCAATCTGTTCCTCAAAGCGCTCTCGTGTCGGGTCGACAACAAGTTCGATATCACCACCAAGGAAGTTATCTGGGTTGATTCGCCCGAGGAGAAGCATCGCATCGGTGAGGGTTGGACGTGTACCACCGCGATCGTAGCAGATCGGACCAGGATCCGCACCAGCACTTTCAGGGCCGATGCGAAGTGCCCCGCCGTCATCAACCCAGGTGATACTCCCTGCTCCAGCACCGACCATATTCAGATCAATCATCGGTGTCATGAGTGGAAGATTATTGATCTCACCCTCAATTGTCCGCAGTACCTCACCACCTGAGATAATGTTCACATCGGTGCTGGTACCACCCATATCCATCCCGATGGCGTTAGCGAAACCCTCGGTCTGACTGGTGTGCTTGGTGGCTACCGCCCCTGCAGCTGGCCCGGACAGGACTGTCCGTATGGCATCACGAATCGCCTGATCAGCGCGCAACACCCCACCACCAACGTGCATGATATTGAGCGGGACATCGATGCCGAGGTCCTCAAGTTCACGTTCCAAGTCCTTGATGTAATCGCGGATGCGGACCTTGACCGCCTCGTTCAACACCGTCGTGATAGTCCGTTCATATTCACGAATTTCGGGATACACCTCTGAAGAGAGCGTGTAGGTCACCCCCTCGAACTCATCAGCGATAATGCCACCAACCACACGCTCGTGGGCGTCATTGAGATAGGAGTATAACATCGAGACGACGATCGATTCCACACCTGCGTCGACGAGGTCGCCAATCGCGGCGCGTGCTCGCTCCTCATCGATCGGTTGTACCTCCGTGCCTGCGTAGTCGAGCCGACCAGGAACCTCCTTACGTAGATGCCGAGGCACGACGTCGGGGGGTTTGTCGGTGAACAGGTTGAACAACTCGGGTCTCGTCTGATCACCGATCTCGATGATATCTCGAAATCCTTCATTCGTGATCAGCCCAACCGGGGGGAGCTCGTTAGCGAGGACTGCGTTGGTCCCCACCGTCGTCCCGTGGCTGAAAAACGATACGGCATCACCATCGATCGATCCCTCATCGAGGAGTATCTCGACCGCGTTGATCACACCTTGTTCCAATCCATCCGGGGTTGACGGGGTTTTCGTTGAATAACTCACCCTCGAGTGCGAATCATACACGACGATATCCGTAAACGTCCCCCCGATATCGACACCAATCCGGGCTGCCATCACCGCTCACCGCCATCTGCCAACCGTGGCTTCTCATCAGAACGCGGATCCTCAGGGAGAATCGTCGCGATCTCCTGCCGTCTTCGTGCTGTTGCCTGGTGGTCGATCGACAGTGTATCTGCATCGAGTACGACACCATATACATCACGGGCCTTTTCCAGTGAGACCTTCTCGTTTAGCACATCCTGCCTGACCAGTGTTGGGTCGCGATCGAGTGGATCACCATAGCCACCTCCGCCAGGTGTCATGATACTCGCCACCTGGCCTTGTTCGAGCTGCGTGGTCGATTTCGAGTTGACTGTGTACTCATCAGCGGTGTCCGGGTCGATACGGTATCTGGCAAGTGCACCACTGTGCCCACCGAACAAGCCCCACGGTGCAAATCTGGCTCGGTCAGAAAGGATGGTGAAGCAAGCCTCATCGTCATAAAACTCCATGTCGCGTCTGATACCGAGTCCTCCTCGGTACCGTCCAGCCCCCTCCGAATCCTCCCGGAGTTCGTACCGTCGAATGTACATCGGCACCTCGCGTTCGATCTCCTCAACCGGGCTGTTGGCCGTGTTTTGCAGGTGGGGTTGTACGGCGTCCATGCCATCTTTCGTCGGCCGGCCACCGTAGCCCCCTGCGAACGTCTCGAAGTACACGTACTCCTCACCGTCTCGTGGGTCGATCCCACCATACGCCACGTTGATGCTGGTCCCTTTGGTTGCGGCGATGACCTGGTCTGGGATGGCCTCAGCGAGACTTTTGAGCACGAGATCTGCGACCCGCTGGACGATCTCCCCGGTCCCGGCGATCGGTGCGTTATGTCCTGGGTTCACCATCGAACCTGCTGGCGTGATGAGTTCGAACGGTCGATAGAAGCCATCGTTGAGCGGGATATCGTCCTCAAAGAGGCTCCGGATGGCGATGATCACCGCACCGAAGACAGAGGATGGATCCGCGTTCGTCGGTCCTCGGTTCTGGTCGGCGGTCCCGGTGAAATCGAAGACTACCTCATCGGCATCGATCTGCACCGTTAGCGCTATTCGCAGGGGCTCGTTCTTGATACCATCACCATCCAGGTAGTCCATTGCCTGATAGGTCCCATCGGGGATCTGTCGAAGTTCGGAACGGACCCGTGTCTCGGTGTAACTGCATAACTCATCAATGTAGTCTGACAACGTGTCGCTGTCATACCGCTCATACAGGTCGTTGAACCGCCTCGAGCCGATCTGATTCGCACCGAGTTGAGCCTGATAGTCACCGACGCGCATCCTGGCCCCTCGCACGTTCCTCGTCAGCAGACGGAGCATCTCTTCATCGAGCTCCCAGTCGCGAACCAGTCGGACACCTGGGAGGATGAGACCCTCGCCGTAGAGGCTGGTGCTATCGATCGGGATGCCACCGGGTGTCTCGCCACCGATATCGACGTGATGAGCATTGTTACCCACGAAACCTATGAGTTCGTCCTCATCGCTGAACATCGGTGAGATCAGTATGAGGTCAGGGAGATGCACAGCACCACCCTTAGATGGGTCGTTGATCAGATACCCATCTCCAGGTGACATATCGTCGATGCGTTCCTCGACCAGACCCGGGACTGCGTGTTTCAGCGCTGCCATCTGAATCGGTGCAGCCGTATGCTGGGCGATGTGATTGGCATCTGCATCGAACAGGGCACAGGAGTAGTTCTGTCGTATCTTGATGTTTGTCGAGAACGCTGTTCGTTCGAGCGTCACCCCCATCTCCTCGACGATGCCCTGGAGTTGATGACGGAAAATCTCAAGCTCATCACCCGAGACCATGCCTATCTCCACCACCCCCCTCGTGTTAATTCTAAGTATTGTGAATCAGGAGTTTGATACCGTATACATCATGATAAACCATGATAATCATTTCTGAGAACTGTGATATTTCTTTCCAGGTGCAAACAAGCCCCTGCCGGCGGTAAGGGTGTTCAATTTGTCGAGGTGGCTCGTCAGGGGTTGTCAATTTGCCCGCTAATCGCTCGATGTTCTCGTCGAACAGTATACGAAAATTGAATTGGAGCTATCTAGCAATCGACCGACAAAGTGGTCTTGATCGCTTTGCAGGTGATGTTGCTCAGCGGGGCATAGTGCTGACTCTCACCGATTCGGTCTATGTCGTTGATTTCGATCGCCTGGTGTTTGGCCAGCAAACGTCGTGTACGACCGTGACCCCGTTGCCAAGTGCACCGATACCTTTCTCAAGTTCGCTACGACGACCAGATGGATGCCCGAGCATGGCACCGTCACTCACGGGAGCTGGTCCTCAAAGCGGCCGTCAAAAAAC